>CAZLCX010000005.1:0-119282 GCA_964558325.1 uncultured Halanaerobiaceae bacterium | reverse complement strand
CAGCAAATTGAGCAGTTGGAAAGTCATAGGCTGTAATCCAGGCTACCTTTTCACCTTCTTTTTTCATTTCATAAAAATCTAAAATACTTTTTTTCTTTGGCAAAGTTATTACCTCCTCATTAGTATATTGTCGACACACAAACTTAAAAAACATTAAACCTTTAGTCTATTGTCGACAATTTTTCTTCTATATTAATTATTCAACATTAAATTCAAAATTCCTGCTTAAAATTAAGATTATTTTTAGTTTTTTTGTAATTATCTAATAATTACAAAAAGAACAATCCTGAGTTAACCAGCATATCAATAATAATAGTTAACTCAGGATATTTTATCTTATTTAAACTTTTTCTAAACTTACAGCTGTAACTTTATATTCAGGTATCTTTGCTTCAGGATCAAGAGCATCATGGGTCAAACGATTGGCTGGACTTTCTGCGTAATGGAACGGCATAAAGAGATAACCAGGTGCAACCCGGTCTCCTACTCGGGCAAAAGTTTCAACTTCACCTCGCCTGGAACTAACCTTAACTCTATCACCATATTCAATCCCTAATTTTTCTGCATCTTCATTACTGATTTCAACATAAGCATCAGACTCAAATTCATCAATAGCAGCAGAGTTTCTGGTCATAGTACCTGAATGATAGTGATACAACATCCTTCCAGTCATCATAATATAATGATAATCATCATCCATTTCTTCAACAGGAGGGGTATAATGGACTGGATAAAATTTACCCTTGCCCCGGGCAAATTCGCCCTCATGTAAAAACTTAGTACCTGGATGATCTCTATCAGGACATGGCCACTGCAGACCAAGCTCACCTAAGCGATCATAATAAATACCGCCATAAATAGGGGTTACTTCAGCTATCTCTGCCATTATCTCTCCGGCATTATTATACTCCATCTCATAGCCAATTCGCCTGGAGATTTCAGCAATGATTTTCCAGTCAGGCCAGGCATCACCTGGAGGATCTACAACTTTTTCCACCTTCTGAACTCTCCGCTCAGTATTAGTAAATGTCCCCTCTTTTTCAGCAAAACAGGCAGCCGGTAAAACCACATCAGCATATTCTGCTGTATCATTAAAGAAGATATCCTGAACTACTGTAAATTCTGTCTTTTCCAATGCTTCTATAATATGGTTCTGATCAGGATCAGAAATAACAGGATTCTCACCCATTATATATAAGGCCCTGACATCACCTTTTTCAGCAGCCTTAAACAGCTCAACTACTGTCAGACCAGCCTCTTCTGGAAAGCCATCCACATTCCAGGCCTTAGCAAATTTATCCCTGATTTCAGGTTCAGTAACTTTTTGATAGCCTGGAAAAACATTAGGTAAACCTCCTAAATCACAGGCTCCCTGGACATTACTCTGTCCCCTTAGAGGATTAACTCCACTGGCTTCTTTACCAACATTACCAGTCAATAAAGCAAGGGATGTCAATGAGGTTACATTGGCAGTACCAGTTGTATGCTGGGTAATTCCCATAGCATAATAAATTGCACCATTTTCAGCCTCAGCAAAGATTCTGGCTGCCTTTCTTATATCCTCAGCAGGTACCCCGGTAATCTCTTCCACTCTTTCAGGTGGGTACTGACTTACAACTTCTGCAACAGCTTCATAATTTTCTGTTCTCTCTTCAATAAATTTATCATTCTGTAAACCTTCTTCTAAAATTACATTCATCATCCCATTAATCAAGGCAATATCAGAACCAGGTCTCTGCTGTAAAAAGAGATCTGCTTCTTCGACTAAACCAATCTTTCTCGGGTCAGCAACAATTAACTTGGCGCCATTCCTGACAGCCTTCTTCATTCTGCTGCCAATCACTGGATGGTTTTCAGTAGGATTAGACCCAGTCACAAAGATTACATCTAAATCATCGATCTCAGCAATCGAATTAGTCATTGCTCCACTACCAAAACTTTTGGCCAGACCGGCCACAGTGGAGGAGTGTCACAATCGAGCACAGTGGTCAATGGTATGGGTTCCTAACCCTGCCCTCATCAATTTCTGCATTAGATAATTTTCTTCATTGGTGCAGCGGGCAGAACAGAGAGCCCCAAAGGCATCCCCACCAGACTCCTGCTTAATCTGCTTAAACTTATCTCCAATATAATCTAAAGCTTCATCCCAGCTGGCCTCGTTAAACTCACCAGTCTCTTTATCCTTGATTAAAGGGGTCTTTAAGCGATCAGGATGATCAATAAATTCATAACCAAACCGACCCTTAACACAGGACTCACCAACTGGATTAGGAGTTCCTTCTCTATAAATTGAGCCAACTTCAACAACCTTATTATCTCTGGTTTTTAGATCTAACTTACAGCCAACTCCACAGTAGCCACAGGTTGTCTCAGTATGTTCTAAATCATATTCTCGGCCCTCTCCAATCGAAGGTTTATATGTTAATGCGCCAGTCGGACACATTTCAACACACTGGCCGCAGAACACACAACTTGAATCATCACTTCCAAGGTCCTCTTTTAAGGCAGCTCCAACCTTGGTTGTAAAACCCCGGTTCACAAAGTCAATTGCATCAGAACATTGAACCTCATTATCCACTCTAATACAGCGGCCGCAGAGTATGCATTTGTCTGGGTCATGGACAATAAATGGATTGTCATTTTCTATTTCAAAGCGGCTATCCCTTTTAGCTCCAAATGAAGATTCCTGAATATCATACTTATAAGCTAAGTCCTGGAGAGTACAGTTACCATCAGCTTCACAGACCATACAATCAAGAGGATGATCACTTAATAAAAGATCTACCACACTCTTTCTGGCCCGCTCTACTCTTTCATTATCTATATTTATTTTCAGACCATCACTTACTTCTGTAGAACAGGACGGAATCAATTGATTTGATTCTAAATCCTCAACCAGACAGAGCCTGCATCCCCCACTAATACTCAGTTCAGGATGATAACAGAGAGTCGGTATCTCCATACCCTGGGCTCTTACAGCCTCCAGGATAGAAAGACCATCTTCTACCTGATATTCCTTATCATTTATTGTAATTAAAGCCATATTTCACATCCCCTTTAAGAATTACTTATCTGAAAAATCGCATCAACAGGACAGATTTCGGCACAGGCCCCACAGGAAATACATGCATCTTCATCAATAACATGTGGTTTTTGCCTTTCGCCGGTAATTGCATCTACTGGACATTCATTAACACAGGCAGTACAGCCAATACATGTTTCCGGGTCAATCCTGTAAGGAAGAGCCAGCTCCTGACACCTTCCAGTTGGACAATAACCCTCATATATATGGGCTTCATATTCATCTCTGAAAAAACGGATAGTACTTAAGACTGGATTAGGTGCAGTCTGCCCCAGTCCACAGAGGGAAGTCTCTTTTATTCTCTCCCCTAACTCCTCTAACAGATCTATATCACCTGGTTCACCTTTGCCCTCAGTTATTCTTTCTAAAATCTGGAGCATCCGTTTGGTACCTACCCGACAGGGAGTACATTTACCACAGGATTCATCCTGGGTAAAATCCAGAAAGAACCTGGCAACATCAACCATGCAATTATCTTCATCCATAACAACTAAACCACCAGAGCCTACAATAGCCCCGGCCTCATCCAATGACTCATAATCAATCTCTAAGTCTAAATATTTAACTGGAATCGTACCTCCAGAGGGGCCGCCAATCTGAACGGCTTTTAACTCCTTGCCATTTGAGATACCTCCAGCGATATTATAAATAATTTCTCTTAAAGTTGTTCCCATTGGAACTTCAACCAGGCCAGTATTAACAACATCACCGGCAACTGCAAAAACCTTGCTGCCTTTACTTCCCTCAGTGCCGATTGAGTTAAACCAGCTACTCCCCCGATTAATTATCTCTGGCACAGCTGCCAGGGTTTCAACATTATTAATAACAGTTGGCTGCCCCCAGAGACCTTTATCAGCAGGATAGGGAGGTTTTGGCCTTGGCATTCCCCTTTCACCTTCTATTGAAGCCATCAATGCCGTCTCTTCTCCACAGACAAAGGCTCCAGCACCTACCCGGATCTCAACATCAAATGAAAAATCTGATCCAAATAGCTTATCTCCCAGGTAACCTCTATCTCTGGCCTGATTTAATGCAGTCTCTAGATTTTTAATAGCCAGCGGATATTCAGCCCTAACATATACATAACCCTGGCTGGCACCAATAGCATACCCACCAATAATCAGTGCTTCAATTACTGTATGGGGATCTCCTTCCAGAATACTCCGGTCCATAAAGGCGCCTGGATCACCCTCATCAGCATTACAGATAATATATTTATCTCCAGCCTCTTTAGCATTGGTAAACTGCCATTTTAAACCAGTTGGAAATCCAGCTCCACCTCTACCTCTTAGCCCAGATTCTTTGATTTCATCAATTACTTCTGTTCTGCTCATTCTGGTCAAAACTTTTTCTGCAGCCTGATAACCATCTTTATCAATATAATCATCGATATTATCTGGATCAATCATCCCGATATTCCTGAGGGCTATCTGTTCCTGGCCTTTAATAAAATTAAGTTCAGTATATTCTTCAACCCTATGTCCGTCCTCTTCCATTAATAGCTCTTCGACCAGGTTCCCCTCAATTAAATGGTCATCAATAATCCTATCAACATCTTCTATTTCAAGCTGACCATAAAAAGTCTTTTCAGGCATCACAATCGCTATCGGCCCAAGACTACAGGGACCAACACAACCTGTCTTCTTTATAACCTTCTTAACTTCAACATCCTCTAAAAGTCCTCGTTCTTCCAGGCCATTTTTAAAGGCCTGCTCAATTTCTTCAGCACCAGATGAAAGACATCCAGTTCCTGCACAGATAAAAACTTCTCTTGAAACCATTATGCCCCCTCCTGACCGGCTTGTTGATATTCAGACAGTATCTTTGGAATATCATCTTCCGATAAATTACCGTAAACCTTATCATCAACCATTAAAACAGGTGCCAGACTGCAGGTGCCAACACAGCGAGTAACTGAAAGTGTAAATTTCCCATCACTGCTGGTCCCACCTTCCTCAACATTAAGCTCTTTTTTGATCTTTGCCACAAGGTCTTCCGCTCCTTTAACATAACAGGCAGTCCCAAGGCAGACCCCTAAAATATGGTCACCCTGGGGCTCGGTAGAGAAAAATGAATAAAAACTAATAACACCTGTTATCTTACTTAAAGGCAGCTTAAGCTTTTTGGCAACATATTTCTGAATATCATCAGGTAAATAGCCTACCTTCTTTTGAATCTCATGGAGAACAGGAATCAAACTCCCCTGTTTGCTCTGATACTTTTCAATAATTGGATCTAACTCTTTAAAGCTATCTGAACACACAAAATTACCCCCTTCTCAATAAGAAATCCCTTACTCTTTAAGTTCTTCAATTCTAGTTTGTATTCTCTCTAATTTCTCCTCAAATTGCGGCAGTTTCTCCCGTTCAGCCTGAACTAACTCTTCAGGGGCCTGGTTAACAAAGCCTTCATTGGCCAGCTTACCCTCAGAGCGTTTAATTTCAGCCCTTATCTCATCAGCCTCTTTTTCCAGCCGTTTGATCTCTTTTTCAATATCAATCATACCCTCTAACGGCAGGATAATATCAATATCCTCAACTACAGCCGAGGCAGCCTTGGCTGGTTTGTCAGCTACATTTTTTGCAATTTCAAGGTTTTCGATTGATGCAAGATCTTTAATATAATTTAGAGCCTGATCAGTTAAGATACCATTCTTATCCTCAGTCTCAAAAATAGCAGTAATCTTCTTGCCAGGATTAACTGTAAACTCATTTCTAATATTTCTAATCTCTTTAATAATCTCCTGGACCTTATCCATCTGCTTAAGGGCAGCCTGATCATGATAATCCTGATTAACCTCTGGCCAGTCGCTGAGCATTATACTCCCATCGGTACCTGGCAGCTTATTCCAGATCTCCTCAGTAATAAAGGGCATAATTGGATGCAAGAGCTGCAGAATTCTACTCAAAAGATACTGACCTACTCTGGCAGCCTTCCTCTGAGCCTCTGGATTCTCATCATCATAAAGCTCAGGTTTGATCAACTCAAGGTACCAGTCACAGAATTCACTCCAGATAAAATCATAGAGATGTTTGCTGACCTCACCGAAGAGATACTTCTCCATATTTTCATCTACTCTTTCAATTGTATCATTCAGTCGACTTAAAATCCAATTTTCAGATAAATTTAACTCATCATAATATTCTTCAATATTGAGGCCATCATCTTCTTCAAGATGCATCAGCATAAACCGGGCAGCATTCCAGATCTTATTGGCAAAGTTTCTACTGGCATTTAGTCGTTCGTCTCTAAACCTCATATCATTGCCAGGGGTATTCCCTGTAATCAACATAAATCTCAATGCATCAGCCCCGTATTCATCTATCACTTCTAGAGGATCAATTCCATTACCTAAGGACTTACTCATCTTCCGGCCCTGGGCATCTCTGATCAGGCCGTGAACATAAACAGTCTTAAAGGGCTTATCATCCATAATATGAAGGCCCATAAAGATCATCCTGGCTACCCAGAAGAAGATAATATCTCTGCCAGTTACTAACACATCAGTCGGATAAAAATGCTTCAAATCCTCAGTTTCTTCAGGCCAGCCTAAAGTAGAGAACGGCCATAAAGCCGAACTAAACCAGGTGTCCAGTACATCTTCATCCTGCTCAATATTCTCACTGCCGCATTCCTTACAGGCAGTCAGCTCCTCCCTGGAAACATTGATTGCGCCGCAGTCCTGGCAGTACCAGACAGGAATCCGATGGCCCCACCAGAGCTGCCTTGAGATACACCAGTCCTTAATATTCTCCATCCAGTTTAAATAAACCTTAGAAAACCGGTCAGGCACAAATTCAATCTCCCCATCTTTAACAGCTTCAATAGCCGGCTCAGCCAGGGGCTCCATCTTAACAAACCACTGTTTTGAGATCATCGGCTCAACAACTTCATCACAGCGATAACAGTGACCAACTGAATGATGATGATCCTCAACTTTAATCAATAAGCCTTCCTTATCGAGATCTTCAACGACCTGCTTTCTGCATTCCCCCCGTTCAAGCCCGGCATACTTCCCGGCAGCCTCAGTCATAGTCCCATCAAAATCAATAACCTTTATCTGCTCTAAATCATTCCGCTCGCCAATCTCGAAATCATTGGGGTCATGGGCAGGGGTAACCTTAACCATCCCGGTCCCAAACTCGCTGTCGACATAACGGTCGGCAATAATTTCAACCTCTCTATCGACCAGGGGCACGATAACCTTCTCCCCAACCAGTTCAGCATATCTCTCATCGGAAGGATCGACTGCAATCCCGGTATCACCGAGCATTGTCTCCGGCCTGGTAGTTGCAACAGTGATATGGCCCTCCCTGTCTTTAAAGGGATATTTGATATAATAGAGATGGCCCTCAGTCTCCTCATGTTCAACCTCAATGTCAGATAGAGTCGTTGCACAGTCAGAACACCAGTTAACAATATAATCCCCCTGATAGATTAAGCCTTCCTCATATAACCTGACAAAGACCTCTTTAACAGCCTCAGAACAGCCCTCATCCAGGGTAAACCTCTCCCGGCTCCAGTCACAGGAGGCACCTAAATTCCTGATCTGATCAGTAATCCTTTCCCCATATTCTCTTTTCCAGTCCCAGGCATGCTCTAAAAATCCTTCCCGGCCAAGCTCATCCTTCTCAACACCAGACTTCCTCAACTTATCAACTACTCTGGCCTCAGTTGCAATGCTGGCATGATCAGTCCCTGGCAGCCAGAGAGTATTTAAACCCTTCATTCTATTCCAGCGGACAATAATATCCTGGAGAGTATCATCTAAGGCATGGCCTAAATGGAGCTGACCGGTAATATTTGGCGGCGGCATCATTACCGCAAAGGGCTCCTTTTCAGGTTTGACCTCAGCCTGAAAATATCCATTCTCCTCCCAGAACTTATACCATTTCTCCTCAACTGCTGATGGATCATAGGTTTTGGCTAATTCATCTGTCATCTCAATCACCTTCCTAAATTTATTATAAAAAATAAAAACCCCTTCAGTCCCTGTCCAGGGACGGAAGAGGTATATTTCCGCGGTACCACCCAAAATTCCACTCAAAATAGGAGTGACTCTCAGAAATCTATTAACGGTGATAACCCGTTCCAGACTAATCATAAAGTTCATCTGGACAGCTCCAGGACGACATTCATGCCTGTTGGCTTAAAGGATCTCCCAGCCTCTGGATCCTTCTCTCTCAAAGCCTGCAAACATTACTCTTTCCCTTCACAGCTTTATTAAAAAGTATTATTAAATTTATAGCTCTATTTAAAAGTAATTTTAAAATGGTGGGACTATTGGGATTCGAACCCAAGGCCTGCAGATTAGGAATCTGCCGCTCTATCCTGCTGAGCTATAGCCCCAAGAAATTAAGATTGTTATTATATCAATAAAGATAATGGGTTAATAATTTGTTCAATAATTTATTCTTTAAAAAATTGTTCCGAAATTGTTCCGAAAAGTTTTCAAACCCTTTTCTTAATTAATATTATACCTGTAATATATAAAAAGTCAAGGCTAACTAAACGATTGATTTAATTCCCCTGGTTTATCTCTACTACATCCCTACCACATCTCTACCTCTCCGATTAAGGTAAAGTATCATCCAGATAAATCAATAATTAATTCCTCAAAAAATTAATTAATTAACTTAAATATTCCTGCCACCTGCCGGTTACCCGACGGTTACCTGCCGGTATCTTTTAACAAATTTCACAAAGTTAAAAAAGGAATTTCTAATTATATCTCTAATTATACAATACAACAGAAATAAAGTCAGCCGAGGTGGTTTGCAATGCTAACTAAACTAAAAAACCTATTTAGAAAATTTATAAATTATAACTGGAAGTTATTTTTCATAAAAATCTATCAAAAAGCAAAGGATGATGAAATCTACATACATGCCATGGGGCTGGTTTATACAACCCTCCTATCAATAATTCCATTCCTGATCTTTTCATTCTATATTATGACCCTTTTTAACTTTTTTGGCGGAATCGAAAATATAACTGAAGAATTGAGAACAATAATTTTAAATAATTTAGCTGCCGGAACCGGAGAAACCTTAATCAATATCCTTGAAAGCTATGTAACAGGTATCAATATTGAACAGCTTGGAATTATAAGTTTTCTCTCCCTGGTCTTAGTGGTAATATTTCTCCTGGCCAGCGTCGAAATCACCTTTAATAAAATCTGGGGTGTCGAAAAACATCGGGACCTCTTTAAGAGGTTTGTCGCTTTCTGGACCTTCATCACCCTGGGAACCTTTATCATCACAATACTGATCAGCCTCTCTTTTGCCTTTTTAGAGACACTTTTAACGACTGAAATAGCAGACAACCCCATAGAGCAGAGTAAGATATTTGAATGGATTACATTCAGCATGAACTTTATCCTGTTTATTTTAGCATATTATTTCATCCCTAACACTAAAGTAGAACCTGTTGCTGCAATAGCAGGTGGCATAACCAGTGGGGTTTTATTCATCCTGAGCAAAAACCTCTATGGGATTTATACAAGAATTTTTATCAGTTACGACCAGATCTATGGTTCCCTGACTATAATACCGATATTTTTATTCTGGCTATATCTAATCTGGCTAATAGTCCTCATCGGTGCAATCATCTCCTATGTTGTTAATTACCGTTCAAACCTTAATTTCATCAGCAGCAGTCGTCAGGAGGATAAAGAACTCCAGCACCTATTGCCTATAGCCATACTTTATATAATCTATAAAAACTTCCAGGATAAGGATAAGCCTGGAACAGAATATAATGAGATTATTAAAAAGATCAATCTACCTATAAAAACAATTGAAAAAACCTTAAAAGAAATGCTAAAAACAAATTATTTAACTAAAACTGAGCAAGATAAATACATCCCGCTGACAGATTTAGAAAAAATCTCATTCTGGTCAATTTATAAAGAAATAATCCTGAAGAATAACCCTGAGTCCCAGGCAATCTATGCAGATAAAGAGATAGAAAAAATCCATCAGGTCTTTAATCAAAGCATCAAAGAAAAACTTAAAGACCTAACAATCAAAGATATAGATTCCAGTTAATCAATCATAAAATCTCAGGCTCCTCTCTGGCCTGGGAGGATATTAATCTTCAATAATTTCAAAATCATCTTCTAGAATTTCAAAATTACCCTCTAGACCTGAACTTAAATATACTTCCCTCTCATCAGTGACAAAGATAACCTCAAAGTCATCAACCCTTTCAGCCAGTTCCATCCCCTCTTCCAGGCCGAGGACAAATACCCCGGTAGATAAGGCATCAGCCATGACAGCATCGCTGGCAACTATGGTTATGCTGGCAATGCCATTATCAACTGAATAACCGGTAAATGGACTTAAAATATGATGATATTTCTCTCCATCCTCTTCAAAATAACGCTCATAATCTCCAGAAGTAGATATCGACAGCTTATTATCAAAATAATCTGTGTCAGCCACAACCAGCCCCATCAAATCTCCACGATCAGACCTGGGGTCCTGAACCCCTATCTTCCATGGCGTTCCATCAGGCTTATTACCTAAAAGAACAATATTACCCCCTAAGTTAACAAAAGCGGCTTCAATTCCAGCATCCTCTAAATGATCAGCGGCCAGTTCACCTGCATAACCCTTAGCAATCGCACCTAAGTCAATCATCATCTCACTCTGGTTAAATTCAACAGTCCTGGAATCATCATCTATTAATATATCCTGATAATTAATCAGGGGCAGGGTAGATTCAATTTCTTCCTCGTCAGGGAGAGATGGGCCGTCCTCACTGCCCCAGCCCCATAATTTAATCAGGGCTCCAATTGACGGATCAAAAGCCCCGTCACTTAATTCAGCATATTCAATCCCCTTTTCTAAAATTGTAAAGGTATGGTCTTCTAATTCAACTGGCCCCTCACCTGCCTGCCTATTTAGCCTGGAAACATTGCTGTCCTCATCATAAATATTAAAAAGCTCATCAATTTCACTGACCTGATCAAAGGCACCATCAACTGCTTCCTCTCCATCAGAACCATAAACCCTGATTGTATTGACTGTATCAAGCATCATCTTGGTATCCTGATATTCCTCTACATCTGCATCATCATTAACAGTATTTGATTCTTCTTCTGGATTTTCCATAAAAAACCCAAAAGCAAGAACTCCAATAATTATCACAATTGAAATTCCAGTTAAGTATTTATTGTTCATTATATTCCTCCTGTCAAAATTTTATATTAATATTTTCCTGAGATATAATAATTTCAACTTATAATATGCCTTTGTTATTAATCCTGGCTTCCTAACCTGCTCAGGAAAAGCAAGAAAATAAACCCTGTCATCAGATGGCCTGCCTTTAATCAAATAATTGGCTCGATAATAAAATACTGATTTAAAGCCTGCCTCCTTTAAACATTCAGCTATCTGATAGGGATTATATCCCTTTTCAACATGGGTCTCCTCATAACAACCACTCTCATTCTTTTTCTGGATTAATAAATTAACTTTCCAGATAGCCTCCTCAGGATTAACAATATCCTGCCAGTAACATAAAAAATCATCTTCCTGAAAAGTGGTAGTCCCTGGTTTTATACTGGCCAGCCGCTCTTCAGTATTAAGGTCAAAGATAAATACCCCTGATTTATCAAGGATTTCAAAGACAGAACTAAAAACCTGCTCCAGTTTTTCTAATTCAAGGAGATAATTTAAACTATCAAAGATAGAATAAACCAGTTGATACTGCTTGCCTCCAGGTATCTCTAAAAAATCTTGATGATAAAAATCAGGTTCAATCTCAAAATTTTTTACCTTCTTTTTAGCCTCAGCCAGCATATCCTTTGAACCATCGAGACCATCAATCTTGATGCCATCCCTTAGAAACCGGACCATCATATTTCCTGTTCCACAGCCAAGCTCCAGTACCCTTTCAGGTTGCCTGCTTCCATGGTATTCCAGAAGTATTTTAAGATATTCATACCAGAAATCATAGGGTACAGCAGACATCACCTGATCATAGATACTGGCAAAAGAATGTTGATAGCTTTTATTGTCTGCAGACATCAAATCTACTCCTTATATCAATTAAATAGCACTATCAATAAAATTTAAAACCTGTTTCCGGCCAGTTCCTTCTTTAGCTGAAGTATAAACTATCTTATCAGCCTCAACACCTAATTGCTCAGGCAATTTTTTCTTTTGCCTGACAAAATCCTTATTCTTTAATTTATCAACCTTGGTGGCAGCAATAATATATTCTATATCTGTAGCCTTCAACCAGTTGATCATCATCATATCCTCTTCTGAAGGCTTATGTCTGGCATCAATAATCTGGACCAGCCCCTTTAAGTTCTTCCGGTAATGGAGATAATGATCAATCAATTCATTCCAGCTGGCCTTTATTTTCTGAGGCACCTTAGCATAACCATAACCTGGCAGGTCAACCAGACAATAACGATCACCAATATTAAAAAAATTAATCGACCTGGTCCTGCCTGGCGTTGAACTGGTCCTGGCTACCTTCTTGCGGCCAAGCACCATATTTATTAAAGATGATTTCCCAACATTAGACCTCCCTGAAAAGGCAATCTCAGGAAACTGATGATTGGGATAACCATCTGTAGAAAATGCGCTTGTTATAAAATCCACTTTATTTGGCATAATAATCCCCCTTTAACCTAAATTAAATAAAAAAGAGATAATACAATCAGGTCTCCCTTAATGTATTATCCCCTCTTCTAATCTTTATTTAAGCAGTCTCTTCCCGATTTGAATCATGTCGGATTAATTTAGGAGTCTCGCCCTTTTTAACGACATCCTCAGTGATTATACATTTAACCACATCTGGGTCTGAAGGAAGATCATACATTATATCTAAAATAGCATTCTCTACAACAGAACGCAAGCCTCTGGCTCCTGTTCCCCTTGAAAGGGACTGATTACCGATTGCCTTTAAGGCACCTTCAGTAAATTCAAGCTCAACATCATCCATCGCAAAGAATTTCTGATACTGTTTAACCAAAGCATTTCTTGGCTCAGTTAAAATTCTAACAAGATCCTCTTCATCCAGCTGATTTAAAGTAACCTGGATCGGCATTCTACCAATAAATTCAGGTATTAGACCATACTGTAGAAGATCCTGGGGTTCAATCTCTTTTAAGATTTCACCGATATTTTCTTTCTCATCCTGAGTCTTAATATCAGCCCCAAAGCCAATATTCTTCTCAGAAAGCCGTTTCTTAATCATATCTTCAAGGCCATCAAAGGCACCACCGGCAATAAATAAGATATTAGAAGTATCTATCTGGATAAACTCCTGATGGGGATGCTTTCTGCCACCCTGAGGCGGTACAGAAGCAGTTGTTCCCTCTAAAATCTTTAGTAATGCCTGCTGAACCCCTTCACCAGAAACATCTCTGGTAATAGAAGGATTTTCAGATTTCCTGGCAATCTTATCTATCTCATCGACATAGATAATCCCTTTTTCAGCTTTTTCAATATCATAATCTGCTGCCTGAATTAATTTGAGCAGAATATTTTCAACATCTTCACCGACATAACCTGCCTCTGTTAGGGAGGTAGCATCAGTAATAGCAAAGGGCACATCTAAAATTCTGGCCAGAGTCTGAGCTAGCAGGGTCTTCCCACAACCAGTCGGACCGACCATCATGATATTACTCTTCTGCAATTCAACATCATCAATCTTCATATCTGAATTAACCCTCTTGTAATGATTATAAACTGCAACAGATAAAGACTTTTTGGCCCTTTCCTGACCGATAACATACTGATCAAGAATATCTTTAATCTCAATCGGTTTCGGTACCCTATCCAAGGCAAAATCTTTATCCTCATGGAGTTCTTCTTCAATAATTTCATTACAGAGTTCTATACATTCATCACAGATATAGACTCCAGGACCTGCCACAAGCTTTTTAACCTGTTCCTGGGACTTACCACAAAAAGAACATTTCAATTGTCCCTTTTCATCTCCAAATTTAAACATTTAATCACCTCATATGAGGAACTATTTCTCCTGCAATTCGTTCCTCGTTATAACTTCATCTATAATTCCATAATCCTTTGCATCTTCAGCTGACATAAAGAAGTCTTTCTCAATATCCTGACTAATTTTTTCTTCTGTCTGTCCAGTATGCTTGCTCATAATCTCATTTAAAATATCTTTGAGATCTAACAGCTCCTTAATATGAACTTCAGCATCACTTGCCTTACCCTGGGCTCCACCCATTGGCTGGTGGATCATAATTCTACTATAGGGGAGTGAGTAACGCTTCTTCTCTGCACCTGAAGCCAGTAAAAGGGCACCGGCACTTGCTGCCTGTCCCATACAGATAGTAACAACATCAGGTTTAATATACTGCATTGTATCATAAATTGCTAAAGCAGCTGTAACACTTCCCCCTGGACTGTTAATATAAAGATAGATATCTTTATCTGGATTTTCAGCTTCAAGAAAGAGCATCTGGGCAATAATCACATTGGCCATATTATCTTCAACAACTGAACCGAGAAAGATAATCCTATCCTTTAATAATCTTGAATAGATATCATATGATCGCTCTCCCCGGTTAGTCTGCTCAACTACCATCGGAATTAAACTCATCAACATACCTCCTAACACTAAGAAATAATTTCCTGTCTATACTTATATTCTAATTGTTTTCGATTAAGAAATCAATAGTCTTTTCCATTTTTAATCCTTTTCTGAGAGATTCTAACTGTCCCTGCATCTGCATAAATGCTTTAACCTGTTCAAAATCCTGGTCATTGGCATCAGCAATCTCTTTTAATTTATCGTCAATTTCTTCATCAGTAACCTCAATCTCTTCTTTTTCAGCAATAGCTTCAAGTACCAGATTATTCTTAGCTCTATCGGCAGCCTGTTCACGATTTTCTGCTTTCCATTCATCCTGGGAGCTGCCCATATATTTAAAGTAATCTTCCAAATTAATTCCCTGCTGCTGCAAATTCTGGGCCATCTGCTGCATCATCTGATCAAGTTCATTTTCAATTAACTGTTCAGATACCTCTACTTCAGCAGCTTCGGCAACCTTCTCAATTATTTCATTTTCAAGATTTCTTTTAGACTGATTCTCTTTCTGTTCTTTCAATCTATTTTCAATATCCTCTTTATACTCAGCAAGGGTATCAAAGTCACTGACATCCTTGGCAAATTCATCATCTAATTCAGGAAGTTCTTTAACCTTAATTTCTTTAAGGGTAACTTCAAAAACAGCATCCTGGCCGGCTAAATCCTCAGCCTGATACTCTTCAGGAAATGTAACCTCTATTTCATAGGGCTCATCGCTAACTTCTTTACCGATTAATTGTTCTTCAAAGCCAGGAATAAACTGGCCTGAACCAATCTCAAGGGTAAATTCTTCAGCAGAGCCGCCAGGAAATGCTTCGCCGTCAACAAAACCTTCAAAATCAATAATCACATGGTCGCCTTCCTGAACTTCATCACGATCGACACTTACCAGTTGACTCTGTTCTTCCTGCTGTCTATTTAAAATAGCCATGATATCTTCTTCGGTTACCTCAACTTCTTCTCTCTCAACATCATAACCGGTATAATCTCCTAATTCAACCTCTGGCTTAACCTCAACAACAGCGGTAAAAGTTGCCGGTTCATCTTCAGCAATATAGAAATCCTCAAACTCAGGCTCAGAAATTGGTTCAATCTCAGCCTCTTCAAGAGCCTTCTGATAATTTGCTGGAATTAAAATATCTAAAGCGTCTTTATGGAGAACTTCCTTTCCATAATTGGCCTCTAAAACCTTTCTGGGTACCTTGCCTTTTCTGAAACCAGGTAGAGAAACTTCTTTTCTGACTTTTTTATAAGCCTGTTCCAGTGCCTGATTGACTTCATCTATATCAACTTCTACATCCAGTCTAACTTTATTGTCTTCCAGTCTTTCCTGTTTTACTTCCATTTTAAATGATCCCCCTTAATAACTTTAAGATTAATTTAAAAATTTCAAAAACAGATCTATATTTTAACAATACCCCGAATTGGCAAAGGCCAAAACGGGGTCATTTAAGATCATTATTATTAAAAAATGGTGCGGAAGGTGGGACTCGAACCCACACAGGCTAGGCCCACTAGATCCTAAATCTAGCGCGTCTGCCAATTCCGCCACTTCCGCAAAAATCAACTGACTTAATTCCTCAAACCATAATAATACTAGCATAATAAAAGTAAGTTGTCAAGCATTTGAAAATAAAAATTTAATCTTGACTTATTTTTTAAAGATGATATACTTAAAATGCAAAAATAAACTAAAAACAGAAAAAGGGGAGTCTCACTGGAGGCTGAGAGGATGCATGGTCATCGACCCTCATTACCTGATCCTGATAATGCAGGCGCAGGGAATTATAGCTTAAATTATCCTCCAGCAGTATTTCCAGACACTTCCTAAAATACTCAGGAGGTATTTTTTATGCAGAATGAAAAACTAAGACTTATGACAGAAATAGCAATGGCAGTAGCACTATCAACAGTCCTATCATTTCTAAGACTCTGGCGGATGCCAATGGGTGGCTCAGTTAATTTAGAAATGCTGCCAATTCTATTTGTTGCCTTCCGTCACGGAGGTCCAGCCGGCATCATCACAGGTTTACTCCATGGAACTGTCCAGGTAATTGCCGGAGCCTATGTTATCCATCCAGCTCAATTTATCCTTGATTATCCTTTAGCCTACGGTCTTTTAGGAATTGCAGGATATTTCTCTGTCTTTGCAGAAGATAATACTATCAAGTTTAAAAATTTCCTGATCGCATTTATTATCGGAGGCTCAGGAAGACTTCTAGCCCATGTTTTCTCAGGAGTAATTTTCTTTGCCGAATATGCACCAGAGGGACAAAGTCCCTGGGTCTATTCCTTAATCTATAACTTAACTTATATCGTTCCTGCCTTAATTATAGTAGGAATTGTTATAGCCATCCTATTTAAACAGTCAGGAAAAGTTCTGATCAATAATAATTAAATTACAAAAGGGGTAAATCAAAATGGAAAACCAAAAACTACTGAAAAAAATTCAAAGTCAACTTTCTAATAAAAAAACAAAGCCGATAAATATTAAAAGTAGTTATGCTATTCTGGTTCCATTAATTGAAAATGACAGCGGTGATTTATCCCTGCTCTATCAGATAAGAGCAGATAGCCTAACAACCCAGCCCGGGGAAATCTCTTTCCCTGGGGGCAGGGTTGAAAAAGGAGAAACCCCCTCTCAGGCTGCCATTAGAGAAACTATTGAAGAGTTAGGAATTTCTATGAAAAATATTAATCCTTTAGGCAAGTTAGATTTTCTGGTAACACCTTATAACTTTGCCATCTACCCCTATTTAGGCAGGCTAACAGATATTTCTATTAAAAAAATAAACAATAATGATAACCTTAAAGAGATCAAAAAAGTTTTTACTGTTCCAGTAAATTTTCTGATCAACAATCAACCTGAAGAATACAGGATAAATGTTAGAACTAAACCAGCAGAAAATAGTGACTTCCCCTTTCACCTAATTAAAGACGGCCAGAATTATCAATGGCGAGAAGGGGATTATTCAGTGCTCTTTTACAGATACCAGGATAAAATCATCTGGGGTTTTACAGCCCTATTTACCTATAATTTCGTGGAACATTTAAAGTCAGCCCAATCCTAGAAAAATAATTTGAGCTCTCTTTTAGCTGCTTCCTGTGAGTCTGAAGCGTGAATTAAGTTATCAGGCTCAACTGTATAATCAAAATCACCTCTAATTGTTCCCGGGGCAGCTTCAACTGGGTCAGTACTCCCGATTAAGGTCCTGATTTTCATAATAGTATCACCCTCTGACTTTATTACCATGGCAACTATTTTATTCTCTGACATATGACTGACAATATCATCGAAAAAAGATTTGTCTTTATGTTCTTTATATAATTCAGCAATAATTTCTCTATCAAACTGATCCATCTTTAATTCTTCAACGATTAAACCTGCTCTCTCCAGCCGGTCTATTAACTTACCTACTAAATTTCTTCTTACCGCTTCCGGCTTTAATAATACTAATGATTTTTCCACAATTATCTCTCCTAATCATTTAAATAATTTTTCTCTAATTCAATTATCAACTCAGCTTCATTCCTGCCACTATAAAAATAGTCTGGTATTTCCAGCCTCTTATCTACTCTATATTTCTCCTGATTCTCTAGTATATCTTTTATCCTGGTCAAATAACCCTCTGCTGTCTTTTCCCAGGTATAGGTTGTTTTAACCCTTTCTAAACCAGCCTGGTGATAATACTTCCAGCCCTCTGTTCCTAAATAAACCTCAAGAATTCCCCTGGCAATATCCTCAGGGTCTTCAGGGTCAACTAAAATCCCATAATGTTTCTTGCCATCATTCATTATTTCTTCAGGACCTCCATTTTCAGTGGCTACAACTGGCAGACCTGATGCCATTGCCTCAATTGGTGCCAGGCCAAAGGGTTCATAAAAAGCTGTCAGGGCAAAGACTGATTTTCTGGCAGCCAGCACTCTGTAAATAGAAGCCAGCTCCTGCTGACTATTTAATGAGAACATGGTAATCTTGCCCCTTAAATCATTCTTCTCAATAATCTCCATAATTTCTTCCAAAATCTCCTGCTCATCTCCACTGGCCTGACTGTAATCTTTAAAGGGATTATCTATACCCCTTAAAGTAATCACCAGATTGGTCCGGGACTGAAGTTCAGAATTTCCTGCAAAGGCCCTGACTAGACCTAAATGATTCTTTTTAGGATCTAAACGGCTGGCAGCAATCACTCCTGGAAGATTTCTTCGCTCTTTATCTATATCTCTTTTAAGCATTTTCTCAAACTTATCTTTTATCTTTTCATCCTCAGGTCCAGTCTCTGGGTTAAAGATATCTGTATTAACTCCAGGTGGTACAACTGCAAAATCTTTATCATCATCTAAATCAACTGTTCCAGCATATGCCCTATGACTGTACTGACTATTTTTTTCCTGGGAAGTTGAAACAAAATTTGTTGCAGAATTATTCATACTAATTCTTTCAGCGACTATCCTTAAATGAAAATTATATCTGGCCAGCATCTCCTCTAAATTACTCTCATCAACATTTAATTTATCCATCTTCTGGGCTCCCAGTGAATGGGCGGTAAATGTAAAGGGGATACCAGTTTCTTTTTCCAGCATTGCTCCAGCCAGGCCTCCGTCTCCATAATGGGTTGTTACTATCTCCGGCATTTCACCAATTTCAGCATAGTATTTTTGAATCTCCTGAACATAATCCTTGAGATATGGCCAGAGTTTCTCCTTATCTAAAAACTGATCTCCACCAAAGGGCAGTCTAACAATATTTACTTTATCTGTCTCAGGATAACTATCATAGCTGGCTGAAAACTCAGGCCAGTCATCATCTTGAATCTGCCTGGTCAGAATATCAACTTTAAGCCCGAATTCTTTTGCCATGGCAATTGCAACCTCTTTAACATAAACAAGCTGGCCACCAAAATCTGGATGTTCTGTCCAGTAACTATCTTCAGGATCAAAATTACCCTGAGGATTTAAAAATGCAACTCTTTTAACTGCCATACATCATCCCTCCCTGTTTAAGTTATAGATCTCAAATAAAGACTTCTCATCAGGCAAATCAACAATCGCCCCAACCTCTTTAATCACTTCAGCAGCCACAGCATTTCCCAATTGGACAGCAAGTTCTAATTTATAACCTGAGCTAAGCCCTGCATAAAAACCAGACCAGAAAGCATCACCTGCTCCTGTTGTATCAACAACTTCATTTGCAAGGGATTCAAAATGCTTAATTTCATCTCCAGTTGAAACAAATAAGCCATCTGCCCCCTGGGTTAAAATCACCAGTTTACATCCGCTAGCATGGAATGATTTAAGATAACTGGCTGCATCCCCCCTGCCAAATAAAGCCTCAGCATCATCAAGGGATGGTTTAATAATATCAATCTTTGGCAGCAAATTTTTAATATATTCAATCCCATCTCCTGTCCCCTCCCATAACTGAGGACGATAATTAGGATCCAGGGCTACTATCTTACCCTGATCTCTGGCTATATTAATAATTTTTTCTATAGCCCTTCTGCTCTCAGGTGCTGATAGAGCAAAGGTAGATAAATGGATAATTTTAGATTTGCTAATATCTCTATCTTCAATCTTGTCACCATCTATAAACTTGTCTGCCCCTCTATAGGCAATAAACTTCGGAGAATTTTTACTTCTGGTTACCATTATAACAGTTGTATTATTATCCCTATCAACTGAAATAGCATCTGTAATTACTCCAGCTTCTTCTAACCTTTTAATTAAATACTCCCCTAAACCATCAAATCCCACCCTACTGATTAGAGCTGCCTTCTTCCCGAGTCTGGCCAGATTCATTGCTATATTAGCCGGTGAACCGCCAAAATATCTCTTAAAAGACTTAACTTCAAGAAAAGAATCGACCTCCTCTTTGGAAATTAAATCAATCAAGACTTCACCAACTGCCAGTAAGTCAACAGGGGAATCTGATAATTTAATAGATTTGTCTAAATAAAATTTCAATATAAACAGCCCCTTACTTTGCTAATTCAAGCCTATTGACTTTATAAAAGTAAATAAGACTAATTAATAATATTATACCACCTAAAACCAGCCAACTTAAATTATAATTATCTGTTATATCTGCCAGCAGGCCAAACAGTGGGGGACTAAATATAACTCCAGTCCTTAAAAATATCAGAGCCAGCCCTGTTGCTACCCCGGCATCATCAGAGCCTGCTGTCTCGCCAATATAGGTAAAGTAAAGGCCCATCCAGCCCATGCCAGACATTCCTAATAAAAATGAAAAAAGAATTATCAATAATCTGGAACCAGAAAACCTCCAGACAAATAAACCGAAAAAGAAGAGCATTGATGAGATCATAATTACCAGGAGCTTAAGAGCTGGATTCCTATCTCCACCAAAAAATTTATCACTCATAATTCCCCAGAAAGGCCTGCCAAAGATTCCTCCTATCTGCAATACTCCCAGAGAAAACCCGGCCAGAGTTGCGCTAAAACCTAAATCCAGCGTTAAATAAAGGGCAAAATGAGCTGGAATCGCTCCTATTGCCGTCCCAAAACCAAAGCCAAGGAGACATAAAAGAAATAAATGCTTATCAGCTAAAAGCTCCTTAATCTTCTTAAAAAATGATATATCTTTAGCCTCAGCATTTTGCCTTCTATCACTTAAGAAAATTACTATCACAATTCCAACTACAATTGCTGTAAGACCTGAAAACCCTATTGCCCGCCGCCAGCCAAACTCTTCTGCAAAGATTGGCAGCAAGGTAGCTCCTGCAAAACCACCTATTCCACCACCTGATTGCATTATTCCCATGGAAATAGCCCGTTTTGAATAATGAACACCTTCAATAATCGCTTTATTTACAGAAGGGGTAACAATACTGAAACCAAAACCACAGATTAATCCTAAAATCAACAAAACAGTATAAACAGGGGCAAAACTATGTAAGAACATCATTCCCCCGACACTGAATACACCTATCAGCATTCCACTTCTGGCCCCATAATTATCAACTATCTTGCCGCTAAATACAGCTGCAATTGTCGCAGAGATAAAAAAGAATGTTGAGTATAAACCTGCCTGAGTTCTACTTAACTCAAAGTCACTCTGAATAAAGGGCATTAAAGCCTGAATCCCCTGCATATTAATTGAGGTGGCAAAATAAGCAGTCGATAATAAGAATAAATAATTCCAGTCAATTTTTGCTTGCTGTTTTCTGTCCATTACATTATGCAACCCCTAGCAAATCTAGATTATGGTAAAATAATATATAATCGAGAGCAAAAAGATACCTGCAGCAGTGCCAGCAAATGGAACAATCATTTCTCTATAATACTTATCCAGGGAAATATTGAAGTATTTAACTGTCATCAGATTACAGAGATGAAAGGGTGATAGAACATAGCCAAAATAACTGCTAGAAAATATTATCATATGCCAGAGCAAATACATGGAACTGTCATTAAATAAAGATAACAAAATTGGATATGATATCCCAATTGCCCCGGTATGGTTCCCTGTAAGGAGACCAGCAACAAATGGTATAACTAATGCCAGCAGGAATAATGGTATTCCAAAATTAATTAAAAGGTCAGTCAGAATCATTACTCCCTCTGAACCTTCAATAAATGCCTTAAAGATCATAATTCCAGCCACCCCGACTGTTAATTGCAGGTTCATTCCAGCCAATATATATTGCCATTCAAATAAATCCCTTCTAAGCAATATAATATATATAATCGCCAAAATTAAAGGATATACAAAACTCATATCAAATATCAAAGGTGGAATAAGGACAATTACAAAGGGCAGCAAAACTTTAACTGCATCCATTAGATTAACCTCTTCATTTTCAGCCTCTTTATATATCTGATTCTGGATAACTTTCTTTTTATCATTATTAAAATATAACCAGCCAATTGTTATCATAATTATCACAATTGGAATATGCATCAAGGCAATTGTCATTACATTAATTTCAGATAAAGATGAGGCAATTATCATACTTGGCATATAGGGAAAAACAAAATACCAGAGATGTCGATAATATATATTTAGAGAGGTAATTCTAGCACTGGACATCTCCATCTGATTCCCAATCGGCTCAATAATTGGAGCAGAAAATACTGCTCCTCCTGGCATTGGTAGAACCCCTATCATAGAGGGAATAACAGTAATTATAAAAAAAATACTGCTCAGATAATATCTTGAAACTTTTATTAAGTCATCTAATAATTTTAGTTCTTTCATTAAAAAACCAAAAACAGCAACAAGACTTACCAGGATAATCAGCTCTAAAGCTATTGGATCTAAAATTCCTTTAATAAATGTAGGCAGCAGACTGTTAAAATTCTCAGTTAAATTATTAGTTGAGCTAAAACCTACAATTAATGAGCCCACAAACATTGCAACCCCAAGGCTCTTTTTCATTGACAGCAAAATTACTATAGTAAAAAATGAAATAATTACTCCTATTAGTGGCAGCATTTAATCTATCCTCCTGAAATATATAGATAGCCGGCAAGTAAATTGCCAGCTACACTATCATAAATATTATTTTTTAACTTCCACCTTTATCATATGGTTTTCCACTAGCCTTAGGTGGATTAGCCTTTCCAATAAATCCAGCTAAAACTACAATAGTTAAAACATATGGGATTGAGCTAATTAATTCAGATGGAATAAAAGCAATATCTACTCGAACAGCAATAGCCTCTGCAAAACCAAATAACATTGCTGCTCCCAAAGCCCCTACTGGATGCCATTTCCCAAATATCATCGCAGCTAAAGCAATAAAACCTCTTCCAGCTGACATCTCTCTTACAAAAGCATTCCCGTCACCAATAGATAAATGAGCCCCAGCAAGACCGGCCAATGCACCACTTATTAAAACGCAGATAAATCTCCAGCGATTAACATTAATCCCCAGGGAGTCAGCTGCAGCTGGGTGTTCACCAATAGACCTAATTCTTAAACCCCAGTGTGTTTTATAGAAAAAATAATAAACTATTGGAACTAAAATCAAAGAAACATATGTTAAGACACTAAAACGGACATTAAAAATTCTCATAAATGGTAATCTCATTACCTGAGGGGAAGTACCTTTAACGTCAAAGAAAATCTGCAACAAAAAGATTGTTAATCCAGATGCAAAAATATTTATTCCAGTGGCAACTACAATCTGGTCTGCTTTAAATACAATACTAACGATAGCTAAAATTGCTGCAAAAATAACACCGGCAACTATCGCATAAACTACTCCTATCCAGGGATTACTAGTTAGTCCACTCCCTAAAACTGCTGCAAACGCTCCGAATAACATTATACCTTCTAATGCAATATTAATAACTCCAGATTTTTCAGAAAAAATTCCTCCTAGTGCAGCCAGAATTAATGGGGTTGCAAATCTAAAACTTGATAAAATAAGAGAAAGTGAGATTATTTCTAATAAAGACTCCATTATTCAACACCCTCTTTTTCTTTCCTGTTTTTAAGATAAACTTTAATGATCTGTAGACTGGCAATAAAGAAAATAACAAGTGCCTGAATAATATTAACTATCTCAGAAGGCACTCCAGCAAACTGCATTTCTAAGCCGCCCTGATTTAATGCACCAAAAAGTAACCCACCAAAAATTACTCCTATTGGATGGGTCTGACCGATTAAACCAACAGCTATACCGGTAAAACCATAACCTGCATCCATACCCTGGATAAAACTCAAATGAGTACCTAAAGCTTCACCAGCCCCACCTAAACCAGCAACAGCACCGCCAATTAACATAGTATATATAATAGTTTTATTGGCATTAATGCCACCATATTCTGCAGCATCAGGGTTTAAACCCACGGCTCTAAACTCATAACCAATACTTGTTTTAAATAATACATACCAGAGTATTACAGCTATAATTAAAGTAAAAATAAAATTAAGATGTAATCTAATGGCCGGGTCTGCAAATAACTCTACAAAAGGTAAACTAGACCAAAAATTACTATCTGCCATATCTTTAAATCTTATTAATTTAGCAGAATCCATAATCTCAGGGGTTGCCATCCGAGAAGAGGTTCTTAATCTATTAATGCCATATTTAATAGTTAAGGCAATTGCAATATAATTTAACATTATAGTAGAAATTACTTCATTAACATCCATCTTTGCCTTTAACCAGCCAGATAAACCTGCCCAGAGAGCTCCAGCTAAAACCCCGGCTAAAATAGCAAGGGGCAAATGGACAAAGCCTGGTAAAGAGGTAAAATAAAATCCTACAAATCCTGCAGCAAAGCCTCCTATTACAAATTGTCCTTCAGCACCAATATTAATTAAACCGCCACGAAAAGGAATTGCAAATGCCATCCCTGTTAAAATTAACGGTGTTGAACGCCAGAGTGTATTTAAAATATTCCCAAAATTACCGAATGCTCCAAAATAAAGGGCTTCATAAGCAGTAGCAGGAGACTCCTCTGTTAATAAAACAAAAAACATACCAAATATTAAAGCAATAATAATAGAAAGTAATGATATCCCTAAATTAAGTAATAAAGATCTCAAATTTTCAAATTTATTATTCACCTGATTCACCCCCTGCATCAATTTCAGAACCTGTCATTAAATTACCTA
Organism: uncultured Halanaerobiaceae bacterium; assembly: GCA_964558325.1. GTDB lineage: Bacteria > Bacillota > Halanaerobiia > Halanaerobiales > Halarsenatibacteraceae > Halonatronomonas. The sequence continues at coordinate 94,029 of CAZLCX010000005.1, read as the reverse complement.
ATTTTCTTTCATCAGCATCTTCTGAATCTAAAATATCAACAATTTCACCTTCAAAAATAACTGCAATTCTATCACTTAGAGATAAAACTTCACCTAATTCTGCAGTGACTAATAAAACTGCAGCGCCATTATCTCTTCTATCGATTATTTGTTTGTGGATGAATTCAATTGAACCAACATCGATACCTCTTGTTGGTTGAGAAGCAATAAGTAATTCAGGGTCATGGGAAAATTCTCTGGCAACAATTAATTTTTGCTGATTACCACCTGATAAACTCTTTGCTTCTGTGGTAACACCTCCACCACGAACATCAAACTCTTCTAATAAATCCTGGGTATAATCTCTAATATAATCATAATTCATGATTCCACTTTTTGAAAAAGGCTCAAGTTTATGATAACCCAGGATCATATTTTCCTGTAAGTCAAAATCTATAACAAGCCCTCTTTTCTGCCTGTCTTCTGGAATATGTGCAACTTTTTCTCTTTTAATTTCCTCGGCATTAAAATTTGATGAATCTATTCCATTTATTATTACCTGGCCAGACTCAATTTTGCGAAGTCCCGTTATAGCTTCAATGAGTTCTGACTGCCCATTCCCTTCTACACCTGCTATTCCTAAAATCTCACCTTTTTTAATAGAAAGAGAAATTCCATTTACAGCTATAATACCTCTATTATCTTTCACTTTTAAGTCTTCAATTCGGAAAAATTCTTCACCTGGTTTAGCTTTATCTTTTTTGACCTTTAAGAGAACAGGGCGACCTACCATTAATTCAGCAATATCTTCTTCAGTAACATTTTCTGTATTCACAGTGTCTATACTTTTACCAGAGCGCAAAACAGTAATCCTATCAGAAATTTCATTAACTTCTTTTAATTTATGTGTAATAAATATAATTGTTTTACCCTGTTCTTTTAAAGATCTAAAAATTTCAAATAATTCATCGATTTCCTGTGGAGTTAAAACTGCTGTTGGTTCATCAAAAATCAATAAATCTGCGCCCCTATATAAAGTTTTAATAATTTCTACCCTCTGCTGCATACCAACAGATATATCAAGAATTTTTGCCTCAGGGTCTACATAAAGGCCATATTTATCTGAAATCTCCTCAACTTCTTTTTTAGCTTGAGATTTATTAATAGTTATTCCATTTCTAGGTTCATTCCCTAAAATAATATTTTCAGTAACTGTCAGAGGATCAACCAGCATAAAGTGCTGATGAACCATCCCTATCCCTAAGTCTATTGCATCCTGGGGTTCATTAATCTTAGCTTTTTCCCCTTTATAAAAAACTTCTCCCCCATCTTGTTCATAAAGACCATACAAAATCTTCATTAAAGTAGTTTTTCCAGCACCATTTTCTCCAACCAATGCATGAATTTCTCCTTTTTTGATAGATAAATTTACATTATCATTTGCTTTAACACCTGGAAATATTTTAGTTATATTTTGCATATCTAAAATATAATTATCTTCCCTGGCCATTTTTATTCCTCCCTGGAATTATTTACAATTTAATAGAGGCTCTGCAAAAATCAGCAGAGCCTCCCTAAATTTAAATACTATAATTTAAATAATTTATTCTAAATCATCAGGTCTGCCTGTTTCTCCCCAATTTTCTACCTCTATTTCACCACTGATAATTCCTTCCCTAATTTCTTCAATTCTATCAGCATGTGGGGCAGTAACTTCTTCTTTCATAGTTCTAATAGTTTCTAATTCTTCATCATCTATTTCACCAGCCTCTTTTGCATCTAAAACAGGTTGACCAATTTCAGTCAAACTTGTAAGACCAATACCCCCATCTTCAAGGGTAAAATATTGATTTTGTCCACCCTCATAAGTTCCTTCATCAACAGATTTAACTATCTCAAAAACTGCATTGTCAACTTTCTTTAGCATACTGGCAATTACATATCCTGGGGCAATATAATTCTGATTAGAATCTACACCAATAGCATAGATATCTTCTTCTTCTGCAGCCTGAAATACGCCTGTACCTGTACCACCAGCAGCATGATAAATAACATCTGCATCATCATCAATCATACCAAGTGCTATTTCACGACCTCTAGCTGGATCACCAAAAGAATCTGCGTATCTTCTTTTAATTTCTATATCAGGATTTATATATTTTGCTCCCTGATAATAACCACCTTCAAACCGCTGAATCAATGAAGAATCAACTCCACCAACATAACCTATAACATCAGTCTCACTAACTAATGCTGCAAGGGCACCTGAAAGGAAAGAACCTTCCCACTCAGCAAAGTTTAGAGATACAACATTATCTAAGATATCATCTCCAAAGTCCTGATCCACATGGGCAAAATTTACATCAGGATATTCCTGGGCAACTGTTTCAAGAGTATCCGCCATCTGGAAACCTACTCCAATAACCAAATCATAATCTCTAGAAGCAAATCTTCTTAAAGAAGTTTCATCTTCAGCAGTATCAGCAGGCTCGATATAATCAAATTCTATTCCTAATTCTTCTTCTGCTCTCTCCAAACCTCTGTAAGCTGCATCATTAAATGAAAGGTCCCCAAGTCCTCCTGTCGATAGGACAATACCTACTCGAACATCAGAACCATTGTCATCTGCTTCTGCAACCTGGCCAAAACCAGAAAATGCCGCTATCATTATAAAACTGAAAACAATTGAAATACTAATTAATTTTTTACTCAAAATTAAAACCCCCTTATTATTTTAAATCATCAATCAATTCCATTATAAATATATCATTTTTTTTGTATTCTTGCAACTATTCAAGTTAGCCAGATTTAAATATTTATGTTATAATTAATTCGAATTTATTTTAAAAGGAGGCTTACAATAAAATGTATCATCGTCGCCAATCAGAAGATGATTATCTTCTTAAATTAGGAAGAAGATCTACCAGTTTAGCTATAATCGGAATAATTATTGGAATAATAATATCTCTGATAAATAATTTTAATATTCCTGGGATTATTTTCTTTTCTTTATTTACAGGATATCTGTCAGGAACTGCTTTCTGGGGAGTATATAAACTAAACCGCTGGTTCTATAAATATCGCTCCAGGATGCCAGCTCCAGCCTGGCAGATAATAAGATTACCTGTCTGGGCTGCCGGGATTATTATAGGAATTCTTTTTTATGGAGCCTTTCAGCAATTTATACTGCTCTTAGCTCTGGATGATGGTTCAGGAAAACCAACAGTATTTCAATCCATTATTATATTAACTCCTTATATAGGTCCAAAGTATGCAGATAAAATAAACTATAACCCCCATGGGAAAAGAAGACATTAAATAAAGCAGAGCCATCTGGCTCTGCTTTATTTTAAAATTATCTATTTAGTCTATAAACAAAATAACCAACAGGGGAATATATATCTACAATTAATCTTTCCCCGGGATCAAGAAAATCCTGTAAATCATAAATCTCATCAATAATTATTAACTCCTGGCCCTTTGTTCTTGAAACTCTAATTACCAAATTCTCAAGACTCTTATTCTGACCCTCTCGAACAAACTTACCATTTTCTCTCTTAAACTCTCCACCGTCAAGTGGCAGGCCAGCTCCAAATGACTCAAATACAGTCTTATTAAGTAAAAAACTACCTTCTTTTATTGAAAAATATTCAGATACAGGTGTTTTAGCAACTGAATGATTATAACTCAACTCAATTTCTGCTGAGTGACTTAATACAGGCTTAATTTCAATTATTCCTTCATCACTGGAAAAAATTATTAAGTCAACTATATTATTTAAAGCAATAACAGAAATTAAAATAATTATTAAAATTAAGATTAACTTTTTCATTATCACTCAGCTAACTTTCCACCTAAAAACGAAGGTTTTAAAGGTAAATCAGCAGCTTTTCTCTGGGTTACATAAATCAAAAAGATACCAGTAAGCCCAATTACATCAAGTCTAATATCTGGAACAGTAGAAAGTACTGCAAAACCAATTAGTCCTATTCTTTCCCACCATCTGGTCCTGGTAAAGAAATAATTCTGAACCCCTGCTGACCAGGCATACATTCCAATTAAAGCAGTTATAACGATCCAGATTAATTTATACCAGGTAACATCTATCATCAACATCATCGGTGAATAGACAAAGATAAATGGCAGTATAAATGCAGCCAGATCAAACTTAAAACCTAAGAGACCTGTCTTAACCGGATCTGAGCCAGCAACTGCTGCTGCTGCATAAGCCGCCAGTCCAACAGGGGGAGTATCATCAGCCAAAACTCCGAAATATAGGATAAATAGATGGGCAGCAATCATTGGAACTCCTAACCTTGTTAAAGCAGGAGCTGTCAATGTTGCAACTATAATATACTTTGCAGTTGTCGGTAAGCCTAAGCCTAAAATCAATGAGGCAAACATTGTTAATACTAAAGTTAAAAATAAATTTCCTCTCGACAGTGTTAAGATAAGACTCGTCATCCTGAGGCCCAGACCACTTAAAGTCACAACTCCAATTATAATCCCTGCACAGGCACAGGCCATAGCAATTCCAATCATATTTTTTGCGCCACTTTCAAAAGCACCAATTAACTCTTTAAAAAAACTGATAACCAGTTCTTTATTTGAAAATATTCCATTTTTACTCTCTTTAGTCGGGTCTATCGGTAATTTCTCTGGAGTAAGATCCTCTCTATCCACTTTATTTTTCTTACACCAGTACATTATAAATATTTTAGCCAGTAAACTTACAGTAAGCGCCATTATTATGGCCCAGTAAGCAGAGCCTAAAGCTGTAGCTCTTCTAATAACTAATAAGTAAACTAATCCTATAATAGGTAATATAAAATAAATACCTTTAATTAAAGTAGGAAAAAATGGAGCTAACTCATCTTTAGGTATCCCTTCAAGTCCAGTCTTTGATGCCTGAAGATGAACAATTCCAAATATAGCTACATAACTTAAGATAGCTGGAATAAAGGCTGCTCTAATAATTTCAAAATAAGGTAATCCTGTAAACTCAATCATAATAAAAGCGGCCGCACCCATAATTGGAGGTAAAAATTGACCATTTGTCGAGGCTGCTACTTCAATCCCACCAGCAACTTCTGGTTTAAATCCCATCTTTTTCATAATTGGAATTGTAAATGAACCAGTTGTAACTGTATTGGCTATAGAACTACCAGAGATCATACCCATTAAGCCGCTGGCAACAACAGCTGCTTTGGCAGGTCCACCTTTTTGATGCCCCAGGCCAGAAAAAACAACTTTAATCAAATATTCACCTATTCCACTCTCTTCTAAAACAGCTCCGAACAAAACAAACATAAAGACAAAAGTAGCTGAAACCCCAATTGGAATGCCAAAGATTCCTTCAGTAGTTAAATACAAATGTGATATTATCCTTTGAAGGGAAAAACCTCTGTGAGCTAATAATCCTGGCATATAGGGACCCAAATAAGCATATACCAAAAAAGTTGAAGCGATAATAGGTAAAGCAATCCCGATAGAACGTCTGGTTGCTTCTAAAACCATTAAAATAGCAATACCGCCCATAATCAAATCCAACTGTTCAGGCATGCCTGCCCTGAACGCAAGTTCATGATGGTTAAAAAAGATGTATAAACAAGCTATACTCCCTAAAGCAGCCAGCAAAATATCATACCAGGGAACTTTATCTTTATCCGAATCTTTAAAAGGATACATAACAAAAGCTAAAACCATAAGTAATGCTAAATGTACTGACCTCTGTTCAAAGGAAATTAAAAGCCCAAAACCACTTGTATAAAAATGAAAGGTTGATACTGCGATAGCTATAAAGGCAGCAAATTTAGCCCAGAAACCTCTTATATTCCTCATAGATGCAATTTCTTTTTCTATATCTTCTGATTTATTGACATTTTCATTATTAGTCTGTTCCTCTTTCATCAAATCCCTCCTCGTCATAACAAACATAAAACATGAGGGTAAATTAATACCCCCATGTAAATATGCATCAATTTATTAAATAAAAATTCATCTCTAAGGGCACTAAATATCTAACAAATTACTCTTCAAAATATCTCTCAGCACCAGGATGCAAATCAATCGGCATACCTTCAAGGGCATCCTCAACGCTTACATCCTTACCGCGATCATGAATTTCTCCTAACTCATCTAAATTATCAAAAATAGCTTTTGTTACATTATATACCATATCTTCATCAGCAGCCTCGTTAGTTATAAGCATCGCAGAAACGGCTACAGTATTTATATCCTCGTCAATACCACTATATGTTTCACCTGGAATAGTCTTTGAAGTATAATAAGGATAATCTTCCTGTAACTTTTCTAAAGCCTCATCTTCAACATCTAAAATCTTTACATCCTCATTAGCTGCCAGGTCAATTATAGCTGAAGTCGGAGCACCTGCAGTAATAAAAGCAGCTTCCACATGACCATCTTTTAACTGATCAACAGCTTCAGAAAATGATAAATAATCAACATTCATATCATCAAAGGTTAAACCATGAGCTTCAATTATCTGACGGGCATTGGCCTCAGTACCACTACCAGGGGCACCAACAGCTATTCTCTTGTCCTCAAAGTCACTCACTGTTTCTATATCATTTTCTTCCAGGGTCACAATCTGAATATCTTCTGGATATAATAATGCAACGCCTCTTAAGTTATCTAAAGGATCTTCGTCAAACATCTCTTCTCCATTCTTGGCATAATAACTAATATCATTTTGTACCAGCGCAAACTCTACTTCTTCATTCTGAACAAGCCTAACATTTTCAACGGATGCTCCACTAACTTCAGCAGTAGCATCAACATCATCAACATATTCATTGATTAATTCAGCCATACCGCCGCCTAAAGGATAATAGGTTCCTGCTGTACCGCCAGTTGCTATTGAAATATACTCCTGAGCTGCCACTGGACCACTAAAAATTAAAGTAAATGCCAGAACTAAAAATAATAAATACTTAAACTCTCTTCTCATAAAACCACTCCTCGTTTTAATTATTTTTTAATGCACTCACTGTTAATATTATAACAAACTTTAACCATTTAATCAACAAAATTTACTTTATAAAAATTTATAATACCTCTTTCACGAAAATCTCAACTATTTCAGGATCAAATTGACTGCCTGCATTATCATAAAGTTCTCCAATAGCCTCTTCTTGTGTTAGAGCCTCCTTATACAAATTTTTATTTATCATTACATCATAAGCATCAATAACTGTAATTATTCTTGCCTGAACTGGTATCTCTTTTCCTTTTATCCCTCTGGGATAGCCATTACCATCCCATCTTTCGTGATGATGTAGTATTATATTTGCAATATCAGTAAGTTTATCAGAAGATCTTGCTATTCTATAGCCAGTTTCTGGATGTTTTTTTATTTCAACCCATTCTTCCTCTGTTAACTTACCCTCTTTCTTTAGGATCTCTTCAGGAGTTGAAATCATTCCAATATCGTGTAAATAAGCAGCTCTCTTTAGCCTTTCAAGAGCATTTGAATCAAATTCTAATTCAACTCCAATCTTCACAGCCATCTTTTTTAGCCTTTCACAATGGAGTTGAGTCTCAAATTCTTTCTCTCCTAATTTCCCCATTAATGTCTTCAACACTAAACTTTTTACTTCTTCACTCTCTTTAATTTTGTTTTCATACATATTTGTATCAGCATTTTTTAAAAGTTCGTTGATATCTTCATTTTCATTATTTTTAGTTGCAAGACCTAAGGCAATGCTGACTGGAATAATTGTATCATCTTGCTTTTTACAATTATCTTTAATTCTTGATAATATTTTTTCCCCTTCTTTGTTAGATGTATTGGGAAGAATAATTGTAAATTCATCTCCACCAAATCTCCCAATAATATCCTCTTTTCTACACGATTTTTTTAATATTTCAGCAACATTCATTAATAGTTTATCACCGGCTTTATGTCCGAAGGCATCATTGACCAGTTTTAAACTATTAACATCACCGGCAATAATGGATAAAGGCAACTGTCTTTCACTATCAAGTCTTCTTAATTCCTCTTCAACAAATAATCTATTATATAAACCAGTTAATTTATCATGGAAACCTAAATATCTAATTTCCTTTTCTGCCCTTAATCTTTTAATAGCTGTCGCTGTATGAGAAACCAGAAGTTCAGTTAATTTCAAATCATTCTCATCAAAATTTCCTACTTCTACTGAAATAACTTGAAAAATACCATACTTTTCTATAGGAACAGTAATTGCAGACCTATATTCACTCTTAACCGGGTTGGCCAGTTCTTCTTCTCTCACATCATTTGTTATATGAGATTCCTGATTTTTATAAACCTTGCCCCCAATTCCTTCAACTGGTCCAGAGACTGAACCACCTTCAGGTACTCCTGTTGAAGTCATTTTCACTTTAAACATATCATCTTCAACTAAATCGAGAGTACAGACATCAAATTCTAATATTTTCTCGGCAGCTTCAACAGTTAATTTATAAACTTTTTCTTCATTATTAGCTGAAGCAAGTTTAATCGCCACATTATGAAGCTCCTCAATTTTATTATAGGCTAAAACCCTATCTGAAATATCCCTAACAACCATAACAACTCGGTCTGAACCGGCAGCAATCATTCGGGCTTCAAACCATTTATTGCCTCCTAGTACTTCCAGTTCGTATTCAAAAACTTTTATTTCAACATCTTCTAGGGCTTCATTTAAATTTCTCATTATCAGTTTTGCCTGTTTTTCAGGTAAAACCTCATAAATTTTTTTCCCTAATAATCTTTCTCTAACATCATATAAATTTTCATTCTGACCGGTCCAAATTTTTAAATATCTACCCTGGTCATCCAAAAAGATTAATATATCTGGAATTGTTGCAATTATAGATTGAAATAGTTCTTCGCGTTCATAAAGATTTTTTTCTGCTTTTCTCTTCTCAGTAATATCGTCGCCAAGACAAAAAACTCCTTTAATCTTACCCTCATAATCAAAAACTGGCTGCCTCTTAATCTTTAAAATATGTTTTTTTCCATACTGGTCTGTTAAACTCTGCTCTACGATAAGTTTTCTACCTGTTTTAAAAACTACCTTATTATCCTCAATAAAGATTTCTGCTTCTTTCTTTACAGGAAATATTTCATTAATTTTAATTAAACTTAATTTTTTTGGCTTTAAACCAAAAAAGTTAGCATGAATTTCATTTGCTTTCTGATAAGAATCAACATCATCTAAATACCAGGCATGTAAATCTAATTTTTGAAAGAAAATATTATATAAATCTTCACTGGTCAAATTTCTATTAATTTTTTTCTGGTTTAAAGACAAAACTATCACCTCATGATCATTTAAATGCTTAAAAATTAATTCAATAGTCCTTATCTCTATAATTTCTTGATCGATAAAAATTCTCCTGCTTAATTTATAAAAAAATAAAACCTGCCAAAAATCTGACAGGTTTTTATATCTAAAAATTAATATTTTTACTTGCAAAGAAAAACTTATTTATTTTAAATGGGCTTTTCCTTTATAAACTAATCCTCTTATACCATCAAGTGTAACTTCTTCCCCATCTTCTAATGAATTGATCTCTTCTCCAACCCCTACAACAACAGGCATTCCTAGATTAAGACCAACAATAGCCGGATGCGAAGTCAAACCACCCTGGGCAGTTATTACAGCTAAGGCTTTCTCCATAGCAGGAATAAATCCTTTATCTGTTATTGCAGTTACTAAAATATCGCCTTCTTGAATTTTTTCATTTGCTTCTTCAGCTGTATTGGCCATTACAACTTTACCAGTTACTATACCTCTGCCAACTCCAATCCCTTCAATTAATGGTTTCCCAACCACTTCAACTTTAATTAAATTTGTAGTTCCAGGCATCCCAGTCGGAGCTCCGGCAGTTATTGTAATTAAATTTCCAAGTTCAATTAAACCATGTTCCAGGGCTACATCAATTGCAGTATTAATCATTTCATCGGTTGAGCTAGTTAACTTACTAATTAGTGGATAAACTCCCCAGCTCAAAGTTAAAAAATGTTGAACTTTTTTACTGGGTGTGGCAGCAATTATTCTTATAAACGGTCTAAACTTTGAAACAACCCTGGCAGTCAAGCCAGAACCGGTAGCAGTTAATAGGGCATCTGCATCCAGATTTACTGCAGTCTCACAAGCTGCAAAACTGATTGATTCAGTTGTAGACTTACTACTGGGTTTTCTTTTCGACATTCTTTCTTTAAAAGCGTCTGAATTCTCCATCTCAACTGCAATTCTGGCCATAGTTTCAACAGACTGAACAGGATATTTCCCGGCAGCAGATTCTCCTGAAAGCATAACAGCATCTGTTCCATCAACTATAGCATTAGCGACATCTGAAGCTTCAGCTCTTGTAGGGCGAGGGTTCCTTATCATTGAGTCAAGCATTTGAGTAGCAGTAATAACAGGAATAGCAGCCTCATTACATTTTTCAATAATCATTTTCTGAATAACCGGAACTTTTTCAGTAGGTATTTCAACTCCCAGGTCACCCCGGGCAACCATTATTCCATCAGAAACTTCTATAATTTCATCAATATTTTCAACGCCTTCTTCATTCTCAATCTTTGGAATAATATTTATATCTTCAGCATCATTTTCTTCCAACAACATTCTAATCTCTAAAACATCTGCTGCTTTTCTAACAAAGGAAGCAGCAATAAAGTGAACTTCCTCCTCTACTCCTAATAAAATGTCTTTGCGGTCTTTATCTGTTAATGCCGGGAGCTGGACTTTAACCCCAGGAAGATTAACCCCTTTTCTTGAACCCAGTTCACCACCATTAATTATTTCACAGTAAATATCATTACCCTCTATTTTCTTAACATTAAGCTCAATCAAACCATCATCAATTAAGATTATACTACCTTCATTGAGGTCTTCATTTAATTTTTGATAAGTAACTCCTACCCGATTTTTATCTCCCTCTATCTCCTCAGTTGTTAAGATTATCTCTTCTCCTGCTGTAAGTTCAACTTTATCATCTTTTAGTACCCCGGTTCTTATCTCCGGGCCCTTGGTGTCAAGCATAATGCCAATCGGTTGACCAAATTCCTTCTCAACTTCTTTAACCAGATCCATTCTGGCCTTCTGTTCAGCATGATCACCATGGGAAAAGTTAAATCTGGCAACATTCATTCCTGCCTCAGCCATCTTCATTATAGTCTCTTTATCATTGCTGGCAGGTCCCAATGTACAAACAATTTTAGTTTTTCTCATTTTAAATCCTCCTTATAATATTATAAGCTTATAGATTTACAAAATTTATAGAGAAAGTATATGAGCTAATTCTACAATATCATGATTTATTTTATCTTCCTCTGTTAAAACCTCATTTAAAGATGTACTTACAATTTCATGATTTCTATAACCAACCATTAATTTATTCTTGCCATCCCTTAATAATTTAACTGCTTCAAAACCCATTCTGCTGGCTAAAATTCTATCCATGGCAGTTGGAGAACCACCTCTTTGAAGATGGCCCAGAATAATTACCCTGGTTTCCAGTCCAGTTCTCTTTTCAACCTCATTACCTAAATCAAAGGCTGGACTTTCTGACTGCTTCCGATTAGGTTTTAAATCATCATCTACTCCTTCAGCAACCATAATAATACTATGCAATTTACCTCTTTCATAACCCTGCTGAATTTTATCACAGACATCTTCTGCAGAAAACTCTATCTCAGGAATTAATATATATTCTGCCCCACTGGCCAGACCACTCATCAAAGCTAAATCTCCTGAATGACGACCCATAACTTCAATGATAAAAGTTCTTTCATGAGATGTGGCAGTGTCCCTTATCTTATTAACTCCATCTATTACTGTATTCATGGCCGTATCAAAACCTATGCAGTAATCAGTTCCGCCAAGATCATTATCTATAGTTCCTGGTATGCCAACGACCCTTATCTCAGACTCTTCAGCTAACTTTTCTGCTCCCTGAAGGCTACCATCACCACCGATAATAACTACACCTTCCACGCCCTCTTTTTCTAAATTTTCTATAGCCTTTTTCCTGCCCTCAACTGTTTCAAATTCAGGGCATCGGGCTGAATGTAAAATAGTTCCTCCCCGATGGATTATATCAGCTACTGAACGCCTGTATAAAGACTCAAAGTTGCCTTCTATCATACCACTATAGCCATGTTTTATGCCGACAACCTCCATATCATAATAAATCGCCGTTCTTACCACCGATCTAATTGCAGGGTTCATCCCAGGAGCATCTCCTCCACTGGTCATTACTCCAATCTTTTTACCCATATATATTCCTCCTTAAAAATACTCATTTAAAAATTCATAGACTTCTTCTGCTTCACTGGCCAGGCTCTTGATTTGATAACTATCATCAGAAAGCTTTTCTACTTCAATCATAAAACCATTGGCAAGTAATTTGTCTTCTATTTTATCAGCCTCAATTTTATCTTGCGCAACATATACAATCTGCCACATACTATTTACCCCTTTCCCTTAAACATTATTTATTGAGAAGATTTTTGCCAGCTATTCCTGGCTCAGTCATCTCATGGGGATTTAATATCTTATCAAGTTCTTCTTCACTTAAGATACCTTCTTCTAAAATAATGCTCTTTACAGATTTATTTTCTTCCAGTGCTCTTTTAGCAATTCTAGAAGCAGCCTCATACCCTACATGAGGATTAATAGCCGTAATAATTCCAACGCTATTTTCAACTAAATTTTTACACCTCTCCGCATTAGCTTCAATACCCTGAATACAATTTTTATTAAAGGTATCAATGCTATTTTTAAGCATTTCTATTGACTGAAAAAGATTATAGATCAAAACAGGCTGCATTACATTTAATTCAAGTTGCCCGGCTTCAGCTGCCATTGTTACAGTTGTATCATTACCAATAATCTGAAAGGCCACCTGATTAACAACTTCAGGAATAACTGGATTAACCTTGCCTGGCATTATAGAGGATCCAGGCTGGACTGCTGGTAGATTAATCTCATTGATCCCTGTCCTTGGTCCAGAAGATAAAAGTCTTAAATCATTAGCAATCTTTGAGAGATTGGTCGCTGCCGTCTTTAAAACAGAAGAAACACCTACCAGGGCATCAACATTCTGGGTAGCATCAACAAGGTCTTCAGCCTGCTCAAACTCACGACCTGTAATCTCATTTAAAACACAGGTAACATTATTAACATATTCCAGATCAGCATTTAAACCTGTTCCAATCGCAGTAGCTCCTAAGTTTATTATCAGCAAATCATCAATGGTATTCTTTATTCGCTTTTTATCCCGCAATAAAGAAGTAGCATAGGCATTAAACTCCTGGCCCAATCTAATAGGGACAGCATCCTGAAGCTGAGTCCGCCCCATCTTAATTACTTCATTAAATTCTACTGCCTTATCCTTAAAAGCTAAATGAAGTTCCTCGATTTTCCCAGATAATTCTTCTAACATATTTATAACTGCGACCCTTACTGCAGTAGGAATAACATCATTAGTAGACTGGCCCATATTAACATGATTATTAGGATGAATCACCATATAATCGCCTTTATCACCACCAAGGATTTCAGTGGCTCTATTTGCAAGCACCTCATTCATATTCATATTAATGGATGTACCAGCTCCACCTTGAACAGCATCAACTATAAATTGCTCCTGCAGACTCCCTCCAGCTACTTCATCACAGGCCTGAATAATAGCCCCAGCTTTTTCCTCTGAAAGAAGCCCAATCTCCCTATTACTAATGACCGCAGCCTTTTTCACCTTGGCCAGTGCCCTAACAAGTCGAGGATGGATTTTTAAATCAGTAATTTTAAAATTCTCAGCAGCTCTCAATGACTGAATACCATAATAGGCATCAACTGGAACTTCCTTTTTACCAATCGAATCTCTTTCTTCTCTTGTCTGCATAAATTTTTCCTGCCCCCATTATTTATATATTAATTATTTATCATCACTTTTAACCCAATATTCTTTAGAAAGAAGCATAATTCCTTTATTAAGACCATAATCTTCTAATAAAATCACCGGTCTCTTACCCCGATTATTCTTTAATTTTTTCTTTAAATCATTTAAATTAGAGTCATTATGATTTGTAAGCTCAATAACTAAAGGTTGAATATTAAGTGGAATTATCCTTGAAACAATAATCTTGCCCTCATCAACTTTCCCCTCAATCAATAGCGGTTTAAACTCCTCTAATAAAAGTTGATATTGTTCATAGGCATCAGGAAAAGCAATTACTTCTATAGTATCTGACCAGCACTCTAATGTCAAGAAGGCCATCCTATTTTGATTTTTAGTAATATGTTCTTTTATTTCAGTAAGATAACCACCAATTATTCCAGTGGAGCCATCTTTTAATTCAATATTAATTAAACCCAGTTTTTCAAATAACTCTTTATATGGGTCAAGGGGATGGCCTGAAAGAAAGATCCCAAGATATTCTCTCTCACTCTTTAACCTCTGTTGATGGTCCTCTTCTTCAAGATCAGGAAACTTAAAATCTTCATCATAAAACTCTTCCTCTTCATCTACCATATCAAAAAAAGATCTCTGCCCGGCAGCCTTTTTCTCTTTATTACTGGAATACCTGCTGTAGAGCTCTTCCAGAGAACTAACAATCTGATTCCTATTTTCTTTAAAGGAATCAAAGCCACCTGCATGAACTAAAGATTCAAGGCCTGTCTGTTTAATAGCTGTTAAATCAACCCTTTTCATAAAGTCAACTGTCGATTTATAACTCCCACTCTTTCTTTCCTCAATAATAGCCTCAATCCCTTTACTTCCCAGGTTTTTAACAGCCTTTAAGCCAAATCGTATCTTCTTATCTGAAACCTTAACAAAATCATGATAACTCTGATTTACATCTGGAGGTAAAACCTCTATACCAATTTCTCTGGCCCCGGATATATAATCAGCAACTTTACTCAAATTGTGCATTACACTGCTCAATAAAGCAGACATAAACTCTTCAGGGTATTTAACCTTAAGATAGGCTGTCTGATAGGCTAAAAGTGCATAAGCAGCACTGTGAGACTTATTAAAGCCATAACCTGAGAAATATTCCATCTGATCAAAGATTTCATTGGCTACTTCTGCTGAAAGTCCATTTTCTCTGGCCCCATCTATAAATTTCTGCCTCTCGTTGGCAACTAATTCCTCTTTCTTCTTACCCATACCTCTTCTTAAAATATCAGCCTCTCCCATACTGAAGCCACCAATCTTACTGGCAATCTCCATAACCTGTTCCTGGTAAAGAATCAGACCATAGGTATCCTCCAGAATAGGCTCAAGCTCAGGATGAAGATATTCAGGCTCCTTTTTACCGTGGCGGCAATCAATATAATCATCAACCAGATTACTGCCTAATGGTCCAGGTCTACCTAAAGCCAGTAATGCTATTATATCAGCAAATCTATTCGGTTTTAACTTACTATTAAGATTCTGAAATAAATAAGATTCCATCTGAAAAACTCCAGCGGTCTTACCCTCACTTAATAACTCATAAACCTCCTGGTCATCAAGTTTAACATTATCAATATCAAGTTTTTTCCCATAGTTATTCTCAACCGCTTTCAGAGTATCCCTGATAACAGATAAGTTCCTTAAGCCAAGAAAATCCATCTTTAAAAGACCTAAGGCTTCAACCTCTTCCATTGGCAGCTGGGTAATCCTGACTCCATCCTGGAGCTGGAGAGGAATCTTTTCCACTAAAGCCTCAGCACCAATAATAACTCCAGCAGCATGGGTGGAAATATGCCTCGGCATTCCTTCAACCTTCTCAGCAAACTTTAATAACCTGGAAATTTCATCACTATCCCTGGCCATTGCCGTCAGCTTATCATTTTCTTTAAAGGCCTCTGCCAGGGTGATTCCTGGCCTGGCCGGAATATTTTTAGCAACCCTATCAACCCGGCCATAGGAAATATCTAAAGCCCTGCCAACATCTCTAACAGCAGCCCTGGCTGCCATCGTTCCAAAAGTTCCTATCTGAGCTACTTTACTGGCCCCATATTTATTTTTAACATATTCAATAATCTCATCCCGTCTATCGTCAAAATCAATATCAATATCAGGCAGAGTTACCCGTTCTGGGTTCAAAAATCTTTCAAATATCAGTCCATATTTTAGGGGATTAATCCTGGTTATATTCAATAGATACGAAACAAAACTCCCGGCAGCAGAGCCTCTTCCAGGCCCAACCCTAATACTTCTTTTCTCAGCCTCATTGATAAAATCATAAACTATTAAAAAGTAAGCTGCATAGCCCATCTCACAGATTATATCAAGTTCATACTCAAGCCTCTCCTCTGCCTCCTGGTTATCAGGCATCTTTTTATTTAGGGCTTCATAGCATAATTTTCTCAGTAATTCTTCAGAAGATAATTCCTTATATTGCTCAGGTCTTGGATAGGCAGGAAGATAAAATTTATCAAATTCCAGCTCAAGCTTACAGCGCTCAGCAATTTTGACTGTATTCTCCATCGCCTCAGCAATCTGGCCAAACTTCTTCTCCATCTCCTCAGAAGATTTAAAATAAAACTCCTGATTAGGAAACTGCATTCTATCTTCTTCGGCCACTGTCTTACCAGTCTGTAAAGCCAGCAGCAGGTCATGAAGCTCAGCATCATCCTTTTCAAGATAATGTGAATCATTGGCAGCAATCAAAGGGATATCTTCTTTTTTGCTAATTTCTAATAATTTTTGATTAACCCTTTTCTGCTCCCCTAAACCATGATCCTGTAATTCTAAATAGAAATTATCCCTCCCAAAAATCTGCTGATATTCTAAAGCTAATTCTTCCGGGCTTCTGCTGCCTTCACTCAAAACTGCCTGGGCAATCTCCCCCTGGAGACAGGCAGAAGAGGCAATAATCCCCTGAGAGAAATCAGCCAGTAAATCTTTATCAACCCTAGGTTTATAATAAAAACCCTCTAAATGGGCCTGAGAAACAATTTTAATTAAATTATGGTAACCCTCTTTATTTGAAGCCAATAATATTAGATGATAATTTTTCTGGCTTTCTCTGGCCTTCATATTACCAGGAGCAACATATACCTCACAGCCAATTATCGGCTTGATTCCCGCCTCTCTGGCCTTTCTGTAAAATTTAATCATCCCATATAGGTTACCATGATCAGTTATAGCACAGGCCTTCTGCCCATGTTCCTGAGTCTTCCTGATTAAATCATCAAGCCTGATAGCTCCATCAAGTAGGCTAAATTCTGTATGATTATGTAAATGGACAAAATCTTTCATAGGCTTTATCCTCTCTTAAAAAATAAAATGTTAAGTTCTATACTTTGTTTTTATATATTAATATGTTATAATATATAAGGATTGAATTTAAATCCAGGAGGTGAAGTTTAAATGGATAAAGAAAAAGTAAAAGATGTTTTAGATCAAATAAGACCTGGTCTTCAGGCTGACGGCGGTGATGTCGAATTAATTGCCGTTGAAGATGATGGTACAGTCAAAGTAAGATTAACAGGTGCCTGCGCTGGCTGCCCAATGTCCACAATGACTTTAAAAAATGGCATTGAGAGAGCCTTAAAAGATCATATCCCAGAAGTAAAAGAAGTAGTACAGGCTTAATTTAAATAAACTTTGATATTAACAGCCCCGTCCGGGGCTGTTTTTTCTTTCTATTCATCTTCTGTTCCAGCCTCTTCTTCCAGTCCAAGGCCAAGCTCTAAATCATCAAAAAGAATATCTTCAATATCATTTACCATTGTACTAAATCTAGCCCTGGTTTCTAAATACTTCTTAACATAATCATTCATCTGAACCAGGTTCTGCAGCTCTTCAAGCCTATTCTGGTCTTCTTCTGGAACTTCTTTACCCTGGGATTCTAAATAATTAACCTTCCAGACTAAATTCTGATATTCCTTTAAAATATCAATGCTTTTATCCTTTTGTTTAATTCTCTTTCTGGCTTCCTGAAAGGTTTTGTATTCATCAGAATCCTTGATAGCCTTGGCCAGTCTGTGACTTAAATTATAAACTGACATCAAACCACTCCTTTATTGAAATTTTTTAATGAAATTAATATCCTTTAGGCCATTATCAATCTCAATTATAGCAGCACTGTAATATTTCATTCGCTTCCTTGAAGTCGGTGAACCTGGGTTAATAATATCCTGACCAGCAAACTTTTCATGATAAGCATCATGGGTGTGCCCAAAAATTATAATATCAGCATCAGGAAACATATACTGAAGTCCGTTAATCGTCTCGCCTCTAACTTTATGGCTGTGGGTCATAGCAATCTTTGTCCCGGCCAGGGTCAATTCTCTACTTACTGGCAGATCATTTATTTTATATGAATCACAATTCCCCTGGACCGCCTTAACAGGAGCAATCTTCTCTAATTCTTTAAAAGTCTCCACACTAGTTACATCTCCAGCATGCAGAATAAGTTCACAACCTTCAAGCTCGTCAAACAGCCAGTCTGGCAGTTTTCTGGCCCTATCAGGGACATGGGTATCAGATATAACACCTACTTGCATAATTCTCACCTCTACTATTTGAAGAAATAAGACCCGGACGAGCAAAATTGCTTAATCCGGGCCATGAATATTTTATGATGCTTTCTCGTCACTACTTGATTTATTTGTTTTGTGATCAGTGCAATAAAAACCTGAGCCTTTAAAACGAATTCCTGGAGCTCCAATAATTCTTTTTACCTCTCCAGAACAATCAGGACATTCTTTTAAAGCCTCATCTTTAATCCCCTGGAGTTTCTCGAATCTCCCGCACTTCTCGCATTCGTATAAATAAGTTGGCATATTTCTTCACTCCTAATTTATATAATTATTTCTAAATTTATATTATATAGTTATTCCTATTTATAATTTATAATACAAAATCATCAATTTGTCAAGAGCTATTACTACTTGAATCAATAATATTACTCCTGTAACCCCAGTAATTATAAGCCATTACAAGAAAATATCCTAATAAAAACCCCCAGTTATTATTTAAAAAGAAATAGATAATACCAGCAGAAAAGGTAATAAGTATTACCCCAAGCACAAGAATATCAGAGAGTTTAACTTTAATTAACTGCCAGGGCAAGAGACCAAGCCCGATAAAGACACCAATATCATTACCATAAACAAGACCTGCAATTCCTATTACTAAAAAGACCACTGCCAGAAATAAATCCATAAATCTACTAACCTCCTGTACTTCAAGCTCAGATTTTCTTGCTATATTTTCCTTTCTAACAGAACAACAGTCTCCACATGATAGGTCTGGGGAAACATATCAACAGCAGTTATATTTTCAATTCTATAATCACCTGCTAATTTCTTTAAATCCCTGGCCAGAGTAGTCGGGTTGCAGGAGACATAGATTAAATTTTTAACCTGATTTTTCTTAATTAACTCAATAGTCTCCTCTGGCAGACCCTTCCTGGGAGGGTCAAAGATAATCAACTCATCATCGGCTAACTCTTCTGGCAGGAGGTCTTCCACAGAACCTAGCTGGAAATCCACTGAGTTACCAATCCCATTTAACTCAGCATTAACCCTGGCAGCTTGTATCGATTCCAGGGAAATATCAATCCCGGTAATCTCCTCAAACCTATAAGTAAGATAAATAGCGATTGCCCCTGAGCCGCAGAAGGCATCGTAAATCTTTCCAGGATTAATCTTTTCAGCAAAGTCTGCCACTACCTTATATAATTTTTCAGTCTGAACAGTATTTACCTGAAAAAATGATTCCGGGTAGATAGAATATTTATTCCTGCCAAGATAATCAAGGATATACTCCTCACCTGCAATCAATTCAGAAACCTCACCTAAAATCCGATTAGTCTTTTCAGAATTGATATTCTGATAGATACTAACTAAGGCCTGCTCCTCAGCTATAAACTCCTTTAATTCAGCTAAAACCTTGGCTGACAGAGAATTCCTGACAACCACCGTTAACTGTAACTGCCCGGTACAGAAGCCAGATCTAATTAAAAAATGCCTCAAAATCCCCTGATCCCTCTTCTCGTCGTAAGCCTTTATACCCTGTTCCTTAAAAAAATCAAGTACCTTATCTAAAAGCCGATTAATCGGCTGATGCTGAATCTTGCATTCAGGAAATTCAATTATCTCATGGCTGCCTGCCCGATAAAACCCAGTGATCAGTTCATCATCTCTTTCTCCAACTGGAAATTGACCTTTATTCCGATAATACCAGGGAAAATCCATCCCTAAAACCTCAAAATCAGGCCACTCTTTTAATTTGCCAATCCGCTCAAAGGACTCCTCAATAATACTCTTTTTAAATCCTAATTGAGCCTGATAATCTCCATGCTGGAGCTGACAACCGCCGCATTCATAAAAGACAGGACAGTCTGGCTCAATCCGGCAATCAGCCTCAGCCACAATCTCTATCAGCTCTGCCCTGGCCATACTTCCTTTCCGTTCAGTAATCCTGGCCCTGACAGTCTCACCAGGTAAAACATTCTTAATAAAAACCACTGGCCCATCCTCTGGCCTGGCCAATCCTTCGCCGCCATAAACAATCTTTTCAACCTTAAGTAAGTACTCTCCTCCTACTTCGACGGTTACCACCTCCGTTCCCCCTGACTGCTTTAACCATTAATTTCATTCAGTATTTCTCTGGCTCTGGCTGGATAATCAGTAATAATTGCATCGACATTCATCATTAATAACTGGCGAATAGTTTCATCCCCATTTACTCCAAAAACATTAACTGCCAGGCCATGATTATGGCATTTTTTAACAATTTCAGGAACTACAGCAGCATAAAAGGGATGAATCGCCGCAGCATCTAACTTTCTGGCATATTCCCAGGGCTGATAGATTCCAGCCATATATAATACCCCGGTTTTTGCTTCTGGTTCAATCTCTTTAACTTTATTCAGGCTATAATGATTGAAACTGGAAAAGATAGTTTTATTAAATACTCCAAATTCCTTAGTTATTTCTATAACCTTCTTCTCCATACCTTCATAGTTAATATTACTGTTTTTAAGTTCTAAATTAATTATATCCATACCCTGAATAACCTCAATTACCTCTGTTAGCAAAGGCATAGCTGTATCAACAAATTTATCGGCAAAGAAACTTCCTGCATCTAACTTTTTTATTTCTCTGACAGACATTTGATTTACAGGGCCTTTTCCATCAGTAGTCCTGTCAACCCTCTCATCATGGATCACAACAGGCACCCCATCTGCAGAGAGTTGAACATCAAATTCAACCCCATCTGCAGAATCTGCAATAGCCTTCTTAAACGAAGGCAGAGTATTTTCAGGTGCTGAGCCCATTGCACCCCGATGGCCCAGGATCTTAGTCTCAATCATCAAAATCCCCCTCTAAATTTACTGTTTTTAGCTCCTACAATTTTCTCCTAACAACCTCTATCTTTAAACAATTTCTATCTTTTAGCGACTTCTTCTCTAATTAATTTATTAGCCAGCTGAGGATTTGCCTTGCCTCTGGTTTCCTTCATAACCTGGCCGACAAGGAAACCGACAGGCCGCTCATTACCGCCCTGGATTTCCTCAACTACATCCTGGTTCTCATCTAAAATATTATTGATTATTTCAACCAACTTATCCTCATCACTTATCTGGGTTAAGCCCTTCTCTTCAACTATGGCTTCTGGGTCCCTGCCTGTTTTAAACATATCTTCAAAAATATCCTTGGCAATTTTAGAAGAAATAGTGCCATCATCAATTAGTTTAAGTAAGCTGGCTAAGTTAGCCCCATTAATTTTTGATTGATCAGGAGAAATACCTTCTTCATTGATTAATTTCAAAAACTCACCCATCAACCAGTTGCTGACCTCTTTAGGCTCAGAATAATTCTGAACAGTCTCCTCGAAAAGATTGGCCAGTTTAAAGTCATCAGTTAAAACTTCAGCATCATACTCTGGAAGCTCATAGCCTTCAATAAACCTCTCTTTTTTAGCCAGGGGCAGTTCAGGTAAACTATCATCAGTCTCCTTAATCCACTCATCAGAAATTTCTAGAGGCATCAAATCTGGTTCTGGAAAATATCTATAATCATCTGCCTCTTCTTTACCCCGCATCAAAACAGTCTGATTACTGGTATCATCCCAGCTTCTAGTCTCCTGGCTGATTACTTCGTCATTTTCCAGCATCTTTTTCTGTCTTTTAACCTCAAAAGTCAGGGCATTCTCAACTGCTTTAAAGCTGTTCATATTCTTGACTTCTACTTTAACACCAAATTCTTCCTGGCCTTCAGGCCTGACAGAAACATTGGCATCACAGCGGAGAGAACCTTCTTCCATATTACAATCAGATATATCTAAATAGAGCATAATCTGTTTTAAGGCATCAAGATAAGCCTTAGCCTCAGCAGGAGTTCTCATATCCGGCTCACTGACAATCTCTATTAGGGGCACCCCACCCCGGTTAAAATCAACCAAACTGTGATCGCTATCAGCTACTGAGCCAGCATGAATTAATTTCCCTGCATCCTCTTCAAGGTGAATTCTGGTCAGGCCGATATCTTTATAACCATCTTCAGTCTCGATAGTAACGGAACCATCAAAGCCGATCGGCAGATCAAACTGAGAAATCTGATAGCCCTTCGGCAGGTCGGGATAATAATAATTTTTACGATCAAACTTATTATACTGATTGATCTTACAATGAGTAGCCCGACAGGCCATCAGGGCATATTCTACAGCCCGCTCATTAATTACAGGCAGTGTCCCTGGCATACCCAGACAGACCGGGCAGGTATTGGCATTTGGTTCTTCCCCAAATTTTGTACTACAGCCACAGAATAATTTAGACTTAGTATTTAACTGTAAATGAACTTCAAGTCCAATTATAGTCTCATAATTTGTTGTCATTTCAATATCACCTTTCCTTTATTTCAACTGGACAGAATTATCTATATCCAGAATATTTTCTATACTATAAGCAGCTTGCAACAATCTCTTCTCACTAAAAGCTGAACCTATCAACTGAATTCCAACTGGCAGCCCATCCTCAGAAAATCCAGCTGGCAGAGAAATTGCTGGGGAACCGGTGATATTGGCCGGCACTGTAAAGATATCAGTCAGATAGGTCTCCAGTGGATCCCGCTCTTCTCCCATTTTAAAGGCAGGAGTTGGACAGGTTGGGGTTATAATAAAATCAACCTCTTCAAAGACAGCTTTATATTTTTCTCTAATTAAAGTCCTAACCTTCAACGCTTTCTTATATAATTCATCCTGATAACCGGCAGAAAGGGCATATGTTCCGAGCATGATTCTCCGCTTTACCTCAGAGCCAAAACCTTCATTCCTGGTTCTACGATACATCGCTTCAATATCAGCATCTCCAAGCCGCTGGCCATATCTTACCCCATCAAATCTGGCCAGGTTAGAGCTGGCCTCTGCTGGAGCAATAATATAATAAATTGCCAGAGCCTGATCAGCAGGTGGCAGTTCAACCTCTATAACTTCACCGCCATTATCTTCAATCTTATCAATAGCCTCTTCAACCCTGGCCTTAACATCCGGATGGAGTTCTAGTTCTAAATATCCTTTAGGAACTCCAAATGTAAATCCAGAGATATCCTGTTCAATATCTTCTAAATAATCTGGATGTTCCACATCAGCAGATGTAGAATCCATTTTATCCTTACCGACCAGGATATTAAGCAGCAAAGCAGCATCTTTAACATCCCTGGTTAAAGGTCCAATCTGGTCTAAAGATGAAGCAAAAGCAACCAGGCCATATCTTGAAACAGAACCATAGGAAGGTTTAAGACCTACCAGACCGGTAAATGCAGCCGGCTGCCTGATAGACCCCCCTGTATCTGAACCTAATGCTGCAGGCACCTCACCGGCAGCAACTACTGCAGCAGATCCACCACTGGAGCCCCCTGGCAGATGATCTAAATTCCAGGGATTCCTGCTGGTCATAAACCCAGAATTCTCAGTTGAAGAACCCATGGCAAATTCATCCATATTTGTCTTGCCAGCAATAACAGCTCCTGCTTCTTTTAACTTTTTAACTGCTGTTCCTTCATATGGAGTTGTATAGCCTTCAAGCAGTTTTGAAGAACAGCTGGTCGGAAATTCCAGGGTAGCCATATTATCTTTAACTGCAATCGGTATTCCCTTTAAATCACCAATATCTTTTATTTCAACTTCAGAGCCAGCTTCAAGCCTCGAAACAAACCCCTTTACATCATCCTCAACAGCATCTATTCGATTTATAAAAGCATCCATAATTTCTTCTGAAGTTAACTCGCCTTTGTCTCTGGCTTCAATTAACTCTCTTAAATTCATTTTATATATTTCCATCAATATCTCCTCCAGTCCTTGCTATTTTCTTCCAGGTACTCTAAACTGACTATCGATTTTATCCGGAGCTTCTGCAAGTAAATTATTACGGTCATCAATATTAGTAACTTCATCTTCTCTCAATACATTAGTATTTTCCAGAGGATGATATGTAGGCGGTACATCCTCAGTATCTACATTCATAATCTTACCTATATAATCTAAAATATCTCCTAACTGCTCTGTGAATTCTTCTGACTCTTCCTCAGACAACTCTAACTTTGATAAATTAGCCAGATGTCTAACTTCTTCTTTTGATAACATTATTCGCCCTCCTTCAATAAATTATTAAATTCAGATTCATCTAAAATCCTCACATCATTCTCCTTTGCCTGCTCCAGTTTAGAGCCAGGATTATCACCGACTACCAGGATATCTGTTTTAGAACTTACAGCCGAAGTAACTCTGCCCCCTCTATCTTCAATAATTTCTTTAGCTTCTTTTCTGGTATAACCCTCCAGGCTGCCAGTCAGAACAAAATTCATCCCGGCAAAAATTTCTTCAATTTCAGCGCCACTCTGCTCACGTCCCATTTTAACCCCTGCCTGGTCCAGTTTATTGACAACCTTTAAGTTTTCTTCACTGCTAAAAAAATTAACAATACTCTCGGCAATCACTTCACCAACTTCATTAACAGCTGATAAATCCTCAACCTCTGCAGCCTTCAACTCTTCAATCCTGGGAAATTCTGCAGTTATAAGACTGGCTGTCCTGGAGCCAACATGCCTTATCCCTAAAGCATAAATAACTCTATCAAAAGACCGCTCTTTACTTTTCTCTATTGCCTCAAGTAAATTTTGGGCAGATTTATCTCCAAGTCTTTCCAGCTCCACCAGTTCACCGTGTTCCAGATAATAAAGGTCTCCAAAATCAGAAATAAGTTCAGCCTCTAATAGTTTATCGATTATTGAAGGCCCTAAACCATCAATATTCATGGCATCTCTGGAAGCAAAATGGATAATCTTCTCCCTCAGCTTAGCCGGGCAGCCTACATTCAAACATCTATGAACTGCTTCATCTGGATCTTTAAAAACTTCAGAACCACAGGCCGGACAGGTCTCTGGCATTACAAATTCCTGCTCATCGCCGGTTCTGGCCTCCTTAATCACCTTAACAACCTCAGGAATAATATCCCCGGCTTTCTGAATCAAAACTTTATCGCCAATCCTGACATCCTTCCGCCTGATCTCATCTTCATTATGGAGTGTTGCCCTGCTGACTGTAGAACCATCAACCTCCACCGGTTCCAGCACTGCTGTCGGTGTCAGGGCTCCGGTCCTGCCGATCGAGATAATAATATCTTTAACCTGAGTCGTCTTCTGCTGGGCAGGAAATTTATAGGCTATCGCCCACCTTGGGGCCTTGCTGGTACTGCCCAATCTTTCCCGAAGTTCCAGCTGGTTTAACTTAATAACCATTCCATCAATTCCGTAATTTAATTCCTCTTCTTTTTCAACCCAGTCATTACAGATTTCAATAATTTTCTCTATGGAGCTTTCCTGCTGATACCAGCCAACCTTAAATCCTATCTCTTCCAGTAGTTCTAATTCATCTAAATGGGTTTCTACCTGATCCTCGGCTCCTAAATTAACAATATCATAGGCCAGAAAGGAAAGTGGTCTCTCTGCTGCAATCTTTGGGTCTAACTGTCTGATCGAACCAGCAGCGGCATTTCTGGGATTGGCAAAGGGTTCTAAACTATCATCAAGCCGTTTCTCGTTTAATTTTCTAAATTTATCCTCAGGAATATATACTTCTCCACGAAGCTCAATATCCAGCTCTCTATTTAACTTTAAAGGAATAGCAGCTATCGTTTTTACATTGACTGTCACATTCTCACCAACCTGTCCATCACCTCTTGTTAAGGCCAGTTCTAAACTGCCATCTTCATATCTTATAATTAAAGCCAATCCATCTATCTTATGCTCAACTACATAATCATAGTCAACTTCAGGAGAAAGATTCTTCTGAATTCTACTGGCAAATTCCTTTAAATCCTCGCCATTAAAAGCATTATCCAGACTCAACATCTGCTGGCTGTGCCCTACCTTTTCAAAGGCGTCAATCGGACTGCCTCCAACCCTGGCTGAAGGGGAATTCTCTGACTTAAATTCAGGATATTTATCTTCCAGCTCAATTAATCTATTCATCATTTCATCGTATTCCCTATCTGCTATCTCAGGGTTATCTTCAACATAATATTTATATTCATGGTACCTTAATTCCTCTCTTAATCGAGCAATCTCAGCTTTAGCCTCTTCTTTATCTAATTCAATTTCAGCCATTACTTACCTCCTAACAGGTTGCAGTGGAGCATATTCAGCCA
Source organism: uncultured Halanaerobiaceae bacterium (assembly GCA_964558325.1). Taxonomy (GTDB): domain Bacteria; phylum Bacillota; class Halanaerobiia; order Halanaerobiales; family Halarsenatibacteraceae; genus Halonatronomonas. The sequence goes on along the minus strand of CAZLCX010000005.1, from coordinate 67,400 downwards.
GCAGCTCCCTCTCTTTTCCATCTTTAAAGCGGATAGTTAATTTGGTTCCTTTATCTTCTTTAATCTGCTTAATTTTTCCGATGCCCCAGCTAGGATGTATAACCTGCTGGCCCTCTTGATAATTATTGCCTCTTGCATTATTATTCCTGTTATTATTATCCTTAATATCTATACTATCATAATTTCCATCTTCTTCACAATTGAGCAGGCTATCCGGGATCTCTTTTAAAAATCTCGATGGAGCATAATACTTGCTCTCTCCATACCTGAACCTATTTTTAGCCCGTAAAATATATAATTTATCCTGGGCTCTGGTTATCCCAACATAACAGAGCCTTCTTTCCTCTTCAATCTCACTGGAATCATCCATTGAATTACCATGGGGAAAGAGCCCTTCATCAAGTCCTGCCAGAAAAACAACTGGAAATTCAAGGCCCTTAGCAGAATGTAAGGTCATTAAAGTAATATAGTTATTTTTATTTTCCATAGTATCAATATCAGAAATTAAGGCAACCTCTTCTAAAAACCCGGCCAGGCTGCCATCATCGTTATCCTGGAGATACTCCCGCATTGCACTCTGTAATTCCCCGATATTTTCCAGCCTTTCCTGGGCCCTGGCACCTTCCTTGGAAATAATCTCTGATTCATAGCCAGTCTCAGAGATAATCTTACTCACCAGCCTGTCAATAGTTATTTCATTTTCTAATTCCTGAAATTCCTCAATCATATTTGCAAACTTCTTAACCCGACTGGCATAAGATTTGCTCAATTCTGGGTTCTGCTCAGACTCCAGGCATGATTGGAATAAAGAGATATTATTGGCATAGGCATAATCCTGGACCCGCTCAAGTGTTTTAGCTCCAATTCCCCGGGCCGGCTCATTAATTATTCTTAATAGAGCAGCTGTATCAGCAGGATTATTAATCAATCTTAGATAAGCAACAATATCCTTGATCTCTTTCCGGTCATAAAACTTCAGGCCGCCAACAATCTGATAGGGCACCTGGTTCCTTCTTAAGACATCCTCAATACTTCTGGACTGGGCATTAGTCCTGTATAAGACAACCATATCCCCATAGCTATATTTACCAGATCCATTCATTTTCCTGGCTTCCTCCATGATAAAGCCAGCCTCTTCTTTATCAGTTGCTGCTTCAAAAAACTCAATCCTGTCGCCCTTACCTCTTTCAGACCAGAGGTCCTTATCCAGGCGAGCACTATTATTCTTAATCACAGCCTGGGCTGCCTTTAAAATATTCTCCTTGGAGCGATAATTCTGCTCTAGGCGGATTACCTTAGCATTACTAAAATCCTTCTCAAAATTTAAGATATTATTAATATCTGCTCCCCTAAACCCATAAATCGACTGGTCAGGGTCTCCGACCACAAAAATATTATTGTCAGCACCTGTTAATAACTGACTCAATCTATACTGGGCATGGTTGACATCCTGATATTCATCTACCAGGATATATTTATATTTCCTATTATAATATTCCTTAACTTTAGGATATTCAGTAAATAACTGACAGGGCTTCATTATCAGATCATCAAAGTCAAAGGCATTACTCTCTTTCAACCTCTGCTGGTATAATGGATAAATCTGGGCAGCCATCTCAGACAGATAATTTAATCTATCAACTTTATAATCCTTTGGCCTGATCAATTGATTCTTAGCATCACTTATCTCATTTAAAACTCTACTCGGTTTTGTCTTTTTGGTATCAATATTTAAATCCTGCATAATCTCTTTAATCATTCTTTTCTGATCTGAAGTATCATAAATAGAAAAATTCCGCTTAAACCCCAGTTTTTCTGCCTCTTTTCTCAAAAGAGTAGCTCCAAAGGAATGAAAGGTCCCTACCCAGCTCCTCATTTCCTCTGAGATCAATTTATTTGCCCTTTCTTTCATTTCTGAGGCGGCCTTGTTGGTAAAGGTCATCGCCAGTATATTTCCTGGATTTACCCCATATTCTGCAATCAGATAGGCAATCCTTCTGGTTAAAACTCTTGTTTTCCCACTTCCTGCTCCTGCTAAAACCAGGGCAGGCCCTTTAAAATGTTTAACTGCCTCTTTCTGAGGTTGGTTAAGCCCTGCTAAAATTTGATTTTCTGTTGAGTTCATTAAGCAATCACTTCTCCTGCTATATATTCTTCTAATTCTTTAAAAGGCTCTTCTTTAAATAATAAATGGCTTTTACAATTACAATCACTTGAACCAATACCCTCTTCAATAACTTTAATATTATCTAGTTCCATCAGCTTATCAGCTATCTTGCATTCATACTCTTTTTCTAATGGCCAGGCATAGACATTCTGGATATTTGCCTCAGTTAAAAAATAATCAATATGCCAGTGAAACCTTTTTACCCCTTCAAGATATCTATTTATTCTGGCATTTAAGTTTTTCTGGGCCGTACCTATATAATAATAGTAGCCAGCTGGAAATGCAATCTTACCTAAAGCTCCTATTTCAATCTTGCCTGGTTTATGTTTGAAAATTTCAAGAATATAAATACCTGAATCAAAGTCAAATTCCTCCATAATTTAACCTCCCAAGAAATCAATAAAGAATATTTCTAAAAAATTATTTCCTCCATATTAAATCATATCAAAAAAGCACCTGTATTAACAGGTGCAATTTTATTAATATCTAGCTATTAACTCTTTTTGAATCTCTTTCATACTCAAACCTGAATCAACCAGGAGTACAATTAGATGGTAAATCAAATCAGCTGTCTCCTCTGCTAGCCGATCAGGCTCTGTCAGGGCAGCTATTACCGTCTCAACTGCCTCCTCACCGACTTTTTGGCCTATTCTTTGATTCCCTGCCTTAAATAATGAAGACGTATAGGAGTTTTCTGGAAGATTTATCTTTCTGGATTTAATGATATCTTCTAGCTTATAGATTATCTCCCAACCTGAACCATTGGCTTCTCGATAAAACTCCCTGTAAAAACAACTCTGATTGCCTGTATGACAGGCCGGACCTTCTGGTTCAACTTTAACTAAAATACTATCTCCGTCACAATCAAGAGAGATTTCCTTTACTAACTGATAATTACCAGAGGTCTCCCCCTTTAGCCAGAGTTCCTGTCTTGACCTGCTGTAAAAGGTAGCTTTACCTGTTTCATCCATTTTCTTAATCGATTCTTTATTCATATAGGCCAGCATCAGGACCTGGCCGGTATTTATATCCTGTAAAATAGCCGGCACAAGTCCTTTTTTATCAAACTCTACTTTCTCCAAAAACTCTTCTAACTTAAAATTATCTAAACCCAAATTAGTCACCCTCTCCAACAGGCCTGATCGAAAGCCCTCTAGCCAATAAATATTTCTTGCATTCTTTAATTGGATAAATCTCCTGATGCCAGATAGAGGCAGCTAAGGCAGCATCAGCCTCTCCTTCGGTCAGGGCGTCATATAAATCTTCTGGAGAACCTGCTCCACCTGACGCTATCAGAGGAATCCCGATAACATTGCTGACAGCCTTTAACTGTTCTAAATCATAACCAGCTTTAGTTCCATCAGCATCAATGCTGGTCAATAGAATTTCTCCAGCGCCAAGTTCTTCAACTTTCTGAGCCCAGTCAATTAAATCTAGATCAGTCTCTTTACTGCCCCCACTGATTAAGACCTCCCAGCCAGAACCAGAAGCCTTCTTTCTTGCGTCAATAGCAACAACAACAGCCTGACTCCCAAATTCCCTGGCAGCCCTGGTAATCAAATCAGGCTCTCTGACAGCAGCCGAATTGATTGCAACTTTATCAGCACCAGCCTGAATTAAATCTTTAAAATCAGCAATTGATTTAATCCCGCCGCCAACAGTAAAGGGAATAAAAAGGGTTTCTGAAACTTTAACTGCTAAATTTTTAATTGTTTCCCTATTTTCTTTAGTAGCAGTAATATCTAAAAAAACCAGTTCATCAGCACCAGAAAGATTGTAATCCCTGGCCATCTCTACTGGGTCGCCCTGATCCTTTAAATCAACAAAATTTTCTCCTTTAACAACCCTTCCATCTTTAACATCCAGGCAGGGTATTAACCTTTTAGTTAACATCTTATATTCCCTCCTGCCAGACTTTTTTAACATCAATTATCCCTTTATAAATAGCCTTACCGACTATTGCCCTGTTAACACCAATAGAATCTAACTTTTTTAAGTCATCTAAAGTAGTAATACCACCTGATGCGGTAATTTCAACTCCATAATCTAACAATCTTTCAATATACTCAAAGTTAGGACCTTCCAACATCCCGTCCTTATCAATATCAGTATAAATAAAGCGTTTAATTCCTTTACTGATAAAATCCTCAATTACTTCTTCAACTTGTATTTCAGTCTCCTCTTCCCAGCCAGAAAGAGCTATCCTACCCTCTCTAGCATCTAGACCTACTATAACCCTTTCACTACCATATTCCTCAGCCAATTTAACAGGCAATTCAGGTTTCCTAATGGCTGCGGTCCCAATCACAACAGCATCTGCAAATTCAAGATATGCTTCTGCAAACTCAAAATTTCTAATCCCACCGCCTATCTGACTTATTATTCCAGATATTGAACAGATCTTCTCAATTAAATCCTGATTAACTGGCTCACCTGCTTTAGCACCATCTAAATCGACTAAATGAATTTCACTGGCTCCATCTTCTTTAAATGCTTTAGCCCTGGCGACAGGATCCTGGTCCATTACTTCCTTTCTATCATAATCACCCTTCGTTAATCTGACTGCCTTACCATCTATAATATCAATTGCTGGAATTACAATCATTTAATCACTCCAATCAAATTCTCTAAAAACTTCAATCCTGTCCTGCCACTCTTTTCCGGATGGGGCTGAATCCCCCAGATATTCTCCCTATTAAGAATCGCTGTAAACTCCTGGCCGCCGTAATCAGACTTAGCAACTGTTAAACCAGCAATCACCGGCACAAAATAACTATGAACAAAATAAAAATAATGATCAGGCAGTTCATTAAATACTCCTGATTCTTCAATAGTCTCTATCTTATTCCAGCCAATCTGAGGAACCCTTTTTATTTTAGCTGAATCAAACCTTAAGCATTCTTCAGCAAAAATCCCTAAACCTGATTTTAGCTCACTTTCCTGGCTTTCTGCAAATAACAATTGGAGGCCCAGACAGATACCTAAAAAAGGCTTATCTGACTCTATATATTCAATTATCGGTTTTACTAAATTTCTTTTCTCAAGACCTGCCATACCTGCTGCAAAAGAACCAACCCCTGGCAAAACTAACAGTGATAGGTCATTACTAATATCTTTGCCACTATCTATTATAGAGGCCTCTTCATTCAAATATTTAAAAGCCCTCTCGACATTACCAATATTGCCTGCACCATAATCAATTATCCCGATCAATGTCTGCCACTCTCTCCAAGACTACCTTTTGTTGATAGCGGTCTTCCTTCCAGTCTATCATCAGGTTTTAAAGCCTGATCCATAGCCCTGGCAAAGGCCTTAAAAACACCTTCAATTAAATGATGGGCATTACCATTTCTGATCACCACTAAATGTAGATTTAGACAGCCATTACTGGTTAAGGCCCTAAAAAACTCATCTACAAGTTCAATCGGAAACCCATTTATTTCAGTTCTATCTGATTTTATATTGCTTTTATAATACGATCTTCCACCAAGATCAACAACCGCCTGAACCAGCACTTCATCCATTGGTAGAGTAACATCACCAAATCTTGTGATTCCACCTCGCTGGCCTAACTGTTTATTCAGCGCCTGGCCAAGAAGGATCCCAATATCTTCGACTGTATGATGCTTATCAATTTCAAGATCCCCATCTGCCTTTAATTTTAAATCAATAAAACCATGCTTACACCAGAGTTCAAGCATGTGATCAAAAAAACCAATCCCAGTATTTATATCATACACTCCTTCGCCAAATAAATCCAGCTCAAGCTCAATAGCAGTTTCATTTGTATTTCTTTCTAGCTTAACCATTCTCAAACCCCCTCTAAAATTGACGAGATCTCTTCTTTAAACAATTGGTTCTCTTCAGGCAGGCCAACACTTACCCTTAAAGCCTTACCTAATATTTCAAGATTATCCCAGTATCTGATCATGATATTTCTTGCCAGTAATTTATCCTTAATCTCTTCTTCATCTTTCTCTGTCTTAAATAAAATAAAATTCCCTTCAGAATGAAAGGGAGTAATGCCAGCCTGCTTCTCCAGAAAACTTTCTAGCTTTATCCTCTCATTTCTCATTTCTATCCACTGCTTTCTATATTCATCTTCAAAGCCCATTAATGTAACTGCTATCTTGGCACTATAGTTACTGATATTATATGGCGACCTAATCCTATTTAACCCGGCTATTACTGGACTGTCGGCCATTAAATAACCGACTCTAAGCCCAGCCAGACCAAAAGCTTTTGAGAGGGTTCTTAAAATTATTAAATTCTTATTATTTTCCAGCAAATCAAGAGCAGTTTTACCAGAAAACTCATAATAGGCCTCATCAACTACTACCATCAGATCAGTTGCAGCTAAAAGTTTAGCCAGCCAGCTCAATGACAGTCTTTCGCCTGTTGGATTATTGGGATAACATAAAAATATTAGTCCATTATCATAACTTTTTGCAAACTCCATAATTTTATCTTCTGGAAATATAAAATCATCTTCCAGGATATAAGGTACTTCCTTTATTTCAGTTCCAGTAACCTCAGCATAATGGCTGTACATCCCAAAAGTTGGGGCTGGTGATATCATCACACTATCTCTTCCACCATATTTTAAGAGACTTAATAAAATCAACTCATCAGAACCATTTCCAGCAATAATTTTATCTGCCGGAAAACCAGAATAATTACTTAATGCCTCACGAAGTTCAGTATAAGTCTTATCAGGATATCTATTATAAGCTACTTCTAAAGCAAGTTGATTAACTTTTTTTGCCACCTGGTCAGTTAATGGATAGGGATTTTCATTGGATGATAACTTAATCATTTTTATCACCATAACTTTCAAGCCTAATCCTGGCCGCACTGGCATGGGCCGGCAATCTTTCTGATTCTGCAATCCTTTCAATATCTGTAAAGGTACTTTTTAACTCTTCTTCAGTAAAATAGATTAGGCTAGAACTCTTAAGAAAATCATTAACTGATAGAGGCGAAGAAAACCTGGCAGTTCCAGAAGTTGGGAGAACATGATTAGGGCCTGCCAGATAATCTCCAGCAACTTCAGGTGTCCATCTCCCAATAAATATCGAGCCAGCATGTTTTATTCTATCAATATATTTTAAAGGTTCACCTACTATCAACTCCAGATGTTCCGGGGCAATTTTATTGCTAACTTCAACGGCCTCATCTAAATCTTTTACTTTTATAATTAAGCCATAGTCTTTAAGGGAACATCTGGCTGTTTCTTTTGTCTGCAGCATTTCAAGCTGTTTTTCCAATTGATTCTCTACTTTAACAATTATATCTTCTTCAGTTGTAATCAAAACAACTCTGGCTTCAGGATCATGTTCTGCCTGGGCCAGTAAATCAGCTGCAATAGCAGCTGGTTCAGCTGTTCCATCAGCAATTACAAGCACTTCACTGGGGCCAGCCAGCATATCAATATCAACCTGACCAAAGACTAACTTCTTGGCCATAGTTACATACTTATTGCCTGGGCCTACTATTTTATCAACTCTATTAATAGTCTCTGTACCATAGGCTAAAGCTGCAATAGCCTGGGCCCCGCCAATAGAATAAACCTCTTCAACCCCACATAATTTTAAAGTCCTGGCAACAACAGGATTAATTTTCCCATTACTCCCTGGTGGAGAGACAGCAACTATCTCCTTAACACCAGCTACTAAAGCAGGTACTGCCGTCATCAATACTGAACTTGGATAAGCAGCCCTCCCTCCTGGGATATAAAGACCTACCCTCTCAATAGGAGTAATCTGTTCACCAACAAAACCACCATTTTTATTGCCTTTATACCAGCTTTTATTAATATGACTTTTTGAATAATCAGCCAATCTATTTTTTGCTGTTTTAAGAGATTCAAGTAATTCATCTCCAATTTCAGCAGCCGTTAAAAATTCTTTATCAACAGCTAATTTATCCAATTTAATCCCATCATATTTTTCTGTAAAATCAAATAAAGCTTTATCTCCATCTTTTTTTACAGTCTCAATTATTCTATTTACATTTTCCATTAATTCTCCTGAGTAATCAACTTTTTTGTTTTGCAAAAAGTCATCCAAGCTTTTATTATCTTCTGGCAAATATATTTTCTCCATATCAATTTCTCCCTACATTTAATTTAATCCCATTGATTATTTCATCAATAAGACTGGAATTTGTTCTATAACTCATTCTATTTACAATCATCCTTACTGAAGAATCTAAAATTGTTCCTATTGGCTTTAAATTATTCTTCTTTAAAGTAGTTCCAGTTGATGTTATATCAACAATAATATCAGCCAGATCAACCAGGGGAGCAAGCTCAACTGAACCACCTAGTTGAATTATTTCAACTTTGATTCCTAATCCATTGAAATAATTTGCTGTTAAATTTGGATAAGACGTTGCAACCCTTAAATTATCAGATAATTCTTCCGGTTTTTCATAACCAAGTTTATTTGGAACTGCAACTACCAGACTGCATTTACCTATCTCCAGATCAAAAACTTCATAGATATTTCTTTCTTTTTCAGCAATTACATCTTTCCCGGTAAAACCAAGGTCTGCAGCTCCATGTTCAACATAAGCCGGAACATCTACCGGCTTGGTTAACATAAATTCATTCCCTGTCTCATCTATCTTCTGCACTAATTTTCTCGATAAAGTAGATAAATTATTTTCCTGTCCAATTAAAGGAGTATTACTACAAACCTCAAGTACCTGTGAAAATAATCGGCCTTTAGGCATCGCTATCTTTAAATTTAGCTTCGACATAATCTAACACCTCTACAATCCTTTCAAAATTTCTCTTATCTCTTCCAATATAAATATCAAATGAACCATTTTCATTTATCATTATTTTAAATTCATTACTAAGCAATTTTTCATCTTTAAGATTTTCATACCCAACTAAGGTTTCATAGCCCTTTTCCTGTAAATTATCAATTAATTCATAAGAACTGGCTAAATTATTAACTTCTGAAATGTAAATTTCTATCTGTTTACTTTTATCTAAACTATTACCACCATTTACAGCTAACCTTAATCTTTCCATTCCAATTGCAAAGCCAACTGCAGGAATACTTTCTACTCCAAACCTTGATAATAGCTTATCATAGCGCCCTCCACCACAGATATTATATCCTAAATTAGGTGACATTACTTCAAAAACAATACCTGTATAATAATCTAAGTTCCTCATTAATGTCAGATCAAAATTTATCCTTTCAGCCATATCAATTAATTTTAAGCTTCCGTAGATCTTCTTTAAATGATTTAATGAATTATTATTTCCATCTATAATCTTTTCTGCTTCAGCAAATATTTCTGGTCCCCCTCTTAACTCAAGTAATTTCAATAGCTTTTCTTTCTTATCTTCACTGAGCTCAAGGCAGATATTTCTATAGCCAACTAGATCTCTACTTGCCAGTTTCGCTTTTAATTTCTTAATTAATTCTTCGCCTAATTCCAGGCTTGAAAAAACCTCTTCTAAAAAATTAATATTTCCAACTTCTACCTGAAAATCAACTAAACCAGCAGTTTCAATTATCTTCTGCACAAGCAAAAGTATCTCTATATCAGCATCTTTACTGCCGCCAAATCTTTCAGCCCCTAACTGATATATCTCCCTATCTTTACCGCTCTGAGTTGATTCATGACGATATACAGAAGAATAATAATAAAATCTTGCTGGAAAGATAATATTATTCTGTTCTCTGGCAACTAAACTGGCAATTGCTGAAGTCATTTCCGGTCTTAATACTAATATATCTCCCTGATAATCAATTAATTTATAATAATTTTTAACTTTCTCTTTATCAACCCCTGAACAAACCAAAGAATACGGCAATAATGCTGGAACATACAGAGGCTCATAACCAAAACTTTCAAGTATATCCTGTCCATTATCCTTTAATAAATCTAAAACCCTTGCTTTTTCTGGCAGATAAAATGCCATCCCTTCAGGCAAACCATTCAATTTAAGTTCCATAATTAATCCTCCACTCAATAAAGTTTACTTTAATTCTTTATCACACTAAAGAATATAACATATCAAACCCTGCCTGTCAAGACTATATTTACTAAAAAAGCACCAGCTAATAAAGCTGGCGCTAATAGATTAAATATCAAACTTTTTACTCTTAATTAATCCTGTCTGGAAATAATTTCTTTACCTATTATTAAACCTGCGACTGATGCCTGCATAAGCCCTCTGGTTATTCCCGCACCGTCTCCGCCAGTAAATAAGTTCTTAATTCTCGTTTCAAGGTTTGGAGTTACTTCCAATCTCGATGAATAAAACTTTACTTCAACACCATACAATAAAGTATCTCTAGAATACATGCCAGGTGCAAGTTCATCAAGGGCCTCTAGCATTTCAATTATTCCAGTTAAATGTCTATGGGGTAATACCAGGCTTAGATCACCAGGTGTTGCATCTTTTAGGGTTGGTTCAACTAAACCTCTACTCATTCTGGTAGGAGTGGACCTTCTCCCGTTTAATAAATCTCCTAACCGCTGAACAAGGACACCTCCACCTAATAAATTTGCTAATTTAGCTATAGCCCGACCATATGTGATTGGTTCTTTAAAAGGTTCTGTAAATGTTTTGCTAACTAAAAGAGCAAAATTAGTGTTTTCAGTTTTGATATCAGCATGACTGTGACCATTAACGGTGATTAAACCCTGATTATTTTCACTAACAACTTCTCCGTATGGTGACATACAGAAAGTTCTTACTTTATCATCAAAACTTGGTGTCTGATAAATTAACTTAGATTCATATAATTTATCTGTAAGGGGTTCAGCTATCGCAGCAGGTGTTTCAACCCTGACACCGATATCAACAGGATTTAAACTGGTACTAATATTGAGTCTTTTAACTTCTTCGGCAAGCCAGCTGGCATTTTCTCTGCCAGGGGCAACGCTAACATAATTAGTCGAGATTTTAGTACCATCTTCTAACTCAATACCCTTTACTTTTTCGTTATCACCAACTATTATTGAAGTAGCTTTAGTTTTAAATCTAATTTCTACTCCCTTTTCAACCAGATAATCCTTCATTTCACTCAATACATTCTTGGTATGGCCTGTTCCAAGGTGACGTAATCTAGCCGGTATAAATTTGAGTCCTGCCCGGATAGCTTCATCTTTGAATTTCTGAATTTCATCATCCTTAGGTCCAAAAATTCTTTCAGGAGCATCAAACTCTAAATAAATATCATCTGCTATTTTAATCATCCGCTCAAGCTCTTCCCTGCCAATATATTCTTCTAAATTTCCACCAATATCAGCAGAAAGTGACAATTTACCATCACTAAAAGCACCGGCTCCACCCCAGCCAGAAACAATCGCACAGGAAACACATTCCTGGCAGCCCTTTCCACTTCCAGGGTCAGATTTCATTGGACAGATTCTATTATCAATATCGGCACCCTTTTCAATCATTAAAATATTTAAAGCAGGTTCTTCTTCTACAAGTTTCATTGCTGTAAAGATTCCAGTAGGTCCAGTTCCAACTATTACAACGTCATACTCTTCAACCATTTATTAATTGGCCTCCTTAGATAATTTAAGATCTCCAGCTTCGATAAAACCATAACTAGACATTAATTTATAGATTATATAGGAAATAATTGCAGGCAGGAAAAAATGGAGTAATAAAACAGGCAGAATAGCAGTTCTACCCATTGTTTCAAAAGTAGCTACCTGACCAACTAAACCACTGGTCCCCATTCCAGCTCCTATTCTGTTATTTCTCATCTGAAAAATAACAGTGGCAATTGGTCCTAAAATAGCTGAGCTCACAATTGGTGGTATCCAGATTAATGGTTTTTTTAAAATATTAGGAATTTGCAGCATGGATGTTCCTAAACCCTGAGCTATCAAACCTCCAACACCGTTATCTTTAAAGCTTATCACAGCAAAACCAATCATCTGGGCAGAACAGCCAACAGTTGCAGCTCCTGCTGCTAAACCTTCCAGACCTAATGAAATTGCCAGAGCAGCACTTGATACTGGTAATGTTAGAAATATCCCCATTATAACTGATACAGCTATACCCATTGGAAAAGGTTGTAGATTAGTTGCCAGATTAACTGTTTGACCAAGCCAGTAAGAAAAACTTATCAGCCAGGGGCCAAAGATAGAACTGGCAATACCCCCGGCAATAATTGTGGCAGCTGGTACTAAAACTATATCAACCGGGGTCTTACCAGTTACTCTCTTTGCTATCTCTGCGCCTATAACAGCAGCTATTAAAGCACCAACAGGTTCGCCAATTTGTATATTTGCTGTACTATTTACAAGTTCAACAGTTCCGGCACCTAAAGCTCCTGTTACCAGAGATGAATATAATCCTAGGCCTTTTAAGTTTAAACTATAAGCAATCCCAACACCAATAGCCGGACCCATTAGTAATTGTGATATTTTCCCAAATCGAATCAACATATTAATATTTAACAATTCGCCAAGCTGACTTATAATTAAGCCTATAATTAGTGAAGAAAATAAGCCAAGTGCCATTCCATTTAAAACTTTAACCAAATACTTCTGGATTTTTTTCAGAATTCTTAGCATTAACTCACCTTTTTATTTACCTAACCTCTTAAGAACTAAATCATATCCATCCTCACCATATTCCAGGGCGCGCTTAACTCTACTTATAGTAGCAGTACTTACACCTGTTTCCGTGACAATATCTTCGTAAGTTATGCCATTTTTTAACATTTTAGCGACTTCAAGACGCTGTGCCATAGCCTGAATTTCACCAACAGTAGCTACATCCTGAAAGAAATCATAGCATTCTTCAATATTTTCCAGCTTTAAAATTGCTTCAAAGAACTGTTCTGTAAATTCATTCTTAATATCTTTAGCCATTTTTATTCCTCCTAAATTTTTATTATTACTCCCATTCTATTGTTGCAGGTGGTTTAGAAGTTATATCATAGGCCACCCTATTCACTTTTTCAACTTCATTTACAATTCTTCTTGAAATCAAATCCAGGGTTTCACCAGGAACTCTTACCCAATCAGCTGTCATAGCATCAATACTGGAAACAGCCCTTAATATAATCGGATAACCATAGGTTCTTTCATCTCCCATTACACCGACACTCTTTATATCTGGTAAAACTGCGAAAGACTGCCAGACTTTATCAGCAACATCAGATTTTGATAACTCTTCTCTAAATATATAATCTGCCTTCCTCAAAATATCAAGTTTTTCAGCTGTTATATCTCCGATGATTCTTATTCCAAGCCCAGGTCCAGGAAAAGGTTGTCTCCAGACCAGTTCATCAGGCAAACCTAGCAGAGAACCAATCTCTCTAACCTCATCTTTAAAAAGATCCCTTAGTGGTTCTAATAACTCTAATTCCATCTCGTCAGGCAGGCCACCAACATTGTGATGGGATTTAATGGTCACAGAATTCTTGCTATCTCCACTTTCTATGACATCAGAATAAATTGTCCCCTGAGCAAGATGAGTAACACTATCTATTTCAACTGCTTTATCCTCAAAAACCTTTATAAATTCATGACCAATAATTTTTCTCTTTTCTTCAGGATCAGTAACCCCCTTTAGCTCATCTAAAAATTTATTAACAGCATCTACAACATGAAGATTTATTGAAAAATTTTCTGAAAAATATTTCTGTACCTGTTCACTTTCCTTATATCTCAATAAACCATGATCAACGAAAATACAATGTAATCTAGAACCAATCGCTTTATCAATCAGAGCAGCAGCTACTGACGAGTCTACCCCACCAGATAATCCTAAAACAACATTAGACTCATCTGGAATAGCATTTCTAATTTCCATAACTTTTTCGTCTATAATTTCTTCTAAAGTCCAATTTTTATCAGCTTTACAAATAGAAAAAACAAATTTCTTTAAAAATTCTTTGCCCCCAGTTGTATGTTCCACCTCTGGATGAAATTGAACTCCATATATTTTTAATTCTGAGGAACCAAATGCTGCAATTGGTGTATTGTCTGTACTGGCTAACTTCTTAAAGCCAGTTGGCAAACTAGCAACACTATCTCCATGAGACATCCATACTGACAATTTATTATCAACAGAAAAATAATCAAAAGCAGCAAACAACCTGTCCTCAATATCTAATAGCTCAAGTTCAGCCCGACCAAATTCCTTTTTCTTACTTGGCATAACCTGACCACCAGGTAAAAACTTTGCAATCAATTGCATTCCATAACAGATTCCCAGTATTGGCTTTTCAATTTTAAAAATTTCAGGATCTATCATTGGAGCATCTTTTGCCGTTGTACTGGCTGGTCCTCCTGAAAAGATAACCCCTTTAACATTTTCTTCAGCAAACTTTGAAATCTCAAGGTCATTTGAAACAACTTCAGAATAAACACCTAAATCCCTAATTCTCCTGGCGATCATTCTGGCATACTGGCCACCAAAATCTACGACTAATATTTTATTACCCTTCATTTCGGCTCCTCTCAATCATTAAATTTAATGTCTAATTTATTAGTTCTTTCATTTAAAATTTTACCATAAAAGAATAGTACAAGCAAAAAAGGCGATATGCCTTCCGACATACCGCCTTTATATTTATAATTCCAATCAGGTTTTAATGGGTTTAAGGGCTTACATCATGCCGCCCATGCCACCCATTCCGCCCATTCCGCCAGGCATTCCGCCCATTCCGCCAGGCATTCCGCCTCCGGATGAGCCTTCATCGTCATCATCACTCTTATCAGCAACTAAGCATTCAGTTGTTAATAACATAGCTGCTGCACTGGCTGCATTCTGGAGAGCTGAACGAGTAACTTTAGCTGGGTCGATAATACCAGCTTCAATCATATTGACAAACTCACCAGTCATGGCATTAAAGCCTTTGCCAGCCTCAGCATCTTTTAGTTTTTCAACTATTACTGAGCCTTCATAGCCTGCATTACTTGCAATCATCTTGACAGGTGCTTCTAATGATTTTCTAACAATATCCACACCGGTAGCTTCATCACCTTCAAGCTTTACGTCATCAAGAGCTTTAATAGCCTCTATGAAAGTTGCTCCACCACCTGGTACAAGACCTTCTTCAACAGCTGCTCTTGTTGCAGATAGAGCATCTTCAATCCGATGCTTCTTCTCTTTGAGCTCTGTTTCAGTGGCAGCACCAACTTTAATAACAGCAACTCCACCGGCTAATTTAGCAAGACGCTCTTCTAATTTTTCTCTATCAAAGTCAGAAGAACTATTTTCAATCTGCTTTCTTAGGCGGGCAATTCTGCTCTGAATATCTTCTTTATTTCCATTACCTTCAACAATGGTTGTATCGTCTTTAGTAATTGTAACTTTATTAGCCTGACCTAACATGCTAATATCAGCATTTTCAAGCTTGAGACCAAGATCTTCAGTAATTACCTGACCGCCAGTTAAAACAGCAAGATCTTCAAGCTGCTGCTTTCTTCTGTCGCCAAATCCAGGTGCTTTAACAGCGACACAGTTAAAGGTTCCTCTTATCTTATTAACAACAAGTGTAGCTAGGGCTTCCCCTTCAACTTCTTCAGCAATAATTAATAATGCTTTACCTGACTGGGCAACTTTTTCTAATAAAGGCAGGATATCCTGGATATTAGAAATCTTCTTATCAGTAATTAAAATATAAGGGTCTTCTAAAGAAGCTTCCATTGTTTCAGTATCTGTTACCATATATGGTGAAAGATATCCGCGGTCAAACTGCATACCTTCAACAACATCAAGTGATGTTCCCATGCTCTTTGACTCTTCAACTGAGATAACTCCGTCCTGGCCAACTTTCTCCATTGCTTCAGCTATTAACTCACCAATTTCTTCATCGGCAGCTGAGATAGCAGCAATCTGAGAAACAGCCTCTTTACCCTCAACCGGTCTGCTTATGTTAGCAATTTCATCGGTTAAACGGGCAACTGCTTTTTCAATACCTCTCTTAAGAAGCATTGGGTTTGCACCGGCAGCAACATTCTTAAGGCCTTCTTTGAAAATAGCCTCTGCTAAGACAGTAGCAGTAGTTGTACCGTCGCCGGCAACATCATTTGTCTTGGTAGCTACTTCCTTAACAGCCTGAACTCCCATATTTTCATAATGGTTTTTAACTTCAATCTCTCTTGCAATACTTACACCATCATTGGTAATTGTTGGAGCACCAAAACTCTTTTCTAAAACAACATTTCTGCCTTTAGGTCCTAATGTAATCTTAACTGAACGGGCAAGTAAATCAACACCCCGCTCTAAAGCTCTTCTTGCATCTTCACCGAACTTTAAATCTTTAGCCATTATATATTACCCTCCTTATTTTATGATTCAACTACAGCCAGAACATCTTCAAGGCTGAGTATTACAAATTCTTCACCGTCTAAGTTTACTTTTGTGCCGGCAAACTTATCAAAAACAACAAGCTCGCCTTCTTTTACACTTTCTAACTCGCCATCTTCACAGCCTTTCCCAACTGCTACAACTTTACCCTGCTGAGGCTTTTCTTTCTTAGCAGTATCAGGAAGAACGATACCGCTCTCAGTCTTCTTTTCCTCTTCTTCAACAAACTCCACTACAATTCTGTCATTAAGTGGTCTAAGATTCACTGAATATACCCCCTTCAATTTTTATAATCCAAAATTTATCTATATTGTTAGCACTCACTTCTGACGAGTGCTAATAACCACAGTTATTATAATAATAAAGGGACGACCAGAAATCAAGTCCTCTGACAGCCTCAATTAACTCGAGAATAGACTTCTAAAAAGATTAGCTGCTTTAATCTCTCTAATTCTTCAATTAACAAATATTTATTATATTATAATCAATTCTGATTCAAACAGGTCTTTTAACTCAGATCTATAATCTCCTTTTAGGTCTCGTCCATCAAGATCAAACAAAGCAGAACTGGTAATAATTAAATCATATTCCAGCTGATCTACTTTAAATCTTATTGATTTATAGTCTTCAATTACAAGTAAACCTGCTGAGCCAATATTACCTCCAAAATAATTTGCTGGCACTGGCATAACATCGATATCTATATCAAATTCCTCTTCTAACAATTTAACAATCAAAACCAATCTATCTCTGGCCAATTCAGAGGTTAATATCAATACTTTTTCAGGCTGATGAAAAGCCAATTCTTTCTTCATCTTATTAAATTCGTCAGGAGAAAAATCCCTGGCCATGACTAAACCAGTATAATCATGTACTTCCCAGCCTGAAGCGTTAACCTCAAGCTCTTTAAGCTTATTTTCCCTCTCAATTAAAACTTTAAACTTATTCTCACTTATTAAGTTCTTCTTAAACTTATTAAAAGCATCTACCCTAGAAAAAACTTCATTACCAGAAACTTTAATTATTATATCATCTTTTTTAACACCAGCTTTACTGGCTGGTGTATTATCAATAACCCCAATAACCTCCGCCTTTAAATCATTAATAATAGCAGGTTCAAATACAACTGGAAAAGACAGATTATTATTTAAGGCTTCAACTTTTTTCTGCAATTCTAGCCGATCAACCTGAAACTTATTCTTTATCTGATCATCGGCATATTTACTATATCCTGCAAGCAAGACCCTGGCAAGCTGAATATTTTTAAACTCAGTTAACTTATAAAGAGACCTTTCCAACTCACCCCAGCCGGTAATCTCTGGAATAGCAACAAAGCTAACCTCAATATCAATTTGATATCGATATAACTCTTTAAGAATATCATATATATTCTTATTACAACCAGCCCCTAAAACCTCATCTCTCTTTTCTTCATCCAGAAGATTTACTGAAATAGTTAATCTTAATCCCCTGACAGGCCGGTCTAAATCAGCCAATAACTTTATATCCTCTTTCTTTAAGCCTGCAGCAGAAGTTGTGATTCTTAATGGTGTTTCAGGAAACCTCTCTCTAAATTCAATTAATATCTCCCGCCAGTCAGGATGATTAAATGGCTCCCCTTCTATAATTCTGGTAGCAGACTCTCCAATATATACCGGTTTATCTTTATCAATATATTCAAACAGAGAAAAAACCATCCCCTTATCTAAATTCCCACCGGAATATACTTCAATATCCCCTGGATTAAAGCGATGGCTGCAAAAAAGACAGGCCTGCTGACAGACCGATGTCATTGGAATAATATTAAATTCTTGTACTGTCTGATAAATCAATTTTAAATAATATCCTTTTTTCATTATAACCAGTCCCCAAACTACATAGAAAGATCAGCTTTTACACCGATATCCAGATTATCAAAATCTGCATCAGCATAACGATAATAAGCCGCTGCTCCTATCATAGCTGCATTATCAGTACA
Source organism: uncultured Halanaerobiaceae bacterium (assembly GCA_964558325.1). Classification (GTDB taxonomy): domain Bacteria; phylum Bacillota; class Halanaerobiia; order Halanaerobiales; family Halarsenatibacteraceae; genus Halonatronomonas. Next base: position 48,938 of record CAZLCX010000005.1, on the reverse strand, counting down.
TAAATTCAGAGGAGGAACATAATAATTAAGTTCAGACTTACTGGCAATCTTTTCTACTTCTTTCCTTAAAACCTGATTGGCTGCAACGCCACCGGCAAGTAAGATAGACTCAGCCTCAAAATCATTAATCGCCTTCTCCAGCCTGGCTGTTAAACTATCAACTACAGCCTGCTGAAAAGATGCCGCCAGATCATTCTTATCAACCTCTTCTCCCCTTTGGTTTGTATTATGAACATAATTAATAACAGAGGTCTTAAGTCCACTAAAACTAAAATCATAGCCCTCTTCACCTACTAATGCCCTGGGGAGTTCAATCGCCTCAGCATTACCAGCTTTAGCCATCTTCTCTATCTCAGGCCCACCAGGATAACCTAATTCTAAAAACCTGGCAATCTTATCAAAAGCTTCCCCGGCTGCATCATCCCTTGTCCTGCCCAGAAATCTATAGCTCCCTGGCTTTTCAAAATAAAGGAGGTCTGTATGACCGCCAGAAACAGTCAGACAGATAAAAGGTGAGGCAATCTTATTATTCATTAAAAAATTTGCATAAATATGACCGGCAACATGATTGACACCAATAAAGGGCAAATCCAGACTATAAGCCAAACCTTTAGCAGCTGCAAAACCAACTAATAAAGCTCCAACAAGTCCAGGGCCTCTAGTCGCTGCAACTGCATCTAAATCCTTATATTCAATCCCTGCCTCCATTATAGCCTCATCAATAACAGGCTCTATCAACTCAAGATGTTTCCTGGATGCAATCTCAGGTACTACCCCGCCAAATTTCTTATGCCAGTCAATCTGAGATGCCACAACATTTGAACGAATCTCAGGCCCATCACCTATAACAGCAGCAGAGGTCTCATCACAGGAAGTCTCAACTGCAAGTATTAATTTATTATCCATCCTGGTTCTCCTCCTTTTGCTGCCGCTGCCAGTTTATCTCTGCCTGGGGTTTCTTCAAATACTCTGGCGTAACCTCTCTAATGTTTTTAACAAATCCCTCTTGATAATAATAATAAGCCAGTCTGGCAATTCTGCCACCCTGACCGGTATTTTCATATTCATTAATAATATGATAATTATATTTAGAACCAGTAAAAATATCATCTATTTTATCTTTATAATATATAGCGCCAGGACCACTAAAAATAATATCCTGACCTTCATCAGTAATATTTCCAGCTAAAAAGTTCTTTAATTCAGAGACCTTCACAGCAGCATCATAACTTATCCTGCCAGCGTTAGGCAGGCTAAATCCTCCCTGATATAAAGCAGTATATACCCTCTTTCTTCTGGCATCAAGCATTGGCAGATAATAACCCTGTCTCTCAATTGTCGGTACCAGAGTATCCAGGCTGGAAATAGGCACAAATTCAAATTTATTGATCAGACCAAATGCCTTAATCGTTGCCAGGGCAATCCTCAGTCCAGTAAAGGAACCTGGTCCAACTACAGCCCCAATAATATCAATCTCTTCCAGCTTAATTCCCTGCTGGTCAAGGCTATATTTTATTCCAGGTAATAACCGCCTATTATGACTTTGATCAACAGTCAGGTTAAGATCAGAAATTATCTGGCCATCTTCTGCCAGCCCAATCCCTAAATAATTTGTCGCTGTATTAACTCCTAGACTCAGCATATTCTTTCACTCTTTCCAATAATTTTTGCCCTGCTTTAAAATTAGCATTAAACACTAATTGACGTTTCTGATCAGCCTGACCTAGAAACCTAATTTCAAGATAATCTTCAAGGAATGACCTGATTATTTCAGGCCATTCAATCAAAATCAAATTTTCTTCAAGCAGAATCTCATAAATCCCAATCTCCTCTAGCTCATATTCATTATCAACCCGGTAGAGATCAATATGGAAGATATCAAACCCACTCCCCTGATACTGATTAATCAGAGAATAACTTGGACTGCTTGCATTTCTACCGGTCAGTCTATCAACTAAACCCTGACTTAAGCAGGTTTTACCTGTACCTAACTGGCCAGTTAGTAAAATTACCAGGGGCAGTTCTGGTCCATTATCACTGAAAACATCTGCAATCAGACCGCCTAAATCAGCTGTCTCTTCAGCAGATTCAGATAAGATATTTAATTTATCATCAACTAAATCTATCTCCATAAAATCCTCCTGAACTTAAGCTATCTCCTCTGCAAAAATTAACTGCAGTTCCTCTTTAAGCTCAACACCTAATTCTCTTAAAGTCTTATCTAAAGCCTTTAAGGTCCTGTAGATCTTTTCCTCGTAACAGTTTTCACCCATATGGCCAATCCTCAATAGATTTTCGGCATACTTACCGACAGAGCTGGCAATCATCACATTATACTTATCTGCCATAATCTGATTTAACTCAGCATAATCAACCCCAGCTGGTTTCTTAAAGGCCGTTACTGTATCTGAATAACCATCTTTTGCAAAGAGTTCCAGCCCGGCCCTTTTTAAAGTTTTCCTTACAGCTCTAGCATTCTCTCTATGTCTCAATAAAACATCCTTATCCCCTAACCAGTTATCTAAAGCCTGATCAAATGCATAAATATCACTAATAGCCTGAGTATAAGGAAACTTCTTATCCTCATACCAGTTCTGCCAGGGTATTAAATTTAAATAATAGCCATGAACCTCAGTCTCCCGATTATTAATCATCTTCCAAGCCTCATCCGACAGACTCAAAAAAGTAATTCCTGGAGGGGCAGACAAACATTTTTGCGAACCCCCAAGCAAGATGTCAACACCCCAGTCATCAACTTCAACAGGAACTCCACCAACAGCTGAGACAGAATCAACAACTGATAAAATATTATACCTGTTTAAAACCCTGGTAATTTCTTTTACAGAATTTAAAATCCCTGTCGGAGTCTCACAATGAACAAAAGTAGCAAATTTATAATCTGAATCCTTTTTTAAAATTTCTTCAAGTTTATCAGCATCTACAGGTCTATCATCTGGGAACTCAACCAGCTCCACTTCTCCACCATAAAGCCTGACAAAATCAGCAAAACCTCTCCCGAAAATTCCATTATCAATAACTAAAACCCTATCTCCAGGCTCAATCAAAGAAGCACAGGACGATTCAAGCCCTAAAATTCCCTCGCCACTCATAACTATAACATCATTTTCAGTGTCTAATATATTTTGTAATTTTGAAATCATTTCAGCATAAAAATCAAAAAACTCAGGATCAAGGTCTGGATTGGTGATCGGTTGAGCCATAGCTTTCCTAACAGACTCAGCAATCTCAGTCGGTCCAGGTGTCATAATTAATAAATCATTCATCAAACCACCCCTAATAAAAGTATCGATATATTATTATAACAAATAATACCCTTTTAATAAAGCCAGAAATCAAAAAGGCCTGACTGTTTTAACTAAAAACCAGCCAGGCTCAGATATTTCACTAATATTTTATTTTAAATATTTATTTTTATTAATTCTTAGGTCTTTCCCTATAACTTGTATGGAGTAGATGATGAGCCTCTCCACTCAGTGGCTCTCCTAAAAACTCATTATATAATTTAATAATTTTAGGATTTTTATGGGACTTTCTTATAGAACTTGTTTCATCAATACTGCCCAGACCTCTTGCTCGGGCATCTTTTTTCTTTTCATCTACTGGTAGAGGCTGACCTCCTCCACCAACACAGCCATGGGGACAGGCCATAATTTCAATGAAATCATAATCCTTTTCTCCATTTTTTACAGCCTCTAAGAGCTCTGAAGCTTTAGCCAGTCCATTGGCAATAGCAACATTGATCTTCCTCTCACCAATCTCAACTGTCGCCTCATTTGTTCCTCTAAAATCAAGATCTAACCTTTCAAGTTCTTCGCCGGTCAATTCTTCTTTAACAGTTCTTATTGCAGCTTCAGTAACTCCACCAGTCGTTCCAAAGATCGTACCGGCTCCAGAAACATCACCCATCAACTCATCATAATCCTGGTCTTCTAATAACTCAAATTTCAAACCTAATTCTCTAATCATTCTGGCCAGTTCTCTGGTTGTTAAGACAGCATCAGTATCTTTATAACCGCTGGATCTCATCTCATCCCGCTCTTTTTCAAACTTCTTGGCGGTACAGGGCATAATAGCTACTGTATATATCCTGGCAGGGTCTATCCCCTTTTGATTTGCATAATAGGTCTTAGCCAGGGTTGAAAACATCTGCTGCGGTGATTTAGCAGTAGATAGATGGGGCAGTAATTCAGGATAATTATGCTCGGCAAACTTAACCCAGCCAGGACAGCAGGAGGTTATATGGGGCAGATTCTTATCACCCTCAAGCCTCCGCAAAAATTCATTACCCTCTTCCAGGATTGTCAGATCTGCCGTAAACTCAGTCGAATAAACCCCATCAAAGCCTAGATGACGGAGAGCAGATACTAATTTTCCAGTCACAACAGAACCAGGCTCCATCCCAAATTCTTCACCAATAGTCGCCTGAATTGAAGGAGCCGTCTGAACAACTACATGGATATCATCATTTTCAATAGCTTCCCAGACATCTTTTATTTCTATCTTTTCAGTTATTGCACCAACTGGACAGACTGTGGCACACTGACCGCAATTGGCGCAATTAATCTCGCTCTGAGGCAGGTCAAAGGCTGTGGTAACAATTGAATTAAAGCCCCTTTCACTAAACTGCAGGGCAGACACTCCCTGAACTTCTTCACATTCACGAACACAGCGACCGCAGAGAATACATTTATTCGGATCCCTTCTCAAAGAAGGACCGACATCATCAATTGGCAAATCTCTCCGCTCACCTTCCAGTTCATCAACATCATGACTGCCAATCCCCATGCTATAAACAAGATCCTGTAATTCACAGCTGCCATTTCTGTCGCAGCCAAGACAGTCATTGGGGTGGTTTGCCAGCAGTAATTTTACATTTCTTCTTCTGGCCTGTCTGGCTCTCATACTTCTGGTACTAATCTCCATCCCATCTGCCACCGGCGCCACACAGGATGCCAGCAGCTGGCCATTATCCTCATTTTCAACAACACAGACCCGGCAGGCTCCATGCAGGGTTAAATCTGGATGATAGCAGAGCTTGGGGACATCAATTCCAACTTCTTTAGCCGCCTCAAGAATCGTCATCCCTGAATCTACTTCCACAGGACTCCCATCTATTTTTAAATTAACTTTACTCATACTTTTTCGCCTCCATTTTATCATTAATTACTGAATTCATTCTAACCAACGGCAATCGCATCTTTAGGACATTTATCGGCACAGACCCCACAGGAAATACAGATTTCACTATCTATTGAATAAACTTCTTTAGGCTGACCGCTGATTGCATCTACCGGACAGGCTTTCAGACAGATACCACAGCCGATACAATCCTCTTCTAATACATAATATGCGCCTTTTAAGTCTGGACAGACCCCGGCTGGACATTTTTCGTCTTCTATATGGGCAATATATTCATTCTCAAAATACTGCAGGGTACTTAAAACCGGATTAGGAGCAGACTGACCCAGACCACAGAGAGAAGTGTCCCTAATATGTTCAGCCAGTTCCCTCAGTAGCTTAATATCACCTGATTTACCTTTTCCCTCAGTAATTCTATTTAAAATCTCTAACATCCGCTTTGTTCCTTCCCGGCAGGGGGTACATTTCCCACAGGATTCACTCTGGGTGAAATTCAAAAAGAACCTGGCCACATCAACCATACAGGTATTATCATCCATAACAACCATTCCGCCAGATCCCATCATTGCCCCAACTTCCAGCAATGAATCATAATCTATCGGTAAATCCAAATAATCCTCAGGGATACAACCTCCAGATGGCCCTCCAGTCTGAACAGCCTTAAATTTTCTATTAGCCTGGAGACCGCCACCGATATCATAAATAACTTCTCTTAAAGTTGTACCCATTGGAACCTCAACCAGGCCAGTATTTTTTATCTTGCCAGTTAAAGCAAAAACTTTAGTCCCTGGACTTCCTTCAGTTCCATAACTGGAAAATACTTCTGGACCTTCCTGAATAATAAAGGGAATATTGGCAAGGGTCTCCACATTATTAATATTAGTCGGCTTGCCCCAGAGGCCTTTAACTGCTGGATAGGGGGGCCTCGGAGATGGCATTCCCCGCTTCCCTTCAATTGAAGCCATCAGAGCTGTCTCTTCGCCACAGACAAAGGCTCCGGCACCCTCTTTAATATTTAATTTAAAGTTAAAACCTGAACCAAAGATATCATTGCCTAAAAGTCCATATTCTTCAGCATCCTTAATCGCCTTTCTAAGCCTCTGAATAGCCAGAGGATACTCAGCTCTTACATAAACATAACCTTCATCGGCCCCGATTGCATAGGCGGCAATAGCCATGCCTTCTATGATTTTATGGGGATCTCCCTCGAGAATACTTCTATCCATAAATGCTCCTGGATCACCTTCATCAGCATTACAGATAACATACTTTTTATCTCCTGGTGATTTTGCAGCAAATGACCATTTTAAGCCAGTCGGAAAGCCCCCGCCGCCCCGGCCTCGGAGCCCGGAATCTTTTACCATCTCGATAACTTTATCCTGATCAAGTTCCGTCAGGGCTATCCCCATGGCATCATAACCACCGCCGGCAATATATTCATCAATATTTTCAGGATCAATCCGGCCGCAGTTTTTAAGGGCAATCCTTTTCTGTTTCTTATAAAAATCAATCTCACTATAGCCTGGAACCTTCTCTTTATCATCATCTACATAAAGGAGACGCTCAACAATTCTCCCCTTTAATAAATGTTCCTCAACAATTTCAGCAACATCATTTTCTTTTAATTCAGAATAAAAGACACCTTCAGGATAAACTATAGCAATTGGTCCCCTTTCACAGAAACCATGACAGCCGGTCTCAACAATTCTTACCTCATCCTCAATCTTTTTGTCATGTAATTCATCTATAAAAATATCTTTAATTGCCCTTGCTCCAGATGAAACACAGCCTGTACCTGTACAGACCAGCACATGTGAACGATATATATTCTCCTTGCTCATCAAAATGACCTCCTATTAATTATTATGTCTGGCAATAACATGTTCTCTGTCTATTCGATTATTAATTAAATGTTCTACTATTATCTGCCTGGCAGTATCCGGTGTAAGATTCCCATAAGTTATTCTTTCTTCACCTGGTTTAGCAATATCAAAGATCGGTTCTTCTTCACACATTCCAATACAGCCAGTCTGGACTATCTTAACATCAAGATCCCGCTTATTAATTTCATCTGAAACAGCCTTTAAGATATCTCTGGCTCCTGCTGCAATGCCGCAGGTACCCATCCCGATAATAACCCTGGCCATTTCTTCATCATTTCGGGCAGTCATATCTTTTTCCAGCCTCTTGCGCATATCTCTTAATTCCTCTAATGATTTCATTTATTTTTCACCTCTTAATTTTCTAAAATTTGTTTTAAGATCATCTCCAATAAATTGCAAAACCTCTCGATTATCTAAGGGAATCGAACCTAATTCCTCTCTATATCTCCTGGTCTTAAATTCATAGCCCTCACCGCCATATGAATGATAAAAACAGATTTCCTGATCAGGATTTAAAGTTATCAGGCTGAGTATGGTTTCAGGGATATCCCCTAGAGGCGGTCTATCAATATGGTTATATTCAAAGACTGCCGTTAGAACAGTCCCAACTCCAGTCCAGGAAAATATCTCAAAAAACCCTCCTGATAATTCAGCATTATGTTTTATTAATGGTATCCCTAGACCAACCCTTTTATTTCTTCCAGTATAAAAAGGGTCTACTGCTGATTTTAACTCTATTTCTTCCATCCCCTGACCATTATCTACCATTACCAAAACCAGCTGATTACTGGCAGGATCCTCCTTTAGCCTTAAAACTATTCTATCAGCTCCAGCTAAAATAGAATTTTCAGCCAGATCCAGTAAATGGAGTGATAAATCCTTCATGATTAACGATATTTATTGAGAACTTCTCTGGCAGTATCAGCGGTCAGTCGGCCATGGGTATTGTCATTTACCATAATAACCGGAGCCAGACCACAGGCACCGATACAGGCAACTGTTTCCAGGGTAAATTTAAGATCTTCAGTTGTCTGGCCATTATCAACTCCAAGTTCTTCCTTCAGAACATCAAGGACCTCCCCGGCCCCTCTTACATGGCAGGCAGTTCCAGTACAGACTCTGATAATGTTTTCCCCTCTAGGTTCTAGATGAAACTGGGTATAAAATGTTACCACCCCATAAACCTGACTTAAAGAGAGATCTAAACTAACAGCGATCTCCTTTAAAACCTCCTCAGGCAGATATCCATATTCCTCTTGAGCCTGCTGCAAAACAGGGATTAAGTTCTTCTCATCAGCTTCATAATCTTTCAGAATTTCAAATAGTGGTTCCAGATACTTATTTACCTTTTCAGCTTGTTGACATGCACAGGTCATAAAAATCCTCCTCTTATAATATGATTAATAATATTTTTTAACTAAACAGATCTATCTTAAAATAAGGCCTCCAGAATATCCCTCCTTGTATAGTTTTCCGGGAGCTCAATCCTGGCAACTTTTTTGATGCTATCTAAAAAATGACTGTCACTACTCCTGATAAACATTAAATCATTAGCCAGATTATACTCTGACTTTAACTGGTCTATCTGATCAGCCAGTGTATATTCTAAAACTTTAAAGTCTGAACCTTCAGGAATAAAACCTAATGTCCTTAACAAACCCTGACTTCTGAATACATGGGCCGGAATTAAAACCCCTCCGGCTCCAGTCACCAGCTTACCAATCTCTTCAATTCCCAAACTCAATGCTGCCGGCAGATAATAATCAATTACCTTTGAAAATTCATCGTTTTGATCAACAATAATCTGATAACCAACCCTCTCAGGATTATATTCTCTCTTATACAATTTCTTATCAATCTCTGCAGCCAGTCTTTCTGCAGTTTCAACCTCTGCAAAAAAAGCCAGAAGATGAATATCTTCAGCAGATGTCAGTTCAATCCCTGGCAGCAATTTTAGCCTGGCCCTGGCTGCCTGAAATTCAGCAGCCCTTAAATTACCAGCAGAGTTATGATCAGTAATTCCAATAACTTCTATCCCCTGGGCAGCAGCTCTGGCCATAATCTTTGCCGGAGTCATCTCCAGGTCAGCACAGGGAGATAAAACAGTATGATTGTGAAGAGAAATCTCAACAGGTCTCAATATAATTCAGTCCTCAATGACTACTAAAATAATTTAAGTCAATTCCCAGCTCAAAGGCAGTCTTACTGGATTTCAATAAAGTTATACCCTTTTCAGCTGCTTTATCGACTGTAGCCTGGTCAGGCTCGTTATCCTCTACAATTACAACTGCAGCCACATCAGTTAAATCCGCCACTGCCAGAATATTCATATGTGCCTGAACAGTTAACCAGATATCACCGCTCCTGGCTGAAGCAATCACATTACTTAAAAGATCACAGATATAAATCCCCTCTGCTTTCTTATTTATATCACCGGTAATAAGCTCCAGCTCAAGTTCTTTAACAGCCCTACTTAAATCTATTTCTGTAAATGGATCACTTTTCACCATCAGCAACCTCCTTTTTAGCCTGGTCAGCACTCTCGGCCTGATCAACATTTTCATTTTTATTCCGGCCCATTGCCGGCGGCAGGGTCCCAACCAATTCAGACATCCTATTGGCTAACATCTCAACTTCCTGTCTTAACATAAAGATACAGTCAATTCTTTCGGCATAGCCATCAACAATATCCTCAGCCAGGGTAGCACAGTCAGGTGCCCCACAGGCAGCACAATCAAGGCCAGGCAGCTCATCCTTTTCAGCTTCAAGAGCCTGCCATCTGGCTAAAGCCGTTTCAAAACTTCCGGCTTTTTCCTGGTCAGGCATGATCTCAGGCTGCTCAAAACTCTCAATCGAATTTAATTTAGTTGCCAGCTGCTCAGCTTTATTAGCCTGAACAGACTCCTCTTCCTGCTTCATCGCCTTTTCCAAATTGACAATCCCCTGGAAAGGATTAATTATATTCAAAACTCCGCCAAGACAACCACCAGGACAGGCTGTCATCTCAAGATAATCAATTCCACTGAGATTATCATTTTCTAGATCATTTAAAACCATTTCTATTCTCTCTAATCCATCTACTTTAATAATCCTTCTGGCTTCTACATTGTCCAGATTCTCCTCTTCTCCTCCAGATCTGCCCCAGGCCAGCGCCGAAATAAAGGGGAAATCCTTTTCTATGTTATTTAAATGATTTTGAACTTCTGTATCCTCTCTGCCGGGTTCTGCTTTCAGTAATGGATTGTAGATATCATCCACTGCCACCGCTCCTGATAAATAACTGCTATCCTTCCCAGGAGGATAATAGACTGCTGTATGCTTGGCAGGGCAGGGAGTGATAAAATAAAAATTAAATTTCCTGTCAGCAAACCTGTTATTTAGTTCCCTGGAAACAGTTTTAACTGCTATTTCAAGAGGGCTATCATATTTAGCAACCAGGTCTAATAACTCTGGATACAATAACCTTATGTACCTAACAACTACTGGACAGGCCGATGAAATAAGGGGCTCAGTTGATTCTTTATTATTTAAAGCCTTTTTCAGCCAGGCTGTATAAATTGTAGCTCCAACAGAAACATTTACAGCCCCGGTAAAACCTAAACCAATCAACTTTCTTTTGATTTTACTTAAATTATAATCAGGTGGCAACTGGGCATAAAAACTTGGTGGTATCAGGGCAATATTATTTTCCCCGGCAGTTGCCTCATCAAGCTCTGTGGTAACAGCCTCTTTGGCGTGATATTCACAATTTCTGATACAGGCAGCACAATCAATACAGTAATCCTCTTTAATCCAGGCCCTGCCCTGATGTACCCTAATCGCCTTAGTCGGGCAGTTTTTAACACAATTAGTACAGCCTTCACATTCCTCTTCTATTAAAAAAACTGAATGGGTCTTATCCATAAGCGCCTCCTCAAAAATTAAGCTCTGCTCTAACTTCTGTACCTCTGGAATCACTGGCTATCTCCATATTATCAGAAAATTTATCTACATTACAGAGGCCCATGCCAGCTCCAAACCCCAGTTCTCTAACTTCATTCCCGGCAGTAGAAAAACCTGGAGTCAATGCTCTGTCAACATCTTCAATTCCTGGGCCATCGTCTTCAGCAATAATCACTATCTGCTCCGGGGATATTTTAACTTTTAAGAAACCTCCCTGGGAATGAATGATAATATTTATCTCAAGCTCATAGGCTATTATCGATGCTTTCCTGATAATCTTTGCATCTAAATCTAACTGTTTTAAAGTTTCCTTTAACTTACTGGAAACCTCTCCACCACGCTTAAAATCACCTTCGCGAACCTTTGAATTAATCAATAGCTCTTCTTTCATACTCATCCCGTTCCTATTATATTCTCAGGTTTAATTCCATGCTGATAAAGCAGGCCACAGCTGTGGAATAAAGAATAATTACATTTCAAAAGCATGATTTCTTTCTCCCTGGCAAGACTAATTGTATCTTCAGGGGGCTGTTTTCCCCTGACAAATATTATTAGATCAATATCTGTCATTTCAGCAGTTCTAACAACCTGGGGGTTTACTAAGCCTGTTAATAACAGAGTTTTTTCCTGGGAAAAAGCCAGAACATCGCTCATCAGATCTGCCCCGCAGGCAGTAGTTATTTCTCTATCTTTATAAGAAAATTCAGGCTGATAGAGATCTTCTGCAGCCAGAACTTCCTTGATTTCATCAACCAGCATTGGCTTTACCCCCTTAATGTGCTAATATTGAGAAATTAATAACAATACTCCTTGTTCTTATTATAACATACCCGATTTAAAAAACAACTCTTTTTTTAAATTAATTTTAAAACTAAGCCTATTTTAATACCTAAAGCTATTTTCTGAAGATTAGAAATTAACAGGCTAAAAAAATCTCGACCGGAATTATACTCCAGCCGAGATTACTAATTTCTATTAAATTCAATCAGCTTTCCTTTAACATAAATACGCTGATTCTTCGGTCTGGGTTCGGTTCACCCTCGGTCTAAGTTCGGTAAAACTTCGGTTTAAATTCGTTCTAATTACGACCCAAATACCCTCCAGCCAGCTGCAAATCACTTTTCAAACCAGGGCCATTTTAAACCTGACTTCAAAATCTCACCAGGGATCCTCTGTAGATACTTCACATCTCCTGCGGGAATGCTGCGGGATTGCTCCGGCTTTTCTACGGGATTGCTCCGGCTCAGCTCCAGAATCTAATAATCATTCTCAATTCCAGCAGCCTAATTTACTAAGTCAGCCTTAATTATATCAGACCAATTAATCTAAAGTAAATAGCCCCCTAGTGCAAATAAGAAAAATAAATCTAAAATCAAAAGAAAATTGAAACTGGGGGAATTAAATCCCCCATTCAGAGATTATATCTTTTCTCCTGATATATAAACAGCCTCAACCCTAGCAGCTATATCCAGTGGATCTCCTGAATAAACAACCAGATCAGCATCTTTACCGGCATCCAGGCTGCCAACCTGATCATCAATACCTAAAATCTCTGCCGGGTTAATAGTGACCGATTTATAAGCCTCTTCTCTGGCCAGGCCGGCTTTAACAGCTAAAGCAGCATAGACCATTAAATTATCGACTGGAATCACAGGATGATCACTCATTAAAGCAACCTTAACCCCGGCCTCAGCCAGGACCGCCGCTGTTTTGAAATCCCTGTCCTTAACTTCAACCTTAGACCTTGTGGTCAGGCTCGGCCCAACTATTGCCGGCACACCGGCTTCAGCTAACCTTTCCGCAATCTTATGGCCCTCAGTACAGTGTTCAATCGTTAGATCAATTGAAAATTCATCGGCAATCCTTAAAGCAGTCATAATATCATCAGCCCGATGGGCATGGGTTTTAAGCGGCATCTCTCCCTTAATAACCCTGGCTAAACTTTCTAGCTGAATATCCCGCTTAAAGGAATCATCATCGTCATTCTCTTTCTTTGCTTTATTTTTGATATAATCCTCAGTCTCCATGAAAGCCTTGCGCATCTCAGCAGCAACTGCCATTCTGGTGCTCGGTGATTTCTTCTGCTCGCCATAGACTCTTTTGGGGTTTTCACCAAAGGCAGCCTTAATCCCAACAGGATTTTTAATAATCATATCATCAATATATTTACCGTTGGTCTTCATAGCCAGGCATTCACCACCGATCACATTGGCACTACCTGGGGCAACCATAACTGAAGTAATCCCGCTTTTTCTGGCATCCTCCAGGCCTAAATCAGCCGGGTTAATGGCATCAATCGCCCTCAATTCAGGGGTCACCGGACTGGTCATCTCATTATAATCTTTGCCTTCCCAGCCAATCCCCTCTTCGCCAATCCCTAAATGGGTATGGGCATCAATTAAACCTGGCAGAATCGTCTTCTCGCCAAAGTCATAAACTTCAGCTTCCTCTGGAATCTCAATATCTTCACCTATTCTTTTAATTTTGCCATCCTCGATTAGAATAATCCCGTCTTTTAATGTGCCTGCCTCTGTCATCGTTTCAATCTTTCCTGCTTTAATTGCTAGCAATATTTTCTCCTCCTACTTTTCCTATATTATTTAATTTAAAAGTCGGTACAATTTTCCCGACTTTATGATCTCTGTGATTGGTCACTGAAGGTTCCTGATATTCACTTAAAGAATCCAGCTCCTCTTTGCTTAAATCAATAAACTCAGCCAGTAATTTCATGATCACCGGTGGAATAGCCCGTCTATTACCATCGCCTATCTTAATGGTAATCCCGGGACCACCCTTGATTCCCAGTGAAAAAATACCTTCAGCACCAACCTTTGCAACTAAATAATCACCGGCTGCCGCCATTAAATCAGTATTAAATCTGCCTGTTCCCCCAACTGCCTCAGGGTTTTTAATCATTGCATCTCTGATTCTGGCAGCTGCCGGCTCAAGATCAGCTGGCAGATACTCAGGATTGGCCAGTCTGGCATAGGCCCTGGCCATACTGGTAACAGGCAGTCCATAGACAACAACCCCACAGCCATCTTCTCCGGTAACAATCTTTTCTTTTTTAACTCCTGTCATCAGGGCAATATATTTTAATAATACCTGCTGCAGAGGGTGTTCCAGGGCAAAGTAATTCTCAATATTCCAGTCATTATACTGACACAATGCCAGCAAACCTGAATGCTTTCCAGAACAGTTATTATAGATCTCAGTTGGCTCTTTACCGGCAGAAACCAACTTCTCCTTAGCCCTTTTATTATAGGGATAATGGGTACCACATTTTAAAGCAGACTCATCCAGCCCAATCTTATCCAGGATACTTCTAACCAGCTCAATATGTAAATCTTCCCCGCTATGGGAGGCCGAAATTACCGCAATTTCTCTATCAGTTAGGCCATAATAATCTGCAACCCCATCAGCTATCAGGGGAATAGCCTGAATCGGTTTAGCTGCCGATCTCCAGTAAGTCTTCTGCTCCGGCTGCCCCACCGAAGCTAAGATCTCACCATTAGGAGCAACAACTGCTATAGCTCCATTATGAATACTTTCCACCAGTTTACCCCGATATACATTGACCAGTTCTTCGTACAAATTTTTCTCCTCCTAATAAAAATTTTATCTTTCAAAAGATTATCAACAAGAAAAAAGCCCTTTTAAAAAGGGCAAATTATGTAATATGTAAATCTACAGATCAACCAGACCTAAACTAATTTCAATAGCTTTATTTACTTCTTCAATAATTTCTGGAGGCAGTCTGGTTATCTTTCTTTCTAACCTTCTCTTATCCAGGGTTCTAATCTGCTCCAGCAAAATGACTGAATCCTTATCCAACTCACTATCTCCTGCCTCAATTTCAACATGGGTTGGAAGTTTTGCTTTCCGAATCTTAGAGGTAATAGCAGAAACAATTACTGTCGGGCTATACCTGTTACCAATATCATTCTGGATAATCACAACCGGCCTGGTACCCTTTTGTTCGGAACCAATGGCCGGGTCCAATTTAGCATAAAATACATCTCCTCTAAAAACATCCATCTCACTCACACTCCGCTAGACTATCCTCATAGCAGGAAAAAGTCTCACATAAATTAAGCAGGCCTTCGTCGGCCATTTCCCGGTTTAGCTCTCCCATTTCCTGATAGCCACATTTTAAACTTTCTTTAATTTCTTCCCTTTTTTCCTGGCAGATATATAATCTGACAGATTTTTGAAAGAAATCGCTATGATTATTAGTCTTATTTTGAAGGATCTTATCGTTCAATGTTCTAATCATCTTCATCGACATCTTAAATCTTTCCTGATTATTAGTGACCAACGGCCCTCACCCCCAACTTAAAGCTGTTATACACACACATTTCAAGTATATAACAGCTTTAGCAACCTGTCAATAGCCTAGACAGTTTTTACATCAATATTATCCAATAATCTCCTGTAAAGCTGATTATTCTTTAACGTAGGTAGATTTCCAACTATAATAGTTCTCTCCAGAGAACGGGTCAGAGTAATATATAGTTCTTCAATACTCCGCAATCTCCCTAAATACCCAGGTTCATTAGAACGGACAGTAGATACTAAAATTATCCTCCGTTCGTCACCCTGAAAATTATAGGGAGTTTCAACCTTTATATCATAATTCACCAGCCTCTTTTTAATCTCAATTAATTGATAATTAAAGGGTGAGATTACCCCAATCTCTTCTGGCTCATAACCTATATTAATAAACAGCTCCACTGCCTCTTCAACGATGTCAGCTTCAAATCGATTATAATAATCCTTTAGGCCCTCAACTTTTCTCTCTTCCGATTGATAACTGCTGGTATCAAGGAAGACATAATCCTGTTCTGTATCCAGCAAACTAAATAGGGGGTGACTCTCAGTAAAACTAAACTTATCAAGATCAATTTTACCTCTATTTAAATCTTTTCGGCTTTTAATTATTTGCTTCCTATAAACATAATTACTCACAAAATCCCTAATCGCTGAAGGATAACGGTATTCTTGCTTAAGCCAGCTTTTAAGCTCTTCTGGAGTATTCTCATATTTGCCAGGGAAATAACCAGGTTCTTTTTCAGGATCGCTATAATTATCTATAGCCAGGGATTCAGCCTTTATCCCTTTAAGATCTCCAGCAATAATAGCTTTTTTACTGCCTGAAATAGGTTCAATTAATTCAGCTTCTGAATAGAGATACCCATCTTCAAAGATAACCAGGTCAAATTCATTAAAATCCTTAAGATTATCTAAATCCAGAGGATTGGCAAATAAGATATCTAAATCTTTTGCTTTATTACCAGACCAGCTCTCTTTATTATAAATACCAGTTCTGGCCATTTTTTTAGACTTCACCCTATCTTCTACTAAATTATATAATCTCTCAAGGGTTGAATTCAGTTTTGAGATAACCAGGAGCTTTTCCCCAGATTTCAGTGAATTTAAAATAAGTTCAGAAATCACAGTCGTCTTTCCACTTCCAGCAGGTCCGGCAATTAAATAAAAGTCATCTGCCGCCTCTGCCCTGACCACAGCCTCTTTCTGCTCATCTGATAAAAAATCAAAGGTGAAATCTCTATCAGCTTCGATCTTTTCAGCCCTAAAAGTAGCTCCTCTATTTAATAAAAAAGTGTCTTTTAATTTTTCTGAAATGTCAGATGTCCTTTCAAGACTCTCCACTGACTCTAATAATCTCTTATAATAACTTGCATTATAACTAATATTCAAAATCAGGTTTTTACCCTTCAAAATTTCCGGTAGTTCTTGATTTATTGCAATTAATATTGATGCTTTATTAATTTCATAAATCTGGCCTGACACAGCCCTATCAATATTTTCTGCGGACAATTCAATAAAGTCACCAGGTTTAAAGCGACTTACAGGTAATAACTGGCCTGGCATCTGATGAAATAATGTTACTATAAAATTATTAGAATCTATCCAATTTTCCTCCCGGGCCTTCAATCCATTAATAGCCACTCCAGATCTCAATCTTTTAATTGTATCGATCTCTTTCTTTAAATAATTATATTCCTTTTCAAAATAAGACTGTTCTTCCTCCAGTTTCCTCTTTGAATTTTCAATATATCTAAGCAGGTCTTCAGGCAAAAGATAATCAACATTTTTTGCCCTCACTTTAACTCTATTGCCACCAATTTTATTTTCATCCATCACCTTAACGACTTTGGCAGCTATTTTATCATCTAATTCCACTTCAGCCTGTCTGGAATTTATCTCGATTTTACCAATATCATCACTGTTAACCCCACATTCATTAATAAAAGCACCTACTATATCTCCAGGTCCAATTTTATTATCAAATCCTGTTATAACTATTTTGATCATAACAATACCTCCAAATCACTACTTCGACATATTTTTAATTAAATCTCCCCTGGTTACTATTCCCACTAATTCATCTCCAGCCAGTACAGGTACTCTATTTACCTCCTCTTTACTCATTATCTCTGCTATCTCACTCTCAGGGGTATCTGGACTAATAGTTTCTACATTTTTTGTCATTAAATCTTTAACCTTAACTGCTATATATTTTTTAAACTCCTCCTTAAATTTCTTATAGCTTTCCAGATAAATTATCCCACCAATCAAATTAATATATTCTGGAAAATGGAGCTTTTTATCTTTTACAATCAAGTCTTTTTCTGTAACTATTCCAACCAGTTTACCATTATCCAATACAGGTAATCCACTTACATTGTACTGGCTCATCAATTCTGCTGCCTCTTCAACGCTGGTTTCCAGGTCAACAGTTATAACTTCTTTAGTCATAATATCTTTTGCAGTTTTCATTATCATCACTCCATTCCTTTATTTAGAGAATTAATAGAGTCTGCTAAATATTTAAGCAAATCTCCAGCAATTATTGAAAACTCATTTTTAGCCTGAGCTGCTAAATCCCCTGCCCGACCATGAATAAAGGGCGCTAAAATTCCAGCTCTTTCAAGATCTAAACCCTGGACAATTAAACCTCCAGCAATCCCGGCAAGTACATCGCCACTGCCGGCTGTAGCCATACCATCATTACCAGTTGGATTAATAAAAATTTCTCCCTCAGGCAGACCAATCAGGCTGTCTGCTCCTTTTAAAATGATAGTCTGGCCAGTTTTTTCAACAAAATCATTAATATATTTAACTCTATTTGCAAGAATATCTGAAATACCAGTATTATATAATCTGGCCATCTCACCAGGATGGGGAGTTATCAAAATGCTATTCCTATCTCTCTTTAACTGTTCTATATCCTTAATTGCATTAATTCCATCTGCATCTAAGACAACCGGCAGTTTAAGTTCCTTTAATAGTTTATCAACTAATTCAACCTGGTCTTTCCCCTGACCTAAACCTGGTCCTAAAATTACTAAGTCCATCTCACTGCTAATCTCAATGATTTTTTCAAAAGCTTTAAGGGAAATTTTCCCGCTGGTATCAGGAAGAGCCTCTGTCATGATTTCTCTGGAGTGGCAATTAATATCCTGCTCAACTGCTGCTGGCAGGGCAATCGTTACCATCCCGGCTCCTATTTTCAGGGCTGCCTCTCCTGCCAGGCTAACAGACCCGGCCATTCCAGCTGAACCACCAACTATTAAAACCCTGCCAAAGGTTCCTTTGTGGCCGGTCTCAGACCTATAGGGTAAAAATCTGGCTGCCTCCTGATTTGAGAGCATAAAATATTCAGGCCTGATTTTCTGATAGGCCCTGGCCGGCATCCCGATATCTGCTATAATAATCTCTCCACAGTAATATCTGCCAGGATAAACTGCCTGGGCAACTTTCAAATTAGCCAGAGTGACAGTTAGGTCTGCTTTAATTACTGTCTCACTCTTAAAATCCAGCGATAGTCCTGAGGGCAGATCAATGGCCAGAACATTTACCGGGATTTCATTGATTAACTTAATCAAGTCTGCGGCCAGACCTCTGACTTCTCCTGTAATTCCAGTCCCTAAAATACCATCTATTAAAATATCAGCTTTACTGAATCTCTCTCTATACTCCTCTAAATTTCCAGACTTAATAACCTCCATTTCAATATCTTTTAACCTGCATATATTAAAGTTATCTCTATTAATTCCTTCTAACTCTTCTCCAGACTTTAATAAGAAAACCTTTAAATTTTTATATCCCCATTCCTTTAAATAACGGGCAGCAACAAGGCCATCGCCTCCATTATTCCCGCCGCCTATTAAAAAATTAATTTCTGACCTATCATCAAGAACATCTAAGGCATCAATTTCTCTGGCAATAGATCTGCCAGCTGTCTCCATCAAAACAAGCTCTGGGTACCCTAATTTAATCGCCTCTTGATCAACAGCAGCCATCTCCTTTGCTCTTAAGACTAACAACTTATCAACCTCCTTCAGCTATCACTGAGGCCAGTGCATAATCCCTCTCATGACTTAAACTTAAATGCCAGGATTCAATTCCAAGTTTATCAGCAGCTTCTTTTGCCCTACCCTTTAAACAAATAACAGGAAGACAACCTTCCCATTTAACTGAAATTTCCTGCCAGCATAAAGTCTCTAATTCTCTGCTTAAAACTTTATAGACTGCCTCCTTTGCAGCCAGCCTGGCTGCAAAGGATTCAACCTGGTTTGAGGCAGTCAGACAGTAATCTAGCTCTGCTTCTGTATAGATTCTAGTTTTAAATCGCTGATTAAATCTATTTAACATCTTTTTAACTCTATCTACCTTAATAATATCAACACCATGTCCCTTAATCATTGCATTTCCCCCTACTCTACTGTAACACTTTTAGCAAGATTTCTGGGTTTATCAATATTTCTGTCCAATTCAAGGGCTGTATAATAAGCTATTAATTGAAGGGGAATAGCTGCCAGCACCGATGACCAGATATTGTCTATTTCAGGCAGAATCAGTTTATTAGCTACCTCTATTTTATCATACTCAATATTTTTAGCTGTAATCAGATTTACCTGACCGCCTCTTGCCATAACTTCTTCGATATTTGATAATGTCTTCATGGCAATATTTTCTCTGGTTGTGATAGCAAATACCGGCACTCCATTCTCAATTAATGCCAGGGAACCATGTTTAAGCTCCCCTGCAGGATGAGCCTCTGCATGAATGTAGGAGATCTCTTTTAACTTTAATGCCCCTTCAAGGGCCAGGGCATAATCAATATTTCTCCCAATAAAGAAGATACTCTGATAATCTTTTATGGAGCTGGCAATCTCTTTTGCAATGCCTTCAAATTCTTTGGTCGTCTCTTCAATTCTATAGGGCAGTCTCTTTAACCCGGCGATCAACTCTTTAAATCTGGCCTCTGGAATATTATTATTTAATTTACCAAGTTTTAATGCCAGCAGATAAAAAACTAAGACCATTGCCACATAAGCCTTGGTTGATGCAACTGATATTTCAGGGCCGGCCATCAATTGAAAACTGGCATCTGATTCTCTATCAACACTACTGCCAATTGCATTTGTTAAAGCAACGACCCTGGCTCCCTGTCTTTTGGCCAGCCTTAAAGCTGCCAGGGTATCTGCAGTCTCGCCAGATTGGCTGACAACTATCATTAGAGTATTTTCATCTATAAAATTCTTCTTATATCTAAGCTCACTGGCAACTTCAACATCAACAGGGATATCAGCAAACTCTTCAATTAAAAATCTGCCAATCAGCCCTGAATGATAGGCAGTTCCACAGGCTGTAATCATAACCTTCTCATATCCCTGGGCCAGAATTTCCTCTAATTCTTCCAGATCAATATCCGATTCTGTAAATCTATCAGCCATTATTCTTCTGGCAACATCGGGCTGTTCGTTAATCTCTTTAAGCATAAAATGATCATAACCCTTTTTATCTACCATGTCAGCATCCCAGTTAGCTTCAAAAACAGCCTTTTCTAGAAGTTTACCATCAAGATCATAAAATTCTATTTTTTCCCTATCAACCTTTGCTATCTCATCATCTTCAAAGATATAAAAATCTTTAGTCTTTGACAGCAGGGCTGGAATGTCTGAGGCCAGATAATTCTCTTTATTGCCAATTCCGGCGACTAAAGGACTATCCTTTTTTAAACCATAAATTGTTTCTGGCTCCTCTTCTGAAATAGCAACAATCGCATAGGAGCCTTCCAGCAATTTATCAACCTCTATTAAAGCCTGGACCATGTCACCATCATATAAATCCTCGAGCAGATGGACAACAACTTCACTATCAGTTTTAGAATTAAATTTATGATCCTTTCTAAGCAGTTCCTCTTTTAAAACCTGATAATTCTCAATAATCCCATTATGGACAATAGTTATCTTGCCAGTGCAGTCTGAATGGGGATGGGAATTATAATCTGAAGGCTCACCATGGGTAGCCCAGCGAGTATGACCAATTCCAGTACCTGCAACTATCTTTCCATTATCCTCAAGCTTCTTTTCCAGCTTATCCAGAGATCCCTTGCTTTTATATAAATCAAGTTTATGCTCGTTTAAGACTGCAATTCCAGCTGAATCATAACCTCTGTATTCCAAATTCTTAAGTCCATTTACTAACAATTCTGCTGCATTATTATTACCTGTATAACCAACAATTCCGCACATATATATCTATTTCCTCCACTCATTTTCTGTATTTTTTCAGTTACCTATCTAATAATTTGTCTCTAAAGTTGCCTTTAGATTTTATTACCAGATTCAAGGCCAGGCAAATTGACCTGAGGACATCCGCCGAATAATTCGATAATCCTCAACCTCGTCATCCTATCCTATTGATAGGATCAGGCGCTTTAATTTAATTCTTCTCCAATTACAGACGCCAATTCATCTCTCCATTTTTCCAGCAATTCTCTCTCTTTGCCTTCCAGCATTACCCTTACAACAGGTTCTGTCCCTGAAGCCCTGACAAAAACCCTGCCTGGTTCAATTTCCTGATCAGCTTCTGTTATCACCTCATTTATAGCCTGATTATCTTCCCAGTCTTTAGTCTTAACCCTTACATTTTCCAGTAATTGAGGCCATTCCTGATATTCCTCTAATAAGCCAACTAAAGTCTCATCTTTCTGGCTGACAAAGTTCATAACCTGCACAGCTGTCAAAATACCATCACCGCTTGTATTATAATCTAAATAAATTATATGACCAGATTTCTCACCTCCTAAGTTAAGTTGGTTGGCTTTTAAACCCTCGAGAACATATTTATCTCCATTTTTAACCTTTAAAACCTCAATTCCATATTTGGCTAATGATTCATCGAGACCTAAATTGCTATATTTAGTGGTCACAATCTTATTCTTCTTTAGACTGCCATTCTCCTGCATTGATAGAGCCGAAAGATACATTATCTTATCTCCATCAACTAGATTCCCATTATTATCAACTAAAATAGCCCGATCAGCATCACCATCTAAAGCAATCCCTAAATCGGCCCCAGTTTCCTTTACTTTCTTAATCAGACCAGAAGTATCAGTCGAGCCACAATTAACATTGATTAGATTGCCACTGCCACCATCATTAATCGTTATTAATTCAGTTATTCCTAACCTTCCTAAGATATCTGGTCCGATCTGATAACCGGCTCCATGGCCACAGTCTAAAACTACCTTTAAACCTGCCAGATTACCTTTAACTGATGAAACCACATTCTTAATATATTCCTTTTTTAGAGAATCATCATCTATTAGCCGGCCAACTTTATCATGGGTAGGCCTTGTCCCTGGCTCTGTAGGGACAGTCATCTCATCTTCAATTTTTCCTTCTATCTCTTCAGAGATTTTGCATCCATCCTCACCAAAAACTTTAATTCCGTTATCCTCAATCGGGTTGTGGGAGGCTGAAATCATTATCCCACCAATCACATCATTCTTACTGGTTAAATATGAAACAGCCGGAGTAGGTACAATCTCTAAATCAATGATATCTACTCCTGCTGAATTCACACCGGCAATAACTGCCGAGGCCAGCATATCTCCTGATATTCTTGTATCTCTACCTAATATAATCCTTTTATTATTATCAGACTCAGCTAATAAAACCCCTGCAGCAGCCTCACCAATTTTAAAGGCCAGCTCAGGTGTTAATTCTAAATTAGCAACTCCTCTTACCCCGTCAGTCCCGAATAACTTACCCAAAAATGATCATCTCCTGTTATGATATTAATATAATATTTCTCTGTCTAATTATGATATTATTATATTTCTCCATTCTAAAAATATCCCTTAATTTCATGATTACAGTATTTGCATTTATTATCAACTATATTCAGCTTAATTTTATAATCCCTATTGATAACTATCTGGCCACAGTTCGGGCATACAGTATTCCGATAATTCATCTCTCTTATATTGCCTAAATAGACATAACTTAATTTTTCACTTGCTAATTCATAAGCTTTTTTTAATAAATTAATATCTGTTGCTTCAATCTCATACTTATATGCCGGATAATACCTTGATAAATGTAGAGGAATATCTTTATCAACTGAACCAATAAAATCTATTAATTCTTCCAGTTTAGTAAGACTATCATTTTTATCCCTGATTACCAGATTAGTTATTTCAAGATGTGATTCTGATTCAGCAATTTTCCTAATTGTATTTTTTACAGGTTCCAGCCTGCCATTACATTCCTGTCTATAAAAGTCATCATCAATTGCCTTTAAGTCAATATTAAAACCATCAATATAGGGCAGAAGCTCTAATAATGGCTCTTCATTAATAAAACCATTACTGACCATAACAGTCTCAATATTATTTTCCTTCATTAAACAGGCAGTATCGTAAACATATTCATACCAGATGATTGGCTCTGAATAGGTAAAGGCCAGACTGGACAAACCTCTTTTCTTAATTTCCCCAAGAATTTCCTCAGGCTCATAATACCTGGTCGGTACTTTCTGCTGACTTAACTGCCAGTTCTGACAGAATCCACATTTCATATTACAGCCCCAGGTTCCGATTGATAAAATCTGACTGCCAGGCTTAAAATGAAATAGCGGTTTTTTCTCTATCGGATCAACTGCCATCGAGGCAACCTCACCATAATTCAAAGGTACAATCTCTCCATCTCTATTTTCTCTGGCCAGACAGACTCCCTGCTGACCTTCCTGCAGATTACAGTTATGAGGACAGATATTACACCGAACTTTTTTGCTTTTCATAATTTTTACTCCTTATAACGGATTACTTCAAACCGATATATATTCGTACCTTCATCCAGAATCTTATTATAACTGATTCCTGCTTTTCTGGCTGCTATTGATATCTGATCTTTAACAGTATCAACACCTTCCAGGTCCGGCAATAATAAGCCTCTCTTTTTCCCTCTTTCCAGGATAACCCCATATTGTCCTGGATCAAGCTCTTCAATATCATTAACAGTCTCGGCTGGCATAATAATATCAACTGAGATAATTATATTATTTAATTCATCTTCTTGCAACTCAGGAAATCGAGGATCACAAAAGGCAGCATTATAAGTACTGCTAATTATTTCTTCATAGATATCATCTCTTGTCGGTTTGATGGTTCCAATACAGCCCCTTAATGAATTATCAACTTTAGTCTTAATTGACACAAATGCCCCGGCCTTAAAATCTAAACCTTCAGGCTTTTCTTCAGCTATCCCCTGATTATAAAAATGATCTTTTAAACTCTCTCTGGCCAATTTAACAGGGTCAAAACCTAAGTCCAAATTATTTTCAGTCATAATCTGACTATCACCTCTTCTAACTTAATTATGTCAGACTTTACCTATAAAATCCAGCGACTGCATATCCAACTCCATAAGGTGCTTCATAGGATTTAACCTTTATTTCATTCCAACTGCCATCTAATAACCCAAATCCAACCATTAATGGACGGTATCCACATTCACCAGCTTCTTCTAAAAATTGTTCATCATAATTCAGCAGACTGCTTAGATTACCAGACTCTAAATCATTAACTAACTTTCTATCAAACTTACTTCCTGCTGGAGAATAACCTGCAGGAGAATCATGATTTATTTTATGAGATAGGTCTCCACTAATTATGACTTTAGGATTATTATAATCCTCTAAAGCTTTCTCCATTACCATTTTACCAAACTCATATAATTTTTCAGCCGGCCAGAAAGCGATATTTAATTTTAACCAGGGAATATCCATTCCAAGCCCGGCATTCTTCAAATAATATGCAGGTACCATTAAACCATGGTCTAAATTACCGCTGTTAATTCCTTTAACATCATATTTTTTTTCTTCACTAAACATATTAACTACTTTTCCTGCAAGCTCACTGGCTCCCTTCAACTCAATCTTAACATCTCTGGCATTAAATCTAGCTAAATCTCCTTGAAGGATTTCTGCTTGGTCAATGGTTATCTGGTTCCAGTCTATTTCACCATGGGGCCCAATTGATATTATCAGGTCTATTTCACCTTCTACAAATTCTTTTGTAATACTTTCAAAAGCTGAAATAGTTTTAACAGCTTCCTCACGCCTTTTCCCACCAACTTCTGGTATTATAATTGGTGGATGTGGTAATAAAAGTCCTTTAAGCATAAAGATCTCCCTCCTTTTATATTTTATCAATAATATTTGTCATATCCACTAAAATAAGGTATAATGAACTTGACAATAAATTTAAGTATTTTAACTATTCTATTTCAATAATTCTATGAAAATACAGTACTTCCTGCAATCAAAAGCTATTATTTTTAATACTATAGTGATTTTTTTTACTTTAAAAATAAATTTAAATTTATTAAAGGATTTTGCTTTTTGAAATAGAATATATATAAATAAGGTGCTGAGTTTAATATCTCAGCAATTTTATTGTCAAACTTTTTTCATTATTATAATAAAGGAGGTGACAATGACTTCTGTTTTATTGGTTAAGCACGACTTTATCCCTTAGAAATAACACAGGTATTAATATTAACTTAACTAAATGAGGAGGAGAAAATTTAGATGAGAAAAATTTTAGTTATAACATTAGCATTAGTATTAGCTTTTTCATTTACAGCTGCCGCTCAGGAACAAACTCCAGAAGAAACTATCGATGAATACACTTACGGTGGAACCTTAGTCATGGCTGAGACCCAGTCCCCTGAAGGTATGTTTAATCCACTATTTGCAGAAACAACTTATGATTCCCAGGTTAATGATATGGTCTTTGAACCATTAAACAAAATTGACCCTCAGGGTAATCCTATTCCAGCCCTGGCTGTAGACTGGGAAAGAGATGACTTAACTTATACTTTCTATTTAGATGAAAATGCTGAGTTCCATGATGGCGAACCTGTCACAGCTGAAGATGTAAAATATACTTTTGAAACCTTCATGCACCCAGATTATGATGGAGTTAGACAATCTAATTTTATGGAAATTGAAGGTGCCGAAGAATTTACTGAAGGTGAAGCAGATGAAGTATCTGGAGTCCGGATAATCGATGACCATACTATTGAAATTGAACTCCAGGAAACCTATGCACCGTTCTTGGTCCAGACAACTATTTTCGGTATTGTTCCAGAGCATATCCTGGGAGAACACGAAGTTTCTGAATTAAGAAGTTTAGATTTCAATCAGGATCCAATCGGTTCTGGACCTTTCAAGTTTGATGAATATAGTGATGACGAATTTACTAGACTTTCATATTTCGAAGATTTTAGAACTGGCCGTCCCTATCTAGACGAAATTGTAATTCGTTATGTTGATGACCAGGCCTTAGTTATGATGGCTGAACGTGGCGAAATTGACTATGCCCAGCCTCCAGCAGAAAACTTTGATAGATTTACTGAAATGGAAAATATAACTCTCCACAAATCGATCAGAGATGGTTTCGGTTATATCGGAATCAATGTTGAAGCTGATACACCAGTAGCAGATCAGGCTGTCCGTCAGGCCATGGCTTATGGTATTAACAGAGCCGGTTTCCATGAAGTTGTTATGAGTGATCTAGCTGTATCAACTAACTCACCTATTTCTCAGGCCAGCTGGGCCTATACTGATGACCTAAATCAGTATGAACATGACCCTGATAAAGCTCAGGAAGTCTTAGAAGAAGCCGGCTGGGAAATGAATGATGATGGAGTCTATGAAAAAGATGGTGAACCACTTGAGTTCACAATGTCAGCATCATCTGGTTCAGACTTCATTGACCAGCTAATGTCTCTTGCTCAGGATAACCTGAATTCAATTGGTTTTGATGTTGAAATTGAAAGACTAGAATTCAATACAATGACAGACCAGATTGATGAAGGTGAATTAAGTACCTGGTTTATGGGTTGGAGTTTCGGTGCTGATCCTGATCCTTATTCAGTATGGCATAGTGAAGGTGACTGGAATAGAACTAACTGGTCAGATGAAAGAGCAGATGAGTTAATTGAAAAGGCCCGTGAAACTCTTGACCAGGTTGAACGCCGTGAATATTATGTTGAATTCCAGGAAATCTGGAATGAAGATATGCCATATATCCCAATGTATGCCGATATCTATCTCCACATTATGAATGAAAGAGTTCGTGGCTTCCTGCCTGACCCTGGTGTTGTTAGTCCATTCGGTAGAGGCCATAGTGAAATTCAAAATATCTGGATTCCAAAGAAATACAGAGACTAAATAATTTAAAAACCAGATAATTAAATAAACATTAAAATAGTAGATGGGGCTCAGGCCCCATCTACTCTATGTTAAAGCACAATTTATTTCTATACTACTTTAAAGGAGGAAGACTATGTACCAATATTTATTTCGAAGATTACTCCAGGGGATCCCGGTAATTTTAATTGTATCCCTTGTAGTATTCATCATAATTAATCTGGCACCTGGTGATCCAATCGCCAGGCTTGAAGATCCTTCAATTTCAAGAGAAGATTTAGAACAAAGGTATGCAGCCATGGGTTTAGATGAACCAGTAATGGTCAGATATGCCAACTGGTTAGGAGATTTTGTTAGAGGTGATTTTGGCTATTCCATGGATTCATCTCGACAGCCAGTAGCAGACTTAATAAATGTTAGAGTCTTACCAACAGTTTACTTAACAATAGGAGCAATGTTACTTAGTTTTTTAATCGCTATACCTATCGGGATACTGTCAGCTACCAAACAGTACTCAGTTTTCGACTATGCAGCCACCTTATTTGCGTTTTTAGGTGTTTCAATTCCAAGTTTCTTTTTTGGTCTGATCTTACTTTATGTATTTGCTCTACAGTTAGATCTTTTACCAACTGGGGGTTTCCAGGATCCGACCGCTGGTATAGCGAATGTTTTTACACATTTAAAACATGCTATATTACCTGTTGTGGCATTAGGATACGCTAGAGCAGCCAGTTTAACCCGTTATATGCGTTCAAGTATGTTAGAGGTTATCAAAGAAGACTATGTTAGAACAGCCCGGGCTAAAGGCCTTAAAGAAAGAGTAGTTGTCTATAAACATGCTTTAAGAAATGCACTCATACCAGTTATAACTTTATTAGGATTACAGGTGCCTCTTCTTTTTTCAGGAGCTGTCATAATTGAAGAAGTCTTTTCCTGGCCTGGAATCGGACGCCTGTCTATTAGGGCAGTCTGGCAGAGAAATTATACTGTTCTAATGGCAACAACTGTTATATTTGCTATTTTAGTATTCATTGGTAATTTAATTGCTGATATGTTTTATGTCCTTGTTGACCCAAGAATAAAATATGATTAAGAGGAGGTTATCTAATTGGCGCAAGTAGATATAGAAAATAAAAAAATGAAGAAAGAAATTGAGTCACCCTGGCAGGTTGCCTGGAGACAATTCAAAAAAAATAAATTAGCTATGTTAGGTTTAGGACTTTTAATTATCATAGCTTTAATGGCTATTTTTGCTCCTCAGTTATCACCTAATGATCCTTATGCAACAAACATATTGAAGGCTAATCGACCTCCAGGAGGCGAATTTCCTTTAGGAACTGATCGGGTTGGTCGTTGTATCTTGTCACGAATATTTTATGGTGCAAGAATTAGTATTACAGTCGGTCTGGTTTCCATGAGTATTTCAGTCTTTATTGGTACTACCCTCGGTTTAATGGCAGGTTACTTTGGCGGCCTGGTTGATACTTTAATCTCTAGATTAATTGATATTGTAAGAAGTGTTCCATTTTTAATACTTGCTATTGTAATTGCTTCAATCTGGGGTCCAGGTTTATACAAACTAATGGCTATAATCGGTGTATTAGGCTGGACTGGGGTTGCCCGTCTGGTCCGAGGAGAAGTCCTGGCTTTAAGAGAAAGAGAATTTATTCATGCCTCCAGGGCATCTGGTGCTGATGACTCCAGGATTATGTTTAAGCATCTTTTGCCGAACACATTTGCACCTATTATTGTTAATGCAACCCTGGCTGTTGCTTATGCTATCTTATCTGAGGCTGGTTTAAGCTATTTAGGGCTTGGTATTCAACCTCCAATGCCTAGTTGGGGTAACATGCTTAATGAAGCCCGTAATCTTGTTATATTAGAATCTAGACCATGGTTCTGGCTGCCACCTGGTATAATGATAATTATAACTGTTTTATCAATAAACTTTATGGGTGATGGTCTCCGTGACGCCTTAGATCCAAAACTAACAAGATAAAAATTATTATCTAAAATACAAAAAGTCTGGATATTTGATATCTATGTAGATATCTTTTATCCAGACTTTTTTATGTAAAGAAAAACCCTTCCCGTTTTGAGAAGGGTAAAAATATCTTTGCAAAAAATTTATCTTTTCGAAAACTGAGGAGCTTTTCTAGCCTTTTTAAGTCCTGGCTTTTTCCTCTCCTTCATTCTTGAATCTCTTGTTAAATAACCAGCTTTTTTAAGTGGTTTTCTAAACTCTTGATCAACCTCAAGTAAAGCTCTTGCTATTCCATGACGAACAGCACCTGCCTGCCCTGAAAGACCACCTCCATTAACATTAGCAACTATATCTAAACTTCCAAGCTGCTTAGTAACCTCTAAAGGTGATTGAATATCCTGAATTAATGATTTTCTATGAAAATAGTTTTCTATATCAGTCCCATTAATTATCATTTCGCCATCCCCTGGCATTAATCTAACTCTTGCTGTTGCTGTCTTTCTTCGACCGGTACCTCTATATTGCACATTAGCCATCTTTATAACTACCTCCTTTCACTTAAATCTAATACTTCTGGATTTTGAGCATTATGAGGATGCTCAGTTCCTTTATAAACCTTTAACTTTTTAGCAATTCTCTTGCCAAGTTTATTACTTGGCAGCATTCCTTTAACCGCTTTTTCTATAATAAACTCAGGATCTTTCTTTCTTAATTCTCTATAGGTTATTTCTTTAATCCCGCCTGGATAATTGGAATGACTGTAATGAACTTTTTGATCCCATTTATTACCAGTCAAATTAATTTTTTCAGCATTTATAACAACTACATAATCACCAGTATCAACATGAGGTGTAAATTCTGGTTTATGTTTACCTCTTAATAATTGAGCAACTTCTGAAGCTAATCGCCCCAAAGTCTGGTCAGCAGCATCAACTAAATACCAATTTCTATTAATTTCTGTTTCCTTTGCACTATAAGTTTTCATTTTAATTTCCCTCCTTTTACTAAATAATCAATTTACAGAATAATAAATCTTTTCAAGTGTTAAACCTTTAGCTGGAGCTGTAAAGCCAGCATTAGACCTATTTTTTGAGCATAAAATCTCTTTCATATCTTTGTAACTTCTTTTTCTCTTTCCAATTTCAATAACTGTTCCAGCAATAATTCTCATCATATTATACAAGAATCCTGTACCAATAATTTCTAATGTATAAATTTTATTCGCTTCTTCATAAAAATCAACTTTATAAATTTTTTTGATTGGATTCTTACTTCGACATCCTTTAGCTCTAAAAGCCGAAAAATCATGTTCCCCTAATAAATATTTTACTGATTTGAGCATTGAATCTAAATCTAAATCCATATATATATGATAAGCATATTTCCGCATAAAAACATCTCTGAATAAATTATTATCTATACGATAAATATACTTTTTAGCTTCAGCATCATAACGGGAATGAAATTCATCACTTACATACTCAGCATTCAGACAAACTATATCATTAGGTAATTCACTATTAAAGGCCTGGGGCAATCTATTTAGTGGGATATCAACCTTTAAATCGAAATTAAATACCTGTCCTTTTGCATGTACACCAGCATCTGTTCTGCTAGCACCATAAACTATACTCTTATCTTTATGAAATTGATTAACAACATTTTCTAGTTTTTCTTGAATAGTCTCTGATGTATTTTTCTGCCTCTGCCAACCACTATAATTTGATCCATCATAAGAAACTATTACTTTTACATTTCCCATTTATTATCCTCCGAGAATCATTTAAAGCTTAAAAATATAGCAATAATAATAACTCCAATTAAAGCATAAATATCTGATTTCTTTAATTCTAACTCATTTAATCGAGTTCTATTGGTTCCGCCTTGATAACATCTTGATTCCATAGCAAGTGCCAATTCATCAGCTCTTCTAAATGCACTAATAAACAATGGCACTAAAAGAGGGACCAGGCTTTTAGCCCTTTCGATTATATTACCACTTTCAAAATCAGCACCTCTTGCTTTTTGAGCTTTCATTATTTTTTCAGCTTCCTCCATTAATGTTGGAATAAACCTTAAAGCGATAGTCATCATCATAGCCAGCTCTCCAGCAGGCACTCCAAATCTAGTTAGAGGTTTTAGAATATATTCTATGCCATCAGTCAATTGTAATGGAGATGTTGTTAAAGTCAACAATGAAGTGAACATAATAAGTAATAAGATTCTTCCAACCATAAATAAACCGGTAAACAAACCTTCTTCTTCTATTCTAAAAATTCCCCATTCCCAGAGAACTTCTCCACCTCTGGTTAAAAACATATGCAGAAATAATGTAATAATTATTAAAAAGAATACTGGTTTTAATCCATTTAATACTCTTTTTACTGGTAATTTAGAAATAGCCATAACTCCAATAACAAAAATTAAAAATAATCCAAATCCAATAAAGGAATCGATCAAGAATAGTACTGTAATCATAATAACAGTAATAATAATCTTGATTCTTGCATCTAATTTATGAATAAAAGAATCACCAGGAATATATTGACCTATAGTAATATCTTTTAACATAATCTTTTCTCCCCGTGTCGATTCTTATCTGATAACTTGCTAATTATTTCGTCTTTAGCTTCAGAAATATCAAAAATATCTGTTCTTACTGGTAATCCTTTAGCTTTTAATTTATGAAGTATTGAAGTTACTGATGGTAAATCTAAATCTAACTCCCTCAATCTTTTTTCTTCACTAAAAACTTTAGCTGGATTTCCGTCTAAAACAATCTCACCTTCATCCATAACAACAACTCTAGTAGCTAATTTAGCAACCTCTTCCATTCTATGAGAGATTAAAATAATAGTAATATTAATGTCCTGATGTAAATATCTAAGCAGTTCTAATAATTTATTTCTACCATTAGGATCTAATCCTGCAGAAGGTTCATCTAATATCAATATTTCTGGCTTTAAAGCTAAAACTCCTGCAATTGCAACCCTGCGCTGCTGCCCTCCACTTAAATTAAAAGGAGATCTGTCTTTAAATGAATTATAATCGAGCCCAACTAATTCCAGCGATTCCTTAACACGACTTTTAATTTCTTCTTTTTTCAAACCTAAGTTTTTAGGTCCAAAAGCAATATCTTTATATATACTTTCTTCAAATAATTGATGTTCTGGATATTGAAATACTAATCCAACTTTTTGTCTAATATATTTTAATTTCTTTTTATCAGAAAAAATATTTTCTTCTTCGTATAAAACATTACCAGAAGTCGGTTCTATTAATCCATTTAATAATTGAACTAATGTAGATTTGCCTGATCCAGTATGTCCAATTAAGCCAATAAATTCATGCTTTGATATAGACAAATTAATATCTTTAAGTGCTACAATTGGATTATATTGGTTATACACATGGGTAACATCTTTTAGTTCCATTAACATAATGCATTCACCAATTCCTCAATATCCATAATATCTGGCAGTTTAATGCCTGAACTCTTCAATTCATTGGCCATTTGTACTGCCACCGGAACATCCAACCCAGCACTTTTTATTAATTCCACATTCTGAAATATTTTTAAAGGCTTATTAATATCTTTTATTTCTCCGCTTTGCATCACTACTATTCTATCAGAAAAAATAGTTTCCTCCATGAAATGAGTAATTAAAATTACCGTAATGCCCTCTTCTTCATTTAAATATTTAATTGTTTTTAATACTTCTTTTCGTCCCATCGGGTCTAACATAGCTGTCGGCTCATCAAGCACAATACAATCAGGTAACATGGCAATAATTCCAGCTATAGCTATTCGCTGTTTTTGACCACCTGAAAGTTCATGGGGCGGATGGCTTTGATAACCACCC
This sequence comes from uncultured Halanaerobiaceae bacterium, assembly GCA_964558325.1. Taxonomy (GTDB): domain Bacteria; phylum Bacillota; class Halanaerobiia; order Halanaerobiales; family Halarsenatibacteraceae; genus Halonatronomonas. The sequence continues at coordinate 15,567 of CAZLCX010000005.1, read as the reverse complement.
ATACCAACCATATCAAGTGATTTATCAACTCTTTCTCTTATTTCCTTTGAAGGTAATGCTAGATTTTCAGGGCCGAAAGCCACATCATCTTCAACTGTTGTAGCAACCAACTGATTATCAGGATTTTGAAAAACCATTCCGACTTTTTGTCTAATTTTCCATACATTATCCTGATCAGATGAATTTAAGCCATCAACAAATACCTGGCCCCTAGTTGGGACTAACAAGACATTCAGTAATTTAGCTAATGTTGATTTTCCTGAACCATTTGAGCCAATTATAGAAATAAACTCACCTTTATCAACTGATAAGTTAACACCTGATAGAGCTTTATCTTTTTGCTCTCTATATATAAAATCAACATCTTTTATTTCAATCAGGCTCATTATAACACCCACTTCATAAACTAACTAAATTTACTCGACTAATTCAATTAACGCCCTTTCAGAGGCATCTCCTCTACGGGGATACATTTTAATAATTCTAGTATATCCACCTGGTCGATCCGCAAAACGGGGACCAATTTCATCAAATAATTTTGTTAATACCTCTTTATCGTTAATTTTTTTGGCAGCTTTTCTTCTGGATTGAACATTATTATCCTTTGAAATAGTTATTAATTTTTCTGCTAAAGGACGTAATTCTTTAGCTTTGGCAAGGCTAGTTTCTATTCTTTCATTTCTAAAAAAATCAGTTAACATATTTCTAAACATAGCCTTCCTATGTGAAGTTGTTTTTCCTAGCTTTCTTCTAGGCATTAGCATACACCACCTTTATTCATTAGGTTTTTTTAATGATAAATCAATTTCATCTAATTTATCTTTAATCTCTTGTAATGATTTCTTACCTAAATTTCTTACTTTCATTAAATCATCTTCAGTCTTACTTACCAATTCACCTACTGTATTAATTCCTGCTCTTTTTAAGCAATTAGAAGATCTAACTGATAATTCTAGCTCTTCAACAGTAGTATCATAAATCTGATTTTTCTCTTCCTCTTCTTTTTCAACCATAATTTCAACATTTTCAAGATCATCATCCAGATCCAGAAATAGCTCCAAATGTTCAATCATTATCCTTGCAGATAAACTTATAGCTTCCTCAGGACTAATGCTTCCATTAGTATAAACATCCAGTATTAATCTATCGTAATCAGTTACCTGACCTACACGAATATCTTCAACTTTAAAATTAGCTCTCTCTATTGGACTAAAGGAAGAATCTATAGGGATTAAACCAATAATATTATCAAATTTTTCTTTATTCTCTTCCGCTGTAACATAACCGCGCCCCTTTTCAACAGTAGCCTCTAATTGAATATTGCCTTCAGGAGCCAGAGTGGCTATTTTATGATCCTTATTTATGATTTCTATATCGCCAGAAACCTGAAAATCACCTGCAACAACGTCAGTTTTATCGCTAACATCTAATCTGATACTGGTCTGTTCTTCACCGTTATATCTTAAAACAACACCTTTTAAATTCAAAATAATATCAGTTACATCTTCAACTACTCCAGGTATTGCCGTATATTCATGTTTAGCACCTTCTATTTTCACAGAGGTTATGGCTGCCCCTGGAAGTGAAGATAATAATATTCTTCTTATTGAATTCCCAAGTGTTGTTCCATATCCTCTTTCTAAAGGACTAATTTCAAAGCTTCCAAAATTATTATCTGCTTCTAATTTATTGATTTTAGGCTTTTCAATTTCTATCATTTAATTTATCACACCCTCCTCTCAGTTCTCTTCAGCTGAGGGTAGCTTCAGCTTAAAGTGAATAGTACTCAACAATAAGTTGCTCATTAATTGGATGTTCAATATCATCTCTTTCAGGCATTCTTACAACGGTACCTTCTGCTTTTTCCATATTAACGCTTACCCATTCAGGGGCATTATATTCATCATTTGTTTCTAAAACATCTTTAATGAAATTTTTCTTTCTACTGGCATCTTTAACGCTAATAGTATCTCCTTCTTCCACCTGATATGAAGCAATATTAACTCTACTACCATTAACATATATATGGCCATGTAAAACCAGTTGTCTTGCTTGGGAACGGGACGTAGCAAAACCCATTCTAAATACAGTATTATCCAATCTTGTTTCTAGTAATTGTAAAAAGTTTTCACCAGTAACACCTTTTTGTCTGGCAGCAGATGAGAATGTACTTCTAAACTGATCTTCCATCATACCATACATTCTTCTGACCTTCTGCTTTTCCCTAAGCTGATTACCATATTCTGATTGCTTTCGACGACCCTGCCCTTGCTCTCCTGGAGCATAAGGTCTTCTTTCAAAAGCACATTTTTCTGAATAACACCTTTCTCCTTTTAAATATAACTTTTCACCTTCACGACGACAATGTTTACATTTTGCTTCTGTATATTTTGCCATTTATATTAGCACCTCCTATTTATAAAATTATTAAACTCTTCTTCTTTTCGGTGGTCTACAACCATTATGAGGAATAGGGGTAATATCTTTAATTAATGTTACTTCTATTCCAGCAGACTGAATAGCTCTTATAGCTGATTCTCTTCCAGAGCCTGGACCTTTAACAAATATCTGAAGTTCCTTTAAGCCCATTTCCTGTGCCTCTTCAGCAACATTTTCTGCAGCTATCTGGGCAGCAAATGGAGTGCTTTTTCTTGAACCTTTATATCCAGCTTTGCCTGCACTTGACCAGGCAACAACATTACCATCCATGTCAGTAATACTAACAATGGTGTTATTAAATGTTGATCTAATATAAGCCTGTCCTTTTTCAATAAACTTTTTATTTTTCTTTTTTCTTCTTTTGGTTTTTTTCTTTCCTTTAGCCATCTAAAAAATTCCCTCCTCGTTCTTAAATTTTATTATTTTCTAATAGGTTTTACAGGACCCTTTCTAGTTCTAGCATTAGTCCTGGTTCTCTGGCCTCTAACTGGAAGCCCTCTTCTATGCCTTAAACCTCTATAAGAACCTATATCTTTTAATCTTTTAATATCAGCTCTTCTTTCCCGTCTAAGCTCACCTTCTACAGCATAATCATCTATTTCGCTTCTTAATTTTGCAATTTCAGCTTCAGTAAGATCTTTTACTCTTGTATCAGGATCAACTCCTGCAGCTTCAAGAATATCATTAGATCTAGAGCGTCCTATACCATAAATATATGTCAGGCCAATTTCAACCCTTTTATTTTTAGGTAAATCTACACCTTCTATTCTAGCCATTTTTTACACCTCCGTTTGAAAATTTAACCCTGGCGTTGTTTATGCTTTGGATTTTCACAAATTACCATAACTTTTTTATTTCTTCTAATAACCTTACATTTATCGCAAATTGGTTTAACTGATGGTCTAACTTTCATTTTTAAAACACCTCCATAAAACATTTAATACATAGAATTATGCTTTATGCCTATAAGTTATTCTTCCGCGAGATAGATCATATGGTGATAATTCTACTGTAACCTTATCTCCAGGTAAAATTCTGATATAATTCATACGCATCTTACCTGAAACATGTGCTAAGACTTTATGGCCATTATCGAGTTCAACCCTAAACATAGCATTTGGTAAAGGTTCTACTACTGTACCTTCAACTTCAATAGGATCTTCTTTTGACATATATTATCTTACCCCCCTTTTGCTTAAAAGGTATTAAACTTAAAAATTTAATTTCTAAACAAAATCATTAGCAAACAAAATTACTATACTTATATATTTGTTTTCAGTAGTATTGCTATTATATTCAGATATACTTAATTTATTGATTTTTAAGCTACCCTATATTATACCATAGAATTCTTTCAAGTAAAAGTATTTATAATCTACTTAAAATTCTTGGTCCATCCTTAGTTATAGCAATACTGTCCTCCCAATGAGCTGATAATGTACCATCTTCTGTTATAACAGTCCAGCCATCCTCTTTAGTTTTCACTTTATAATCTCCAATATTAACCATTGGTTCAATTGCTAATGTCATACCTTCTTTCAAGCGGGGGCCTCTGCCTGCAGGACCAAAATTAGGAATTTGAGGATCTTCATGCATATCAGTCCCAATTCCATGGCCTACATAATCCCTAACAACAGAATACCCTGATTTTTCAACATGAGTTTGAACTGCATTCGATATATCTGTAAGTCTATTGCCAATTACAGCATTTTCAATTCCCATATCTAAAGCTCGTCTAGTAACATCAATTAAATCTTTAGCATCTTGAGAAACATTTCCAACAGCAAAAGTTCTGGCTGCATCACCATGAAAGCCTTTATAATAAACTCCAATATCAACACTTAAGATCATACCCTCTTCAAGTATTCTAGTTTTTGATGGTATTCCATGAACAACTTCATCATTAATTGACAAACAAACAGAAGCAGGATAACCTCTATATCCTTTAAAAGAAGGTTTCCCATTATTTTTTTCAATAAATTCTTCAGCAAGCTTGTCTAAATCATAAGTGCTAATTCCTGGACTGATTTTCTCAGATAAAAACTCATGAGTTTCTGCAACTATAGAATTTGCCTTTGCCATAATATCTATTTCTCTCTTAGACTTCCTGATAATCATCTGACTTTCTCCTCAATTACATCAACTATAATATTGCTTACTTCATTAATATCTTTTTCAGCATCAATTTCAACTAAAATTCCTTTATTAGAATAATAATTAACGAGCTTACTAGTGTTATCTTTATTGACATTAATTCTTTTTTCTACTGTTTCTTTAGAGTCATCATCACGTTGAATAAGATTACCACCACATTTATCACAGATACCTTCAACTTCTGGTGGATTAAATTCAACATGATAAGTGGCGCCGCAGTCTTCACAAATTCTTCTTCCAGTCAACCTTTTAATTAAAACACTTTCTCGAACCTTTGTATAAATAACTAAGTCAAGTTTTTTATCTAACTCTCTTAGGTTAATATCTAAAGCTTCTGCCTGATCAAGGGTTCTTGGATAACCATCCAGTATAAACCCATCATTACAATCATTTTCTTTAAGTCTTTCTTTAATAATTCCATTCGTTACCTCGTCTGGAACTAATTCACCAGCATCAATATATTCTTTAGCTTTTAAACCCAATGGTGTTTCATTTTTAATAGCACTACGAAATATATCGCCTGTTGAGATGTGAGGTATATTATATTTATTAGCTAATATTTTTGCCTGTGTGCCTTTACCGGCTCCAGGTAATCCTAAAAAAACAAGATTCATTCAGATTTACCTCCTATTCCATAAACCCATCATAATGGCGCATCAATAGATGTGATTCTATCTGCTGCATTGTCTGTAATGCTACACCGATCATAATTAATAATGATGTACCACCAAATGCAATATCTACTCCAGTTAATGGCCCAATTGCAAATGGTAATAATGCAACTGCGGTTAAGAAAAGTGCTCCAACCAAAGTAACTCTGACTAAAATTTTATCTAAATATTTTATAGTAGATCTTCCTGGTCTAATCCCAGGTATGAAACCACCATGTTTTTTCATATTGTCAGCAACTTCTTCAGGGTTAAAGGTAATAGCAGTATAGAAATAGGTAAAGAACATAGTTAATATACCATATAAAACTATATATAATGTTGACCCAGGTCTAATTACATTAGCCATTCCTTCTGCCCAACCAAATGGAAGAATCTGCGCAATAACTCCTGGAAATAATAGCACGGAAGAGGCAAAAATAACTGGCAGAACTCCAGCCTGATTAACCTTCATTGGAATATGGGTGCTTCTTCCCCCATATACTTTTCGTCCAACAATTCTCTTTGAATATTGAACAGGTATTCTTCTCTCACCTTGCTGTACAAAAATTATTCCAGCAACTATTATTACAGCCAATACTATAAAAATTAACAAATTAAATATTGTAACAGTACCAGCTCTAAACAATGACCATGTTTCCATTATATCTGACGGAAACCTGGCAATGATAGATGTAAAAATTAATATTGAAATTCCATTACCAATTCCATATTCATTAACCTGCTCTCCTAACCACATTAAAAAGGTTGTTCCAGCTGTAAGACTTATAACTATAACTATTATATCAAAAACAGAAGGATTTGGAATTGCACCAAACTGTCTTATATAGGTAGTAATACCAAAACCTTGTATTAATGCGAGTACAACAGTTAGATACCTTGTATATTGGGCAATTTTCTTTTTCCCTTCTCTACCCTCTCTAGCTAACTCTTCTAATTTAGGAACAACAACCTGTAATAACTGTAATATAATGGAGGCTGTAATATAAGGGGTTATACTCATTGCGAATATTGAAAAGTTACTTAATGCTCCTCCAGCAAATAAATCAAGGAAATCAAAAACTCCTCCAACTCCTCCACCAAAAAGCATTTCTTGAACTCTCGCAATGTCAACTCCAGGAACTGGAATATGAGCTCCAATTCTATAGACCACCATTACTCCAAGCACAAATAAAACTTTATTTCTTAACTCTTTAACTTTAAAGACATTACTTAAAGCCTTCAGCAAGTTATATCACCTCGGCCTTCCCACCAGCAGCTTCAATTTTATTGATGGCAGATTTAGTAAAAGAATTAGCCTTAACATTAAGACTCACATTCAATTCACCATCACCTAAAATTTTAATGCCGTCGGAAGCAATATTATTTACAACTCCATTTTCTAATAAAATCTCTGGATTAATCTCGGAACCGTCTTCAAAATTATTTAATTGGTATACATTTAAAATTGTATATTCATTCTTATTTTTATTATTAAAGCCTCTTTTAGGAAGTTTTCTAAATAAAGGAGTCTGTCCACCTTCAAAAGTAATTCTAACTCCTCCACCAGATCTACTATTTTGACCATTAGCTCCTCTACCACTGGTATAACCTCTACCAGATCCAATGCCTCTACCGCATCTCTGTCTCTTCTTTTTCGAGCCTTTTTTTGGCTTTATATTATGCAATTTCATTTAACAGCACCTCCTTATTAACTTATCTATATATTTAGCCAGTAATTTCCTCTGGGGTTTTCCCTCTAAGCTTTGCAACATCTTCCACATTTTTCAGTCTGTCTAAACCATTAATAGCGGCTTTTACCATATTAATCGGATTAGAAGTTCCTAATGACTTAGTCAGGATGTCATTAATTCCAGCTAATTCAACAACTGCTCTAACAGGACCACCAGCTATAACTCCAGTACCAGGTGCAGCTGGTTTTAATAATACATTACCAGCACCAAATATTCCATTAATTTGATGAGGAATTGTTCTATCAACCAAAGGTACTTCAATCAAATTCTTCTTTGCATCATCTATCCCTTTTCTAATAGCTTCAGGAACTTCATTAGCCTTACCGTAGCCAACGCCTACATAACCGTCTTGATTGCCAACAACTACTAAGGCAGTAAAACTAAATCTCCGTCCACCTTTCACAACTTTAGAAACCCTGTTAATATCAACTACTCTTTCTTCCAGGTTTAATTTATTTGGATCTATATTTTTCATTAATTCGCCTCCTTCACCTTAAAACTTTAATCCAGCTTCCCTTGCAGCTTCTGCAAGTGCTTTCACCCTACCATGATATTTATAACCTGCTCTATCAAAGACTATTTCTTCAATACCTTCCTCAAGTGCTCTTTCAGCAACTAATTTACCCACCAATTTAGCGGCTTTTTTGTTACCTCCATAATCAATTTCATCTTTAACTGTCGATTCTAAACTTGAAGCTGAAACAAGAGTGATTTCTCTTAAATCATCTATTAATTGAACGTGTATATTTTTCAGACTGCGCTTTACAGCCAATCTTGGCTTTGTAGGCGTTCCAGTAATTTTATTTCTTATTCTTTTATGTCTTCTTTCTCTGGCAGACCTTTTATCAAGTTTACTCATACCATTTCACTCCTTTCTTCAACAACTTTCAGCATAACTGATTAATATTATTAACCAGTTTTTCCTTCTTTTCTTCTTATTCTTTCATCAATATACTTTATACCTTTTCCTTTATAAGGTTCAGGCTCTCTTACTGATCTAATTTGAGCAGCAGTATTGCCAACTAACTGTTTATCGATACCCTTAACAGTTATCTTATTTTTTTCAACTTCAAACTCTATATTTTTTTCTGGCTCAATTACTACTGGATGAGAATAACCAGCTTCAATTTTTAATGATTTCCCTTCCATTGTAGCACTATATCCTACTCCAACCATTTCAAGTTGTTTTGAATATCCCTCTACAACTCCAGTTACCATTCCTTCAATAAGGCTTCTGGTCATTCCATGAAGAGACCTATCATCTTTCGACTCTCCATTTCTTTTTATTATAATTTCATCGTTATTAATTTCTAAATCTATTAATTCATGGATATCCCTGCTTAACTCACCTTTGGGTCCATTAATTTTTAAGGTAGTACCATCAAAATCAACATTAACTTTTTCAGGTATTTCTACAGGTAATTTACCTATACGGGACATATTTTTCACCTCCTACTTTATATTACCAGACGTAACAGAGAACCTCTCCGCCTACTCCTTTTTCCCGAGCTTCTTTATCTGAAAGTACTCCATGAGAAGTAGATAAAATCGCTAAACCTAATCCTCCAAGCACCTGAGGAATTTCATCTTTCTTAACATAAACTCTTAAACCTGGTTTACTTATTCTTTTTATACCAGTAATTACTTTTTCATCGTCTTCACCATATTTCAAATATACCCTTATATCATTTTGAGGATAGCGCTCTATCATTTTTACATCATTTACAAAGCCCTCTTCTTTTAAAATTTCAGCTAAACCTAATTTTATATTAGAAGCAGGAATATTAACAGTGCTCTTACCTGCATTATTTGCATTTCTAACTCTAGTTAACATGTCAGCAATAGGATCTGTGTTCATAAAGAAAACCTCCTTTCATTTACCAGCTTGCTTTTTTTACTCCTGGTATTTCTCCCTTATGTGCTAATTCTCTAAAACAAATTCTACATAAATCAAACTTCCTCATATATGCTCTAGATCTGCCACACCGGCTACATCTATTATTTTCCCTTGTAGAATACTTCGGTTCTTTGTTTGCTTTTTCTATTAAAGCTTTACGGGCCACTAAATATCCCTCCTTTTAAATATTAACTCATAAATATTTACTTCTTAAAAGGCATCCCCATTCTACTTAATAATTCAAATGCCTCTTCATCATTTTCTGCTGATGTAACAATGGTAATTTGCAGTCCATGAACTACATCTACATCGTCAACTTTAATTTCAGGAAATACTGTATGATTGTCTATGCCAAGACTATAATTTCCTCTTCCATCAAATGAATTAGCAGATACCCCTCTAAAATCTCGAATACGAGGCATAGTTACATTAATTAATTTATAAAGAAATTCATACATCAATTTATCCCTTAAAGTAACTTTTAGACCCACAGGCATACCTTCTCTAATTTTAAAGTTAGCTATAGCCTTTTTAGCTCTAGTAACAGTCGGTTGTTGTCCAGTAATTCTTGCAACCTCATCAACAACTGTATCTAATAATTTAGGATCTTCCTTTGCATCTCCTAAACCTACATTAACAGTAATCTTTTTTAATTCTGGAACTTCCATAATATTATCATAACCAAAGGCTTCTTTCAAAGCTGGTCTAATTTCTTCACGATATTGATTTGCTAAAACTGTCATATAACTGACCTCCTTTCATCCAGCAGTTATTCTATTGTTTCATCACATTTTTTACAATAACGAACTTTTTTACCATTATCTAAATATTTATAACCCAGACGACTTTTTTCATCGCAGGCCGCACAAACAACCATTACATTTGAAGCATTTATCGGAGCTTCATTTTCAATGATTCCGCCCTGTGGATTATCCTGACTCGGGCGCATATGCCTGTGAACTATATTAACACCTTCAACTACAACCCGGTTTTTCTTTCTGTCAACAGTTAAAACTTCGCCGCGCTTTCCTTTATCTTTTCCAGTAATAACTTCAACCTGGTCACCTTTTTTGATCTTCACCTAGTACCCCTCCTTTGACTATAATACTTCCGGTGCTAGGGATACAATTTTCATATGATTCTTATCTCTTAACTCCCTAGTGACTGGACCGAAAATCCTTGTTCCTTTAGGGTTTTCTAGATCATCAATAATAACAGCTGCATTTTCATCAAATTTAATGTATGAACCATCAGGTCTTTTAGTTGCTTTTTTAGTTCTTACGACCAAAGCTGTTACGACTTCTCCTTTTTTTACCATCCCCTCAGGAATTGCTTCTTTTACACTACAAATTATCTTTTCGCCTACACCAGCATATTTTTTCTTACTACCTCCTGGAACTTTAATGCAAAGTAACTCACGGGCGCCAGAGTTATCTGCAACTTTTAGGCGAGATTCTGCTTGAATCATTTAAATCACCCCTCTATCCGTTTATTTACTTGGCTTTTTCTAAAATTTCAACAACACGCCATCTCTTTGTTTTACTTAATGGTCGTGTTTCAACAATTTTCACTTTATCTCCCTCATTACATTCATTATTTTCATCATGAGCTTTATATTTTTTAGAGCGCTTAATAACTCTTTTATACATCGGATGCTGTTTTCTCCGTTCAATTGTAACAGTAACAGTTTTATCCATTTTATTACTAACTACAAAACCAATTCTTTCTTTTCTTTCATTTCTTTTGGCTTCCATCATAAACCTCCTTCCAGCTTAAACTATGCTTCCTGTCTTATATCTAACTCTCTTTCTCTTAAAATAGTTTTAATTCTAGCGATAATCCTTTTAACCTCTCTTATTCTCATCGGATTATCCAACTGAGCAGTTGCATGCTGAAAACGAAGATTAAAAAGCTCTTCTTTAAATTCATCTAATTTCTGCTCTAATTCCATATCTGTTAAATCTCTTAATTCATTAACTCTCATTGGACTCACCACCATCTCTGGCAACAAATTTAGTTTTAATTGGTAATTTATGAGCCGCTAATCTCATAGCTTCACGTGCAATTTCTTCTTCAATACCAGCTAATTCAAACATTATTCTACCTGGCTTTACAACTGCAACCCAATTTTCAACAGCACCTTTACCACTACCCATTCTTGTTTCAGCAGGTTTAGCTGTAATCGGTTTATCAGGGAAAATTTTAACCCAAACTTTACCGCCTCTTTTAATATATCTAGTTAAAGCAATCCGGGCAGCTTCAATCTGTCTATTTGTAATCCAGGCTGGTTCTAAAGCCTGTAAGCCAAACTCTCCAAAGGTAACTTTTGTACCCCTTTGAGCTTTACCCTTCATGCGTCCTCTGTGTTGTTTGCGATGTTTTACTCTTTTTGGGACAAGCATAATGTTGCCTCCTTCCTATAATTATTACTAGTCTTCATCCACTTCTGGAAGTATTTCACCTTTATTTATCCAGACTTTAACACCTATTGTTCCATAGGTAGTATTAGATTCTGCAAAACCATAATCTATATCAGCTCTTAAAGTATGAAGTGGAACACTTCCTTCACTATATCCTTCTCTTCTTGCCATTTCAGCGCCACCTAATCTGCCGCTGCTTTGAACTCTAAAACCTTCTGCACCTAATCTCATAGCTCTATTCATAGCCTGCTTCATAGCTCTTCTAAATGAAACTCTTTTTAATAACTGACCTGCTATATTCTCAGCAACTAACTGAGCATCCAGATCAGGGTTATCCACTTCAACAACATTTATCTGGACATTTTTCCCAGTAATATTTTCTATATCCTGTCTTAAAGCATCAACTTCAGAACCACCGCGACCAATTACCATTCCTGGTCTGGCAGTATGAATATCTATTTTAAGTCTTTTGGCTGCTCTTTCAATCACTATTCTTGAAATACCAGAGTCAAACATCTTTTCTTTAATATGTTTTCTAACTTCAATATCTTCATGAAGTAACTCTGAATAATCACTCTTATCTGCATACCACTTGGCATCCCAATCTTTAATTATACCAACACGAAGTCCGTGGGGATTTACTTTCTGTCCCAAAATTATCCCTCCTTTTTCTCTTTTAATTTAACAGTAATATGACTAGTTCTTTTTCTAATCATTGACGCCTGACCCATAGCTCTAGGCCTAAACCTTTTCATTGTTGGGCCTTCATCAACATAAACTTCTGAAACATACAAATCTTCAACAATCATATCATGATTGTTTTCAGCATTTGCAATTGCTGAATTAACAACTTTTTCAATTGTTTTTGATGCTCGCTTTGGAGTATTTTTTAAAATTGCTATGGCATCTCCGACATCTTTTCCCCGTACCAGATCTATAACCTGTCTGGCTTTCCGTGGAGAAATTCTTACATGCTTTGCAATTGCTTTAGCTTCCATTTTATCACCCCTCATCTAAAACCAATCTATTATCGTTTACTTAAGAGCTGTTGATCTCTCTGTGTGACGACTATGTGACCTAAAAATTCTAGTAGGAGCAAATTCTCCTAATTTATGACCAACCATTTCTTCTGTTATATAAATCGGAACATGTTTTCTCCCGTCATGAACAGCAATAGTATGTCCAACCATTTCTGGAAATATTGTTGAACTTCTAGACCAAGTCTTAATTACCTTTTTCTGTCCACTTTCATTCATTTCATCAATTTTCGCCATTAATTTTTCCTCTACAAATGGTCCTTTTTTTAATGATCTACCCAAGATTAAATCCCCCTCTCCGCTTTAGCGTTTTTTAGCCTTGCGGGATTTAATGATATATTCATCAGATTTTTTAGGTTTTCTTGTTTTCTTACCTATAGTTTTCTGTCCCCAAGGAGTTACCGGATGTCTACCAGCAGGTGACTTACCTTCACCACCACCATGTGGATGATCGTGAGGGTTCATAACAACACCTCTTACTTTAGGCCTTCTACCTAACCAGCGTGAACGTCCAGCTTTACCAATAACTATATTCTCATGTTCAATATTTCCGACCTGACCTACAGTAGCTTTACATTCTTTTCTAATTAATCGTACTTCTCCAGATGGCATTTTAATATGACAGAACTTACCTTCTTTTGCAAGAATCTGGGCCATTACTCCTGCTGATCTGGCTATTTGACCGCCTTTTCCAGGCTGCATTTCAATATTATGAACAATAGTACCAACAGGCATATCCTGAAGTTGAAGAGCATTTCCTGGTTTAATGTCTGCTCCAGAACCAGTTTCTAAAACATCACCAACTTCAACTTTATTAGGAGCCAAAATATATCTCTTTTCTCCATCATAATAAGTTAATAATGCAATTCTAGCAGATCTATTAGGATCATATTCTATACTTTTAACTTTTGCAGGAATTCCATCCTTATCTCTTTTGAAATCAATTATTCTATATTTTCTCTTATGTCCTCCACCCCGTCTACGTGAGGTAATTCTTCCATTTGAATTTCTACCTCCTGATTTCTTTAAAGGAGCCAACAAACTTTTTTCAGGTTCTGTACTGGTCAGCTCTTTAAAATCAGAAACAGTCATATATCTCCGGGAAGGAGTGGTCGGCTTAAATTTCTTAATAGCCATAACTTCACCCTCCTTTATTACTTATTTTATTAAACACCTTCAAATATCTCGATACTATCTCCATCGTCAAGTCTAATAATAGCTTTCTTCCAATCAGGTCTTTTACCTTCAGTAAAACCTAACCTTTTCCTCTTACCTTTCATGTTCATAGTATTCACTTTAACTACTCTTACATTAAAGATTTCTTCAATGGCCTGTCTGATTTGAATTTTATTTGCTTTTTTGGCCACTTTAAAGGTATATGCATTATTTTCTTCCATTAATTTCATGGTTTTTTCTGAAATCAGAGGTGAAATTATAATATCACGTGCATTATCCATTCAAAAGCACCTCCTCTAATTTACCTAAAGCTGGTTGAGGAATTACAACCATATCATTATTTAATAAGTCATATACATTAATTGCTTCTAATACCATTGTTTTTGCATTTGCTATATTTCTAATAGATAAATAAGCATTCTTATCTTTCTCAGGCAAAACAATTAATACTTTTTTATCTTCTAAATTCAAATTCTTTAAAATTTCAACAGCATTTTTAGTTTTTGGCTTCTCAAATGATAAATTATCAATAATTAATAACTCTCCAGCATCTGCCTTTGCAGTTAACACAGATCTAAGAGCAAGTTTTTTAGTTTTTCTATTAATCTTTTTCTTATAACTTCTTGGCTTAGGACCAAATGTAATTCCACCGCCAACCCATAAAGGGGAGCGGATACTACCATGCCTTGCTCGTCCAGTACCTTTCTGCCTCCACGGCTTTCTACCTCCACCGCGGACCTCACTGCGCCCTTTAGTGGAAGCATTACCCTGTCTTTTTGCTGCTAATTGAGCAGTCACAGCTTCATGTACAACATGCTCATTAATGTTCTCTTCAAATATTTCTTTACTTAAATTTATCTTTTCAACTTCACTGCCGCTACTATTATATACAGTTAATTCGGGCATTCAATATCTCCTCCTTCCTAGCCAGAGTATTAGTTTACACTTTCAATTGTTATAATGCCTTTTTTAGGGCCAGGAATAGAACCCTTAACAAGTATAACATTATCTTCTTTCATAACTTTAACAACTTGAAGATTTTGCATTTGTACTTGATCATGTCCCATTCTTCCTGGTAATTTTTGTCCTTTAAAAACCCTTGAAGCATCAGTAGCCCCAATAGAACCAGGTATCCTATAAGCTCTTGACCCATGTGTTTTAGGACCGGTTGCATGGTTATGTCTTTTTACATTACCTGCAAATCCTTTACCTTTAGAAACACCTGCTACATTAACCAGATCACCAACTTCAAATTGTTCAACAGTTAGTTTATCTCCAGCTTCAACACCTTCAAGGTCAGAGCTTTTAAATTCTCTAATATGCTTTTTTGGCTTAACACCTAATTTCTCAAATATCCCCTTATGAGGCTTATTAATTTTATTAGGTTTAACTTCACCATAAGCAATTTGTAAAGCTGAATATCCATCTTTAGCTTCTGTTTTAACCTGTGTTACTACACATGGTCCAGCTTCTATAACAGTAACAGGAACTGACTCTCCTTCTTCACTAAAAACCTGGGTCATTCCTAATTTTTTACCTATTAAACTTTTGGACATTTATAATACACCTCCAATCATACAATGAAATCTTATAATTTAATTTCTATATTTACCCCTGCAGGTAGATCTAACCTCATTAATGCATCAACAGTCTTTGAGTTAGGCTTTAATATATCTATTAACCTTTTATGTGTTCTCATTTCAAACTGTTCTCTAGCATCTTTATGAACATGAGGTGATCTTAAAACTGTAAATATTTCTCTTTCTGTCGGCAAAGGAACCGGGCCTGAAATATTAGCTCCAGTCCTTTCAGCAGTTGAAACAATTTTTTCTGCAGATTTATCTAAAAGTTCATGCTCATATGCTTTTAGTTTAATTCTAATTTTTTCATGTTTGGGCATTCTCTTCCCTCCTTTATTCCTATAGAGGCTGATGGAAAATTAAATAAAGATAGAAAAAGCAGAGGATTCAACCTCCCGCTTTTCCTATTTTTAAAGTAAATTACTCAATAATATCTGTTACAACACCAGCACCAACAGTATGT
>CAZLCX010000004.1:100308-120464 GCA_964558325.1 uncultured Halanaerobiaceae bacterium | reverse complement strand
GAGGCGTTAGAGGAAGTGTTAAATAATGCTGTTAAATAAAAAAGGAAAGGCGGGATTATTAGATGCCTAAATTTAGAAATATATTTGAGCAGGTCGTATTATTAGGCCTGCTCCCCATTCTGGGAGGAAGCAGAAATATAAAATCAGCAATTGTGATAACGGTAGTTTTAATTTTAGTTTCATTGATTTCACGGTTAGTTTCAAAGGTTATTAGTTTTGAGAAATTAGGTAATGCAAATTGGGTTATCTATTCAGCGTTTGGAGTGTCACTTAGCTATATAGCGTATCTTTTAGTTGCTTTTTTATATCCAAATGTTTATCAATATACAGGGTTATATATATTATTAATAGGTGTTACTCCTCTTACTTATTATGCTTGTAAAGAAGATGTTTCTTTAGCACAATTTTGGAAAAGGGTTAATATATTTTTTATAATAATCTTTATTGTTGCTTTCTTTAGAGAGTTAATAGGTTTTGGGTCTATTTTAGGATTTGAATTGTATGCAGTTGGTTTTGCTCCTTTAAGTGCTTTTGAGGGTTCTGCTGGCGCTTTTATAATTTTAGGTTCTGTTTGGATTTTATTTAGATTTTTAATTAGCTTGGATAAGGTTGATGCAGGTTTATTTGCTTTAGAGGGGGACGATAATAATGAATGAAACATTTGGATTATTTCTCGAGAATATTTTGCCGAACAATATGGTGTTAATTTATTCTTTAGGGGTTTTGGTCTCCTTTGTAGAAACAGATAGAGTAAGGCCTTCATTAATAAAAGGAGTTAAATTTGCTTTTGCAGTATTCTTTGCTGGAATATTTGGTTGGATTATTGTAGATGCAATAGGAATTGAATTTGAATTTTTAGCAGCCTGGGTTTTTTTCCTGATATCTCTTGGTATTATAATAATACTTCAGTATCTTGGTGAGCTTAAAGGAGATTTTTATGGATTACCTAAACTCTTTTTGTTTTTGCCTACCCTGGTTGGCTTTCAATGGTTAATATTAGAAAGAGATTTAGTTTTTAGTGATATGATGATTACTGTATTTGCAAATGCAATAGGATTTTATATTGCCTTTGTTTTAATTGCAACATTAAAAGAACAAATGAGGATTTCTGAAGCAAATGATATTTTCAAATTAGCTCCTGCTATTTTGATTGGATTAGGAATAGCTGCAATGGGAGTTGCTGGATTTTCATTCTTATATTAAATGAGGGGAAATAAATGGAGAGAATACTGCTTTCATTAAAAAGAAACTTTAAAGTTTTAAGTAGTTATCTCCAGAGAAGGATAAAAATTAGATGGGCTGTTGCCTTAATAATTTTCTGGATTATTTTAATAGAAGGTTTTGATTGGCAACAGCTCACTGTTGGTATAATTTTATCTTTCTTGATAACTACCTACTGGGGTCACTTTATGTTAAGTGATATACAGGCTTTTTTAATTACTAGAAAAAATTTTTTGAAGTTAATTCATTATTTTTATAGGTTTGTTTTAGAAATGGTAGTGGCTAATATTGAGGTAGCTAAAATTGTTTTATCTCCTAAAATGCCTATTGAACCAACTTTTATATGTATAAAATTGAGACCTGAAAAAAAATTAAGTAGAGTTCTTTACGCTAATACGATTACTTTAACCCCAGGAACAATTAGTGTTTACCTGGTCGAGGATGAACTTGTGGTTCATGCTTTAACAAGTGATGCTGCCCATAATGTTTCAGGGTGGTATATGGAAGACTTAATGTGTGAGATTGAAAATAAAGGGATTGATAATTATGAATTCTAGTATTTTGATTTTAGCCACTATTCTTTTAGGAATATTAATATTACTATCATTAATTAGAGGCATTATCGGACCTTCATCACTGGACAGAATAATTGTTATAAATGTTATTGGTACTAAAACAGTTGCAATAATGGTTTTATTCGCTATTGTATTTGCCGAACATTATTTTGTTGATATTGCACTTGTTTATGCCCTTATTAGTTTTATTGCTAGCATTTCAGTTTCTAAATATCTTGAAAAAGGTAGTATTTCATAATAATGAAAATGGTGATTATCAAATGATTATAGTTGAAATTATTGCATATATTTCAATTTTTATAGGAGTTTTCTTTTTTGGGGTAGGTACCATTGGTTTATTAAGAATGCCAGACATTTATACAAGAATGCATGCTAGCACAAAATGTGATACACTAGGAATAAGTCTAGTAATGTTTGGTTTAATGCTATTAAATGGTTTATCTATATTTTCATTAAAATTATTTGTTTTAGTTTTGTTTATTTGGATTACTAATCCAACTGCCGCCCATGCAATTGCCATGGCTGCTTTTGAAACCAGGGAAATATCTGATGATACTGTGCCCTTTAGTAGGGAGGAAAATAGTAATGATTAATGTATTTCATTTTATTTTGATTTTGACTCTTATTGTTGTAGTTGTTTCAGTGGCTAAAATAAAAGATTTATTAAGTGCTGTTATTTTATTTGCTGTTTATAATCTAATTATGTCTTTATTGTGGCAACAGATGAGAGCTCCTGATGTAGCAATTACAGAAGCCGCTTTAGGGGCTGGAGTAACTACTGTTTTGCTTGTGGCCGCTATTAGTAAAACAGGGAGGCTTGAAAAATGAAGCATTTAACCGCAATAGTTTTACTGGTAGTTCTAGGATTAGGAATTTATTCTGTAATACTTGATATGCCAACTTTTGGTAATCCTGAAAATCCAGGTAATAAAATATCTCAACAAGAAATAGTTAATAAAGCAGTCGAAGAGACTGGCTCTCAAAATGTAGTTTCATCTATTATTACAGATTACAGGGCATTCGATACTTTATTAGAAACTACAGTTTTATTTGCTGCAATTGCTGGAATTTTTGCAACATTGATTAATAATAATAATAGAGATTCCGGGGATGTTAATAATGAGATTTAGAGATACAATTGTAAGTATTATTACTAGATTTATGTTGCCCTTTATAACTTTATTTGGTATGTATTTAATAATACATGTTCATTTATCTCCAGGAGGAGGCTTTTCTGGAGGTACTGTAGTTGGAGCAGGTTTTGTTTTATTATCCTTAAGCTATGGTATTTCTATGCAGTCAAGAAAGTTTTCCCACAGGACGTCCACCTTAATTGAAAGTGGTGGAGCTTTGATATATATAATATTAGGAATAGTCTCTTTTTTGTATGGGCAACCCTTTTTAAGCAATTTAGCGATATTTCCTGCAGGAGAACCAGGAAGACTATTTAGTGCTGGATTTATTGTTTTGATTAATTTAGCAATTGGTTTTAAAGTTGCAAGTACAATAATAGCTTTATTTGATAGTCTTGGTGGTGAGGAATTACATTGATTAATGAAATTTTCCATCCTAATTTATATTATTTTGCTTCTATAGTATTATTTTTAATTGGCTTTTATATTTTATTGACCCATCCAAATTTAATAAAAAAAGTGATTGGTTTAAATGTAATGGATAGTGCTATATTTTTCTTTTTCGTTGCAGTTGGTTTTGTTTCTGAAGGGGAATCTCCAATAGTTGAAGCTGGTGAAAGTACTTTAACTGTCAATCCAGTTCCTAGTGGATTAATGCTTACCGGGATAGTTGTTTCTGTAAGTGTAACAGCTTTTGCTCTAGCTATAATCATAAAATTGTATGAACATTATGGCACAATAAATGTTGAAGAGATATATGTTGTTAGGAGTGAAAAGGAATGCTAGGTGTTCACCCCGGGATATTAATGGTATTAATTTTATTGATTTCTGCATTTATTAGTCCTGTTTTAGATCAATTTAAGTTTAAAAGATTTTCTTTTTTGGCTATTATAATTTCAGGAGTTATCTTTTTATTATCAATACTATTTATGATTAGAGTAAATACTGTAGGAATTGAGTATTATAATTTTGGTGGGTGGTCTCCTGATAAAGGAATTGAATTTGTCTTTGGAAATTTAGAAGCTCTGATGCTTGTATTAATTTCAGGAATGTTCCTAATTGTTTATGTCTATAATCAACATAAAATAAGAGATGAGATTGGTATCCATTTAAGAGGCTGGTATTTTACTCTTGCTTTTTTATTACAGGCTTCTTTAAATGGAATGATTTTAACAAATGATTTATTTAATATGTTTGTGTTTATTGAAATATCTGCTTTAACTACTGTAGCAATTATCTCGATTAATGAAAATAAAGATACAATTTTTGCAAGTATAAAATATTTATTTTTAACAACTGTTGGGTCTTCATCTATTTTATTTTCAATAGGAATATTATATTTAATTACTGGTTATTTAAATATGGATCTAGCAGGAACTGAATTAACTAAAATGGCGGAGATGTATCCAGCTGCTTCAGGTATGGCTATGTTATTTATGTTTTTTGGATTAGCTATGAAGTCAGCTTTATTTCCTTTACATATCTGGCTGCCGGACGCTTACTCTTCTGCTCCAATAATTTCAACTGTGATTATGGCCGGAATTGTTGGTAAGGCATATATAGTTGTCTTTATTAAAGTTTTTTATAAAGTTTTATCATTGAATTTTTTCCAGCTGACTAATTTATCTGAAATAACAATATTTTTGGCCGGGCTGGCTATAATAATAGGATCATTATTTGCTATTGGTCAAACTAAAATTAAACGAATGCTTGCTTATTCAAGTGTTGCTCAAATTGGCTATATATTTTTAGGACTGGCTCTAGCAACTGAGGATAGTCTGACCGGAGGTATTTTACATATTATTAATCATTCTGTTAATAAATCATTATTATTTTTAACAGTTGGTATTATTATAATGTATGCTGGCATAGAAAACATAGATGATTTTAGTGGGGTTGGCAAAAAATATCCATTTACCATGCTTTTATTTGCCCTTGCCTCTCTGGCTATGGTAGGTATTCCTCCATTAAATGGTTTCATGAGTAAGTGGACTATAATAATGGGAATATTAGAAGCTGGAAAACCAGCTTATTTAGTTATTATATTATTAAGTTCCTTATTAAATGGGGTTTATTATTTACCAATAATTATTCAATCGTTTTTTGGAGGTAATGATGATTTTACTTATAGGTGGGAATTTAAAAGATTGGGAGTTAAAATTATTTTACCTATGTTAACATTGGCTATAATAATATTATTAATTGGAATATTCCCTTCATACCCATTGAACTATATAAATAAGATAGTTATCAATTTAATGAATTAATATTTGATTTATTGGAAAGAATAGAGGAGGAAGTTTTAATGGGATTTGGATTTACAGCTGAAAGCTTACTTTTGATTACATTATTAATACCTTTTATTGCTACTATCTTTATTTATATTTTTAGAAATGAAGAAAATTTAAGAAGCAATTTTTTAATAGGAGTTACATTTATAGTTTTTATATTGACTTTAGTTATTATTTATTTAAGCCGTGATTCCGGTTATTTTAGCTATCAAGTTTCTAATATTATGGAACAGGGTCTTTATTTAGCTGTAACAAGATTTGATAGTATTTTTGCTTTGCTGATAACAACTATCTGGTTTCTTGCTACTGTATACGCCAAGAAATATATGGCTGGTGAAAAATTTCAGAACCGTTTTTATGTAGGATGGCTATTTACTCTTGGGGGAACTTTAGGGACCATTTTCAGCGGAGATCTTTTTACATTATTCGTTTTCTTTGAAATAATGTCAGTAACCTCATATATTTTAATAGTGCATAATCAGGATCAAGAGGCTTTGTCAGCTGCCAAAACTTATCTATATATGTCAATTATTGGTGGTTTAGTAATCTTATTAGGGGTATTTCTTGTCTTTAATCAGGCAGGTACAATGGTCTTTACAGAAATTGCTGATAATATTGACCTTTCAGGACAGGTAGGATATGTAATAGGTTTTGCTCTTCTAATGGGTTTTGGTGTCAAGGCAGGTATGTTTCCTGTCCATGTCTGGCTGCCTGCTGCTCACCCGGTAGCACCAACTCCAGCAAGTGCCTTATTATCTGGTATTATGATTAAAACAGGTATTTATGGAATTATAGTTACATTCAATTATATAATTTCACCTGCAATTCCAGCTAATCAACACTTATTAAACTTTTTTGGTCAGCTAATTATTGTTCTTGGTTCCATAACTATGTTTTTAGGTGCCTTTTTAGCAGTTTTTCAAAAAAATATGAAAACTATTCTTGCATATAGTAGTGTAAGTCAGATGGGCTTTATATTAACTGGTATAGGCTCTGCAGCCTATTTAGGATTGGCTGGCAGCATTGGAGTAGAATCTGCAATGTATCATGTATTAAGTCATGGACTTTTTAAAAGCAGTTTGTTTATGATTGCTGGATATATATATTTGAAAACTCATGATTTAAATATATATAATTATGGTGGATTATGGAAAAAGATGCCTATAACAATGATTGCTTTCATAATAGGTATGTTTGGTATAATTGGTTTTCCTGGTTTTAATGGATTTATAAGTAAAAACCTATTACATGAAGCTGTTTATAAAGCATATAAATTAAATTATAATTCAATTATTCATTATGCTGAAATTGTATTTACAATTACAAGCTCAATTACAGTTCTTTACTTTTTGAAATTATTTTATTATTTATTTTTAGGCAAAGAATCTAAATCAAGCAAAAAAATTAAGAAGAATAATTTTTCTTTAATTGGAATGCTACCTTTTAGTATAATAGCTATTTTTGTGTTTTTATCAGGAGTTTTTCCAGAATTTATATATGAAAGATTCATAATCTTATCAGGTCCAGGGTTTAATTACTCTGGGGGAGTGGATATTCTGGATATTGATTTATATACGATGTACTTTATTTCATCTTCAATTAAAGCTATAGGGATTGGAATAATTGCATTTATAATTTTTAAATTTTTTGATATTTATAATAAAATAAAAATTCCAGATTGGTTAAGTCTTGAGTTCTTGATTTTCAAACCGATTTATAAAATTATAGTTTTTGTTAGTGAGTCATTTCTGTGGTTATTTGATAAAAAGGTTAATGAGTTTCAGATTGGTACACCGAAAATTTTATTTAGAATTAGTGAGTCTTTTTTATGGTTATTTGATAAAAAAGTTAATGATATACAAATTAATGCACCGAAATTTTTGTTTAGGATTAGTGAATCTTTTCTGTGGTTATTTGATAAAAAGATTAATGATATACAAATTAATGCACCAAGTTTTTTATATAAAATAAGTGATTGGTTTAATAATTTATTTGATAAAGAACAGACTGAAGACTCTGAAGATTTATATAATCTAGAGAATGATTTTAAAGGATCAATCTGGCTTAGAATATTAAAAAAGTTTTATTTACAATTAGCTAAAATTAATATTATATTAGGGTTATCTAAAGAAAAACCTCCGAAAGAAAGAATTAAAGAAGCCAAGGAAACAATTGCAAATATAGAAACCTTTGATGATCTTACCTGCTATATTTATACAGGTAAATATGAAGGCGTTTTTTGGGATATTAAAAATCTAGATTTTGATTTATATATAGCTTTATTTATTTTAGTTGTTTTAATGTTCTTTTTAAAAACTGGGGTTTAAAAATCTAATAGATAGTTGCTATGATTTTTGCCTTTAATATAGCCATATTTTCTTATTTATTATGTTTTATTAGCTTAATTTAAAGATAGTTGTTAAAATAAAGAGGAATTAAGTAATTTGTGTAGAAATTTAATTAGTAGTGATTGATTTATTTAGAAGTGAAGAAAACAAAAAATTATTTTATTATTTTAGATTAAGGAGTTGATTATTTTGAGAGAAATTTGGAATATATTATCATTAGGTGGACCAACTGCGTTACCCTTATTAATTGCATCAATATTTAGTCTTGCAGTTATAATTGAGAAAACTTTATTTTTTGCCAGTTATAAAAGGAGTAATTCCAGGCTAATAAAAAAGGTGGAAATGTTATTAGAAGAAGGAGATACAATGGCAGCATTAAATCAGTTAAAGGGTAAAAAGGGTCCTGCTGTTAAAATGTTATCGACAGCAGTAAAACATTATTCTGAAGATCCAGAAAGAATTAGAGAGTTATTACAAATAGTTGGGGAAAATGAAATAAAAAAAATGGAAAAACATTTACCAATATTAGATGTAGTAGCTATGGTATCGCCTTTATTAGGTCTTTTAGGTACTGTTTTAGGAATAATTAGTAGTTTTAATATTTTAGGAACGACAGCTGCTGTTGGTGATCCTGCCCAGATCAGTGGAGGAATTGCAGCTGCATTAATTAGTACAGCTATTGGATTAATTATTGCCATTCCAACTGCAATTTTTTATTCATATTTTTCAAATATTGTTGAAAGAAATGCTCACAAACTAAACCAAAGTATGGTTGAAATTATGGATATTATTAATAACAACGGTAATAATCGCTATAAAAGTAGGAGGGAAAGAAATGTTCAAACCTTCTCTAAGTAAAAAGAGTTCTATAAATATTCTTCCCCTTATTGATGTTATATTCTTTTTACTGGTGTTTTTTATGTTATTTACTTCTTTTAGAACAACCCCTGAAGGATTAGAAATGCAATTACCTACAGCAGAAACTGTGACTGAACAGTCTCAGGAGAATATTGTTGTTGATATAAGTGAAGATGGTCAATTTTATTTAGAAGGGGAACAATTAACTGTTGAAAATTTAACTGACAGAATTGCTGAATTATATGAAGAAAATTCAAATCGGGTAACAATAATCAATGCAGATCAAGATACCAAATATCAACATGTGATTACTGTTATGGATAGTTTGCGATCAGAAGGATTTTATGATTTAGCACTTGCTGCAGAAAGAGATTCTTAATATCCGGTCTTAAAATAAAAATTGTAATCCGGAGTGGTTAGTATGAACTTTAATGATGATAAAAAAGATAAATTATATATATTCATTACAATCTCCTTAATAGCACATCTACTAATATTTTATTTAGTTCCCTGGGGAGGTTTAAGTGGTAGTTTAGCCAGCGATGGTTCTGACCAGAGGGATTTTGATTTTATTCAGGTTGTAGATTTTCAACCGATGCCAGAAGAACCTGAATCAGCTCAAGAAACTGAACAGGAATCAGAACCTGAAGAGGAGCCAGAGCCTGAGCAGGAATCAGAGCCTGAGCAGGAATCAGAGCCTGAAGAGGAGCCAGAGCCTGAAGAGGATTCAGAGCCTGAACAGGAATCAGAACCTGAACAGGAACCAGAAACAGAAAATGAAGAGGAAACCCAACCTGAAGAAGAAACTGAAGTAGAACAGGAATCTGAGTCAGAGGAAGAATTAGAATCTGATTCTGAGCCAGAAGCTGAGTCTGATAATGAACCTGAATCGGAGACAGATGTTGAGCCTGAGCAGGATTCAGAAACTGAATCAGAATCAGAAGAAGAAGTTGTAACAGCAGAAGAATCAGAAACAGAAATAGAAGAAGCAGATTCTGAATCTGAGCCAGAACCAGAATCGGAAGAAGAAACTGAAGAAGCACAAGAAGAGACAGAGGATTCTTCTGAAGAAACTGAAACAGAATCAGAAGAAACAACAGATGAAGATGAAGAAACCTCAGAAGATTCTGAAACTCAAGCTGAAGAATCTCCACCAGCTCCAGGTGAATTAATTCAACAATCTCCTTTACCAATATATCCCAAAGATCTTGTTGGGGGTTCTGAAACTGGGAAGGTTATAGTTGAAGCATCTGTATCAGAAGATGGCGAAGTTCAATCAGTATCAGTAATTGAGAGTTCAGGGATTGAAAGTATGGATAGAAATGCTCAATCTACTGTTGAAAATGGTTGGTCATTTAGGTCATACAATAAATCATATATCATGGAAATTGAAGTTATTTTTGAGGTTGATGAAAGAGATAATCCAGTTATTGATGTAGATTTATTAGATTTAAAATTTGAATAAATCTTTAGAAAGAGGTGCCTCCAATAAATGAGAGAAAAAACTACTCTTTTTGTTAAGTTTATCTCTATAATATTAATGTTGTTTCTATTAGGAAATCCAACTTTAGCTCAAGATGAGACTAATCTTACAGAAAGAGAAGATGAACATGGAAATTTACGATTGGAAAACGAATATATTGCGATTGTAGTTAATCAATCAGATAATGCTATGGGGAGGTTTGCTGTTGAAACCACTGGTGGTGACCCTGCTCGGGATGACGATGAAAATAAACCAATGATTTATGGTAGGCCACAACCCTGGCCCTCATATACTACCGTTAAAATAGATGATGATAATTATGTATTTGGTGGAGAGACAGAAAGAAGGGCTGGAGAGGGAGAAAAATATGGTGAATTAATTGAGGAACCACAAGTTGTTGGAGACTCAATAGTGACAATCTTTGAGCTGGGAGGTCTTGAGGTTGAACAGAGTTTAATGTTTGAAAGAAGTTCAACTACTGGGCTATATGATACAGCAAGAGTTGAATATAATATGACTAATACAACAGACGAAAAGAAGTCAGTTGGTTTAAGGATAATGCTTGATACAATGTTAGGTGAAAATGATGGTGCTCCTTTTAGGATTCAAGATCAGGCGATTACAACTGACACAATGTTTGAAGGGGAAGAACTTCCTAATTTTTATCAATCTTTTGATAGTTTAACTGATCCACAGGTTACATCCCAGGGAACATTTATCGGAGAGTCTGTGGATACTCCTGATAAAGTTTATATGTCTGATTGGGGAAGTTTAGCAGACGAGGCATGGGATTTTAATTTTAATCCTGGCGAGGAATTTGTTAGAGAAGGTGAATTTGAAATAGATAGTGCAATAGCGATGTACTGGGATCCAGTCGAGATTGAATCTGAAGAAACCTTAACATATTCTACAAATTATGGGTTAGCAGGTATTTCAATGGTGCCAGGTTTATTATCCTTAGGAGTCACTTCTCCTTCTGAATTTGCTTTTTCTGAGAGTAATCCTGAATTTCCTGTTGTTGCTTATATAGAAAATACAGCTGAAATAACTGCTGAAAATGCAGTGGCCCGTTTAAGTTTACCTGATGAATTGGCTTCAGATGATTTAGAAAGAAATATAGGAGATTTAGAAGAAGGCGAAGTTACTCAGGTTAACTGGAATGTAAGAGCAGATACTGATGATTTACCAGATGTTTTAAATTTTGAAGTTGAAGTTGATGCAGATAATACTGATTCCAATTTAGCAGAAAGAGAATTAAATGTTATAGCCCCGGCAGAGTTAGAAGCCAGTTTATCTGCTGTAGAAGAGATGGTATTAAAGGAAGGAGATTTATATCCTGTTCCTTATACAATTAGAGCTGAGATTGAAAATATTGGTGGAAGTACTTTTTATGGGTTTGAAAGTGAAATGATCCTGCCACCAGGATTAGATTTTGCGAGTTATGAGAAACCTAATAAAAATGCTGGCAGGATAAAACCAGGCGAAAAGTTAACAATAGACTGGAAAGTTATACCATTAGATGTTGAAGGTACATTCCCATTTGCTGTTCAAATTAGAGGTCAGGATGGATACTCAAGAACTTTAAGAGAAAGGGTTAATATTCCAGCAACTTCACCTACTGTTTATATGTTAGCTGACAGGTCATCAGATGAAGTTGATTATTTAACTTTAAAGATAAATGGAAGTTACCTGGATAATATTGAGGATATTAGTTTCAACTTAAATTATGATGAAAATAAAGTTTCACCAGTATATTTCACTAGAGGAACAGCCTTTGTTAGAGATGGAAGATTAATGGCCTGGGCTGGTCCAGAAAATAATACATCTGATGAAATTTTGGCTTTTGATGAAGAATTACCAGCAGATATCGATTCAGGAGGTCTGGCTAAAGTAATACTTAGATTAAAAGAAAAGGATTTAAGTTATGATGAATTAGGTTTAGAGATATCTGATTTAGTTGCAACAAATGGTGATGGTGAAGAAATTGATATAAGGATTGAACAAATTCAATTAGAGGAGGAAAAATAGCAGTGAAAAAAGCTATAACTACATTTGGGATTATAATCATTATTGTATTTTGTTTTTCTATTAATCTAAATGCTGTTGAAATTGAAGATGTACCTGAAGATCACTGGGCATATGATAACGTCAAGGTTCTGGTAGAAAGAGGATATATCTCATTATATGATGATGATACCTTTGCTGGGTCTAATAGAGTTTCAAGATATGAATTAGCTGAAGTTATTGCCAATTTACTGGAAGATATTCACGTTGGTGATACTGAAATGGGAGAAGAAGATATAGATATATTGAGACAATTATCTTTGGAGTTCAGGGATGAGTTGGTTGATGTGGCAGATGATATGGAGCTTTTTTCTGATAGGGTTGATGAATTAGAGGAAGAGACTTTAATTCAAGACGAAGAAATTGCTGAAATTCATGAGTCAAGGGATGAAACAGAAAGAGAAGTTGCTAAAATTATTGATGAAATTGCCAGCTTAAGAAAAATTGAAGATGAAGTAGAAAACCTTGAAACAAGATTAGATGATTTAGATGATAAATATATGGATTTAGAAGAAACTACAGCTGCAGAAGTTCCTGAAGATATTGAAAACTTTCAAACAGAGACAACAAATAGACTTGATTCGATAGACAATAGGTTAACAAGCCTGGAAGAAGATAAATCTGAAAGTCAAGAAAAAATTCAGGCCTTAGAAAGGCAAAATAGTAATTATATGTTATATATTGGTGCAGTGGGCTTAATAAGCTTATTATCTCTAACAATGTAGAAATCAAGGGGGGTTGCAGGTGGCAAAATTTAAAATCAAATATACTAGCTGCCTGCTTATTATTATATTATTTGTAACTTTACTTTTTAGTTATAATATATTTTTTGCTGAATCAGCTCAAGGAGAAGGCTTAGCTAGTAATGACATAATTAAAGGTGCTGGTGTTGCTGTTTCACTTATTGTTTTAAGTCAGTTATTTTTAGGCTCTAGAGATCAATCTGAGCCAGAAAAACCTGATATTGAGATATCCGACAGGATAGAAGAAGATGATCCTGATGTTTTAGAAAATGAGAGAGTTAGACAGGGTAACGCAATAGATATTGATGAAAAAGAATTAGAAATGCTGGTTAGAGTTATTAGTGGTGAAGCAAGGGGAGAACCTCTGGAAGGCCAGATAGCAGTTGGTGCTGTTGTAATAAATAGAGTTTTAAGTAATAAGTTTCCAGATGAATTAGAAGAAGTTATTTTTCAAGAAGGTCAATTTATTGCAATTGATGATGGATATTATGATCTGGAACCGACTGAAAAATCATATGAGGCAGCTTTAAGGGCTCTGGAGGGTGAAGATCCCAGTAATGGGGCAACTTACTTTTACAATCCATTAACAGCAAAAACTTTATGGTGGTTAAATGGCAGGGAAAAAACTGCTGAAATTGGCAACCATGTTTTTGCTAAATAAATATTTTAATAATCCTGGCTTATAGATGATAGGATCCTCTTCTGGCAGACAGATGAAATAAAAAATCTGTTTACCAGAAAGGGGGTCTTTTATATTATAGATAAGTTTAAAACTTCATAATTCTATCTATTTGAGATATTTTGCCATTTAAATTAATAGGCCATTCTTCGGTTCTGTTAACAGGTAATTTTGTAAATCTTGAAAGACTTTGTGTTTCTAAAATATCACTATTTTCTTCATTATCCTGAACATATATCTGGCTATTTTCCAGGCAGATAATTGCCTTTAAAATATCATAGTTTTTATGCATTATTTGATTGCCTTTACCATATCTTTTTTGGGATTTTATGGCTTCAAGCCCCACTTTAGCTATCCGGTTATCTTCGCCAAACATTAAAAGTTCAGTCTGGTCTTTTATTAAATCAGCAAAGATAATTTCTTGATTTTCTTCAAATTTTATAGCATTGTAACCTTTAGTATTTCTACCAGTAGCTGAAATCTCATTACCATTAAACCTAATAAATCTGCCAGTATTTATTCCAATTAAGATATCATTATTTAAGGTTCCTGTAAAAACCTCTTTGACTGAATCTTTATTTTCTAAATTGATTGCTTTAATTTTAGAGACATTGCTGATATATTCATCTCCTTTAGTAGCTTTAATTTTGCCCCTGGCAGTTACTATTATAATATTTTCTTCTTTGGTTTTTTCATTTAAGGGTAATATTTTAATTAAACTTTCATCCGGGGGTAAACTAAAGTAATTTTTAATAGGATCACCAGTAGACAGACCATGATGCTCTGGTATATCATGGATAGGAAGCCTATAAACCTGGCCATCCTTTGTGAAAAATAAGAGATCGTCAAAGCTTTTTAGATTGAATAGGTCTGTTATAAAATCACCTTTGGCAGTTCTAATATTTTCTCTGTCTAAAGATTTTTTAATTAAACCATGGGCTGAAATTGAAACAATATATTCTTTTTCTTTAATTAAATCTTCTTTTTCTATTGTAGCTTTATTTTCATCCTTAATGATCTGGGTCCGTCTCTGGTCTCCATGGGTAGCCTTTATCTCTTCTAATTCATTAATAATTACATTATCTAATTTTTGGGTGTTATTTAATATCTCCTTATAATTTTCTATCTGTTTCTTTATTTCTGCGTGATCATTTTTAAGTTCTTGCTGCTGGATTCTAACCAGCCTCTGTAATTGCATCTCCATAATTGCATTGGCCTGTCTTTTTGTTATATCTAATTCGTTAGATAGTCTATCTATAGCTTCAGATTTTGATTTAGAACCTCTGATGATATAGATTACCTTATCTAAGAAATCTAAAGCAATAATAATCCCTTCCATAATTTTAAGTTTTTTATTATCCCTTTCTAATAAATTCTGGATCCTGGTCTTAACTGTTCTTCTTCTGAATTTTATGAAATGGATGAGAATATCTTTTAAGTTCATAATAATTGGTTTGTTTTCTAAGAGGGCTAGCATATTAACCCTGATGTTGGTCATTAAAGAGGTATATTTAAATAATCTATTTTTTATAATATTAAAATCTGAACCGCTTTTAATATTTAAGACTATTCTAATCCCATGCTGGTCAGATTCATCTCTGATATCTGTTATATTTCTTAAGTTTTCTTTTTCAATCTGGTCTGTTATTTCACTGATTAATTTTGTTTTATTAATCTGGTATGGAATTTCAGTTATTATTAAATTATTGTATTCTTTATTGATTTTACCTCTAACCTTTAGGCTGCTATTGCCGCTTTGATAGGCCTCTTTAATATTGTTTTCTCCGATGATTTGACCACCGGTGGGGAAATCGGGACCAGGTATGTATTCTATTAATTCTTCAATATCTAAATCTTTATTATTGATTAAAGCTATTGCTGCATCAATGACTTCACCTAAATTATGAGGTGGGATATCAGTACTCATGCCAACGGCAATCCCACTGGAGCCATTAACTAAAAGTTGAGGAAAGGCTGCCGGTAATACTTTAGGCTCTTTTAAGGTATTATCAAAGTTATCTTTATAATCTACTGTTTCGAATTTTAAATCCTTTAATAATTCCTGACTTAATGAACTGAGTCTGGCCTCTGTATAACGCATGGCAGCAGCGCTGTCACCATCGATAGAACCATAATTGCCATGGCCGTCAATTAAGGGATATCTCTGATTGAAATCCTGAGCCATTCGGACCATGGCATTATATAATGCATTGTCACCATGGGGGTGAAATTTACCTAAAACCTCACCGATAATTCTAGCTGATTTTTTATGGGGTTTGTCTGAGGTAAGGCCTAACTCATAGGCACCGTATAATAAGCGTCTGTGTACCGGTTTTAGGCCGTCTCTGACGTCAGGCAGTGCTCTACCTACTATGACACTTAAAGAGTAATTTAAATAGGATTCTTTCATTTTTTCTTCTATGGAAATTGGTATTATTTCGTCTGTCATCTTATATACTCCTTTATATTCAATACTTTTTATCTACAAGATTTATTATATACTAAAAGGTGGTCTTTTTGCAAGATTGGTCAAACTCATGTATTTTTGTTATAATATAGTTTGTAATGAATTAAGAAAGGAACGGTGGATATATGTCAGGACAATCGCCAAATTATACTGCTAAAAATATAGAAGTTTTAGAAGGTCTTACTGCAGTCCGTAAGAGACCAGGGATGTATATAGGCAGCACAGGAACAAAGGGGCTGCATCATTTAGTCTGGGAAGTTGTTGATAATAGCATTGATGAATTCTTAGCAGGCTATGGAGATGTTATTAATGTTTTTATAAATAAAGATGGAAGTATCACAGTTAAAGACCAGGGGAGAGGTATCCCTGTTGACAAGCATCACTCTAATGGGCTGCCGGCTTTAGAGATAATTATGACAACTCTCCATGCAGGAGGTAAATTTAATAATCAGAGTTATTCATTTTCTGGCGGCCTCCATGGGGTTGGAGTTTCAGTGGTTAATGCCCTTTCTGAATGGCTGGAAATAAGAACCTGCTGGCAGGGGAATGAATATATTCAGAGATATAGACAGGGGAAGAAGGACTCCCCAATTGAAACAATCGGGCCATGTGATAAAAGTGGGACAGAGATTACTTTTATGCCAGATTCCAGCATCTTTACAACTATGACCTATAATTTTGATACTTTAGCAAGTCGTCTGCAGGAATCTGCCTTCTTAAATAAGGGCCTTTCCCTGTCATTAAAGGATAATCGCAATAATGATAATAAGAAGGTTAGCTATTCCTATGATGGCGGCATAGAAGAATTTATTGAGCATTTAAATCAACATCACAGCTGTTTACATGATGAGGTAGTTTATTTTGAGCATCAGAACAAGGAATATCAATTTGAAATTGCCTTTCAATATAACCAGAATTTTAATGAGAGAATTTATAGTTATGCCAATAATATTAAGACAGATGAAGGCGGTTATCATGTAACTGGCTTTAAAACTGCCCTGACCAGGGCCATTAATATTTTTGCTGAAAAGAATAATATCTTAAATAAAACTGACCCATCTTTAACAGGAAGTGATTTAAGAGAAGGGCTGACTGCGATTGTTAGTGTAAGGCTCCCTGAGCCCCAGTTTGAAGGCCAGACTAAAAATAAATTAGGCAATAGCGATATTAAAAGCAAGATTGACTCAGTCTATTATGATTATTTAACCAGGTTTTTAAATCATAATAGTGAGATTGGCAAGGCCATTGTTAATAAGGCCCTGGCAGCAATTAGGGCAAGGCAGGCCTCTAAAAAGGCCAGAGAGTTAAGCCGGAAGAAAAATTCAATGGTCAGAAAAAATCTGCCGGTAAAACTTGCTGACTGCTCCAGCAGAAAACCTGAAAAGAGTGAATTGTTTTTAGTTGAGGGAGATTCTGCCGGGGGCTCAGCGAAACAGGGCAGAAATCGAGATTTCCAGGCTATCCTGCCTTTAAAGGGTAAAATTTTAAATGTTGAAAGAGCCCGGATTGATAAAGTTTTAAATAATGATGAGATCATTTCAATAATTTCAGCCCTGGGCACAGGGGTTGGTGAAGATTTTAATCTGGATAAACTTAGATATCATAAGATTATTATTATGACTGATGCAGATGTAGATGGTGCCCATATTGGAACATTGATCCTGACGCTGTTTTATCGGTATATGGAGGAAATCATCAAAAAAGGGCATATATATCTGGCTAAGCCTCCTCTATACAGGGTAAAAATTGGGAGTAAGGAAAAATATCTTTATAATGAAAGAGAGCTCTCAGAAATTAAAAATCAATATCAAAACTTTTCTCTGCAGCAGTATAAGGGTTTAGGTGAGATGAATCCTGATCAATTATGGAGGACAACAATGGATCCTGCTAATCGGAAATTAATGAAAATTGAAATAGAAGATTCTTTAAAAGCCGATGATATCTTTACCCGTTTAATGGGCAAGGATACTTCATTGAGAAAAGAATTTATTTTCAATAATGCTGAAGAAGTTGGAGAACTGGATATATAATTATATCTTGTTACTGGAATTATTTCATGGTATAATTTTTTGTATTAGTATTAAAATAAAAGAGGTGGAATTATGTCAAATAATGAAAAAAGAATTTTGACTGGAGACAGGCCAACAGGCAAATTACATTTAGGCCATTATGTTGGCAGCTTGCAAAATAGGATTGACTTACAGGACGAATATGATACCTTTATTATTATAGCTGATGTCCAGGCTTTAACTACCAATTTTGATAATCCTTCTAAGATTAGAAAAGATGTCAAACAGGTTGCCCTGGATTATCTGGCAGCGGGGATTGATCCTGAGAAGGCCACGATTTTTATTCAGTCTTTAGTTCCCCAGATTGCGGAGCTAACAGTTTTTTATTCAATGTTAGTTACCATGAATCAATTGGAAAGAAACCCGACTATTAAAGCTGAGGCAGACCAGTATAATTATAAGGATATGACCTATGGATTTATTGGTTATCCAGTCAGCCAGGCAGCAGATATAACTTTTTGTAGAGCTAATTTAGTTCCAGTGGGAGAGGATCAACTGCCCCATATTGAACAGACAAGAAAGATTGTCAGGAAATTTAATAATTTATATGGAGAGGTATTTCCAGTTCCTGAACCTAAAATCAGTGATTTCCCCCGTTTGCTGGGACTTGATGGCAAGGCCAAGATGAGTAAGAGCTTAAATAATGCAATCTTTCTTGCTGATACAGAAGAAGAGGTAAAATCAAAGGTGATGACAGCTGTTACTGACCCAGGGAGAATAAGGGCTACAGATCCAGGCAATCCTGATATCTGTACTGTCTTTCATTATCATGATGCCTTTAATACTGAAGAAGTTGACGAGATTGAAGATAATTGCAGGCAGGGAACAATTGGCTGTGTTGACTGTAAAGGTAAATTAGCTGAAAAAATTAATGCCTTTTTGGAGCCAATGAGAGAAAGAAGAGAAAAGTATTTAAATAAACCAGAATTAATCAGGGAAATTTTAATGAGTGGTACTGAGCAGGCAAAATTAGAAGGTGAAAAGACCCTGGAAAGAGTAAGAAAGGTTATGAAAATTGATTATTTTAAAGGAAAGAATATTTAATGGCTATTAAAAGAATTGGCCTGGTTTTTGGCGGTAAGTCTGCTGAACATGAGGTATCTATTATGTCTGCAAGGTCTGTTTATAAGGAGTTAATATCTACAGATTATCAAGCAAGTCCAATATTTATCAATAAAGATGGGTACTGGCTGGATGCAGAAACCTCAAAAAGAGTAATTAATGGAGATATTGAGCAGACTAAAGATATTACTTCTGACTATCAAACTATTTTTGCCAGTTTAGTTAATAACTTTCCTGAAAATATAGATTTGGTTTTTCCTCTGATGCATGGGCCCTTTGGTGAGGATGGTAAAATTCAGGGGTTTTTTGAAGTGCTGGATATTCCCTATGTAGGAGCCGGGACATCTGCATCAGCAGTTTCTATGGATAAGATTTATTTTAAAAATATTTTAAGTAAATATGACCTGCCCCAGACTAAATACATAACTATTTCAGAAAGTAACTGGGCAGAGGCTGAAACCCAACAAATTCTAGAAATTAAAAACAGGATAAGAGAAGAGATAGCCTATCCTTTATTTGTTAAACCTGCAAATTTAGGCTCTAGTATAGGTATAAGCAGGGTGACTGAGGAAGAAGGGGTTGAATCAGCCATTGATTTTGCCTTAAAGTATGATAATAGGATTTTAATAGAGGCAGAGGTTAGTGGCAGAGAAATAGAATGTTCAATTCTTGAAGTTGAAGCTGGCTGTATTTCTTCAAGGCCAGGGGAGATTATTCCAGCAAATGAATTCTATGATTATGAAGCCAAGTATTATTCTAATGATACCATCTTAAAAACCCCGGCAGATTTAAGTAATAAATTGGAGAATAGGATTCGTGATTTAGCTGAAAAAACTTTTCAACTGATAAATTGCAGTGGATTAGCAAGGATTGATTTTTTCCTTGATAATAAAAATAATATATTTATCAATGAGATAAACACAATGCCAGGTTTTACTCCTAAGAGTATGTATGCCCGGATGTGGGAAGCCAGTGGGCTGAGTTATTCAGATTTATTAGAAAAACTTATTGAAATATCCTGATTTTTTAAAAAGTTGAATTTTAATAGCTGATTTTCAATTTAGCTATATATTTTAAGTTTTAGCAGAGTCTCTATAATGAGATGTTAAAAGTGGTTATTTAAATTTAGAGAGAAAGCAAATAGGATTAGAATTAGGACTGGG
>CAZLCX010000004.1:0-100208 GCA_964558325.1 uncultured Halanaerobiaceae bacterium | reverse complement strand
TACTGGGGAGGTACTGGGGTGGTATAGGAGCAGGTATATTTTTAATCTTACTGGTATAAATTTAAACCTTTATAGTTAAATCATAAAATTCACTAGTTATTTTATTGTTTAAAATGGAGCGGCAAAAGGATTATCTTATATAAAAATAAGACTTTTTAACTATTCCCCTTGAAAAAGGGGAATTTTTTTATAAAAAACCCCTAAATAAAAAAGGAGTTTTTAACTCGAGGTAGAATAAGATAGTATGAGAGTGGTATATTGTGGGTTAAAGTGGTAGATATGGGGGTGAAATAGGTATGTTTATGGGAGAGTTTGTTCATAATATGGATAAAAAGGGCCGAGTTACAATGCCGGCCAAGTTTAGAGAAAGCCTTGATGGTGATTTTGTAATTACCAGGGGACTGGATAACTGCCTATTTCTATACCCGATTGAAGAGTGGAAAATTTTAGAGAGTAAGTTAAAAGAACTCCCAATCACAAGTAAGAATGCCAGAAGTTTTACAAGATTTTTCTTTTCAGGAGCTGATCAAACCAATCTTGATAAGCAGGGTAGAGTTAGTTTACCTCAAAATTTAAGGGATTATGCAGACTTGAATAAAGAGATTGTTATAATTGGTCTGGCAAATAGAATTGAATTATGGTCCAAGGAAAAATGGGATGAATTTATGATTGAAGCAGAAGAATCCCATGAAGATATTGCAGCTACAATGGAAGATCTAGGTATATAACTTTTAAGTAGGGTGGAAATATTATGAGTGAGCATAATCCGGTTTTATTAGAAAAAACAATAGAATATTTAAAGATTAAGCCAGATGGTATTTATTTTGATGGCACCCTGGGTCGAGGCGGCCATTCAAAAGCTATTATAGATAAATTGAGTAAGGGAGACGGACTTTTATTAGGTACAGATAAAGATCTTAAAGCTATTGAATACTGCAAAGAAAACTTACCTGATAATCAGACGAAATTATATCATGAAAGTTATACAGCTATTCCAGAAATACTCTCGAATTTAGGGATTTCAGGTTTAGATGGGATTGTTTTAGATTTAGGAGTTTCTTCACCCCAATTAGATAATGTTGAACGGGGCTTTAGTTATAGTAAAAGTGCACCGTTAGATATGAGAATGGATAAAACTCAGTCTTTAACTGCTAAAAAAATTGTTAATAATTATTCTGTTGATAAATTAAATGATATTATTTATAAATATGGTGAAGAAAGATGGGCCAGCAGGATTGCTGAGTTTATTGTTAGAGAAAGGCAGAAGGAGCCAATTAATACAACTGGAGACCTGGTAGATATTATTAAGATGGCGATACCAGCTTCCGCCAGAAATTCAGGAGGACATCCTGCCCGTAGAACTTTTCAGGCTATTAGAATTGAAACAAATCAGGAATTAAATGAATTGGAGAAGATACTGGAGTTAATACCTTCAATATTAAATAAAGGGGGTAGAGCCTGTATAATATCATTTCACTCATTAGAGGATAGGCTCGTTAAACATAGTTTTCGAGATGCTGCGAAAGAATGTGTATGTCCGCCTGAAATACCGGTTTGTAGATGTGATAAGGAGAAAACTTTAAAGGTGATTACTAGAAGCCCGGTGACAGCAGGAGAAAAAGAAATTGAGGAAAATAGAAGAGCACGTTCTGCTAAATTAAGGGTTGCTGAGCGAATTTAAAATCAGGAGGGGGTCTGGTTAATGTCAAAAACTATAGGTAGTTCAGAGTCCAGTTATACAAGAAAAAAAGATTATTCTAACAGTAAACAAAAGAAAAAAATGGGCATTATAATTCTGGCATTGTTTGTCTTATTAATTTTACCGATTACTTTAATTATCAGTCAGTCATTAAGATTAGTCCATCTAAATTATCAACTGGAAGTTTTAGAAAATAACTTATCAGAACTGCAAACAGAGAATAGAGAATTAATATTAGATTTATCAAGCAAGACATCATTAAAAAGAATTGAGAAAGTTGCCCGGCAGGAATTGGGTATGGTTGAAGCTGAAAACGTAACCAGGCTTGCCTTAAAAGAGGCACCTACAGAAGATGAAGTTCATTATGCCAGCAATGATGAATCTAATTGGTTATCGTCCTTCTGGCATGGAATCCAGAATGTTAGGGCTGCAACATTAGAATAGGTGGTATCAATATGGCTGATAAATATCATGTAGTTATTAAAGAAAAAATCAAGTTAATTTTTGTGTTTTTGTTAATCATATTATTAGCTGTAATTGGCAGGTTGGTTTGGATTCAATTATTACAGAATGATTATTATAAAAGTATGGCCATGAATCAAAGAGTAAAAAATTTAAGTTTGGAAACTAATAGAGGCAATATTTATGATATAAATGGAAAAGAATTAGCAGTTAATACCAAGAGAAAAACTATTATTGCTTTTCCAGATCAAATTGAAAACCCCGCCCAAATAGCTTCGCTATTAGCGGGGGTTTTATCTATTGATGAGAATAAAATTAAAAGCAGGCTGGAAAGAGATTCGTTCTTAGTTTATCTGGAAAGAAAGGTAACTGACGAAATTTATAATGAGATTGAAGAGATGGATATAAGTGGAATTTCTTATATTAAAGAAGATGAGAGGTTTTATCCCCAGGATAATTTAGCTGCTCAGATAATTGGCTTTACTGGGATTGATAATTTTGGCTTAGAGGGGGTAGAATTGTCTTATAATAATGAGTTAGAAGGGGTTCCAGGTAGGTCTTCCCAGGAATATGACGCCCAGGGCAGGTCTATCCCTGATGGAATTATGAATTATATTCCTCCTCAGGAGGGTAATGATGTATTTCTAACAATAGATGAGGTAAGTCAATATTATGCTGAAAAAGAATTAGAAAAAGCAATGGATAAACATGATATCTCAGGTGGTTCTATTATAGTAATGAATCCTCAAAATGGAAGTGTACTTGCCATGGCAAATAAACCTGATTTTAATCCAAATAATTTTTCAGAGCATGGGCAGAATAGCCGGAGGAATAAAGCTATTCAGAATAGTTTTGAACCTGGCTCGATATTTAAAATTTTTACTGCAGCCCTTGCCCTTGAGTATGGGTATTATGACATGAATGATTATTTTAGTGATCCTGGATATATAAATGTTGGAAGAGAGAAGATAAATAGTTGGCGCAGCGAGGGCCATGGCTGGCAGGATTTTAGTAAAATTTTTGCTAATTCTAGTAACCCAGGTTTTGTACAGGTTGGTTTAAGTATAGAACCAGAAGAATACATAAACGGATTGAGATCATTTAACTTTGGAAGTAAAACTGGAATCAATTTTCCTGGAGAAACTTCAGGCTCTTTAGTTCCTGAAAGGTATACTGAAGTAGAACAGGCAACTATGAGTTTTGGTCATGGATTAACAGCAACACCACTGCAGTTAGCTACAGCTGTTGCCTCTATTGCTAACGGCGGTTATTTATATGAGCCTAGAATTGTTGATAGGGTTTATAATAATGAGAAAGCTGAAGAGAAAAAAATTGAACCACAGAAAATAAGACAGGTGATTTCAGAAAGTACTGCCGAAAAAGTAAAAAATTTAATGATTAATGCCATTGAAACTGGAACTGGAAGCTCAGCTGGTATAGATGGTTATTTAGTTGGAGGTAAAACAGGGACATCAAGACATTATGGAGATGAAGATAAATATGATACTTCATTTGTCGGGATACTTCCTGGAGATAATCCTGAATTATTAATATATATTGTATTTTATGACCTGGAAGATGAAGAGTATTATGCCAGTGAAAATGTTGTTCCTGCCTTTAATTCTTTAGCCGGTAATTTAGTCAGGCACCATGATATTTCAGTAAGCGAAAGAACATCAATTGGTGAGAATTCTTCAGCAGAAGATATAACAATTGATAATTATAATAATAAAGATGCTAAACTTACTGAATCTGAATTGAGAAATAGAAATTTAAATGTTAAACTGATAGGTGAGGGAGAAAAAATTATTGCTCAAACTCCATTACCAGGAACTGT
Organism: uncultured Halanaerobiaceae bacterium; assembly: GCA_964558325.1. Lineage (GTDB taxonomy): Bacteria > Bacillota > Halanaerobiia > Halanaerobiales > Halarsenatibacteraceae > Halonatronomonas. The sequence continues at coordinate 96,210 of CAZLCX010000004.1, read as the reverse complement.
AGTTGAAGAATCATCAACAGTAAGATTATATTTAGATGATAGTTCTTATGAATCGAAAAAAGTTGCTGTGCCAGATTTAAGAGGTTTATCAGCACATGAAGCAGAGCAGAGGGCATGGAGACTGGGGTTTAAACTTAATGGGATGGTTTCTGGATCTGTAAGTTCTCAAGATCCCTCTCCTGGAGATAGAGCTGATATTTTTTCTAGTATAGATATTGAATAGAATAATTTGTTTGAGATTGGAGGAATTAAATTGCAGGTCAGTAGTTTATATAATAAATTTGATTTTTTTATTGATAAGATTGGTGATTTAGATTTTGAAATTAATGATATAGTTCATGATTCCAGGAGTGCTGATAATAATAAAATTTTTCTTGCAAGGGAAGGTTTTAATACAGATGGTCATGATTATATTGATGATGCCTATCAAAATGGTTCAAGGGTATTTATAGTTAAAAAAATTCCAGCTAATATTAAGAATGATGCATTATATTTAAAGGTTAAAAATCCAGTTGAAGTCTTAGGCCTTATTGCAGCCGAAATCTTTAATCATCCTGAAAGAAAAGTTGATTTGATTGGGGTGACAGGGACTAATGGCAAAACCACGACGACATATATGATAAAATCATTTTTAGAATCTGCAGGGTTTAAAACAGGATTAATAGGTACAATTGCAATTAATGATGGCAATAATTCTATTGAATCTCAAAGAACAACACCTGAGGCCAGTGATCTTATTAGATATCTGGGGCGTATGGTTGAAAATGGTTGTAAAAAAGTTGTAATGGAGGTTTCATCCCATGCCCTTGCATTAAATAGGGTTCAGGGTTTAATCTTCTCATCAGTTATTTTTACAAATATCAGCAGAGACCACTTAGACTTTCATGAAAGTTTCGAAGATTATTTAAGTGCTAAATTAAAGTTGCTGAATTATTTAGAATCAGATGGGAAGGTTTATTATAATAATGATGATGAGAGATTAAGAAATAAATTTGAAAATATAAAGGATATTAATAAGTTTAGTTATTCAATTAATCAGGAGTCAGATTATAAGGCAGAAAAGATTGAATTATATCAAAATAAAGTTGAATATGAGTTGAAGAATGAAAAATTTATCCTTAATATGTCTGGCAAGTTTAATGTCTATAATGCCATTTCAGCTTCGGCAGTTATGTTGGGATATAATATCGGAATTAATTCATTAGTTGAGGCTGTAAGAAATTTTGATGGAGTTCCTGGAAGATTTGAGTATATAGATAATGATGCTGATATTACTGTCTTAGTTGATTATGCTCATACCCCTGCCGGTATTAAAAATGTATTAAATTCTATTAATGAATTTAAAAATAATAAAATTACTGCTGTTTTTGGTTGTGGTGGAGATAGAGATAAAGAAAAACGGCCAGAAATGGGGATAATCGGTTATGAATTAGCTGATAAAATAATTTTGACTTCAGATAATCCTAGGTCAGAAGTTCCAGATAAAATAATCCAGGATATCGAGGAAGGTATCATAAAAAAATATCCAGGGGCAAAATATGAGAAAGAAACAGATAGAGCCAGAGCAATAAATTCTGCAATAATGAGGGCAGAAGAAAATGATATTATTATAATATTTGGAAAAGGTCATGAAACATATCAGGAGTTTGCTGATAAGGTTATTGATTTTGACGACAGAGAAATTGCATATCAAGCATTAGAGCAAAGGAGTGGAGGGAAATAATGCTCTCACTTAAATTAAAAGAGATAGTTGAAGCTGTGGATGGTAAGATTCTTCAGGGGAACCCGGACCATGCTGTAAATAATCTGACAATTGATAGCAGGAGAGTTAAACCTGGGGATTTATTTTTCGCAATAATTGGGGACAATAATGATGGGCATAATTTTATTCCTGAAGCTATTGAAAATGGAGCAAAAGTAATTATTACTTCTAGATCTATAAAACCATATTCTGGAATAGCTATTATTTTAGTTAGAGATACCACAATAGCATTACAGGACTTAGCTTCTTTTGTTAGAAAAAAAATTACCAGGTTAAAGGTCATTGGAATTACCGGGAGTGCCGGAAAAACAACCACTAAAGATATAATGGCCAGTATAATTAGTGAAGAAAAAAGGGTTTTAAAGAGTCAGGGTAATTTTAATAATGAGTATGGACTGCCCCTGTCAATTCTTGAATTAGAGGGTAATGAAGATGTTGCAATTTTAGAAATGGCAATGAGGCATAAAGGTGATATTTCAAGACTTACTGAGATCGCAAACCCTGAAATCGGTGTTATAACAAATATAGGGCCGGCCCATTTAGAAAATCTTAAAACAATAGAAAATGTTGCCAGTGCCAAAGAGGAATTGTTAACAGGCTTAACTTTGGGTGGAAAAGCTGTTTTGAATTATGATGATGAATATATTAGAGAGATGGTAAATAAATTTAAAGATCTAAACAAATTAACCATTAGTTTAAAAGATGAAAATGCTGATTATTATGCTGACCAGATAGAATATATTAAAAACGGAGAAGAGTCAAGATTTAGAGTTCATGAGAAAGGTAATAGTTATATTTTAGAAATGGACCGGGCAGGTGAGCATAATATTTATAATGCTTTAGCAGCTATTGCTGCAGCAAGAATATTAAATATAAGCTGGAGTTCTATTGAAAATGGATTAAAAGATATTGAAGTAACAGAGTTGCGTCAGGAAATCAGAAGAATCGATGGGATAAAAATTATTAATGATTCTTATAATGCCAATCCTCTTTCTATGAAAGCAGGAATAGATTCTTTAATAAATATTGATAGCAGTAGAAAAATAGCTGTCTTAGGGGCTATGCTTGAATTAGGGAGAATAGAAAATGCAGCACATAGAGAGATTGGAAAGTATTTATTTAAAAACGGTGTCGATGTATTAATTGGTGTAGGTAGAATGGGAGAGATTATTGCTGAAGGTGCCTCTGAAGCTGGAATGGCAGAACAGAATATTTATGTCTATAAGGGCAATGAAGATGCTGCTTCATTTATCAATAAAATCATGAAATCCGGTGATGCAATTTTAGTTAAAGGTTCCCGGGCCCTTGAAATGGAAGAAATTGTAGATTTATTAATGGAGTATGGTGGCTGAGATGATTCATAATCTAAAATTTATCTTTCCATTTATATTAACGAGCCTGACTATACCAGTATTTATAAAAACCCTGAATAGTTATAGTCTTGGTCAAAATATAAGAAAAGAAGGTCCAAAAAGCCATTATTCAAAAGAAGGAATTCCGACAATGGGTGGAATAATTATCTTATTGAGTGTGATTGTATCTATTTTATTATTTTTAGAATTGACTTTAAATATAAAAATTTTGCTGGCAGCAGTTATTTTAAATGGTTTATTGGGTTTTGTTGATGATATTTTAAATATAAAAAAATCAACTTCATTGGGTTTAACTGCTAAAGCTAAATTTTTAATCCAATTAATCATTGGTTTAGTTATTGGAATTTATTTATTTAATAACAATTTAACTCAATTGTTCCTGCCCTTTACTGCTACAGAAATAAATTTAGGTTATTTAGTAATTCCTTTCTCTATAATTTTAATTCCAGCTACAAGTAATTCAGTAAATTTAAGTGATGGTCTTGATGGCCTTGCTGGGGGCTTATTTACTGTTTCATGTTTTGCCTTTATACCTATTTTATATTTTTTAGGGTACAGCCAGATTATTTCAGTGATTATATTTACTATATCCAGTTGCCTTGGGTTTTTATGGTATAATGTCAACCCTGCTCAAATTTTTATGGGCGACACAGGCTCACTGTATTTAGGGAGCTTTTTAGCTGTTATTGCCTTATTAACAGGAACTTCACTCTATTTATTATTTGTTGGTGGGGTTTTTGTATTGATAACCATCTCAGTGATCATCCAGGTTTTTTATTATAAAATAACAAATGGGAGTAGAATTTTTAAAATGGCACCTCTCCATCATCATTTTGAGTTATCTGGCTGGCCTGAAGTGAAAATCACTTTTAGATTTATTATTTTACAGATTTTGTTTTCAGGTCTAGGGATAATGGCTGCTCTTCCTTTATTTAATTAAATATTTTAAGAAGGTGTAGATTTGTGAATTTAGATAATATGAAAAATCTTAATGTGGCGATTATTGGTTCGGGAGGAGTAACTGGTAAAGCTCTGATTAATTATTTATTAGGTAAAGTAAATAAGATAAGATTATTTGATGATGCCAGTTGGAGCAAATTGCCTGATATTCTTAAAATCAAAGAAGATAATCCTGAAACCATTATATTAGGTGTTGAAAAGTCAGAATTAATTGGGACGGATCTTGTTATTGTTAGTCCTGGAGTTCCTGAAGATAATATATTTATCCAGGAAGCTATATTAAATAAAATACCATTAATTAGTGAAGTAGAATTAGCGGCAAATAAAATTAAGACTAATAAATTAATTGCTATTACAGGTACTAATGGAAAGACAACCACAACTTCTATTTTAGGAGATATTTTAAAAAAGGGTTTAGATGAAAGAGTTATTGTTGCCGGGAACATTGGTAAACCATTAATTAGCATAGTTGAGACAGCTAATGAGGATGATGTGATAGTAATTGAATTAAGTTCTTTTCAACTGAGATTTATTAAAGATTTTCAGCCTCATTTTGCAGCATTTATTAATTACTCCCCTGACCATTTAGACTGGCATATCTCTGAAGATAGTTATTTTAACTCAAAAGCAAGTATATTTAAAAATCAAACTTCAGAGAATTATGCTATATTAAATTATAATAATAAAAGAATCCTGGATTTGCAGGATGAGATAAAAGCTAAGATTTTATTTGTAAGTAATAATAAAAATATAAGTAGAGGAGTATATTATGATGATCTGATTGTATCTTATCAAGATGATAAAGACTCTAAAGTGTTACTTAATAGAGATAAGATAAGCCTTAAAGGTCGTCATAATCTAGAAAATATTGCATTTGCTTCATTAATATCATATCAATTAGGTGTATCATCTGATATAATAAGAGATGTTGTATATAATTATAAAACTGAAAACCATAGATTAGAATTGGTTTTAGAGAAGGATAAATTTCAAGTATATAATGATTCAAAAGCTACCAATCCACATGCTACCGGTGCTGCATTAGCTGCTTTTGAAAAACCACTGGTCTTAATCATGGGAGGTCAGGATAGAAATTTAAATTATGATTTTTTAATTGATAAAGTATTAGAAAAATCTATTTATACAATTTTGATTGGAGAAATATCCGGTAAAATTGCTAATAAATTTAAAGCCAAAAATTATCAGTCCTTTACTAGAGCTAAAGATTTAGAAAATGCAGTTGAATTAACAAATGATTTTATATTAAATAATAAGTTTAATGAAAAACTAACTATTCTTTTATCACCAGCGGCACCAAGCTGGGATATGTTTCAAAGTTATAAAGTTAGAGGACAAAAATTCAAATTCTATGTAGAAGATAAATTGAGCTAGGCGGTGTTATTATGGAGGGAAATAAATCGAATTTTGACTTTCCTCTTTTAATTATTACTCTCATATTAATATTAATGGGTTTGATTATGATTATGAGTGCAAGTGGGGTTAAAGCTTATAGTCAGTATGATAATGCTCATTATTTTTTTAAAAGACAGATAATATTTGCTATTATTGGTCTGTTTTTGATGTATGTTACCTCTCTAGTTGATTATAAAATTTATTATAACAATTCAAAAATAATTCTTCTGCTCAGTTTTATTTTATTAACTATTGTTTTACTGCCAGGGATTGGCAGGAAAGCCGGTGGAGCAACCAGGTGGATACCCTTAGGCTTATTTGATTTTCAACCTTCTGAAGTAGTTAAAATAGCTTTAATTATCTATATATCAAGTTTTATAAGTCGGAAAAGAACAAAAATTAAAGATTTTAAAAAGGGTGTTCTTCCGGTTCTGGTTGTAATTGCTGTTACGACTTATCTTATAATGAAACAGCCGGATATGGGAACAGCAGTAAATATTATTGGTTTTTCAATTATAATATTAATAGCTGGAGGTATGAAATTAAAACATTTATTTCTTCTATCTGTTCCTGGCATTTTAACTATGTTTTATTATATTACATCTGCTCCTTATAGATTTAATAGAGTCAAAACCTTTTTAGATCCCTGGAAAGACCCAAGGGGTTCTGGATATCATATAATTCAATCTTTAATTGCATTAGGCTCTGGTGGACTGACTGGAGTAGGCCCAGGTAATAGCAGGCAAAAGTTTTTGTATCTGCCGGAGCCTGGAACTGATTTTATTTTTGCAATTTTAGGTGAAGAATTTGGATTACTGGGGGCAATATTTGTTATTATATTATTTGGTGGTTTTGCTTATAGAGGGGCTTTAATAGCATTGAATTCTAAAGATCTTTTTGGAACTCTTCTTGCTGTGGGCATAACATCAATGATAATGATCCAATTTTTAATAAATATTGGAGCTGTAACCTCTATGCTTCCTGTTACTGGAATTACTTTACCATTTATTAGTTACGGTGGCACCTCTTTATTGATATCCTTATTTTCAGTAGGTGTTTTATTAAATATATCCAGGCAGAGTTTTTAATATATTTGGAAGGAAGATTGGTATGAAGTTAGTTTTAGCAGGTGGCGGCACAGGTGGTCATGTATTTCCAGCAATTGCATTAGCAAAAAAATGGTTAGAAGTAGATGATGATGTTATCTATATTGGTGGAGCAAATAGTTTAGAAGAAAAAATAGCAAATAAAGAGGGGATTAGCTTTTATAGTATTCCAGTTAAGCCACTACCAAGAAAATTATCTGTTGATTTATTTATTTCTATAGTTTCAAATATTAATGCAGTTATTAAGGCACGAAAAATTTTAAAAAAAGAAGCCCCGGATATAGTTGTTGGTACAGGAGGATATGTTTCTGGAGCAACAATTTTAGCAGCAAGGTTATTAAATATTAAGACTCTTATTCATGAACAGAATTCAGTTCCTGGATTAGCAAACAGGATTTCTGCCAGATTTGTTGATAAAATTGCATTAAGTTACAAAGAATCAGCAGATTATTTTAAATCTAAAGAGGAAAAATTAGTTTTAACAGGTAACCCAGTTAGAAAAAAGCTCTTAGAAGTAAATTTACAAGAAGCAAGAGATTATCTGGGGATACCTAATAATAAAAAAGTACTTTTAGTTATGGGAGGAAGTCAGGGGGCAGCAAGCATTAATCAATTAATGCTTGCTATATATGATGATTTAATAAAAATAAATAATTTGACTATTATTCATATAACAGGTGCTGATGATTTTAATAAAGTTAAAACTAAGATTGATTCATATAAAGATATAAATCAAAAAGTGATTATTTCCCCTTTTATCAATAATATTGAATATCCCTTAGCAGCAGCTGATTTAATAATTAGCAGGGCAGGAGCAGTTACTTTAGCAGAAATAACTGCTTTAGGATTACCAGCCATTTTAATACCTTATCCATATGCTACTAATAATCATCAATATAAAAATGCAGAAGTTTTAGAAAGGTTAGGGGCTGCCTTAATTTATGAAGATAATTCTTTAAATAGCAAAGAAATTTTAAGTAAGTTAAAGGATTTACTTAATAATGATTATATACTTTCGAAGATGAGTAAAACCAGTAAATCTATCGGGAAACCTGAGGCTTTAAATAAAATTTATAATTTGACATACAAAATGGCACAAAAAAATAGCAATTATCATAAGGAGAAGGTTTAAATGAATAAATTTAAAAATAAAAATATTCATTTGATTGGTATTGGTGGAATATCAATGAGTGCCATTGCTAATTTCTTATTAGATAATAATATAAAGGTTTCTGGGTCTGATCTTAAAAATAATAATAAGATTAATAAGCTTAAATCTAAAGGAGCAACAATAAATATAGGACATAAAGAAAAGAATGTTATTTCTGCTGATTTTGTCGTAAAAAGCAGTGCAATACCAGAAAATAATCCTGAATTAAAATATGCCAGAAGTAATGGTATAAAAATTTATGAAAGAGCAGAGATTTTAGCTGAAATTGCTAGTAATAAAAAGTTGATAGCGGTTAGTGGAAGTCATGGTAAAACTACAGTTACTGGAATGCTAGCCAGTATATTTGTTAAAGCAGGGATGGATCCATCAATAATGATTGGTGGGGATGTAGATACTATCTCAGGTAATTATAAAATAGGTTCTGGAGACTTTTTTATTACAGAAGCAGATGAAAGTGATGGTTCTCTGTTATATTTTGATCCTGAAATCTCAATTATTACTAATATAGAAGCGGAGCATCTTGACTTTTATGGAGCAGAGGAAAAATTATTTGATACAATGTTTAATTTCATTAAGAAGACTGCCCAAAATGGTGTTATATTGTGTTATGAAGATGAAGGAATAAAGAATAATTTAATTGAAAAAAGAATTAATTCAATGCCTGATCTAAAAATTGATAAATATGGTTTATCTGATGGGAAATATAGAGCTGAGGTAATTAAAGAGGAAGGCTTTAATACTTCTTATAAACTTTATTATAAAGATAAGTATATTGATTTAGTAAATCTTAATTTAACAGGCAAGCATAATGTTTTGAACTCCCTGGCGGCGATTGCTGCTTCGAAAAAGGCTGGGCTGGAATGGCAGGAGATAATAAATGGTTTATCTGATTTTAATGGTGTTAAAAGAAGGTTTGAATACAAGGGGCAAGTAAATGGCATAAAAATAATTGATGATTATGCACATCATCCCAGTGAGATAGAGACTGTGATAAATTCAGCAAAAAAAATTAAAGCAAACAATATTAGACTTATCTTTCAACCCCATAGATATACAAGAACCAGAGATTTATGGAATGATTTTGTTAATATACTCCATGATAAAGAAATATATTTTTATATAGTTGATATATATAGCGCAAATCAATCTGAAATTAAAAATATAAATTCAAGAAAATTAGTCGAAGATATAAACTTTAATTATTCTGATTCGAAAATTCAATATACAGGCTCGGTAAGGGAAACAATTAAAAAATTGAATGGACTTATAGAAGAAAATGATTTAATTTTAACAGTTGGAGCAGGTGATGTCTATAAAATTGGAGAAGAACTTTTGAAAATATTAAGAAGTGAATATAATGATTAAATATCTAACGATAGTAATAGTTCTGGCGTTATGTGTTGGAATATTTTTGGGGTCTCCCTTTTTTGAGGTGAGCGAGGTTACAATTAAAGGATATGATCAGGATAATTTTAGTCTTGATAAAAACATTCTTGGAGAGAATATATTTATTGTAAATCTTGATAAAATCAAAGAGGCTTTAAGAAATGACCCATATATTGAAAGTGTTGATTCTTCAAGAAACTTTCCTGATAAAATAATTCTTCAGGTTAACTATAATAGGCCAGTTGCAGCAATAAAAAATAATGATGATTATATAATTTTTAATAAATTCAATAAAATAATTGCTGAAAATATAGATGAAAATAGGCATGATCTTCCAGTATTTAAAGATACTCCTTATTATTTTTCAAAAAATAAGATTGTGCTTCCATCAAGACAAAATAAAGTTTTAGAACAACTTGAGATTTTGCCTGATGAATTAAGAAAAGATATTAAAGAAATGGATTTTGATCCTATAGGTATAACTTTAATTATGGAGGAAGGATATAATATAAGAATTGGTTCAGCTGATAACCTGGAAGATAAATTTATTGTTTTAGTATCGGCCTGGAATGAAAATATGTTTGATGATGAAGAAATAGAATATGTAGATATAACCGCGCCAGAAAGACCGGTTATAAAAAAATAGCACTTAAAGATTGAATTATAAAAAAGGATTTTCACTAACCAGTGTTGAATTGTAATATGAAGGAGAAAGGAGGTTGATGATTTGTCACAGTCTAAAATAATTGCAGGTTTAGATGTCGGTACTAAAAAAATCTGTGCTTTAATTGCTGAAGTAAATCAGGATGATAAAATTGAGATTATAGGTTTAGGAATTGCCCCATCAGATGGTTTAAGGAAAGGGATAGTGGTAGATATTGACAAGGCTTCTAAATCTATTTATAATGCCGTTGATAAAGCTGAAAGAATGGCAGGAATTGAAGTCGGTTCAGTTTATGTAGGTATAGCTGGCTCTCATATTAATTCTATTAATAGCCATGGTGTGGTAGCTGTCACTGGAAGTAACAAGGAAGTTAAAGAATCAGATATTGAAAGAGTTATGGAGGCCGCCAGGGTTATACCTCTTTCTCAGGAAGAAAAAATAATTCATGTTATTCCTAGAGAATTTATTATTGATGGTACTAAAGGAATCAAGCAGCCACAGGGCATGTCAGGAGTCAGGCTAGAAGTTGAAACACATATTGTTAAAGGTTCAACAACATCTATAAGTAATCTGGTTAAAAGTGTTGAGAAAGCTGGTTTAGAAGTTAATGAGCTGGTTTTGGATCAACTTGCATCTAGTTATTCAGTACTTTCTAAAGATGAAAAAGAATTAGGGGTAGCTCTTGTCGATATTGGTGGAGGAACCACAGACTTTATTGTTTTTCACGAAGGAAATATTAAATATACATCAGTGCTGCCTGTCGGTGGTAATCACGTTAGCAATGATATAGCTGTTGGATTAAGAACTCCGATTTCTGAAGCTGAGAAAATTAAAATTTTACATGGGATAGCAAGTTGTGATGATGTAAATGAAAATGAAAAAATAGAAGTTTTAAAAGCAAGTGGGAATGAAAAGCAGCAGGTTCCTATGAATTATCTCTGTCAGGTAATTGAACCTAGAATGGAAGAGATGTTTTCAATGGTAGATAGAGAGATTAATAAAACTGGAACAAAAGATATGACTCCTGCAGGATTAGTTATAACAGGAGGTGCATCTTTATTAGAGGGGAGTTGTAATTTAGCTTCTCAAATAACTGGATTACCAGTTAGATTAGGGGAACCAGATTACATAAGTGGGTTTTCAGATGTTGTGGATAATCCTGTTTATGTTAATAAAGATGGGAAGATACCAACCCCGGTTTTTTCCACAGGAGTTGGTTTAATATTATATGCTTTAGATAATGGAAAGTCATATAATAATAAAAAGAAGAATAATAGACGTAATAGCAAAGAAATAGTTAATTCTTTTTTTAGTAAATTAAAAACATTTTTTGATGATTTCTTTTAAACGTTTTACAAATTGAAAGGAGGTTAGTTTTGTGTTTGATATAGGAACAGAAATGGAGAAATTTGCGAATATAAAAGTTGTAGGTGTTGGTGGTGGAGGAAATAATGCTGTTAATAGAATGATTGAAGATGGCTTAGAAGGTGTTGAATTTATTGCAATTAATACAGATGCCCAGGTTTTAATGTCTTCCAGTGCCGGGGTTACAATCCGAATAGGTGAAAAATTAACCAGGGGTTTAGGTGCTGGTGCTAATCCTGATGTTGGAAGAGAGGCAGCGGAAGAAAGTAAAGAAGAGATTGAAGATGCTGTATCTGGCTGTGATATGGTATTTATTACAGCTGGTATGGGTGGCGGCACAGGAACTGGAGCAGCTCCTATTGTCGCTAAAGCTGCAAAAGAACAGGGGGCTTTAACAGTTGGAGTTGTAACCAAACCATTTTCTGTTGAAGGTACGAAAAGAATGCAAAATGCAGAAGAAGGAATTAAAGAATTAGAGGATAATGTTGATACTTTAATTATTATACCCAATGACAGACTTTTAGAGGTTGCGGAAAAAAAGACTAGTTTAGTTGATGCCTTTAAGATAGCTGATGATGTTTTGAGACAGGGTGTCCAGGGTATTTCAGATCTAATAACAATTACTGGAATTATTAACCTTGATTTTGGTGATGTTAAAACTATTATGACTGATGCAGGTTCAGCATTAATGGGGATTGGCAGAGCAAGAGGAGAAAATAGGGCAGAAGAAGCTGCTCGTAATGCTATAGATTCACCTCTATTAGAGGCTTCTGTTGATGGGGCTCAGGGTGTCTTAATTAATATAACTGGCGGCAATAATCTTGGAATTCATGAAGCTTACGAAGCTGCCAAAATTGTAAAAGAGGTATCAGACCCTGATGCTAATATAATCCTGGGAGCTGTTATTGATCAAGAATTAGATGAAGATGTAATGGTCACTGTTATAGCAACAGGTTTTAATCGAGCTAAATCTGCTGGGAAAGAGTCTCAAGGCAGTCAACAGTCTGATTTTAGTAGTAATGAAATTGATTTAGAACCTGTTGGCGGAGAAGATGAACTTGACATTCCAGCTTTTTTAAGAAAAAATAGCTAATAAGATTTCTGGGGTGGTTAGATGAAATGTCCATTTTGTTCAAATTTAAATAGTAGAGTTATTGATTCAAGAACAACTGAAAATAATACTACTATAAGGCGAAGAAGAGAATGCCTGGATTGTAATGAGCGCTTTACCACCTATGAGAGATATGAGAAATTACCATTAATGGTTAGAAAAAAAGACGGTACTAGAGAAATTTTTGCAGAAGATAAAATTCTAGCTGGTTTATATAAGGCCTGTGAAAAAAGATCTATCAGCTCTGAAAGTTTAAATCAACTAGTTTCTGAAGTTAAACAGGAATTACAGAATAGAATGGATGAAGAAGTAACCAGTGATGAAATAGGGAAACTGGTTATGAAAAAATTAAAAGATTTAGATCAGGTAGCCTATGTTCGTTTTGCTTCTGTTTATCGACAATTTAAGGATGTTGAAACCTTTAAAAAGGAATTGGATAGATTATTAGAAGATGAGTAAATGGAGAGTGAGACATTATATTCAAGCTAAAAAACCTGGATAATTTAAATTATCTTGAGATGAAAATAAATAATTATAGGCTTATATTTTCTTTAAAAGAAACAAATAATAAATTTCTTATGGATTTTATAACTAGAGAGTCAAAAACAACCATTAAAACTAATCAAATTCATAGCAGTATTATATATCACTGGCAGGATATAAAGTCAAATATTACTGACTTAACTATAAAAGCAGATGGGGTTATATCAACAGATGTAAATGCTGTCATTAGAACAGTTCATGCAGACTGTCTTCCAATTTATTTTATAGATATTAAAAAAGATGTATTTGCTCTTATTCATTCTGGTTGGAGAGGAACATTAAAGAAGTTAGCAAGTAAAACATTAAAAGAAATGATTAGATATTATAAGCTTAACCCTGAAAATATAAAAGTTGTTATAGGTCCAGGGATTGATCAAAATAATTATCAAGTAGGCAGCGAAGTATTCTTGAGTTTTAAGAATAAATGGAATATAAACTTAAATTTTTTTGAATCTGAGAAAAACAGCAAAAAATATAGGTTTGACCTAAAAGAAGCTAATAGAAGTCTATTGATTGATTCAGGATTGCCTGCTGAGAATATTTATGTAAGTAAATTATCTACTTTTAATTCAGAGAAATTATTTGAATCCTATCGACGTGATGGTGAGTCTGCCGGTAGAATGTTTGCTTATATTTATAAAGTAAGGGGTAATTCTTAATGGGGCTGGGCAAGAAAAAATGGTTGATTTTGATAATGATGTTTATTATTATTGGGTTTATATATTCATATTATAATCAGCAGCCAAAATTTGAAACTGTTTTATATGGAGAGGTTACAGATAGTATTGAAGCTGAGGCTGTAATTATAAGGGATGAAGAAATTGTTTATAGCAATAATCATGGTAAGGTTAATTTAACCTTTAAAGAAGGGGAAAAAGCTGCATATGGTCAGGAAATTATTGAAATTAATGGATCTGATAATGCAGAAACTTTTTATGCAGATCATTCTGGTTTAATTAGTTACGGGTTTGATGGCTTAGAAGATGAATTTAATTTCACTAATTTAGATCAATATGATGTGAATGATTTTAAAAATTTAAAAGCGGAATATGAACATTTAGTTGATGGAAAAGAAATTGATGAGGCTGAACCAGTTTATAGAATAGTTAATAATAAAAAAGTATACTTTATATTTATTATAAATTCTTCAAATGCAGATGATTATAGTATTGGGGAAACAGTTTTTTTAGATGAGGCTAAGGCAAATAATAATTTGATTAAAGCTAATATAACTGGTAAAACATCAAATTCAGATGAAACTGTTTTATTTGTTGAAGTTAATGGATTTAAAGATGAATGGCTAAATAGAAGGTTTATTAATTTTGAATTGATTAGTAATATTTATCGAGGTTTAATTGTACCTAAAAATTCTATATTCAATACAAGTAAAGGTCGAGGTGTTCTTGTACAAAATAGTCGCGGAATTATTGAGTTTAGACCATTAAATTTGATTGGTGGAAATTCTAAGGAAACAGTTGTAGAAGGTCTTACTTTAGGAGATAAGGTTATTATTAATCCAGAAGTTTTGAATTATGGTAGAGGTGATTAAGTAATGTCTAATCTTAAAAATGAAGGTTTTAATAATAATATATTAAATAATTACAATAAAGTTAAAAGTAATATAGAATCAGCAGCAAAAAAATCAGGGAGAGATCCAAATAATATAAAAATAATTCCTGTTAGCAAAAATCAAAGTATAAGTAAAATTAATAAACTAAAAGAATCTGGTATATTAAATTTTGGCGAAAGTCGAGTTCAGGAATTGCTGGATAAAGAAGAAAAAAATCCTGGTCTCTTTGACTGGCATTTTATTGGACATTTACAAAGAAATAAGGTTAAGTATCTGGCAAGATTAGATAATTGTAAAATAATTCATTCCCTGGATAGCCTAAGGTTGGCAAAAGAAATAAATAAAAGGGCTAAAAAAAATAATAGAATAATGCCAGTTTTAGTCCAAATTAATATTGCAGGTGATGATAACAAATTTGGGTTTTCAAAAAATAATTTTTTAGATGTATTTCCTGATTTATGGGAACTTAATAATTTGGAAATTCAAGGATTAATGACTATTCTGCCTCATTTTGAAGATCCAGAAAGAACAAGGCCTTATTTTAGAGAATTAAAAGAATTGAAGGCCAGGATTAATTCTATGGGTTATAATCTAACTGAACTTTCAATGGGTATGACTAATGATTATGAAATTGCTGTTGAAGAGGGAGCTACTTTTGTTAGAATTGGAAGAGAAATTTTTGGTGAAAGAGAGTATGAATAATACTATTAAAGCGGGTGATAAAAATGACAGAAGAAAGTATCTGGAAAAGATTATTAGGGTTTTTTGGATTTGCTGAAGAAAATTTAGATGATTTTGATGAAGATTTGGGTAATAATGAAAAGACTTTAAATAAGGAGAATTCTAAAGATAATAAAGTAATAAAATTAAGTAGAACAAAAGACATGCAGATGATAGTTCATAATCCAGAGTCATTTGATGACGTTAGGGAAATAGTTGATGATTTAAAAGAATCAAAAGCAGTAATTTTAAATTTAGAAGAGAGAGATAGAGTTTTAGCCAGGAGATTCATTGATTTTTTGAGTGGTTCTGTTTATGCTATTAATGGTAATACACAAAAGATTGGTACTGGTGTTTTTATCTTTACACCACCTGGAATTGATGTTGACGCAAGGGCAATTGAAAATGCTATTAAAAATGAATTTGTTTCTGATTAAAGGGATGGAGGTATGGAATTTTGCTAATAATTAGGACAGTAGATGCATTTTTTAATATATTATATTTTTTAATCTTAATTAGAGTATTATTATCCTGGTTTGGTAGAGGGATTCAGTATAACTCAAGTTTTAGAGGCGCAATCAACTTTATATATGGGGTTACTGAACCTATTTTAAGACCAATCAGGCAGGTTTTACCTACCAGTAATATGGGTATTGATTTTTCTCCAATAATTGCTTTCTTTTTATTAAGAATTGCAAGGTCTATTGTTATTAGTCTGTTTTATTCTTTGATTTAATATAAAGGGGCAATAAAAATGGAGTACAATGAAAATATTTTATCTTTTCTTAAGGATAAAGATGATAGAGAGTTAGGGGAAAGAATACTGGATAAAGTAGAATTAGTTAAAAAACGAAAAAATAATGAAGTAACTAAATTTTTAAACCCCTATCAAATAAAAATAACTAAAAAGATACTGGAACAAATATCAGAAATAAATTATAAATATGATGGTGGTTATAAGAAGGCCGAGAGACAAAGGGTATTAATTTTCCCAGAGTATTTATTTCCTGACCATCAGACAGTTCCTTTAACTGTTTATAAAATTAAGGGTAATTTTGATTTTGTTAATGTATCTCATAGAGATTTTCTCGGGGCTCTATTGGGTTTAGGAGTACGAAGAGATTATATTGGAGATATAATTTTATTAGATAACTTAGCCCAGGTTATTGTTGGTTCAGAGATAAAAGATGAAATTGAACTTAATTTAAGCAATGTAAATGAAGTCCCGGTAAAGATAGAAGAAATTGATAGGAAAGAGATTAAATTTAAACCTGAAAATAGGAAGGAAATCCTTGCTACAGTTGCATCTATGAGATTAGATGCAATAATCAGTGCTGGATTTGGAGAATCTCGTAGCAGGAGCTCTCAATATATTACATCAGGTAAGATTAAATTGAACTGGAAAGAAATTAATAATGTTTCTGCTGAAGTAGAAATTGGAGATGTAATTTCTTTTAAAGGTAGAGGAAGATTATATGTGGCTGAAAATAGAGGAATGTCTAATCGTGATAGAATCAAATTAAAATTAGAAAGAATAACTTAATAAATAGGAGGTTGGATATATGAAGTTTTCTCCTTTGGATATTTATAATAAGGAATTTAAAAAGTCAGCATTTGGTTATAATTCTAACGAAGTTGATGAATTTTTAGATGAGGTTGGCCTGGCTTATGAAAGATTATTAAAAGATTATAGTTCTCTTGAAGATGAAAAAGAACGTTTAGAAGAAAAATTAGAAAGTTATAAGAGTATTCAGGATAAATTAGAAGGCACCTTAGAGAGTGTTCAAGAGACTGTAAGGGATCAGACCAGACATGCTCAAAGGGAAGCTCAAAATATAATTAAAGAAGCAGAGTTAGAGGCTGAAAAAATCAAGCAAAAAGCCAGAGATGAGGTTCAGTCAGAAATAAACAAATTAGAGAATTTAAAAGAAAAAAGAGAATTATTCAAAATTAGATTTAGGTCTTTATTAGAAAATTATATGGAAATTATTGAAGATGAAAAATTTAATAGAAAAATTGAAATTGAACAGGAAGTATTAAGTGATAAATCAAATGAAAATGAAGGCGATAAATCAAAAATTAAAGATGAGGGTTATGAAACTGATGAATCTATTACTGGAGATAATAATGAAGACCAGGATAATCAAAAAATAGATAATTATCAGGAAAATAGTGAGGAAGATTTTATAGAAGAAAGAAATGAAGAATTAGATGAAACAAGGCTGAATAACTAAAAATGAACAAAGCTAAATTGAAGAGTTTACTAAAACAAATTTTAATTAATAAGACCGGTAACTATAAAAAAGGCAAAGTAGCAAGTTATATTCCGGCATTAAAAAAGGTAAAGCCTGACCTGGCCTCCATAGTTATATTTGATATGAATGGTGACTCTTATCATCTAGGTGATTGGAATTATTTATTTACTCTTCAAAGCATTTCTAAACCACTAGTTCTTGCTTTGGCCATAATGGATTTAGGTGAAGAGGTTGTTTTTGAAAGAGTTGGGGTAGAGCCAACTGGTGAAGAGTTTAATTCAATTAATAAATTGGTTGGTCATCCTAAACCATTTAACCCTATGATAAATGCAGGTGCTATTTCAGTTACTTCTTTAATAAAAGAATTTAGAGCAAATAGTAGTTATGATTTTTTATTAAATTTTATCAGAAAAGTAACTGGGAATAAAAAAATTAGTCTTAATGAGGAAGTTTATAGCTCTGAAAGATTAACTGCAGATAAAAATCGCTCTTTAGCCTACTTTTTAAAAGATAACAGAATCATAAATGGCGATGTTGAAGAAATATTAGATTTATACTTTAAACAATGTTCGTTAAATGTTAATACCAGTGATATTGCTAGAGCATCCTCAGTACTAGCAAATAAAGGTTATGATCCAATTACTGGGGAGAAGGTTATACCTGAAAGAGTGGCATCACTTGTTAGGTCAATAATGCTAACCTGTGGTATGTATGATAAATCAGGAAGTTTTGCTATTGAAGTTGGAATCCCTGCAAAGAGTGGCGTATCTGGTGGTATTATAGCTCCAGTAAAAAATAGATATGGAATTGCTGTATTTGGCCCAGCTTTAGATAACTCAGGCAATAGTGTAGTTGGAATGGGAATTTTAAGAGAACTTTCAGAAAAATTAAATTTACATATGATATAGATATTAAGGTGATTATAATGAAATTATTTAAAAAACCTGCTTTATTACTTATTCTTGTTTTAGTTTTAACTTTTTTTATTGGTTGTTCAAGGGTAAGTGATGATGAAATAAGAAATTCTGCTGAAGTTTTTTCAGTTGATGAACTTCCTGAAAGTTTGCTGGAGAAAATTAATGGAGCTGAATCTATAATATTAGGGCAATACCATGGATATCAGGAAAACCAAAAATTTTTAGCAGACTTTATAATTTATCAACATGAAAATAATAATATAAACCAGGTTATTTTAGGGAATAGACATGCATATAGTTGGATTTATAACTCTTATGTTAAAGGGGAAATAAATTCTGATCTATTTGTTGAAGAAATAATTTCCGAAGAAAAACTTTTACTAGATAGAATTAAAGAATATAATAGTAATTTAGCTAAAGATGATATGATTTCTGTAAAAACTGGAGATCTTAATTCTCAAGAAGATCAGTTCATAAGTTCTCTACAATATATGAGGCAAAAATTACCAGAAAGAGATACGATTAATAGGCTATTAAATAGAGTAATTTCAGCGTCTGACAGGACTAAAGTTTTAAATGAATTCAAACATTTATTATCAAATAATGAATCTAATTTTAATGATAATTGGGGAGAAGACTGGAATAAGAAATTATTAGAAATGATTGAAGTTGAAATAAAAAGCACTGAAATTCGTGATATGTGGAATCAAGATTATACTGATGCACATATTTTAAGAGAAAACTTAATTAAAAATCTGGCTGAAAAAAGAATCCAGGATAAGGGAAACACAATTTTTATGTTTACTTTTTATCAGGCACAAAAAAAGCATTATTTAGGTTCGAGAAAAGAATGGTTGGCTGAATATTTAGCTAGTGATGAAAGTTTTGTAGAATCTAGTTATAGTTTTTTATTGTTTCCAATGTCGGGGAGTATATATGATAGAAATGATGGGGTAATGAATATTGATATTGAAGGTTTAGAAGATAATTCTTTATATAAAAAAACTATAGAAATTTTAGGTGCCAATGATTTTATTTATTTAGATTTTGATAGGGAATCATTTAAAAATAATAAAGTTAAATTAGATTTGTATCATCAAAAAATTGAAGCAGTTCCTCACAAAATTTTTGATGGAACTATTTTATTACCTTAAGGACTATGATTCAAATTTTATTTAAAGGAGATAACTAAATGAGTACTGAAAACAGTAAATTTGTTAAAGTTTTAGAACTTGAAGATGAATTTGAAGCTGGTTTAATAAAATCTGAATTGGATAAAGAAGATATTCCATATGAAATTATTAGTAATTATGATTATGGTTTTGATGGTATTTATCAGTTTCAACATGGCTGGGGTATTTTAAAAGCACCAAAGAATCATGCAAGTAAAATTCTTGAAATATACAAGGATTTAAAGGAAAATGATTAAAAGTTCTATATTTTTCTTTTTATTGATATTTTTAGATCAGGGAAGTAAATTTTATATTGAAAATAATTTTTTGATAGGTGAAAGTCAACCTATAATTGAAGGAATCTTCCATTTAACTTATGTTAGAAATACCGGGGTTTCCTTTGGAATATTAAATGATAATCTTTATTTAATCTTGTATTTACAGGTATTTATTATATTACTATTAATTTATTTAAAAGTTAAGCTATTTCCAAGAAATTTTATTACCAATCTCTGCTTTGTTTTTATTTTTGCTGGAGCTATTGGAAATATTATTGATAGATTCATTTATGGTTATGTAATTGATTTTTTTGATTTTCAAATTTGGCCTGTATTCAATTTTGCAGATACATATATTGTTTTAGGTGTTTTGGGTTTGATATTGTTTATTTTTAAATCAGATGAACTATGATTTAGGAGTGAAATTATTGAAAAAAGAGATTAATTTGATTTCAGACAGGGCTAATATAAGAATTGATAAATTTTTAGCAAGTAAATTAAATTATTCCCGTTCTTATATCCAGAAGTTGATAAAAAAACAATTAGTTTCAGTAAATGATAGGGTTGTTGAAAAAGATTCATTTGAAATCGGTTTTAATGATGATATTTTAGTTCAGGTTCCTAAACCGGAAAAGATGAAGCTAGAGCCTGTTAATCTTAATTTAGAAATTTTATATGAGGATGAATATCTAGCAGTTATAAATAAGCCGGCGAATCTTCCGGCTCATCCAGCGCCATCATATGAGGGAATAACTTTAGTAGAAGGCTTATTATTTCAACTTAATAATTTATCAGGGATTGGCGGGAAAAAGAGGCCAGGAATTGTTCATAGACTTGATAAAGATACCTCAGGGGCGATTTTAGTAGCAAAGACTGATGAGTCACATAAAATTTTATCTGCCCAATTTAAAAATAGAAATGTAAATAAGTTTTATAGAGCAATTGTCAAAGGGGTTCCTGAACATTCCAGGGCTAAAATTAAAGCTCCAATTGGCAGGGATCCTAATGATAGAAAGAAGATGGCTGTTGTAAAAAATAATAGTAAAAGAGCAGTCTCAATATATAATATTATTTCTGAATACAAGGGATTTTCAGAACTTGAGATTGAAATACTAACAGGAAGAACTCATCAGATAAGAGCTCATCTGGAATTTTTAGGTCATCCTGTCATAGGTGATAATAAATATGGTGGAAAAGTTAATTTACCTGTTGCTGTAAATAGGCAGATGCTTCATGCATATAAGATAGAGTTTGAACATCCTGTAACTAGTGAGGCCATAAAAATTACTGCCCCATTATTTGATGATTATAAAGAAGTAATTGATTATTTAAAAAACAATTGAATCAGGAGGAAGGTTTAATGATATTAGGCATAGATATTGGTGGGAGTACAACAGATATAGTTGGTTTTAAAGAAGAGGAAATGGTAGGTCATTTAACAGTTGAGGCCAGTGATCCTTTAACATCTGCCACAGGTGCCTTAGGTAGTTTTTTAGAAAAAGAAAATCTTAATTTAAATGATATCAAACAGATAGCTGTTACTGGGGTAGGTTCTTCCTATGTTAAAAGAGATTTATTTGGGATTAAGACAATAAAAATTCCTGAATTTGAGGCTATTGGCTCAGGAGGGGCTTACTTAACCAAGGTAAAAAGAGCGGTTATTGTCAGTATGGGCACAGGTACGGCTATCGTCTTTAATGATAATGGAGCTATTACTCATTTAGGTGGAACAGGGGTAGGTGGAGGTACAATCGTTGGTCTAGGAAATGCGATCTTAAATAGTTCTGATTATCAGGATATTGTTGATATGGCTGACGCTGGTAGCCTTCAGAATGTTGACTTAAGGGTTAAGGATATTTCATTAGACCAAATAGGAGATTTAAAACCTGATATAACAGCATCTAATTTTGGTAAATTAAATCAAAAACCCTCAAGGTCGGATTATGCCCTGGGAATAATTAACCTTGTCTTTCAAACTGCTGGAATGCTCTCTGTCTTTGCAGCTCAGGTTAGAGACTGTGAGGATATAGTAATTACAGGTAAATTATCCAGCATGTTAATTGGTCAGGAAGTTTTAAAAAAGCTTAAGAAAACAAAATTATTTTCAGTGAATTTTTATTTTCCAGATAAAGCTGAGTATTCAACAGCTATAGGTGCTGCCATCTCCAGTTTAGATTAACTTAGGTGGTTTGGTAAAGAAGAAAACACCGATTCCGCCGATTCCAAGATGTGCTCCTAAAACTGGACTAATCAGGTTTATCATAAAATCCTTAGGGTTGTATTTTTTATTTATTAAATCTCTTAACTCTAAGGCCATTTCTTGATCATCTGCATGGCTTATACCAATTGTCTGTTTATCAAGATCCTGGCTCTTATTGGCCATTTCTGTGATGATTTTATTTAACATTTTTTGTTTGCCTCTGGCTTTTTTAGTTAATACAATTTTTCCATCGATTACTTCAAGTATTGGCTTTATATTTAATAGATTTCCAATGAAAGCTTTGCCTTTACTTAATCTGCCACCTTTTTGTAGAGTCGTTAAATTTTTCAGGGAAAACAAATGAACTAGATTATTTCTTTCTTGTCTTAAAAGTTCTGCTATTTTGTTAACTGATAAATTTTGTTCTAAAAGCTCTGAAGCATAGGTAACAAGTAAGCCAAGGGCAGTGGAACCTGCTTTAGAATCTATTATTTCTATGTTAAAATTAGGGAATTCACTTTTTACTTCCTGAGCCATTAATTTAGCCGTTTGATAACTGCCTGACATAGCAGCTGAAAAAGCAATATACAGGCAATCTTTATTTTTTTTAGCCAGATCAGTAAATGTATTTTTGAAATCAATTGGGCTAACCTGAGCTGTTTTTGGATAATTTTTATTTCTAATATGTTTATATACCTGGTTGATATCTATTTCTTTACCGTCTTTATATTCTTGATCATTAATAATGATTCTAAATGGTAAGACTCTGTAATTCTGTTTTATATTTTCTGGAAGATCGCAGGCACTATCAATTATTATTTCTTTATTCATTTCAGCCCTCCTAAATCCCTTGATAATTCTGTTACAAATTATATACTATGGTTTTAAGTTTTTCAAATTTCAATTCCAAATAAAAATATAGAGGGTGATAAAATTGTCAAAATCGATTACTCGAAATGATGTTATTTATTCATTTAATCAGAATAATAAAGCTGTGGCATCTGTGAAACCAGATGAAATTTTTACAATTACCACATTTGACTGCTTTGCCGGTCAATTACAATCTGAAGATGATTCAATTGCTGAGATGAACTGGGAACATATAAATCCAGCTACCGGGCCAGTCTTTATTGAGGGAGCTAAAAAGGGGGATATTTTAAAGGTTGAAATTATTTCTATAGAGCTTGATAGCCCGGCTGTAATGATAGCCGCCCCTGAAGAAGGGGTATTAGGTCATTTAGTTGAAAAACCTGTTACAAAGATTTTGCCACTTGAAGATAATAAGGTTGTATTCTCTGATAAATATAAATTTGAGTTAGAACCTATGGTCGGTGTGATTGGAGTGGCTCCAGAAGAAGGTTTCGATATTTCAACTGGCACACCAGGTGAACATGGGGGTAATATGGACTGTAAATTACTTGGGCCAGGAGCCTCTGTTTATTTTAAGGTTCAGAAAGAAGGTGCTTTTTTGGCAGCAGGTGATATGCATGCGTTAATGGGAGATGGCGAGATAGTTGTCTGTGCTGCTGAAGCTGGTGGGAAGATAAAGCTTAAAGTAAATGTTTTAAAAAATAAAGATTTGCCAGTACCTTTTATCGAAAAAAATAATTTGATCTCAACTGTTGCTTCAGCAAAAACTTTAGATGAAGCTGTTGAGATGGCAACAGAGAAGATGGCAAATTATTTAGTTGAGAATTATGATCTTGAGATGACCGAAGCTGGGCTAATTATGAGTTTGATTGGTGATGCCGAAATCTGTCAGGTTGTTGATCCTCTAAAGACTGCCAGGTTTACAATAGATAAAAGCAAATTATAATTTCATAAATGCACTAGTTAATTGTTGATTAAAAAGATTATTTTGATATACTGTATATATAGTTTGATTTTTAGACTGAGGAATAGATTTGATTAAATAATTTTAGATCTGGACCGTAATTAAACCGTAATTAAACCGAAGCCAGACCGAAGGATTACCGTATTTATACCAAAGTTTTTTAAATGAGAATACGAGGGAAAATAGAAACTAATTATAAAAAGACTGGGTTTTTAACCCAGTCTTTTGGTCTTAAATTGTTTGATTATTAATCCTGGCGCCAGAGAGTTATCTTTAAATAATTGTCCTTGTATTCAACGACTGAATTATCCACTAACATACCAACCAGGCTCATTTCTCTGGAATTATTACCTTCACCGGCAAGTTCCCAGTAATATTCTTCGACTTGAGCTTCTCTACTGGTATTTAGTGATTCTCTAAGTTTAGTTAATTCTTCATTTGAGATGTTTTCAATAAAACCTTCAATAATTATTTCATACTCTTTTTCTTTCCCGACATCATCTGAATGGAATTTAATTTCAATATCTTTTGCGTTTTGGTCAAAGAAATAAGTCATTAATTCGCTAATAATTTTGACTGCTTTCTTAGTTTCACGCATTGATTAACTCCTTTCAGGGTTAGATTGTTTAAGATTATTGAAAATAGGAATCAACATTGCAGCAACAAGACCGCCAGCAAAACCATTATTGTAAAGATTAATACCTCCGTGGAGATACCCGACATTCATAACTACAGCCAGGTGTAAAAATCCTGCCAGTAATCCAGCTTTAATCCCGTACTGACCGGCGATTGGGGCCAGAGTTGTTCCAAATAAGGCTGCCAATAAAGCTCCAGCAGAAGCTGCTTCAATTGCCTGGATTTGGGTTGAAAGAAAGATCCCTATTAAGATAGGAATTACATTAGCAGGATGTTTTCCGAATGCTGCAAAGCCAACAATTGTGAAGATGCCGCCGATTATGGGACCATTGATTTGGCCGCCGACAAGAACTATGTAACTGAGAGCAATAATGCCCATTGTTCCCATGTTTATAAAGGTTACTCCCATTCCATCAGCATTAATAAAATCTGAAACTAATCTACCACTATGTCTGGTAATTTTTAGAAAACCATTGAAAGATAAATTATTATAGAAAAGGCCAACTATGACCATTGAGATGAATAGAACTAAGAGATAAATCCCCAGTTGATCATTTAATCCTTCTGCAAAATGAAATTGACTTTTAGCTTCCAGATTAAACGCTCTAAATACGGCCATAAAAAGCGAACCGGTCATACCAGCTGTAAAGCCAATATTGTAGATATTATAACCCTGATGGAACTTAACCATGTGATTTGCCAGGGGCGGAAGAATAAAGCCGGCTAAGGTACCAAATATTGCCCCTAAAGCCAGACCATTGATGGTGCTGAACCCAAAACCGAAACTTACCAGGCTGACCAGAGGGCCTAGCGCTGTTCCAAATAGGGCTACCAGAATAAAACGGCTAAAGGGTTCTTCTTTATAAATTGAATATAAATATACCCCACCAACAATTGGCCAGATATTAAAAATATTTTTGCCAAAAAAGGCAAAACCAGCAACTGTAAAGACTGCGGCTATTATAGAGCCGTTAATATTAACCTGAGCTTTTTTGACAATTGCAAGTGAAATAAGCATTAACAAACCTGAATTCAAAAAGGCAGAACCGATATTTCCTAAGACCATGTAATCAGAAATTAATGTGCTTTCTGATAGAGATATTGATTTCATACCTTTTAAAAGTTCAGCAGGGCTATTAAAATAGAAAGCTGTCCCGATTAAGATAAGACCATATAATAATAAAATTATAAATTTAGCATTTTCAGTTGCACTTAATGCTAAGGAATGACGAATTGATCTGGATGAACCTGGTCCTGATGCGTAAGAATTACTTTTGTTATCTGACATTATTATTGTGTACCTCCTGAATTTCTTTTACTTACAAATTTTAAAAATCAAGTGAATTAATCAACAATATTAATTATATCTTATTTTTATAAAAATTACAATATAAATTGACATTAAACCTGGACAAGAGTATAATTTGATTGTGGTCTTCTGTTAATTTTTATTGCAAATAAAAAAAGCCTGCCAGTGGCAGGTTTTACATATTAATCAGATAAAAATGGTGCCGAGGGTGGGATTCGAACCCACACAGGCCTAGGGCCCACAGCGCCCTCAACGCTGCGCGTCTGCCAATTCCGCCACCTCGGCAATACAATAAATATTATATCATAATTTTTAAATCTGTCAACTCTATTTTTGATATTTTTATAAATAAAGACTGAGGAGGAAATGATTTGTCATTAAAAAGAAATATTTTTGATAATTTAAGTCCACTTGATCACAGGTATAGTCGTGGAGATAATTTTCAAATTTTAAGTCAATACTTTTCTGAAGAGGCAAGGTTTAAATGGGAAGCTAGAGTGGAATTGGCCCTGATTAAAACCCTGGTTGATTTTAAGATAGCTCCTGAAGAAGCTGCCAATCAAATGGAAGAAGCAGTTGAATTAATTAGTGCCGATGATGTTTATAGGGAAGAAGAAAAGACTAAACATAATACCAGAGCTTTAGTTAATTGTCTTAGAAAAAAGGTTGATTTGGAGTACAGGCAATTTATTCATCTTGGTGCTACTTCGTTTGATATTGTTGATAATGCTGCAATTTTGAGATATAAGGCTTTTAATGAAGAGGTTTTAATACCAGCTTTAAAAGGATTAATCAGTAATATTATTGAAGTTGCCGATAGAGAGAAAGAAACTGTCCAGCTTGGAAGAACCCACGGCCAGGCAGCTGTTCCAGTAACTTTTGGTTATTATATGGCAGGCTTTATCAGTCGGCTTGGTAATAGATTGGAAAGCCTTGAAAAATATAGTGATTCACTATCAGGTCAATTCTCAGGTGCTGTTGGGGCTTATAACTCTCTCTCTTTGCTTGTTGATGAGCCAGTAAGATTTGAGACTGAATTGTTGAATAAGTTGGGGCTTAAAAGGTCTGAACATTCAACTCAGATAATACCACCTGAAAAGCTTACTGATTATATCCATGGTGTGGTCTCAACCTTTGGAGTTATTGCTGATTTAAGTGATGATTTCAGGCATTTACAGAGATCGGAGATTAGTGAAACCGGGGAAGCTTTTTCTGAAGACCAGGTTGGTTCATCGACAATGCCCCAGAAAAGAAATCCAATTAATTTTGAAAATATTAAAAGCTCCTGGAAGGTTACAGTTCCAAAGATAATCACTGTTTATATGGATCAACTCTGTGAACATCAGAGGGATCTGACCAATTCATCTTCAGCCAGATATTATCCGGAAATTATCAGCCATTTATTTTTAGCTATCAAGAGATTGAACCAGGTAATGTCCAGATTAGTTGTTGATCATGATAATTTAAAGAGGAACCTTGATAGCCATAAAGATATGATAGTTGCTGAACCCTTATATATTATGCTGGCTAGAGAGGGTCATCCTGATGCCCATGAGGCTGTCAGGAAATTAACTTTAAAATCTGAAGAGACTGGTAAAAAGTTGTTAGAATTAGCTAAAAAAGACGAGAAGTTTTCAAGTTATTTTGCCAGGTTAAATCTGAAAGAAAAGAAAATTTTAGAAAATCCAGCTAATTATACCGGGGTCGCAGTTGATCAAACTGAAAAGATAGTTAATAATTGGTCAGATAGATTAAATATTGAAAGGAAGTGGTAAGGTGTCAAAGCTAAAGAGAGCTTTATTTAGTGTAGCAGATAAAGAAGGTATTTTAGAATTAGCTCAGGAATTAACTGAAAAGGGAGTAGAAATAATTGCAACAGGGGGAACAGCCAGACAGCTTAAAGACAACAGGGTTGAGGTTACAGATATTACAGATTTGACTGGTTATCCTGAACTCCTAGGAGGTCGGGTTAAAACTTTGCACCCTGCAGTAATGGCCGGGATTTTAGCCAGAAGAAATAATGACAGAGATCTTGAAGACCTTAAAGATAATAAGATTGAGCCGATTGACCTTATTGTTTGCAATCTCTATCCCTTTAAAGATAAAGCTGGAAAAGACCCAGATGATCATGCCGGGATTTTAGAAGAGATAGATATTGGGGGTCAAACCTTAATTAGATCAGCAGCTAAAAACTATCAGGATGTAATGGTATTAACTGACCCTGATCAATATCAAAAATTCATGGATACATACAAAAGTGGTAATATAGATAAAGATTACAAATTCGAGTTAGCCAGGGCAGCTTTTAAATATATTGCTGATTATGATCAGGCAATATTTAATTATTTTAACAGCCTAAATCAAGAATCAGAGGTTGGGGTTAACTTTAAAGAAAGTTTTGAGATCAAAGCTGAACTTGATCGGGAACTCAAATATGGAGAGAATCCTCATCAGAAAGCTGCTGTATATAGGAGTAAAGATTTATTGTCAGGGACATCATTATTATCTGCTAAACAATTAAACGGCGGTGAATTATCATATAATAATATAAATGATTGTCAGGCAGCCCTTGATTTAATTTTAGAATTTAAAGGGGAGGCAGCAACAGCTATTATCAAACATACTAACCCCTGTGGCCTGGCAATTGCCCATTCACCAGTTGTAGCTTTCAGGAAGGCCTATGCTGGCGATCCTCAATCAGCCTATGGTAGTATTGTTGCATTTAATCGGGAAGTTGGAGGTAGCGTTGCCAGAGAGATGATTGGCGGCAGAAAATATATTGAGATAGTTATGGCACCTTCATTTACTGAAGAGGCAGCAGAAGCTCTAATTGATCGCTGGTCTGATATTAAGCTTTTGGAATTAACTGATATGAAATCTGCTAATAAAAATGATTATGAAATAAACTCCATATCCGGTGGTTTTCTTTTACAGGAAAAAGATATTGGGGTTGATGATCTTGCTGATTTGAAACAGGTGGCAGGCCCATATAAAGATAAAGAAATCAAAGAAAAAGAACTTAAAGAATTATATTTGGCTACTATGGCTGCCAAACATGTAAAGTCTAATGCAATTGCTCTGGCCAGAGGTGAGGCAATTGTGGGAATTGGTGCCGGTCAGATGAGCAGGGTTGATGCAGTTAGACTGGCTGGCAAAAAAGCAGCTGGCAGACAGTTTGGGGGCGTGCTTGCTTCAGATGCGTTCTTCCCATATCCAGATGCAATTGAGATTGCCGCTGAAAATAATATAAAATCGATTATTCAGCCAGGTGGTTCTATCAGGGATGAAGATGTTATTAAAGCCTGTGATGAGCATGGAATCAAAATGTATTTTACTGGATATCGACACTTTAAGCATTAAAATCCTTGACTTTAAAATTTAGATTTAATATAATATTCTTAAGGATTAAATATCAAGCTTAAATATTATAAATGCTGTGATAGGGATAGTAAATTAATCAATAAACTTATCAGAGAATGGTGCCTGAGGCTGAAAGCACTTAGTTTATTATTAGTTGAAGACCACCCTTGAGCTGATTCTGAGAAAGCATTAATTGTGATTAACAGAATCCGGTTATCGTCCGTTATAATGAGTAGAGTGGAGAATAAATATATTCTCTAAAATAGAGTGGAACCGTGTGCGAATATTTCGTCCACCTCTAGTTTTTTCTAGAGGTGGGCTTTTTTATTTAGTTAAATTTATGAGGAGGTTGATATTAATGGTTCAGATTACCTTACCTGATGGTTCAATTATGGAATATGGTGAAAAAGTTACTGTTGAAGATGTGGCTTATGACATTGGGAAAAGGCTTGGCAGAGATGCAGTGGCAGGGATTGTTGATGGTAAAAAAGTCGATACCTATTATGAGATTGATGAAGATGTCGAACTTGCCATAATAACTATTGATTCAGAAGAGGGGCTTGATATTTTAAGACATACTGCTTCTCATATTCTGGCTCAGGCTGTAAAAGATTTATATGATGATGTAAGCATTGCAATTGGGCCTACAATTGATGATGGTTTTTATTATGATTTTGATCTAGAAGAGTCTATTTCAAAAGAAGACCTTGATGACATTAAGGAGAAGATGCAGGAGATTGTAGATGAGAATCTACCGGTTAGAAAGTTTGTTTTACCTAAGGCTGAAGCCATTGAATTAATGAAAGAGAGAAATGAACCTTATAAAGTTGAATTGATTGGAGAATTAGAAGACGAGATGATCAGCCTTTATCGTCAGGGAGATTTCGTTGATCTCTGTCGTGGTCCCCATCTTCCCAGAACTGGGATGGTTGAGGCTTTTGAGTTATTAAGTGTTGCAGGCGCCTATTGGCGTGGAGATGAAGATAATGAGATGCTCCAGAGGGTTTATGCGACTGCTTTTGCTGATAAGAAAGAGTTAGAAGAATTTCTAAAACAGAGAGAAGAGGCGAAAAAGCGGGATCATAATAAGCTTGGTCGTAAACTGGATTTATTTATGACTTCAGACTTGGTTGGTCAGGGATTACCTTTATTAAAGCCAAAGGGAGCTAAAATTATTCAGATTTTACAGAGATTTATTGAAGATGAAGAAGAAAGAAGAGGATATCAAAGAACCTTAACCCCTTATATGGCAAAAAAGGATCTCTATGAAACTTCAGGCCACTGGCAGCATTATAAGGATGATATGTTTGTAATTGGTGATGAAGATAAGGGTGAAGAGGTTCTTGGGATGAGACCAATGACCTGTCCATTTCAGTTTATGATTTATAATTCAAAATTAAGAAGTTATAGAGATCTTCCAATAAGATATGCTGAAACTTCAACCCTTTTTAGAAATGAAGCCTCTGGTGAAATGCATGGATTGATTAGGGTCAGGCAATTTACTATTTCAGAAGGTCATTTAATTTGTACTTCAGAACAACTTGAAGAAGAATTCTTAGGAGTTGTTGATTTAGTTAATTATGTTATGGAGACAATTGGAATTGAAGATGATATCTGGTATCGTTTTTCCAGGTGGGATCCTGATAATAGAGGAAAATATATAGATAATCCTGAGGCCTGGCATGATACTCAGGAGAAAATGGAAAATATTTTAGAAAAAATGGATCTTGAATATGAAGTCGCAGATGGAGAAGCTGCTTTTTACGGACCGAAATTAGATATTCAGTTTAAGAATGTTCATGGTAAAGAAGATACAATAATTACAATCCAGATAGATTTCAGTTTGCCTGAAAGATTTGATATGACATATATAGATAGTGAAAATGAGAAACAAAGGCCTTATATTATTCATAGAACTTCAATTGGTTGTTATGAGAGGACTTTAGCAATGTTAATTGAGAAATATGCCGGGGCTTTCCCAACCTGGCTGGCACCTGTTCAGGCTAAAATCATACCTGTATCTGATGACCAAAATGGTTATGCTGACAAGGTCCAGGAGAAACTTCAAAAGTATGATATCAGAGTTGAGATCGATAAGAGGGATGAACAGGTTGGTTATAAGATTCGTGAAGCCCAGGTTGAGCAGGTTCCCTATATGTTAATTGTAGGTTCTAGAGAAGAAGAAAGTAAGACTGTTTCTGTCAGAGATCGTCGTGAAGGAGATCAGGGGCAGGTTGACCTTCAGGAATTTATTAACAATATTAATCAAGAGATTGCAGAAAAAAATTAATCAGGATTTGTTGTTGACTTGGATAAAAATCTCTGATATACTTTGATTTAGTGACAATAAAGTAGGAGCGCCTGCTTCTCACCAGTAATAGGATTACTGGTTAATAACTACTAATTTAGAACTGTGATTAGGTTCTTCTCTGGGTTAAGAATATTTTCTCAGGGATTATTAGGTAGTATTTATTATGTTTATTTGCGGGCGGTCCAGGAATGGATCCCCGCTTTTTGTTTTTAAATATACTAGGAGGTGGATAAAATCGTAGAAGATTTACGGGTTAACCAGCAGATTAGAGCCCGAGAGGTTAGGTTGATTGATCAAGAGGGTGAGCAGATAGGAATTAAATCCATTGATGAAGCTATGAGAGCTGCGGAAGAAAAAGGTATGGATTTAGTTGAGGTTGCACCTCAGGCTAATCCTCCAGTCTGTCGTATTATGGACTATGGAAAATATAAATATGAACAGGCCAAAAAGGAGAAGGAAGCCAAGAAGAATCAGAATGTAATGAATGTCAAAGAGGTTCAGATGGGTGTCAAAATTGATGATCATGATTTTGATGTTAAGTTAAAGCAGGCCAGAAGATTTTTAAAAAACAAAGATAAAGTTAAAGTAAGACTTAAATTTAGAGGCCGGGAAATGATGCATCAGGAAATTGGCCATGAACTTATGGAGCGGTTAATAGAAGGAACTAAAGATTTAGGTTCTGTGGAAAGCAAGCCTAAGATGGAAGGCCGTAATATGATGATGTTTTTAACACCAGATAGTGATAAGTAATTATTATATAGATTAGGAGGGTTTAATTATGCCTAAAATGAAGACTCATAAAGGTATTAAAAAGAGAGTTAAGAAGACTGGTAAAGGTAAATTAAAAAGAAAGAAAGCCTTTAATAGCCATTTACAGACTAAAAAGAAGGCTAAAAGAAAGAGAAATTTAAGTAAAGCTGTAATTGTTGATGATGCCCATTCTAAGAAATATAAACATTTATTACCTTATGAATAAATTTAATAAGTTATAATTACAATTGTTCAGATGGAAAGGAGTGAATGATCGATGCCACGTGTAAAAAGAGGAAGTAAAGCTAGAAAAAGAAGAAAGAAAGTCTTAAAAAATGCTAAGGGATTCTTTGGCTCCAGGAGTAAACTCTTCCGTCCTGCCAATGAAGCTGTTATGAAATCCCTTGATTATGCCTATAGAGATAGAAGAAGAAAGAAGAGAGATTTTCGTCGTCTCTGGATAACAAGAATTAATGCAGCTGCCAGACAGAATGGTCTTTCATATAGTCGTTTTATAAATGGTTTAAAACAGGCGAATGTTGAGATTGACCGTAAAATTCTTGCTGACATGGCCGTTAATGATAAAGATGGTTTTGCTGAATTAGTAGAATTAGCTCAGGAACAGTTAGCAGGTTAATTAAGATTTATTATCAGGTCTGGAGGTTTCCCTCCAGGCCTTTATTCATCTCTGAGCAGGATGAAAGGAGTTTAAAATGAACAGAAGTAATTTTATAGAGTTAAGCAGTAATCAAAACCAGAATATTAAAAGAGTTAGAAAACTAAAGAAGAAAAAATACAGGGATAAGTTTCAGGAATTTATCTTAGAAGGCAGCCAGATTATTGAAGCAGCAATAAATATGGCAGGAAATATCAAGGAATTTTACATCTCAAAAGAAGTATATAAAGCTAATAATATTCAAAAGCTTATTGATAAATTTGCTAAAGATCTAGATTTTTATTTACTGGAGCCTGAATTATTTGCTGAAATTTCTGAGACTGTAAATAGTCAGGGTATAATTGCAATTGCTGGAATAGAAGCTTGTAATTTAGATAGCCTTATTACAACAAATGGACCACTATTATTGCTGGCCGGGCTTCAGGATCCTGGAAATGCTGGAACTTTAATGAGATCTGCTTCAGCTGCTGGCTTTGCTGGAATTATAGCTTTAAAGGGAACTGTTGATATTTATAATCCTAAGGTGATTAGAGCTTCAATGGGCGGTATTTTTGATTTAGAGTTGATTAAAAATATTGAATTAGAAGAGCTTAAAAAAAGCTTAAATGACTCAACCAGGAGACTGGTTTTGGCTGAACCAGATGCAGATAAAATATATTATAATTTTGATTTTAAAGAAAATGATATTTTAGTGATTGGTAATGAAGCCAGAGGAATTTCAGATAATTTAACCGAATTGAAACATGAAAGCATTTCCATTCCTATCAGAGGAAAAATTGATTCATTAAATGCTGCTATGGCTGGAACCATTTTAATATTTGAAATGGTTCGGAACTTTTAATTTTTTATATATTAATATCTGTTGTTAATCAAATTATCTTATGATATAATTTAATAAATAAGTATTTTAAAAATAAATACTTTTAAAAGCAGAGAAGGAGAAAGTGGTCGCCAATATTTTTTAAGGGAATAACTGTCTTAGACTGAGAGCAGTTTAAAAATATCCGACTAAATTCACTCTGGAGCTGGAGGCTGAAATCAAGTAGGTTTTCCCAGGAGTTAACCTGTTAAAAATCATCTGAGAGATCTGTTATACCAAACAGATAATTAGGGTGGTACCGCGAACCTTCGTCCCTTTATCAGGGGCTTTTTTTTATGGAATAGGTTTTAAATATATTCGGAGGTGAAGATAAATGGATGTGAAAGCAACAATTAAGGGAATTTTAGAAGAATTTAAGGAGGAATATTCCCAGGCTAATGATTTAGAGGCTTTAGAGAAATTAAGAATTAAATACTTAGGTAAAAAGGGAGAGATTCAGGATTTATTTAATAAGATGGGAAGTATTCCTGCAGAAAAACGGCCTGTATTAGGAAAAGAGGCTAATATTTTAAAACAGAAGATTGAAGTTGATATTACAAAAAAGAAAGAGAAGTTTGAAGCTGAAGCTAAAGCAAAAAAACTGGCAGAAGAGACAATAGATGTTACTCTGCCTGGAAGAGCTGTTGAACAGGGAGCCAGGCATCCCCTTTCAGTTGTGACCGAAGAGTTAGAAGATATCTTTATTGGATTGGGTTTTGAGATTGCTGAAGGTCCGGAGCTAGAAGATGAATATCATAATTTTGAAGCTTTAAATATACCTGAAAACCATCCAGCCAGAGATCTTCAGGATACCTTATATTTTGATGACAGTTTTTTATTAAGGACTCATACCTCTCCGGTTCAGGTAAGGACTATGGAAAATACAGAACCGCCAATTAGAATTATTGCCCCTGGAAGGGTTTATAGGGCAGATGAATTAGATGCCTCCCATTCTCCTGTTTTCCATCAATTAGAAGGTCTGGTTATAGATGAGAACATTACCTTTGGTGATTTGAAAGGTACTATCAGGGCAATGGTCGAAGAAATTTATGGCAGGGAGCAGGAAGTTAGATTCCGTCCTAGCTATTTTCCCTTTACTGAGCCCAGTGCAGAAGTTGATGTTTCCTGCATAGTCTGTCAGGGTAAAGGCTGCAGTCTCTGCTCATGGACCGGCTGGCTGGAAATAATGGGTTCTGGTATGGTTCATCCCAATGTTTTGAGAATGTCAGGTATTGACCCTGAAAAATATAGTGGTTTTGCTTTTGGAATGGGAATTGATCGGATAACATTATTAAAATATGGTATTAATGATATTAGGTTATTATTTGAGAATGATCGTCGTTTCTTAAAACAATTTTAATTTAGCAAGGGGGAGTATAAATTATGCAGGTATCACATAACTGGTTAAATTCATATATAGATTTACCTTATACACCATATGAACTGGAAAAGAAATTAACTATGGCAGGACTGGAAGTTGAAAAACTAGAGTTTTTAGGCGCAGGTCTTGAAGATATAGTTATTGGTAAAGTTCTTGATGTGAAGGAGCATGAGAATGCTGATAAATTACATGTCTGTCAGGTAGACTGTGGAGATGATGAAACTTATCAGATTGTCTGTGGAGCAGATAATGTAAGAAAAGGCTTAAAGGTTCCAGTTGCTTTACCTGGAACAACTTTACCAGGGGGAATGGAAATAGGTACAGCCAGGCTAAGAGGCGTTAAATCAAATGGCATGATCTGTTCAGCAGATGAGCTTGAGCTTGCTGAAGAGAGACAGCCTGGAATTATGGAATTGCCTGATGATTTTTCGATTGGAGCAGATTTTATTGATGAATATATGTTAAATGATTATGTCTATAAATTAGATTTAACTCCTAATTATTCAAGATGTCTGGGGATGTTAGGCATAGCCAGAGAACTTTCTGCCCTGGCAGATGAACCACTTGAAATTGATTATCCTGAGTATAGGCTGGAGGCTGAAGAGGAATTGCCTGTAGAAATAGAAATTGAGGATGAGAGCCTCTGCAGTAGATATACTGTAAGACTAATAAAAGGTATTGAAATAGGGCCATCTCCAATCTGGATGCAGCGGTATTTAAAGGCTGCTGGCATAAGGCCAATAAATAATGTTGTTGATATTACTAATTTCGTTATGCTTGAGTATAATCAACCCCTTCATGCCTTTGATTTTGATAAGGTTTCCGGAGATAAGATAATTGTTAGGAGAGCCTCTGAAGATGAAGAATTGATAACTTTAGATGGGCAGACACGAGACTTAGATGAAGAGGTATTGGTTATTGCAGATCAGGATAAAGCTATTGGTCTTGCTGGAGTTATGGGTGGTGAAGAGACTGAAGTTACAGCTGAGACAGAAAATATTTTACTTGAGACTGCCTCATTTGATCCTGTTAATATCAGGACAACAGCTCGAAAATTTGCTCTACCCAGTGAATCTTCCCATAGATTTGAAAGAAAGGTTGATATTAAAGCAATTGAAGAAGTATCAGCCAGGGCTGCCTATCTTTTTGGGAAATATGCTGGAGCTGAAGTCATAGGAAATCTTAATGAAGAATATCCGTCTCCAGAAGAAGAGTTAGTTTTAAACATAAATGCAAAAAAAGTTAATGGCCATTTAGGAATTAATATTGATCAAGAAGAGATTAAAAATATGCTTGAAGCACTGGGCTTTTCAGTTGAGATTGCAACTGATAACTTAAAAGTAGTGGTTCCATCTTTTAGAACCGATGTTGAATATCAGGCAGATTTAATCGAAGAAGTTGCCAGAGTTTACGGCTATAATAATATTCCATATACAAGACCGGCCAGTAAAGGTTCTGGCGGGAGGAATGAAAAACAGAAAAAAGAACTTACATTAAAGAAATTACTTCAGGGCCAGGGCCTTGACGAGGCTAAAACTTTTAGTCTCTGGGAGAGTAATAATAAGTTCTTGAAATTACTCCCTGAAGATAAAGCAATAGCATTACGATTAAAAAATCCTTTAAGTGAAGCATTTGCTGATTTGAGGACTACCCTCATCCCTGGTTTAATTAATGTTTTAGCAAATAATTCTCGTAAGCAGGTTAAAAAAATGGCTGTCCATGAAATTGGTCAGGTATTCTTTGATAGTGGTGCTGAAAAGCCAGGAGAAAAAAATATGCTGGCAATGGCAAGTATGGGTGCTGATGTTGAAAGCTGGAATTTAGATGCTCCTGATTTCTTTTATTTAAAGGGAGTTCTTGAAAATTTATTTGATTATTATAAGATTGAAAATTATAGTTTTGAGAAAGCTGCTTATGAGATCTTTCATCCTGGCAGAGCTGCTAATATTCTGGTAGCTGGGCAGGAACTTGGGATGATAGGTGAGATTCATCCAGATATTCAGAATGAGGAAGATCTGCCTGAAAGAACAGCTGTTGTTGAAATTAATCTGGAAGAATTATTTAGTCTTACAGGAAGGGATTCAATCAGACATGGTGAGATTTCCAGGTATCCATCTACAGAAAGGGATCTGGCATTAATAGTTCCAGAAGAGATTACAGCTGGAGATATTATTGAAGTTATTAAAATAAATTCAGGAGCAATTTTAGAAGAAGTTGAGTTGTTTGATTATTATAAAGGCAGGCAGATACCTGAAGGCAAAAAGTCTCTGGCTTTAAAGTTAACCTATCTTGATAAAGATAAGACAATTAAGGAAGAAGATGTAGCCAGAGAGATTGAAAAGGTTATTAAAGAATTAAAGAATAGATTTAATGTAGAAATTAGGGGTAATTAAGCCTTTTTTGCAGGAGTTTATAGATTTATAATGAATATTATATCTAACTAATAGTTAATTGGGGGATAAAAAGATGGCTCAAGACAAGAAAAACAAGTTTAAAATTAATGTTTTAGGTGAGTCCCATACTGTTACAACTGATCAACCCCAGGGATATATTTATGAGTTAAGCGATATTATAAATCGGATAGGCTCTGATATCAAAAATGCCTATCCATATATTCCTAAGAGAAGGTTGAATGCATTAACCTTAATTAATCTTGCAGATTTAAAGTATAAGGCTGAACAGAAAAAAGATGAGGTTGTTAAGGAAAGGGATAGATTAGCTCAAGAAAAGGAAAAGCTGGAAGAAGAAATCAATCAATTGAGACAGGATAATGATGAATTATTAGAATTATTACAGGAGGTTGAATGATAATTGTCTGCTCTATCTCTACTTGATATAATTATCGGGATAGTATTATTATTCTTTTTAATTACCGGTTATAAAAAAGGTTTTGTAAGGCAGACAGCCACTATTTTAGGACTCCTGGTATCTGTATATGTTTCTGTTTATTTTTACCTGGACTTTGTAACTTTTCTTGAGCGGTTTCTGGACCTATCACCAACAGTTTTGCAGTTTATCAGTTTTGCAGTTATTTTTATTGTTTTAAATGTTGTTATTCATTTGTTAGGAGAATCCTTTAAGGCATTGCTAGATAAGTTATATTTAGAGCCAGCTGATCGAGCCGGGGGAATTTTGTTTGGTGGATTAAAAGGCATTGCTTTAGTTTATTTTCTGGTAGTAATTTTAAACCAGATCCCAATTCCTGAAGTTGAAACAATGGTTAGTAATTCATACTTAGCTCTCTGGCTGCTTGATCTTACGCCTATTTTTCAAGAAGCGATAAATGATATTTTAAATTAAGACGGCCAGTTGCCTGGTCGTCTTATGCAGTCATATAGATATTTAAAATTTAGGAGGTTGGTTATGGAGGATTTAACAGCTAAAGAAGTTGCCGGAATGTTAAATGAGCTTGCTGATTTAATGGAGATTAAAGGAGATAATCCCTTCAGAATAAGAGCTTATCAGAATGCTGCCAGAGCAATTACTGGTCAGTCAGATAAGTTAATAGATATCGTTAAGGAAGAAAGATTGCAGGAGATAAAGGGAGTTGGTGATGGACTTGCTGGGATTATTACTGAGATTTTTGAAACAGGCAGTTCCAGTCAATTAGAGGAATTAAAGAGGGAATTGCCGGCAGGTATCTCTGAATTATTAAATATACCTGGGCTTGGTCCTAAAAGAGCTCATCAGTTATATTATGAGCTTGAAATTAATAATATAGATGATTTGAAAATGGCATTAAAGGAAAATCAGGTTCAGACTTTAAAGGGATTTGGTCCCAAGACTGAAAATAAGTTGTTAGATGCTCTCTTAGAATATGAAAATTATCAGGGATTAATGACTATCGGTCGGGCTGATAAGATTGCCAGGAGGCTGGAAGCATATTTTAAGGAGTCAGCTGATTTATGGGAGGAGTTAACCTTTGCCGGCAGTTTAAGAAGGAGAAAAGAACTTGTTAAAGATATTGATATCATTTTAATTCCTGCAGAAGGTAAATTGGAGGAACTTAAAGAATATATTAAGGGCTTTTCTGAGGTTGAAAAAGTTGAATCAGCCGGTGATACTAAAATAACTCTGCAGCTAGAAAATGGGATAAAGGTTGATTTTAGGTTGCTAGAAAAAGAGAGTTTTCCCTTCGCCCAGCAGCATTTTACCGGTTCAAAAGAGCATAACGTTGTAATCAGAAGGATTGCTAAAGAAGCCGGTTATATTTCCAATGAATATGGTCTTTTTGACAGAGAGACCGAGGAGAAGGTTACCGGGATAAATTCTGAAGCTGATATCTATGAATTTTTAGGTTTGTCCTATATAATTCCTGAATTAAGGGAGGATAAAGGTGAAATTGAAGCTGCCAGAGAGAATAATCTGCCTGAATCAGTGGAATTAAAAGATATTAAAGGTGAATTGCATCTCCATACAAAATACAGCGATGGAGCCTGTTCAATTGAAGAGATGGTTGCAGCTGCGATAGATAGGGGTTATCAATATATAGCAATTACCGATCATTCTGAATCGTTGAGAATTGCCAGTGGTTTAACTGCTGAAGATTTAAAAGAACAAGCAGAAGAGATAGCTGAAGTTCAGAAAAAGTATCCAGATTTTAAGATTCTTTCAGGAATTGAGGTAGATATCTTAAGTGATAATAGTCTTGATTTCAATGATGAAGTGCTTGCAGAGCTTGATCTGGTTATCGGTTCAATTCACAGTGGTTTTACCCAGTCAGAGGCTGAGATTAACCAGAGGATTATTACTGCCATGGAGAATCCAAATGTTGATATTATTGCCCATCCCAGGGGCAGGCTTTTAGGCAGACGGGAGGCATACCCTGTTGATATGGATAAAATCATTAAAGAGGCTGCTAGGACTGGAACAGCTTTAGAGATAAATGCCTCGCCATCGAGACTGGATTTAGATGATCATTATGCCAGGAAAGCCAAAGAGGCTGGAGTTAAACTGGCAATTAATACTGATGCTCACCATACCAGGGAGTTAAAGGATATGGAATTAGGAGTTTCTGTAGCCAGAAGGGGCTGGCTGGAAAAAGCTGATATCATAAATACAATGAATTCTGACCAGTTAGTTGACTATTTAAATAATTAGAAGTATGAATTTACTGAGGTGACTTTATAAATGCATCGTCCAAGTTTAGAAGTTTTGGAGTTTAATAAGATAAAAGAGATGGTAGCAGAACAGGCCAGAACTTATCCTGGTAAAGATAAGGTGAGAGCGCTGGTTCCCTTTAAATACAAGGATCAGGTTCAGTATAAGCTTAAAGAAGCCGGCCAGGCTGCTGCTTTAATAGAAGAGTTAGGACGGCCGCCTTTATTATGTCCTGAAGCTATACCTGCTATTTTAGCGAGGGCTAATAAAGAGATTGTACTGCAGATAAGCGAGATAAGTAAAGTTGAGAGATTGATTAGATCAACTGGCAATACATTAAGTTATTTTAAGGATTTAAAGGATTTAGAGGAGAAATTTAAATCCGGAGACAATTTAATTATTGATGGCCCCTTACTAAAATATGCTGAAAATCTTGAAAGGCAGGGCGAGTTATTAAATGAGATCAATAAAATTATTGATGAAAATAATGAAATAAAGGATACTGCCAGTAATAAATTGAAAAATATTAGAAATAAGATTGACAGCACTGAAAATCAGATAAGAAATAAATTAGACAGTATTATCAGGGATACCGGCAGGCAGAAGATGCTTCAGGATACGATTGTTACCAGAAGAGAAAATAGGTTTGTGGTTCCAGTTAAACAGGAATATAAGAATACATTTTCAGGCATTATCCATGACCAGTCTTCCAGCGGTTTAACAGTCTTTATGGAACCTGTTGAAGTTGTAAAACTAAATAATAATTTGCGGGAATTGCAGCAGGATGAAAAAGCGGAGATCCAGAGAATTTTAAGGCAGTTGACTTTAAAAATTGCTGCTTCTTATCGACCTTTAAAGAGGAATTTTAGTATTCTAGTAAAAGTAGATGAAATATTTGCCAGAGGCGGATTTTTAAATGAGTATGCCGGGACTGTGCCGGCAGTTAATAAGTCTGGTTATATTAAGATAGTTCAGGGCAGACATCCTTTATTAGGTGATCAGGCTGTTCCTATTGATATTCATGTTGGCGGGAAATTTAGAACCTTATTAATTACTGGCCCAAATACTGGAGGTAAGACTGTAGCTTTAAAGACCTTAGGATTGTTTGTATCACTGGCCGGGAGCGGAATTCCAGTTCCTGCAGATGATGGAACCAGAATTTCTATTTTTGATTCTGTCTTTGCTGATATTGGGGATGAACAGAGTATTGAACAGAATTTAAGTACCTTTTCTTCCCATATGAATAAAATCAATATGTTTTTAGCCGAAGCCGGCCCTGATTCGCTGGTGCTCTTAGATGAAATAGGAGCAGGTACAGACCCCAGGGAAGGTGCCGCTTTAGGAATTGCCCTTTTAGATGAATTTAAGGCTAAAAATGCTGTCACAGTGGCCACTACCCATTACAGTCAGTTAAAAAGTTATGCCTATAGTAATGAGGGAGTGGAAAATGCCTCTGTTGAATTTGACCTTGAAAGTTTAAGTCCAACCTATCGATTGATAATGGGGGTTCCTGGGGGCAGTAATGCCTTTGAAATAGCTTTAAGGCTTGGACTACCTGATAAGATTATTAAGGAGGCCAGGACCCTTTTAGATGAAGATGAGCTGGTTGTAGAGGAGATCATTGCTGATTTGAATGACAAAAGACGTTATTATGAAGAAAAAAACTTAGAGCTTGAAAAACTGGAGTCCAGATTAGAGAAAGAAAAAGAAGAATTAGAAAGAGAAAAGAAAAAACTAGCAGAGGATAAGAAAAAAATATTAGAAGAGACCAGGGAACAGGCCAGACGGGAACTCCATCAGGCCCAGGCCAAGGCCAAAATAATATTATCAGAGTTAAAGAATAAAGATTTTGCCAATCGGCCGGAGGTTGACAGGCTGGAGACTGAGATTAACCAGGAAATTAAAGGGATGGAAGCTAAATTTAAAACCAAAGACAAAGAAGATAATGGTGAGGAGAGAGAGATTAGCTATGATTTTCAGCCTGGGGAAGAGGTCAGGATTAATAGTTTAGCTCAGACCGGTGAAATTATTGAATTAGATGATTCTAAAAAAGAGGCGACTGTTCAGGCCGGAATTATGCAGGTAACTGTTGATCAGTCAGACCTTTCACCGACTCCTGATGATGAAGATGAAGAGAATAAAAGGACCTTTAAAAAGTATCAGGTTAAGAAAAACAAATCTGTTTCCAACAGCCTTGATATCAGGGGTAAGAGATATGAGGAGGCCCAGCAGATAGTTGATAAGTATCTTGATGATGCCTTTCTGGCCGGCTTAACTGAAGTGGAAATTATTCATGGCAAAGGCAGCGGAGCTTTAAGAGAGGCTGTTTCTGAATTACTTGAAGATTCTCCCCATGTAAAAAGTTTTAGAACCGGGGGAGAAGGAGAGGGAGGTTTAGGAGTAACTATTGCTAAAATTGGCAGATAAAACTTTGTGAAATATTAAAAGAGATACCGGCAGGTAACCGTCGGGTAACCAGCAGGTATCTCTTATTATTTAGTCATCTGAAGGTAGTAATTTGTCGAGTAAACTATCGATTGTATTTCTTCGTTCTTCTCTTTCTTTATCTCCTTCAGACTCATCTGAATTATTTGTATCATCTGTATCTTCTTCTGGTTCATCGCTTGCTTCAGAATCAGGCTCAAGATCTATATCATCATTTTGTTCATCTTCTGTTTGATCATCCTGGTTACCAATAGGGAAAAGTTGATCTCTATCTTCAGAATCATCATCATCTGGTTGATCAAGGGCGTTCCCGTCATGCTCACTGCAAGATTCATCAGGAACTTTTTCGAAAACTAAATCGTCATTATCATCACGATTTGGAATTCCGGTTTCAGAATCTATTTCAATCAAGGGCATGCCGTCCCGGGGTTGATATCTTCCAGATATTGCTT
Source organism: uncultured Halanaerobiaceae bacterium (assembly GCA_964558325.1). Classification (GTDB taxonomy): domain Bacteria; phylum Bacillota; class Halanaerobiia; order Halanaerobiales; family Halarsenatibacteraceae; genus Halonatronomonas. The sequence goes on along the minus strand of CAZLCX010000004.1, from coordinate 53,131 downwards.
TTTTGCCTTCGCCAGGAGAACTGGACTGCTGGAAACTAATATCTCCAGGACCAAGCATTATTCCGCTTTCAACTAAATATTGTCTGGAAACAATATTATCATCTGGGCAGTTATCTGTTGCTAATTGGCCGGTTGAACGATCAATTCTGACAGTTTTAGTTTCTCCAGAAAAATCGCTGGTTTCAGAAGGGGTATTATCTTCTCTAAAAATTTCTTCTATAGCCCTGGGATTATTACCTTTAGGCAGCCTAGCAGTTATTGGATCTATCTCTAAAGAGACTATCTTCTCAGGTCTATCGAAATCTGTTTCTGGAATATCTTCAATTGCTTTATCCATAAATTTTCTCCAGACTTGAACTGCATTACCACTACTTAATCTTCCAACATCTGGGTAGTTCATTGGCCTTGGGCTGTCTTCTCCTATCCAGACTCCTGTTACCAGTTCTGGGATAAAGCCTATAAACCAGGCATCAGTATAATTGTTCGTTGTTCCTGTCTTTCCTCCAACTTCCCGATCAAGATTGGCTCTCCAGCCAGTGCCATCTTTAATTACTGATTGGAGCATACTCAGCATTAAATAGTTATCTTCTTCATCCAAAACAGCTCTTTTTTCTGGATTTGCCTCGTATAATACATTCCCATCTCTATCTTTAACCTCTTTAATGGCATGGGGTTGAACCCAGACGCCATTATTTGCAAACATTCCATAGGCTGAGGTTAGCTCTAAGGGTGTTACACCTTTGGTTAAACCTCCCAGTGCTAAAGAAAGATGGTCTTCATAATGATCTGAAGAAGAAAAAGTTGAGATTCCCATTTCTTCGGCTGTGTTGATTGTTGATTCAACGCCCACCTCTTCAATTAGATTAACTGCTGCAACATTTAATGAAGACGATATAGCCTGTCTTAGCGATACCAGTCCATGATACTGATGATTGAAATTTACTGGCCAGATTTCATAAGTTGTGCCGTTATCTGAGGAAGGCCTTGGTATATCTTCAATTAGTGAAGCTGGAGATTTTCCCTGTGAAATTGCTTCAGAATAAACAAAGGGTTTAAAAGCTGAACCAGGTTGTCTGGCAGCCTGGGTGGCCCGGTTAAATTCACCATCGCCTCGACCGCCGATCATTGCCCTTATTTCACCTGACTCAGGTTCGATTGAGATTGTTGAAAATTGAGGTTGAATATTGGCTATTTCTGTTTCCCGATCTATAGAGGGAATAACCCCTTCATCCAGGGCCTCCTGAACACTTTCTTCAGCTTTTTTCTGCTGCTCTAAATTAATAGTTGTATGTACTTCAAGCCCACCTCCATAGACAGTCTGGGCTCCAAACATTCTAATCAGTTGATCTCTGACATAACGGACAAAATAGGGAGCACTCTCATCAATTTTTCGCCCCTCTGAATTTAATTTAATTTCAGATTCATGGGCTGAATTTCGCTGGTCTTCAGTTAAATAATCCAATTGATACATTCTATTGAGAACTATACCTCTTCGCCTGACTGCTTCATCCATATTATTGTATGGAGAATAATAGTTAGGTGATCTTGTTAAACCGGCAATTAAAGCAGATTCATTTAGGTCTAATTCTGAAACGGATTTTCCAAAGTACTGTTGGGACGCAGCTTCAACTCCATAAGCACTGTGACCTAAAAATATTTCATTTAAGTACATTTCGAAAATTTCATCTTTGGTATATAATCTTTCAAATTGTAACGCCAGATAAGCTTCCTGTAATTTTCTGAAATAAGTTTTTTCCTGACTTAATAATGCACTTCTTGCTAATTGTTGAGTTATGGTACTTCCACCCTGGGCCCTTCTACCTTCAATTAAATTGGTAATTAAAGCTCTCCCGATACCGACCAGGTCGATACCATGATGGTCATAAAAGTTACGATCTTCAATAGCTAAGAATGCATTTTGTAGACTTTCTGGGATTTCTTCTAGTTTTACATATAAACGATTTTCTTGATAAAAACTGTTAATTAAATCGCCTTCGTCACTGTAAATCCTTGTTGATAGGTTGCCACCTCGATAATCAGAAATATCTGGTGTATCCTGAATTATCCAGGTTAAACCACCTAAAAATAAACCTGTTATAAAAAAGAATAATATTAAAATAATAGCAAAAATATATTTTTTGCTTGTTTTTTTTCTGGAGCTTTTCTGCTCATTTTTCTTTGCGGACAAACTAGCCACCTCCTATATCAAATCTATTATAACATAAATATGTTCAGCTGACACCCCTTGTTAGTGAAAAATCATTCTGTTATAATTATACCATGTATTAAAAATTTTAAAATAAACATTTAGTTGAATATAAGGAGGTGGCTATCTGACTTAGAAGTCAGATACATATTAATGAATATTAAAAAACAGCTAGAAATTTTAACCCAGGGTGTAGCAGATTTAATTACTGAAGAAGAATTAGAGGAGAGATTAAAAGCAGCTGAGAAAGAAAATAGACCATTGAAGGTTAAGCTCGGCCTTGACCCTTCAGCACCAGATATCCATTTAGGCCATACAGTGGTATTAAATAAGTTGAAACAGTTTCAGGATCTCGGACATGAAATCCATTTAATAATTGGTGATTTTACCGGGATGATTGGAGACCCAAGCGGTAAGTCTGAGACAAGAAATCAGTTAACCAGAAAAGAAGTGGAAGAGAATGCTCAAACTTATCAGGAGCAGTTTTCGAAGGTTCTCGATAAGAATAAGACTAAACTCCATTTTAATAGTAGCTGGCTTGGAGAATTGGACTTAGAGGATATTATCAACCTGGCTTCTAAATATACAGTTGCCAGAATGCTTGAGAGAGAAGATTTTGCAACAAGAATGGAAGCTAATAAACCGATATCAATTCATGAATTCTTTTATCCCTTAATGCAGGGTTTTGATTCTATAGCCTTAGAGGCAGATATAGAATTAGGAGGAACAGACCAGAGGTTTAATCTTTTGGTTGGCCGCCGTTTACAGAAGGAATATGGCCAGGAACCTCAGCTGGTTATGATGCTGCCGCTGCTTGAGGGTCTTGATGGTGACCGGAAGATGAGTAAAAGCCTGGATAATTATATCGGGATTGAAGAAGACCCGGTAACAATGTATGGCAAAGTTATGTCACTACCTGATGAGTTAATCGGCAGATATTTTGAACTGGTTACTGATGTTGATCCTGATAGATTAGAAGAGATAAAAGCCGAATTAGCTGATGAGACAGTTAATCCTATGGGATTAAAGAAAGAACTGGCAGCCTGGATTGTTGAGAGATTTCATGACAGGAAAGCAGCTGAAAAGGCAGCTGCAGAATTTACCAGGGTATTTTCTAAAGGAGAGCAGCCTGAAGATATGCCTGAGGTTGTAATTCCTGAAGAAGATCTAGAAGATGGTAAGCTCTGGATCGTTAAATTAATAGAGGCAACTGATTTACTTGATAGCAATAGTCAGGCGAGAAGAATGATTAAACAGGGTGCTGTAACTATTGATGATGAAAAAATTGAAAAGATAAATATAGATGTTCCAGTAGAGGATGGTATGGTTATTCAGATAGGTAAGAGAAGATATGCTCGAATCAGAAGGGGGAAATAAGATGTTAACTGATGAAATTAGACAGTCTTATCTTGATTTTTTTGCTAAAAAAGGACATAAAGTTGCAGACAGTGCGCCTTTAGTTCCTAAAAATGATCCTACTCTGCTCTGGATAAATGCAGGAATGGCGCCATTTAAACCTTATTTTAATGGCAGTAAGGAACCCCCTTCTACCAGAATGGTTTCCAGCCAGAAATGTATTAGAACTAATGATATAGAAAATGTTGGCCGGACAGCCAGACATCATACATTTTTTGAGATGTTAGGAAACTTTTCATTTGGCGATTATTTTAAAGAAGAGGCTGTTGCCTGGGCCTGGGAATATGTTACAAGGATTCTTGAACTCCCAGAGGCAAGGCTGATCATTACTATTTATAAAGATGATGACGAGGCCTTTGATATCTGGCATGATCAGATTGGTCTTCCAGAAAGTAAGATTGTTAGGATGGGGAAAAAAGATAATTTCTGGCAGATTGGCACCGGCCCCTGTGGCCCCTGTTCAGAGATTCATATTGATCGAGGTCCTGAGTTTGGGACCGGCCCTGAAGATGTATTAGGTGGCGAAGGTGATCGTTATTTAGAACTCTGGAATTTAGTCTTTACCCAGTATGATTATACTGAAGCTGGCGAATATATTGAATTGCCTCAGAAAAATATTGATACTGGTATGGGTTTAGAAAGAACGGCTTCAGTTTTACAGAATACACAATCAAATTATGAGATAGATACTATTTATCCTTTAATTAAAATGGTTGAAGAAAAAACAGGCCGTAAATATAAAGGTGACTGGAAAGATAAGATGCCCCATAGGGTTATAGCTGATCATGTAAGGGGAGTCTCTATTGCTATTTTTGATGGGGCTTTACCCTCAAATGAAGGGAGAGGCTATGTTTTGCGGAGACTGGTCAGGCGAGCTGTCCGGTATGGCCAGAAACTAGGGCTGGAGGGTCCATTTCTTTATGAATTTGTTGATAAGGTCAATGAATTAATGGCCGGGGGTTATCCAGAATTAAGTCAGAGATCTGATCATGTAAAGCATGTGATTAAATCAGAGGAAGAAAGTTTTTTGCAGACTTTAGATCAGGGAATGAAAATTGTTGAGGACATAAAAAGAGAATTAAAATCCAGGGGAGAAAAAGTCCTGGCCGGTAAAGAGGCTTTTAAATTATATGATACCTATGGATTCCCCCTTGATTTAACTGAAGATATCATGGCCGAGGCCGGTTTAGAGGTTGATACAGAAGGTTTTAAAGAAGAGATGGCTAAACAGAGAGAACGGGCCAGAAAAGCAAGAGATCAGGGAGGTTTTGCTTCTTCACATGACCTTTATGAAGAGCTGGCCTCTAAATTAGATAGTTCTACAGATTTTATAGGTTATCATAATCTTAAAACAGAGGCTGAAATTGAAGCTATTATTGTTGATGGCAAAGAGGTTGCAAGTATTAATAAAGGACAAAAAGGTGAGTTAATTCTTGATAAGACACCTTTCTATGCAGAAAGCGGCGGCCAGATAGGGGATAAAGGTATTATAAACTCTATTAACGATGACGCTGCCTCTGAAGTAAAGGATGTAAAAGAGCGAGCCGGTTTAATTATTCATATTGTTAGTCAAAAAGCTGGAGAGTTAAAGGTTGGTGATAGGGTTGAGTCCAGTGTCGATAAAGACCTCAGGAGTTCAACTGCCAGAAATCATACAGCTACTCATCTCCTCCATCAGGCTTTAATGAATCAATTAGGGGAACATGTCAGTCAGTCTGGTTCCCTGGTAACTCCTGATAGATTGAGATTTGATTTTACCCATTTTGAAGGGCTGAGCAATGAGGATGTCAGAAAGATTGAGAGAGAGGTTAATCGTAAGATAGTAGATAATTTAACTGTCGAAACATTTGAAACTTCACTGGAGCAGGCAAAGCAGATGGGCGCTCAGGCCTTATTTGGCGAAAAATATGGTGAAAATGTCAGGGTTGTTAAATCAGGAGATTATAGTCTGGAGCTTTGCGGCGGTACCCATGTTGGAGCCACCGGTGAAATTGGTCTCTTTAAAATTAATCAGGAAAGCAGTATAGCTGCTGGAGTTAGAAGAATTGAAGCTGTTACAGGACTGGCAGCACTTGATTATGTTGAAAAACAGGAAGATATTATTAATAAAGCAGCGGATTTATTAAAGGGGAGACCGGTAGAAATAGTTGAGAAAATAGAACAGCTTAAGAATTCTAAAAAAGAATTAGAAAAAGAAATAAAGTCACTGCAGGATCAGCTGGCTGATTCAAAAGCTGATGATTTATCAGAAGAGGTAGAAGAGGTTAATGGAATTAAAACTATAATTAAGGAAATTGATCTTGATCAGGATGGAATCAGGAATCTTGCTGATGAGTTAGTAAATGAATTGGGTTCAGGTATTGTAATTTTGGCCAATCGCAATGAAAATAAAGTCTTTTTTGTAGCCAAGATTAGTAAAGATTTAGTTGGAAAGGGTTTTCATGCCGGGAATATTGTTGGAGAGATTGCCAGAATTACTGGTGGGGGTGGCGGAGGCCGCCCAGATATGGCTCAGGCCGGGGGAAGTCAGCCTGGTAAGCTTGAAGAAGCCCTGGAAAAAGCCAGAGAATTAGTAGCTTCTCAATAATTAATAAAATATTTTGCAGGGAAGTGATTAAATGACTAAAAAGAATAATAATCATGACCAGACAGTAAAATTTGATTTTGATCTCAGCGAAGAAGTAAGTGAAGCAGGTTATATTTTAAAGAGGGTCTATCATGCCCTTGAAGAGAGAGGGTATAATCCGGTGAATCAGATTGTTGGTTATCTGATTTCAGGAGATCCTGCCTATATTACCAGTTATAAAGATGCCAGAACTATGATAAGAACAGTGGATAGAGATGATATTCTAGAAGAATTAATTTCAACTTACATTAATAGAAATAGTTAAGAAATAAGCCTGATCAGAATCTAAACTGTCTGATCAGGTCTTTTCTATATATTTATTTATGAAATTGCTAAACTTGCATTATATTTAAGCACAAGATATAATGTATTATTAGGATGTTATGCTTTAATTAAGATTTAAATAAAGGAGGAGGCCATTGCGAATATTAGCAATAGATTATGGCCAGAAGAGAGTTGGGCTGGCAATAAGTGATAGACTTGGAATAACTGCTCAACCATTTAAAACAATTATTAATGAGACCAGGGAAGATTTAATAGATGAATTAGCAGTAATTATTGAAGATAATGATATTACTGAAGTTGTGATAGGTTTACCTCTCCATATGAACGGGACTGAGGGAGAAAGGGCTGAAAAAAGTAGGGTTTTAGCAGATGAATTAGAGGATGCCCTAGATATAAAGGTATATTTGCAGGATGAGAGGTTAAGTAGTGCCGAGGTTGAAAAAGTTATGCTGGCAGGAGATTTAAGTCGCAAGAAAAGAAGAGCTAAACGGGATAAACTGGCAGCTTCTATTATTTTAAGAACCTATCTTGCCAATAGAAAGGGAGGAAATTAAAATGTCGAATAACGATAAAGTAGCAACATATTGGTATGATACTGATAATAAAGAATTAGTTTTAGAGGAAGATGATAGAGAGTATAGATTTTATTTACAGGATAAATTTGAATTTGAGGGAAATCAATACTGTATTTTAACTTCCTCTGAATCAAAGGCTGAGGAAGAATCGCTCTTAATGAGAGTGGAGAAAGAAAATGATAAGGATATCCTGGTTGTTATTGAAGATGATAGCGAGTTTGAGGCTGCATCCAGGCATTATTATTCCAATCAATAAATAATAACAACTAATTAAGAAGTGGAGGCACTTATTTTGAAGAAAGCTGGCATATTATTATTTCTAGCAGTTTTAATTGCCGGGGCGTATTTTAGATTTGATTATCTTACAGAACCGACTTATCCTGATGAATCTCAATTATTTGTAATAGAATCTGGTAGTTCCTTGAGGGCTATTGCCAGACAGTTAGAAAGTGAAGGCTGGATTAAATCAGCAAGGTTATTTGAAATATATGTTATAATTAATGATTATCAGGGAAGTCTACAGTCTGGAACCTATCAATTTAAAGAAGGTGAAGACCTGTTTGAAATAGCTAATCGTCTTGTTTCAGGCCAGGCTGCCAGTTATAGAGTTACAGTACCTGAGGGTTTTACTGTAAATGAGATAATTAAGAGACTGGCCGAATATGACCATTTGAGCGAAGAGGATTTAATTGCAGCTTTAGAAGATGATAGAGTAATTCGGGATTATTTTCCTGACAGCCAGGAGGTTGAATGGCCTCAGGAGGGGTTTTTATTCCCTGATACCTATAATTTATCTTATGAGATGGAAGAAGTAGATATTTTAAATGCTATGATTAATAGATTCGAAAATTACTGGCTTGATAAATTTGAAAATAATAAAGGCACCTACACTATAAATCAGTATGTTACAATAGCATCGCTAGTTGAAAAAGAGGCAAAATTAAAAGAAGAAAAACCATTAATTGCTGGTGTTATTTATAATAGATTGGATCAAAATATGAGATTACAGTTAGATGCAACTGTGCAGTATGTTTTAGAAAATAGAGTTTCTCAGGTTCTTTATGGTCATTTAGAAATTGACTCGCCATATAATACCTATCTTAATAAGGGCTTACCACCAGGGCCAATTGCCAGTCCAGGTGACGATGCTTTGAATGCAGTTCTTGAGCCAGAGGAGACAGATTATTTATTTTATTTTGCAAGACCAGATGGCAGTCATGTTTTCACCAGGACTTATGAGGAGCATTTAAAAAGATTACGAGAGTTTCGTTAATATGGAGGTTACTAAGATGAAAATTCCAGAATTACTTGCTCCTGCAGGTAATTTAGAGAAGTTGAAAATAGCTATTGATTATGGCGCAGATGCAGTTTATTGTGCAGGAAAAAGTTTTGGCTTAAGGGCTAAAGCCGATAATTTTACAAAGGAAGAACTGGAACTTGCCATTAATTATGCACATCAGAGAAGCAAAAAGGTATATCTGACTTTAAATATTATTGCCCATAATAGTGATTTAGATAGGTTAAAGGATTATCTGGAATATATAGATAGTATTGATATTGATGCTTTAATTGTTTCAGATCCAGGTATTCTTTATCTGATTGGAGAGGCCGGAATTGATATTCCTATCCATTTAAGTACCCAGGCCAATACTGTTAACTGGGCTTCTGCTAAATTCTGGGAGGAATATGGGTTAGAGCGTTTAATTCTGGCCAGAGAGCTTTCTGTAGCTGAAATTAAAGAAATTAGGGATAAAACTGATATAGAACTTGAGACCTTTGTCCACGGGGCGATGTGTATATCATATTCAGGTCGTTGTTTGTTAAGTAATTATATGACCGGTAGAGATGCTAACCGGGGAAACTGTGCCCAACCATGCCGCTGGGAATATAATTTAGTTGAAAATAAAAGGCCTGGACAGCTCTGGGAAATAGATGATGATGGTGATAGAGGCAGTTATATAATGAACTCTAAGGACCTTAATTTATTTGATTATTTACCTTCAATAATTAATGCAGGGGTAGATTCCTTAAAAATTGAAGGTAGAATGAAAAGTTTAAATTATGTGGCAACTGTTACCTCGGTTTACAGGAAGGCTTTAGATAATATTCTTGATGAGGGAGAGAAATATCAGACTGACCCTGAGCTGGCAAATCATTTGAACAAAATAAGTCACAGGCCCTATACCACAGGATTTTATGAAGGGCAGCCAGGCCCAGCTGGACAGAACTATACATCTTCTTCATATATTAGAAATTATAAGTATTTAGGAATTGTGAAAGGTTATTTGCCTGAATTAGGGCAGGCAATTGTTCAGGTTAAAAATAAGATTAATATTGGCGATATCGTTGAGTTTTTTGGCCCTGGTGCAGACTCTTTTAAACAGAAGGTTACTGATATTTATTCTAATGAAGGAGAAGAGTTAGAGGTTGCAAATCACCCAGAGAGCATTGTTAAACTACCTGTCTCAAAAGAAATAAGTGAGAATTATATTATAAGGCGGCGTGAAAATGAAGAAAATTAATGATACACTAGAGATGAAGGTATTAATTCCTCCAGAAGAAATTGTATTTGTTGATATGGTATTTAAATCATATGAAGGGATTGCAATGCTTAATTTAGATAATAAAAGGGAGGGTCTGGTAGTTCTTGATTATACTCCAGGAACCAGAAAGATTGTTAAAGAAGTTTTATCAGATCTCGGTGAAAAATTCAAAGTAGAAATTATTGAAGATGAATATGATAATATAAATTAGTTTTAAATGCGGTGATATAATGTTTTCTTTCATAAAAAGATATTTACAACCAGATTATCATTTTAATTGTATCAGTGATATAGATTTTAATTTATTAAAGGATTATAATATAAAGGGAATTATTCTAGATATTGATAATACAACGATGGCATATTCTTCCAAGGAATTAAAATCTGTTATATCTGATTGGATTAATAAAGTCGCTGATGAAGATTTTAGAGTTACCTTTGTTTCTAATACTACTCCGGAAAGAGCGGATTTTGTCAGTAATTATTTTGATAAGCCTGCATATGGATATGCTGCTAAGCCTTTTGGTTTTGCCTTTAAGAGGGCTATTCAGAGTATGGATTTATCTAATGAAAAGATTGTAATGATTGGAGATCAGATATTTACAGATATTTTAGGCGGTAATCTGGCAGGCTTTATGACAATTCTTGTTGAACCAATAGAAAGTAAAGATTTTTTCTTAACCAGTATATTCCGCTGGTTTGAAGCTTTGTTTTATGATAGGAATAGGAGTTTAATGCAAAAGGAGTGATTGATATGAATAAATTTAAGATAATACTTGGTCTTGCCTTAATGCTTTTTGTAATTGTAGCTGTTGCAGCTGAAGAAATTCAGGCTGAACAGAACTTACATTTAGGCGATAGGGTATTAAGAAATGGAGACCAGGGTGGCGATGTTGCTGTTTTACAGAGGTTATTACATGATGCTGGATTTTATAATGAGAGAATAGATGGTTTATATGGATCTAATACAGAAAGCGCTGTTAGAAAGTTTCAAGAAGAAACTGGGATAGAAGTGACTGGAGAAGTTAATCAGGAAACTTTGGGCCATTTGCCTGATTCAGAAAATATTTCTAGTAAAATAAATGTATCGAGAGATGAGATTATGTTACTGGCAAGGATCATCTATGCTGAGGCAAGAGGTGAAGCCGCCAATGGCAAGGTAGCAGTAGGTTCAGTAATTGTAAACCGGGTTGAAGATGAAAATTTTCCAGATAATATCAGAGATGTTATTCTGGAACAGGGTCAGTTTAGTTCCCTCTTAGATGGTCAGGCTAACTTATATCCAGATCAGAATGCGATTGATGCAGCTAAAGCTGCATTGTTAGGGTATGACCCTACCCATCAATCAATTTTCTTTTATAACCCGGCTGAAGCTACAAATTTAGCCTGGATTTCTAATAGACCTGTTGTAAAGAATATTGGTGGACATGTATTTGCAAGATAAAATTAAGCAGCACCAGGAAAGGTGCTGCTTAAACAGAACTTGAATTATGTTAGTTGGTCTTTCATTTTATCTATACAACTTTGGCAAATAATTTTACCTTCAAAATCAGAAGTCTTTTTTGCACTTCCACAGAAGATACAGGCTGGTTCATATTTTTTTAATATGATCCTATCTTCTTCGACAAAAATTTCCATAGGGTCTTTTTTATCGATGTTCATTGTTTTTCTTAGTTCAATGGGGATAACCATTCGCCCCAAATCGTCTACTTTTCGGACAATGCCAGTTGATTTCATTTAAATATTCCTCCTGTTTAAAATATTTAGAACACAATTCGACAAAAATCTCTTAATTGATATTATAATACTTTTTTTAATAATAGTCAACATTATTTTTTAAAAATTTTTACATTCTTATTATTTATTACTTTTTTACTTATATTTAAAGGAGTTGATAAACTTGCAAAATCTTTTAGCAGAATATCATGATAAACTTGCAAGAAACAATTATAAGTTAACTTCTCAAAGAAAAGATATTTTAACTGTTTTGATTAACAATAAAGATAGACACTTTTCTGTAGAAGATTTATATAATGAGGTTAAAAAGATAAATCCTGATGTTGGACTGGCAACTATTTACCGAAATTTAGAATTGTTTTGTAGTTTAAATATTACTCATATGCTTGAATTTGAAAGTGATTATAAACATTATGAACTTGTTTCTGATGATGACCATCATCATCATTTAATCTGTATGAATTGTAATAAAATAATTGAGTTTCATGATGAAGATTTAGCCGAATTTGAAGAGAGGTTAGCCAGGGAGTATGATTTTGATATGGTTAAACATTATATCAAATTTTATGGTTATTGTAATGACTGTAAAAAGAGCAATGTAAAGGAGTTGGAATAATGGAACCTACTAAAAATTGTTTGAAAGATTTATCTGTTTTTTCTTTATTAAATGGTGACGAGATTCAATCTATCTGTCAGAATGGTTATCTTAAAGAATATCGTAGAGGGGAAATAATATTTTTTGAAAATGATAGTGAAAAAAAGCTTTACCTTTTAGTAGATGGACAGGTTAAACTTTCAATGTTATCCAGTGAAGGCCGGGAAAAAGTAATGACCATTCTGCAGGCCGGCGATATTTTTGGAGAAATATCATTATTTGATCATGATCCCCATCCTTTAACAGCTGAAGTTTTAGAAAAGGCCAGACTTATGATTTTAGACTGGAATGATTTAGAAGAGATAATAATGAAGCAGCCTAGACTGGCATTAAAAATTATTGAGGCTTTATCAAAGAAGACAAGATTATTAGCAAGTCAGGTTAGGGATTTAGTTTTTCATGATGCAAAAGGCAGGCTGGCTAATTTATTGATTAGATTTGCTGAAGATTTTGGCCAGAAAGTAGATGAAGGTATAATGATTGAAATAATTTTAACCCATCAGGAAATAGCAAATTTATTAGGTGTTTCCAGAGTTACTGTGACTAAGACCTTAAATAAATTAATTGATGAGGGAGTAATAAAAATTAAGGAAAGAAAAATTCATATATTAGATAATGAACAGTTAAATGCACTGGTTCAGGATATATAATTATGGTGTATAATATTAATGATTTTCTTGGTTTAATTGGTAGTGATGTCAAGAAAAGTTTATCTCCCTATATTCATAATACTGTTTATCAGAAACGGGATCAAAGAGCTTACTATAAAGCTTTCTCATTAAATGAAGAAGAGACTTTACAGGCATTTAAGGCTCTTTCAGTTTTTTCATTTAAAGGAATTAATATTACCAATCCCTATAAAGAGCTGGCTTTTAAGAATGTCGACATCTTAACAAAATCGGCTGAAGAGATTGGCGCAATTAACACAATCAAGGTAACTGAAGCCAGTAGTTTAAAAGGGTATAATACGGATTTCTTAGCTGTAAAAGAGATTTTAAAGGAGAAATATGATAATTTAAAAAGATTTCCTTCAGCTTTATTATTAGGTGCCGGCGGGGCTGCCAGGGCTGTTTTATATGCTTTATTTGATTTAGGATTCGATAATCTTGGAATTTCAAATAGAACTAAATCAAAGGCGGAAAAACTAATTGATGAGTTTGATAATTATAGACCGGCTGGTACCAAGATTAAAATTATCGAATGGGATGAAAAAGCTATCAGTAGAGCAGTTATGGATTCTGAAATTATTATAGATACAACTGGTTTAAGCTGGAGTAATGAGGCATTTCCTGGTTATAAAAGCATTTCCTCAGATAATTTTATTTTTGATTTAAGTTATCCTGATTTTAATTCAAAGTTGAAAGTAAAAGCTGAAAAAGTTAATTCAGATTATATTGATGGCAAAAAGATGCTATTATATCAGGCAAGAGAAGCTGATAAAATCTGGTTTCCTGAGTTTAATGACAGAGAGAGAAAAAAGTTGTTTGCTATAGATCTTTAATCTATATATTTTGTAGCTTCTTTTAAAGTAAATAATTTTGTTATTTGCACTGGCCTGGCATATTTTAATATTATTGCTGAGATAATTTTAGGAGAATTTATAGTATTAAAATTAATGAAAGTTAATAAATATTGGTTTAAAAGGTTTATTAGGGTTAAATTATAGAAAATATAAGGAAAAGCCGGAGCAATCCCGGAGTATTCCCGGAGCATACCCGGAGGAAAGTCGGAGCATTGCCGGAGCATTTCTGGAGATGGACTGGTGTAAAGTTTTAGTTATATTAATATAAAAATATCTATAGATTAGACTAAGTAATATTTTGAATTAAGCTTAAAACATGATTGAGCTGAAACTCAATCAAAACCAGGCCAGGCCAGACTGTACCTGAACTGGATTTAAATTGAATCTAGAGCGAATCTTGTCCGATTATATATTTTCTTAAAATAGAATAATATTATTAAAGATACCCTATCCTGACTGGAATTTAATCCCGGTCAGGATATTTTTATTGAAAATAAAGAAAAATTTTGGAAATCATGCAGGAGTTTTACAATCTATGTAGAAATAGAAAACTATTCCTTTAAAAATAAAATTTGTTAGTCTGGAGTTGATAAATATGTTTGGAGGAAGTCAGGTTATAAATCAGCTTAAAAATTTAATAGAGGAAGCTAAAAAGGAGAATGCAAGCGATATTCATTTAGAGTTAGTTGGCTGTCAGGGGAGAATAAGGTATAGAATTGATGGCCTTTTGCAGACAAAACTAGAATATAATAAAGAAATGTTAGAATCAATTATTTCTAGAATAAAATATCTGGCCAATCTGGATATTACATTAAAGAAAAAGATTCAGGAGGGCTGTATTATTGGAGGTTTACTTGATAGCAGTGATATTAGAGTTTCGATAGTACCCACAGTTTTAGGTGAAAAAGCAGTTTTAAGGATTAGAACTAATAAAAATTATCTTGACTTAAACAAAATTGGATTCAATTCATTTAATAAAAATTTATATTTAAATTTGATTAGGCATAACAGTGGGATTATTCTTTTTACTGGTCCGACAGGTAGTGGGAAGAGTACAACTTTACTTGCAACAGTTTCTGAATTAAGTAATTCTGATAAAAATATTATCACCCTAGAAGACCCAGTAGAAATATTAATTCCAGGAATTAATCAGATATATGTTAATACCAATGCAGGTCAAAGTTTTGCAGAATATTTACGGGCAATATTAAGACAGGACCCTGACATTATTATGGTAGGAGAGGTTAGAGATTATGAAACTGCTGCTATGACAACCAGGGCTGCTCTTACAGGACATCTTGTTCTTAGTACCGTTCATGCTGATAGTTCAATTGGGGCAATAACCAGATTACTTGAAATGGGGATCCCTGCTTATCTGGTTGCCTCTACTATCAGAGGCGTTATTTCTCAAAGGTTAATCAGAAAGACCTGTTTATCATGCGGTGGGAAAGGTTGTTTAGAATGCTATCAGACCGGGTTTAAAGGCAGGAAGGCTATTCATGAGATTATAAGAATTGATCAATCAATTAAAGATGGGATTATCAAAGGGTTAAGTGAAAAAGAATTGCTAGATATTGCTTATAAAACTGGTTTTAAAACTTTAAAGGATAATTTTAAAGAAGAAATTGCAAATAGTATTACTAGCAAATCTGAAATGGCCAGGGTATTATAATGGGATATAATCCAGGGAACATCTCAGAAATAGCTAAAAATTGGAATATTTATCTTAAAGGTGGTTATACCCTTATTGATGCTATTAAATATAGCAAATCAAATTATTATCCAGCAAAATTTAATAGAGTAACCTCCCTGATAATTGACGATTTAGAAAGAGGTATATCGCCGGAAATTGCTATAAAAAGATATAAAAATATTTTACCTGATTTTTTTATTAATCTATTTATTACCGGTGTTTTAACTGGTAAGCTTGAGTTAATTTTAGAAGATTTATATAAATTTTACAGGTGGGAACAGGAAGAAAAAGACCAGATTAAATCTAAATTATATTACCCTGTCATAATAGTTACTATATTTTTCTTTTTGCTGGTCTTTATAGTACTATATCTATTACCAGAATTTACTGTTCTTTATGATGCCTTAAATTTAAATGTAAGCGGAATAACTTATTTATTAATTGAATTTGGGGTTTTTATAAAAGCAAATTTCTTTTTAATTATATTATTAGTTTTATTAGTAATGGTATCTTCTTATATATTGTTTTTAAAAATGAGCCTGTTGAAATATTTTAAGTTAAAGATTCCAATTTATAATAAGGTTATTAACTGGCTATCTTTAAATAGGTTTTTTATGAGTCTGGCTATTCAGATTTCATCAGGAATTGAGATTAGTCAGTCCATAAAAATAGCTTCAGAGGTATCTGATCATCCTGTAATCAAAAAGAGAATAGACAATATCTGCCAGGATATCTCTAAAGGTGAAAACTTGACTGAGTCGATAAGGAGGTGGTTAAAATTTGAAGACCGGATTTATAATCTTCTATTAGCAGGAGAAAGGTCAGGTGGTATTGTGGAAAGTCTTGAATTTTCAGCAGAAATCTACAGGTATAGCCTGGTTCAATATGTTAATAGAATAAATCAATTAGTTGAACCGGTTATATTAGTTGTACTGACAGTCATGATTGGGCTACTGGCTTATTTATTACTGAGTCCTATCTGGTCTATCTTTGGTAATGGGTTTTTACAAATTTAAAATTTGGAGGAGATTAAATGAATATTATTAAATCAAATCAGGGTTTTACTTTGGTGGAAATGTTATTAGTTCTTGTTGTTATTGGGATCTTAACCAGTATCTCTATTCCCGGGCTGGCCGGGGTTAGAGATCAGGCAGATGCTACTGCTGTCCAGCTGGAGATGTCAGGCATAAAAAATCTTTTAGAAATGGAATATATGAACAATGATTATCTCTATCCTAAAGATCAGACTGAATTTGATGAATTAGATATTAATGGTAAAGTAAATTATATTTATGGGTCAGATGAAGGTAAAGATTATACTTTGGAATCTGAGAATGTTGATGGTTATTATTATGAGACCAGTGATTTAAATACAGCTATTAATAGAGTAAATGTGACAGATCCACCAGTTGAATAAATGAGTTTACTGGAGATTATCTTATCAATTTTGATTATTGTTATAGTAATTGGTTCCGGAATATCAATGATAAGCTATCTTGAAGAAGGAAATCTAGAAGAACAATTATATTACTGTAATCTATTGATTCAACTGGCCAGACAGGAAGCATTATTGAATAAAAAGGTGGTTCGGCTTCAATTTGAAGCCGGGCTACCTGCAAGTTATAAAGTTTATTATTTAGATGATAATGATAGCGAGATAGTTATTAAGGAGGGTGATTTTCAAAAAAGGTATTATTTACTTGATAGTGATTTAAATTTAATGACTGCCGGTGAAAGTATAATTTTATCTTTCTCTGAATACCTGGGTTCGACCACCAGGACTGTAGGCTGGAGAAATAACAGGAGTGACGGATTTTTAATTGTTAATAATAGGGGGAGAGTTAGATTTGAGTTTTAATAACAATGGTTTTGTTTTCTTAGAAATTATAATTTCACTAATTTTGTTATTTACACTATTAACTATATTTGTAGCAGTCAATTCAAATTTAGTAAGTTTATTAGAAGAGGTTGAACTGGATAAAACCTTCTATTTAAATAGTTTAAATATTGGTAATGAGTTAATTATCTATTTTCTTGATAGTTCAAATGCTTTTTTTGACTTAAATAAAAATTATTCTATTTTAGAAATTGAGAATGATTTTTATGATTTTAAATGCGAGATTGATCGTAGAATCAAAGAGGAAATAACAATCAATCTAAACAGAGAATATTCTCTTGAGGGCTATATTTTATATAATTTAAGTATTAATTATGCTGATAATCAGATAATTTATTTATTTTTTAGATAGTTTAGGAGTGGTTAATATTTTAAATAATAAAGGATATCTGCTTATAGAGATTTTACTGGCTTTAACAATTGCCCTGTTGATATTTTTATCAATGACTTTATTATTTAATTCCAGTTTAAGTTTATATTATAAAATAATTGATGGGATTGGGGGAGTTGAATTAGAAGTTATATCTGAAAAGATTGCCACGGATATAGCTTTAAGTAGAGATATCCAGGTTGGGGAAGCTGAAATAAAAATTAAAGGTCATGATGAAAAGTGGACTTCATATTTAATCTATAATAGTTTATATGGTCAGGAATTAGGATTTAGAAGAGAAAAATCCAGAGATTTAGATGGAGAAATAATCTTCACCAGGGTTGATAGTTTACTGAGTAGTCCAGAAAGATTTGAACTGAGAGAAGAAGATGGTCTTTATTATTTATTAATTTCATATAAAGATCATAATAATAAATTATATATAAGGGAAAGGTCAATATTTAAAGGTGGTTGAGCATGAAAGATTTCAATGAGGATGGCTTTATCATAATAAAAATTTTAATAATTATTATAACTATGGTCTTGATATTTCAAATTACGGTAATTTATTTAATAATTTATTCTGATATATTAAATGGAATAAATAATAATATTGTTAAAGAGATTGATTATGTTACCAGTTATTATCTGGCAGAAAATTTAGCTGAAATTTACAAAGATAAGAATCTGGTAAATACAATTTTTAACTTGAATAATAATAATTCTGTAAGGATTGAAATATTTAATAATGGAGAAAGTAGTATTAAAACATTAAAATTTACAGAACCAGTCAGGGGACAGACAGACTTTACAATAGAATAAGGGGTGATTATATTGATTTTTAAAAACTTTAAAGGGTTTATAGTTATTAATGATTTTGAGTTGAATTATATTGGGTTAGAAATAAAAAATAATAGGTATTATATAAAGGAAATTATTAATGAGCCAATTAAATCTGGTTCCTTAAAAAATGGACAGATATTAAAAAGCAGTTATTTAATAGAAGCAATAGTAAATATGAAATTAAAGATTAAGTATAAACCTGATTATTATGAGCTTACTATAGGTGCTGATGACATTAAATATAAAAACCTTAAATTGCCTAAACAGAGCAAATCAGATTTGAAGGAAACTTTGAAAGTTGAAGTGGAAAGAATCGTTAATGATAGCTTCAATGAAACTGTCTTTGATTATAAAATCATTTCTAAAGATGATGAAAATATTAGAGTTTTTATTGTGTTAGCAAATAAAAACTTAATAGAAAGTTATCATTACATTTTCTATAATACCTTAGGCAATATTAATAGAATTACAGTCCGTCAGGAGAGTATCTGGAGACTTATGAATAATTTGCTTGAAGGAAGAGATGCTATGTTTTTAGAAATATATAATAATGAAATTTATTTAACTGCCGGGAATAGTGATAATCTATATTTTTCTCGAAAGTTTAAAAAACATTTAGAAGAATTTCCTGATATCAATGAAATTATAGAAATGGCCGATAATTATATGATTAGAGAATTTAATAGAAAACCTCTAAAAAAAATCTTACTCTGGGATAAAAGCAATGATTTACTTTATATCAATAATCTTATTAAAGAAAGAATAGAAAATTTAGAACTAATAATTGAAGATGAAACATTATCAAAGAGTAATATCCTGAATGCAACGCCATTCTTATTACCTGGATTTGGAATGATATAGTATGGGATCTGATATTAATTTAATAAATAAATATTTTATTTTAAATTATTATTATCAAAAGAAGATATTCATTTGCTTAATTGTATTAATTTTATTTTTGAATTTATTTAGTTTTTATTTTGTTAAAAAGCCTCTGGAAGAAGCATTTATTCAGTTAGATAATATGGATAAAATAATATTTAATGAAGATGATCTATTTGAAGTTAACTGGTTAAATAAAAATCTGGTTAATTTTAATATTAATAACTGGCATAATATTATTGAAGATTTGATAGGTGATATTGCTTATGTAAATTCAATTCATTTTATTGATGATACCTGGGAGGTAAGGGGAGAACTTATCAGGATTGAAGATTATCAGATTTTGTATAATCGGATTAATGAATTTCGTCGTTTAAATTTAAATATTAATATTAATAGGCTAGGTTCATTGCATAATAGCTCATTTTTACTCCAAATGGAATCCGGTGATATTCAGTGAATAGAAATTTATTTTTTATCAAAAAAAATAAAATGATTATAATTAATCTGGTTTTATTATTAGTTTTAAGTCTGAGTATTTATAACTTAATATATAGCAAGGAGCAGTTAGGGGATATAAAATTACAGATTGAAAAATTTACTAATAATAATTCAAGGAACTCCATTAAAGCAAGGGAACTAAAGGACTTAATTAAATTGAGTAATGATAATGGTTATGAGAAGTCAATTGATCTGGACCTGAATAATTATTTTCTCAATGAATTAAATAATTTAGATATAGTTGTTACAACTGAAAATATTCTCGGTGAAGATCTAAATTATCGATTTTTAGAGGGTTATGGTGATAAATATTCAGTAAATGGATTGCTTAATATTTTAACAAAGAAATATAATCTGGCTTTTGAGATTTTAGAACTAAAAATCTGGCCTGAAGAAAATTTTTTTAAGTTTTATCTTAAATTTAATGTGGATATGAATAATTGGATTAGAAAAGAGCAAAAAGTTAGTTTATTAAATTTTAATACTGATAATACAACTGAATACGAATCAGGTCTTTCAGAAGATAATTATTACTATCAATATCAGTCAGACTCCAATAAAGGATCAGATTCTGAAAGGTTAATATTGAATGAACTTCCTGGGCATATAAAGTTTAAAGGTTTTATTAGAAGCCAGGATATTGAATTTTTCTTATTTGAAATAAATAATAGATCTGTCTTCTTTAAACTAAATGAGGAACAAAAGATTGATAATATTAAATATAAAGTTTCTTTTAATAACGGATTATTTTTAAATGAAAATTTTAAAACTTATAAGATTGGAGAATGATAAATGAAAAATATAATTTCAAAAAATCAGTCTGGATTAATTTTATTAATCATATTAATGGTATTTACTATTAATAATAATTCGCTGGCCTTTGATGAGACAGGTGAGATTAGCTTTATAGATACTGATATTCACGATATTTATTATTTAATTGCAAAAGCAAATAACTTAGATATATTTATAATGGAGGGGGTTGAAGGCAGGGTCACAGTTCAAATTAATGATATTAATGAAAAAAATATTTTAGAGGATTTTGTTCTGGCAAATGGAGATTCATTTTTATTACTGGATGAGGTTTATTATATCGGAAATAATACAGATATTAATATATTAAAAGAAACTGTGGACACCCAGAGTAAAAAAGATATTAAAGATGAAACTTTAATTTTAGAATATAATGGGGATTGGTCTAATAGATGGGGCGATTTACTTGACAGATATTATCCTGATATTAAATGGGGTTATAATGAATTAATGCAAGAATTAATTTTAAGGGGTCAACTGGCTGATATAAATAAAGCAAATGATTTTATTAGCCTGATAATACAAAGTAGAAATAATCAAAAAACTAATCATATTTCTGAAATAATTTATATTCCAGACAGTATTGATTTTAATATTACAGATATTATTGCAAATCTAGAAAGTTTAGAATATAACTGGCTGGATATAGATAAGATTTTATATTTGAAAGGTGAGAATTCCGAGGTAGAAAAAATCATTAAAATTATCGATGAATATATAATCAATAATCAAATTATTGACAAAGTTTATTGTTTGGATTATATTAATTCTATAGAAGCAGAAACCAAGTTATCTTTAATATTACCTGAATCAAAAATTAATTCATTTGGAGAAAACAAGATAATTATAAGCGGGAATAAAAATGAAGTTAATAGGATCGAATCTATTATAGAACAAATAGACATTAAATCTGAACAGGTTTTAGTAGAGTTTAATGTATTAGAGATCAGTGATGATATAAGAACAGGAGATAATTTTTCCGAAGATCTAAATATTTCTTTCAGCTATGATTTAAATAATGGTTTTAATTTTGATTTAAACTGGATTAAGTTTTTAGATAATGCAGAAGAAGCTGGAGAAATAAAATCTATTGCTTCACCGAGTTTATTGACTCTGGTCAATGAACCTTCAAGACTTCATATAGGAGATAGGGTTCCTGTTCCTAAATATGATAGTGATAATAATATTAGTGGTTATGAATATATTGATACAGGAATTATTCTAGATGTAATTGCTAAAGTTAACAATAATCAGGAGATTACTTTAGAAATTAGTCCCGAAATAAGTAATTTTATTAGTAATTATAATGATATCCCTACAATAAATACTAGAGAACTTTCATCAATTATAAGGTTAAACCATGGAGAAACCTATTATATAGCAGGTCTTAAGCAATTTAGACATCAAAAGATTATTAAAGATAATAATATTTTAAGTAAGCTGCCTTTACTTGGCTGGTTATTTTCTAATAAGTATTATGAGGAGAGTAATGGTCAATTAATTCTTGCAATTACACCTTATTTAGTTTCAAAATAAATCTTCAGGCTTATAAAGCAGGAATATTAGAATAAAACAAGAAATAGTATTTATGGAGGTAAATAGATGACTGTCACATTAATTGGAATGATGGGTTCTGGAAAATCAACAGTCGGTAAATTAATAGCAGAAAAAATGAATTATAGGTTTTTTGATACTGATTCTTTAATAGTTGAGAAGACAGGCAGAGAAATCAATGATATTTTCAGGAGTGATGGAGAAAAATATTTCAGGGATTTAGAAAAAGAAATAATAACTGAATTATATAGTGGGAATAACTCTAAAAATCAAGTTATTGCAACTGGGGGAGGAGTAATTTTATCTAAAAAAAATAGAAATATTTTAAGAAATAATAGTAAAGTATACTGGTTAAATGTTAAAACTGAAATCTTAGCTGATCGTCTTTATGAAAATAATGATAGACCTTTGATTAAAAAGTATAAAAACAAAAGAACAGAGTTAATTAATCATTTAAATAATATGTTAAGAAATAGATTTGAGTATTATCAGATTGGGATAGAAATAGACGGGAATATGGAACCATTAAAAATAGCTAGAGAGATAATAAATGATTTCAGAAATGAGGTTGATAAAATTGAATAGAATAGTTATGATAAATGGACCTAACTTAAATTGGTTAGGGAGAAGAAATGAAAAGCATTATGGTAAATCCAGTCTTAAGGAATTAGAGAAAACAATGACAGAAATAGCCAGGGAGAATGGTTTTGAATTATTGTCTTTTCAGACCAATTCTGAAGGTGAATTTATTGATATATTACAGGAAAATTATAATCAGACAACCGGTTATATAATAAATCCTGGAGCTTATAGTCATTCCAGCCTGGCTATAATGGATGCTTTGCTTTCAATTGATAAACAGATAATTGAGGTTCACTTATCTAATGTGACTTCTAGAGAAGAAATTAGACAGGAATTATTAACAGCTTCTGCCTGTGATGGTGTTATTATTGGCTTTGGCAAAGAAGGATATAAATTAGCATTAAATTCTATAATAAATAATTATTAAATATAGAAAGAGGGGAATAACTTGAATAGAATAAGCAAACTTAAAGATCTTAGAGAAGAGAAAGAACTTGATGCTATAATGATAACTTCAAAGGAAAACCGTTTTTATTTTTCTGGATTTACAGGAACAGCAGGTATAATTTTAATAACTGATTCTAACAATTACTTTATAACAGATTTTCGTTACATAAGTCAGGCTAATAAACAGACTGAAGGCTTTGAAATAATTGAAATTAGTAAAAATAAGAATAAGAATTTACTGAAATTTTTAAATGACCATAATTTGAACAGGGTTGGTTTTGAAGATGGTGATCTAAGTTATAAGCAGTATCAGGAATTAAAAGATATCGATCCAGAGAAGGAATATTTTCCCTTAAGCGATGAAATTAATGAATTTAGAATTATTAAAGATGATCAGGAAATTGAGACGATAAAGAATGCTATCAGTATAACAGAGAAAGCTTTTGAAAAAATTATTACATATATAAAGCCTGGTATGAAAGAAAGGGAAGTTGCTGCTGAATTAGAATATTATTTAAGAAAATTAGGTGGAGAAGGACCTTCTTTTGACTTTATTGTTGCTTCAGGAAAACGTTCAGCATTACCTCACGGTGTAGCATCTGATAAGCTTATAGAGGTTGGTGACTTTATAACGCTTGATTTTGGAACATATTATAAAGGATATTGTTCCGATATGACCAGAACAATAGTGGTCGGAGAACCTGATCAAAAGCAGGTTGATATTTATAATATTGTATTAAAAGCACATCTTGAAGTAATTGATAAAATCAAAGCTGGCATGACTGGTCAGGAGGCTGATCAGATTGCAAGAAAAATTATTGAAGAGGCAGGTTATGGTGATAACTTTGGTCATGGATTAGGACATGGCCTGGGGATTGAAATTCATGAAGCACCAAGATTATCCAAAACTTCAGAAACAGTTTTAAAACCAGGCATGATTGTAACAGATGAACCTGGTATTTATCTACCTGATTGGGGCGGAGTTAGAATTGAAGATGATTTAGTAATTACCGAGGATGGCTGTAAATCATTAAATAAAAGCAATAAAGAATTGACTATCATCTAATTAATTCTTGGAAATAAGTTGATAAGGATGTTATAATTGAATATAGTTGTAAAAAGTAATTTACAGGAGTGATTTTATAATGATATCAACCAATGATTTTTCAACTGGTTTAACAATTGAGCTTGATGATGATATTTATCAGGTCATTAATTTTGAGCACTCCAAGAGTGGTAGAGGTGGTGCTTTTGTTAGAACTAAGTTAAAAAGTTTAACTGATGGTCATGTTATGAATAAGACTTTTAGGGCCGGTGAAAAAATAAAACAGGCTCATATTGAAACAAAAAGCATGCAGTATCTCTATAGAGATGGAGATAGGCATGTATTTATGGATGAGAAAACTTATGAACAGACTTATCTAAATACAGAGACATTAGGTGAAAAGATTAAATATTTAAAAGAAAATATGTCTATTGAAGTCTCTTTTTATGAAGGAAGACCTATAGATATAAACTTACCGACTGCAGTTGAACTAGAGGTAACCTATGCGCCACCAGCAGTTAAAGGTGATACTGTTTCTGGTGGAACTAAAGAAGTTGAACTGGAGACAGGTCTAAAATTACAGGTTCCTTTATTTATAGAAAAGGGAACAGTAATTAAAGTTGATACTCGTTCTGGTGAATATTTAAGTCGGGCATAATTATTTGACTTTATCAAGGAGGGAATAAATGAGATATATAGTTGTGGGATCAGGCGTAGCTGGAATATCTGCTGTTAAAGAAATTAATAAGGTTAAGGATCAAGATGTTGATATAACTGTTATTAGTAAGGAGAAGGATCCATTTTACTATAGGCCAAGATTGATTGAATGTCTTTCAGGAGATATATCTGTTGAGGATATAATTATTAATGATAGAGAATGGTTTGAAAAAAATGATATAGAACTACTTTTAGGTAAAAAAGTAGTTAATGTTAATTTTAATGAAAAATATGTAGTTACAGATGATAATAAGGAATTTTCTTATGATAAGTTATTGCTGGCTCAAGGAGCTAGCAGTTTTATTCCCCCAATAAATGGAGTTGATTTAGGTGGGGTTTATGCTTTAAGAAATGGTGAGGATGCAAGGGAGATTTATGAGCATATTGAAAGTTGTAAACAGGCAGTTGTAATTGGTGGTGGTCTTTTGGGTCTTGAATCAGCTTATAATATGATTAAAGCTGGACTTGAAGTTACAGTTGTAGAGAGAGCAGACCATCTTTTGCAACGACAATTGGATAATGCTGCAGGGGATAAATTAAAATTAATCTTAGAAGAAAAACATGGATTTAATTTTTATTTAGATGCAGGAGTAGAAGAAATATCTGGTGATAGAGATGTTGAGTTTGTTACATTGGCTGATGGCACAGAAATTCCTGCTGATTTAGTTCTCTTTTCTACTGGAATTAATCCGAATACAGGAATAGTTGAAGATTCAGAACTGGAAATAAATAGAGGAATTATTGTTGATAATAAAATGTCAACAAATGTTCCTGATGTTTATGCAGCTGGAGATGTAGCTGAATATAATGGTAATATATATGGTATCTGGGCTCCCTCAATGGAAGAAGGAAGAGTTGCTGGGAAAGTAATGATTGGTAAAGATGCAGAATTTACTGGCTTTGTTCCCTCACATACTTTAAAGGTTGTTGATGTTAATGTTGTTTCTATAGGTGTTTTATCAGAAAACGAAAATATAATTTCCAGGATTGATGTTGATGATGAAAAAACTTATTGCCGAATTTTTGAAGATAATTCCGGGAATTTAGTTGGGGCAATAATTGTTGGAGAATATGAGAAGGAGAATGCTTTATTAAAAGAAATAAAAGAATGAAGATAAAGCATTATCAGAGAAGGGGTGTTATAATATGCCCAATGAAAAAATTGGAGAGATATCTATTGCAGATGATGTTATTGAAATTATTGCCAGTTTAACGGTAACAGAAATTGAAGGCGTTTATTCAATGAGTGGTGGTATTGCTCGTGGTTTGGCTAATGTCTTAGGTAATAGTGATCTATCAAGAGGGGTAAAAATTGAAAAGGATAATAAGAATGTTAAATTAGAACTTTATTTAATTCTTGAGTATGAGTATTCAATTCCTGATTTAGCGTGGAGGATACAAGATAAAGTTAAAAGAACTATAGAAGCAATGACAGATTTACACGTAATAGAGGTTAATATTCATGTTCAGGGGGTTAACTTTTCTAAGAATGAAGTTAAAGAAGAGATTGATTTTGGTGAAGATGAAAATGAGGGGGAAGAGATAAATGAAAATAATTCATAAATTAGTCCTCGTAATTCTTCTAATTATTTTAATGTTTGTTTCATTAATATTAACAATTTACAGTTTTGGAATAACAGGAGAACTTTTTATAAGTTTGATTGAACAGGACCTTTATCAGAATTATATTTTAGGTTTTGTTTTTTTGGTTATTACTATTTTGTCAGCACTGGCTATTTATCCTCTTTTAAAAAGCAGCAATGATACAACTGTCTTGCAGACAGGTGAAAATGGCAATATTAATATTTCATTAAAAGCAATCGATAAAATTGTAAGAAATGTGACTAAAGAGCAGGAAGGGTTTGATATAAAAGATATTAAACTTGATGCCAGGCAGAATAGGCTTTATATTGAACTGGTGATTACAGTTAAAGGTGATTTGTCAATACCTGAAGCTAGTTCCAATTTAAAGAACTCAATAAAAGAAAGATTAAACAAGACTGTTGGTACAGATTTAGCTGAAATAAAAGTTCTTATCGATAATGTTGATTCATTGTCTAAAAAGAATATAATTAAAAAAGAGAAAAGTGAAGTCAATATAAAAGAAGATACTGATTTAGAAAATAAAGACGACATAAAAAATGATAATGAAAATGATAATGATGAAGAAAAAGTTGACGCTAAAGATTTTTTAGATGATTTTAATAGTAAAGAATAACTTTAAAATAACAGGCCTCTCTGTAAAGGGGGTTAATATTTAATGGATGATTCTGAATTTAAACCTGATTTAAAAAACTTATTTATTCAGTTTATAGTTAATTATAAATCTGAAATTACTGGTGCTTTAATAGGTCTGGCATTAGCTATATTATTTTTAACAATAGGAATATTTAAAACTTTAGTTATAGCAACTTTTACAGTAATTGGATTTCTAGTTGGTAAGAGAAAAGATTTAAATGAAGATATAGTAGAAATAATAGATAAATTATTAAACAAATAATAAATTAATTGTTAGTTGGTGAGTATTTAGATGAAATATCTTTCTCGACATCAAGAAAGAGAATTAGCTTTACAATATTTATATTCATTGGATTCTAAAGAAAAATTAAAAGAAAATTGTACGTTAGAAGACTTAGGAATACCATTAAACCTTTTTGCCGAATTTAAAAGTGAAGATAATTATCATCAAGATTTAATAAAGGGTATCTGTCATAACTTAAGTAAGATTGATAGTTTGATAAATGAAAATGCTATTGGTTGGAAGGTTAGCAGAATGGCTAGAGTAGATAGAAATATTTTAAGGTTAGCTATTTTTGAAATCAAATATAATCCTAAAATTCCTCAAGCAGTTGCTATAAATGAGGCAGTTGAACTTGCAAAAGAATATGGTTCAGATAAATCAACGTCTTTTATTAATGGGATTTTAGGAAAGGTATAAGATAAAGGCCTGCATTTTGCAGGCTTTTTGAAAGTTTTGTTATTATCAGAATATATTTAAACTTGAAAAGATTTGTTTATAATGATATTTTAGTAACGAGAATTAAAAATTTTAATTTTAATTAATAAAATATAATTAGGAGGCAAAAAAATGGACAAAGTAATTGATGGAAAGCAGATTGCAAAAAATATTCGAGAAGAATTAAAGGGTCAGATTAAAGACCAAAAAGAGGAAGGAAGAGTTCCTGGATTGGCAGTCGTTCTGGTAGGAGATAATCCAGCTTCTGAAACATATGTAGGGATGAAAGAAAAAGCAGCTGAAGAAATTGGCATACATTCCGAGTTACATGATGTTGACTCAAGTATTAGCCAGGATGAACTTCTTAACTTAGTTGATCAATTAAATAATGATAATAAAATTGATGGAATTTTAGTCCAACTTCCTTTACCTGATCATATTGATGAATTGGCAGTTATTGAAGCAATTGATCCTGGAAAAGATGTGGATGGTTTTCATCCAATTAATACTGGCCGTTTATTTAGTGGTCAGAAAGATTTGCTTAGATTTGATCCATGTACTCCTTTAGGTATTATTGAATTAATTGAAAGAAAAGGAGTAGATATTGAAGGTAAAAATGCTGTAATTGTTGGCAGAAGTAATATAGTTGGTAAACCAGTTGCCCACTTATTACTTGAAAGAAATGCAACAATAACAGTCTGTCATTCAAGAACTAAAGATCTAAAAAAGGAAACTTTAGATGCAGATATTCTGGTAGCTGCTGTTGGTAGACCAAACTTTATTACAGGTGAAATGGTTAAAGAGGGAGCCTGTGTAATTGATGTAGGTATAAATAGAGTTGATGGTGAATTAGTTGGTGATGTTGAATATGATTCAGCTTATAAGAAAGCTGGAGCGATAACTCCTGTTCCTGGTGGAGTAGGTCCAATGACAATAGCTATGTTAATGAAAAATACTGTTAAAGCCCGGGAGTATCATGGAGTCTAAACATTTTACAGTTTCAGAAGTAACAAGATATATTAAAAGTTTATTAAGAAACGATGATATTTTAAATCAGATTGAGGTAATTGGAGAGATTTCGAATTTTCATCATCATCGTTCTGGACATATGTATTTTAGTTTAAAAGATGATGAGTCAAAGATAAATGCAGTAATGTTTAAAGGCAATAATTATAATCTGGATTTTCAACCAGAAGATGGTCAAAAAGTGAGAGCTTTTGGTTATATAGATCTCTATGTCCCTCGAGGTGAATATCAATTATATGTTGAAGCCATGTCTGAAGAAGGTGAAGGAGACTTATATCAAAAGTTTTTAAAGCTAAAAGAAAAATTAGAAAAGGAAGGCCTCTTTGCTGATGAACATAAACAGCCAATACCTGAATTTCCTAAGAAGATTGGGTTGGTTACTTCAGCAGGTGGAGCAGCAATTAGAGATATTATTTCTGTTATAAATCGGAGAGATGCCAGGGTATCTATCCTGGTTGCTTCTGCAAGAGTTCAGGGAACTGAGTCAGTTGCAGAGCTTATAAAATCTCTGAGATATTTAGATAATAGAGATGATATTGACTTAATAATAATATCAAGGGGCGGAGGTTCCCTAGAGGACCTCTGGTCCTTTAACAATGAAATTTTAGCCAGGGAGATAGTTGGAGCAAAGACTCCAATAATAAGTGGAGTTGGACATGAGACTGATTTTACTATTGCTGACCTGGCTGCAGATTTAAGAGCACCAACCCCATCTGCAGCAGCTGAACTAGCTGTTAAAGATATGGTGAGTATCAGGAATAAATTTAATAATCTAAATGAACAGTTATATTATAAAATTTCAAAAAAAATTAGAGATGCTCGTAAAGAACTAGATTTTATTTTGAAAAATAGAATCTGGAGAAATCCTGAATTAATTATTTCAGACCAAAGACAGGAATTTGATAATATTAGTAATGATTTTAGTCAGGCTATGGGAAAATATTTTAAAGAAAAACATGATCAGATCTCCAAATTTTCTTTAAAATTAGATGGCTTAAGTCCATTAAAAATATTATCAAGGGGTTATTCAATAACTGAAAAAATAAAGGGCGAAAAGTCAGAAGTTGTTTCATCTGTTAATAATTTAAATAAAGGTGAATTAATAAAGACTTTATTAAAGGATGGCCAATTAGTAAGTACAGTTGAAGATATCAAGGAGGTCAGTAATGACTGAAAAGCTTAACAAAGAAGAACTTTCATTTGAAGAGGCAATTGATAAATTAGATGTAATAGTTAGAGAACTCGATAGTGACCTTCTCTCACTTGATGAAGCAATGGAAAGGTTTACTGAAGGTTTAGAATTAATTAAATTTTGTCAGAAGGAATTAGACCAGGCTGAGGGGAAATTAGAACAGATTGTAAAAGAAGATGGAGAATTTAATAAAGTTATTCCATTTGATTTAACAGGTGAAGATAATAATATCCAGGAGGATGATTAATGTGCCTGATTTAAAAGAGTTAGGAAAAAATAAATCTAATTTAATTAAAGCTCTTCAGAAGAGGCAGGAAAAAGAGGGTTACATATCAGATAATGATATTAAAGAGATTAGTGAAGCTTTTTCGATGGCCCCAGTAGAGGTTGAAGGAGTAGTTAGTTTTTATACTCAGTTTAAGAGAATAGCCCCAGGGAAATATAAGATTTCAGTATGTGATGGGACTGCCTGTCATATAAAGGGTTCAAGTTTAGTATTAAATTGGGTCACTGATGAATTAGGAATTGAAGATGGAGAGACTGATGATGATGGTATTTTTTCTATGGATGCTGTTGCCTGTCTGGGCTGTTGCAGCCTTGCTCCTGTAATTAGTATTAATGGAAAAGTTTATGGTAATTTAACCAGAAAGAAATTACTTAAAATATTAAATGATTATCGTCAGAAGGAGGAAGCTGACAATGGTTAAAAGAATTAAAGTTGGAATGGCTAGTTGTGGGATTGCTGCTGGAGCAGGTGAGGTTAAGGATAAAATAATAGAAATGAATCCTGATGCGGAAGTTGTTGAAGTTGGATGTATAGGCCACTGTCATGCTGAACCGCTGGTAGAAATTGAGACTGAAGAAGGTTCTTATTTCTATCAGGATGTAGAACCAGATGAAGAATTTATTAATAAGATGCTGGATTTAGAAGACTATTCCCGGTTTGAAAGCCCTGTTAACAGAGAAAATAAAGAAAAGATATATGTGACTGAGTTAGCAGGGAGAATTAATCCAGTGTCTATAGAAGAATATGAAGATAATGGTGGTTATTCTGCTCTAAAAAAGGCATTAGAGATGGAACCTGAGCAGATTGTTGAAGAAGTAAAAACTTCAGGGTTAAGAGGCCGAGGAGGCGGAGGTTTCCCAACAGGTTTAAAATGGAGCTTTTTAGCTGCAAAGGATGAAAAAGATAAAGTTTTAATCTGTAATGCTGATGAAGGAGATCCAGGAGCTTTCATGGATCGATCTACAATGGAATCTTTGCCCCATCAATTATTAGAAGGTATGTTGATTGGAGCCTATGCAACTGGTGCTAATAGGATGTTTATTTACTGCAGGGCTGAGTATCCACTGGCAGTTAAAAATTTAAATATTGCTATTAAACAACTAGAAGAGGCTGGTTATAATAATATAAATGGTGAAGATATTAAGATAACTATTAAAGAAGGGGCTGGAGCTTTTGTCTGTGGTGAAGAGACTGCTTTAATCCATTCACTTGAAGGCAAGAGAGGAACTCCAAGATTCCGTCCGCCTTATCCAACTGATTATGGTTATAAAGGCAGGCCATCATTGATTAATAATGTTGAAACTCTGGCCAACATACCTCTTATAATTAAAGATGGTGGAGAAAAATATTCTCAGATAGGTACTGAAAACAGCACAGGAACAAAACTTTTTGCCCTGGCTGGAGATTTAGAGTATTCTGGTCTTGTTGAGGTACCAATGGGTATTACAATAGGAGAAGTTGTTTATGATATCGGTGGAGCAGAAGAAGGTTCTGTAAAGGCAGTTCAGATTGGTGGACCCAGTGGAGGTTGTATTCCAGAAGAACATTTTGATACTCCAATTGATTATGATTCATTGACTGAACTTGGAGCTATAATGGGATCTGGTGGTTTAATTGTAATTAGTAAAGGTCGCTGTATGGTTGAGACAGCTCGCTATTTTCTTGAATTTACAGCAAAAGAGAGTTGTGGCAAATGTACTTTCTGTAGAGTTGGTACCAAACGAATGTTAGAAACATTAGAAAGAATAACCGGTGGCGAAGGAAGTCATGAAGATGTACAACTTTTAAGTGACCTTGGTGAAAAAATAATTAAAGGCTCATTATGTGGTCTTGGCCAGACAGCTCCTAAACCTGTTTTGTCAACGCTTAATTTCTTTGAGAATGAGTATCTCGCCCATGTAGATGAAGGTTATTGTTCTGCTATGGAATGTAAAGCATTAGTAGATGTATACCTTGATCAGGAAACATGCATTGAATGTGGACAGTGTATTAAGGTTTGTCCTGTAGATGCAATAAGTGATGATTTTGTAGTGGATAATGAAATTTGTACTCGTTGCAATAGTTGTATTGAAGTCTGTCCGGTAGATGCAATATCCCGGGTAAAAAGGGAGGAAGAATAGATGTCTGAAATTACAATAACTATAGATGGCCAGAAGTTATTGGCCAAACAAGGTCAGACAGTTTTAGAAGTAGCTAAAGAAAATAAAATTGATATTCCAACTCTTTGTCATGATAATAGAATTGGTATAAATACTTCATGTTTTGTTTGTATAGTAAAGGATAAAAATACTGGTAATTGGCTGCCCTCATGTTCGAACCCTGTCCAGGATGGTATGGAAATCATAGCTTCAGGTCATGAGGTTGACGATATGAGACAGACAGCTTTAAATTTATTATTGTCTGAACATAGTGGTGATTGTGAAGCTCCATGTACTATAGCATGTCCAGCCCATGCTAAAGTAGAAGAATATGTTAGAGCTGGAAGAGAAGGAGATCATTTACTGGCATTGGATATTATTAAACAGAGAATACCATTACCTATAAGCATTGGTAGGGTATGTCCGAGATTTTGTGAAAAAGACTGTAGAAGAAATGTAAAAGAAGATGCAGTAGCTATTAATGACTTTAAAAGACTTGCAGCTGACCTTCATTATGATGATTATATGGAAGATATGGAAGAATTAACAGATAAAGAAGTCGCAATAATAGGTGCAGGACCAGCTGGACTTGCTGCTGCTTACTTTCTAAGAATTGAAGGAATAAAATCAGTGTTATATGATAGAATGCCTGAACCAGGTGGTATGTTAAGGTATGGTATACCGGAATATCGACTTCCGAAAGACTTACTAGATAAAGAGTTAGCTCATTTTAATAAAATGGGTGGAATTGAATTCAAGTGTAATCATGAACTTGGTAGTGATATTGAGCTATCTGATTTGCAGAAAGAATATGACGCAGTTGTGGTGGCTGTTGGAAGCTGGAAATCAAGTTCAATGAGAACTGAGGGTGAAGAGCTTGCCTATGATGGAATTGAATTTCTAGAAGAGATTGCCCGGGATGGGTGGCGAGCAAAGAGAGACCCAGGTGAAACTCTAGTTGTTGGTGGTGGAAACACAGCAATGGATTGTGTTCGGACATCACTTAGATTAACAGATGATAAAGTTTCCTGCTTATATAGGAGAACAGAAAAGGAAATGCCTGCTGAACAGATTGAAATTGATGAAGCCAGAGAAGAGGGTTGTGATTTTCAGTTCTTAACCCAACCAGTAAGTTTAAGAGAAAAAGAGAACGGTAGACTGATTTTAGAATGTATAAAGATGGAATTAGGTGAACCCGACGCATCTGGTAGGAGAAGACCTATTCCTATTGAGGGAAGCGAGTTTGAAATTGAAGCTGATACAGTAATAGCTGCTATAGGACAGAAAACAATTGCACCTGAAGGTGTCCCAACAAATCAGTGGGGAGATGTTGATGTTAACGAAAATAACTGCCAGGCTGATAAATCAATTTTTGCTGCTGGGGATTGTGTTAGTGGTCCGGCAACAGTTGTTGAGGCCGTTGCAGGTGGCAGAAGAGCAGCTTTAGGTATTAAAGCTTATTTAGCAGGAGAGGAATATGATCCTGAATATCAAATTAATGTTTCTAGAGGATACTGGCAGTCTTTGAATGAAGAAGATCTTGTTTATCTCGAAGAACCTGAAGAAAAAGAAAGAGTTGAGCAGAGATTAATAGATTTAAATGAAAGAATATCTACTTTTAAAGAAGTTAGTTATACGTTTACTGAAGAAGAGATTGCCCAGGAAGGTGAACGCTGCTTTGAATGTAGCTGCACAGCCAAAACTGATTGTAAGTTAAAAGATCATTCAGAGGAATTTGGCGCTGATCCTGAATATTTTAAAGAAAATATAAAAATTGATCATTCTTATAATATTGATCATCCTAAAATTATTATGGACCCAGGTAAATGTATTAAATGTGGTATTTGTATAAAAATCTGTAACGAAGTTGTAAATGAATATCTTTTAGGATTTAAAAATAGAGGATATGAAACTAAGATTGGGACTGCTTTTAATGAGTCATTACCAATAAATTGCGAAGATTGTGGTGAATGTATTGAGGCATGCCCAGTAGGAGCACTTGACTGGAAAATAAAAAAACTAGAAGAAATGAAATAGGACAGGGAGGTACACACTAGATGGGTGATATTAAAAAAGTTCTTAAGGAAGAGGCCCATGATATTGATAAATTTCTGAATGAACTTTTAAAGGATGAAAAGATTGTACCGGCCTTACAAGAATCAATGGAATATTCGTTATTATCTGGTGGTAAAAGGGTTAGACCTATTTTAACACTTTTAACTACTAGATTACTGAATGGTGATGAAAGGGCTGCACGTCTGGCTGGTGCAGCCCTTGAATTAATTCACACCTATTCATTGATACATGATGACCTGCCAGCAATGGATGATGATGATTTAAGAAGAGGGAAACCAGCAAATCATTTAGTATATGGAGAAGGTATGGCAATTTTAGCTGGTGATGGATTGCTTACTTATGCCTTTGAAATTTTAGCTGAACTTGAATTAGATGCTGCAAAAAGATGCAAACTGGTTAAATTGCTGGCTGAATCTGCTGGCCCTAATGGTATGGTTGCTGGCCAGGTTTTAGATTTGCAAGCTGAAAGTGATCCAGTTAATCTAGAAGATTTAAAAAGGATTCATAGAGCTAAAACAGGTGCTTTATTTAAAGCTGCGGTTTTAGCAGGTGTTTTTTGTAGTAAATATACAGGTAAAGAATTGGAAGCTTTGGAGATTTATGCAGAACAATTAGGGTTAACTTTTCAAATAACTGATGATATACTAGATGTTACTGGAAATACAGAGTTATTAGGAAAAGAAGTTGGCCAGGATCTTGAGAGGGGTAAATCTACTTATCCAGCTTTAATTGGTCTGGAAGAATCAAAAAAAGAAGCTGAAATTGCTGTAAATAAAGGGCTGAGTGCTCTGGAAATTTTTGATGAGAGGGCTGATTTATTAAGAAATTTATTAAAATTTATTTTAGATCGGCAATATTAAAATGATTTTTAAATGTATAAATATAAATTGGTCTTTTAATACCAGTTTTTATATGATATAATTATCCTGAATTACAGGTGATGCAGTATTCTAGTCAGCTCAACTATTCTGAAGACGGGCCTAAAAATCCGTTCCCGGCATATAAGTGAAGTCCCTGGTGATGGCTGTTGACGCCCAGTCGAGGGTCATTGCTGGGGGTTAAGGGACTGGGGCGATCCACAATGGCATGTGGGCGTAGACCCCTATCCCGTGGAAACCGGCTGCTTGAAATAGTCAGCTGGAGAACCTGTCTTCGGAGAGATCCGAGGCAGTGTAGCCTGCTTTGCGTGGTTGCGGGGAGGGTAGAAGGCGGTAATACTCTTGGATCCAGGTATTATTTGCTGTCTGCCGGAAACCGTAACTGCAAAAGAAGCTAGGAATAGTAGAGAGCTGTCAGGGAAAACCTCTAGACTGTCTTTAGGGGCAGGGCAGGGATTAAAGTGTCTACTAAGTGGCAATCCAGTCCTGCAGCAGGAAACTCTGCAGTATGGCTTTAAAGGGAAACCACCATTTTGGTGACAAGATGGTAGCCATAGGGAAAACCAACTGGACCTAAGTGGCAGCATTTATCTGCCCTGCTATCACCTGTATTTTATTTTTTTTGTAATATACTTTAAAATTATGGGGTGGAATTTTGTGCAAAATTTTAAGAGCAGTTTAATTATTGCTCTATTAACTTTCTGGTTGGCTGTATTTGTTTCTTTTTTTTCTCAAACTAGAATTAGTGACTTTGATTTATTACCCGCTTTTTTAGTTCTTCTTTTAATAATAATTACTGGAGTATTGTCTGATATGGTTGGAGTAGCTGCAACTGTTTCCAGAGAAGGGCCTTTTAATGCTAAAGCTGCTAAAAAGATTAGTGGTGCTAAAATTGGTCTCTGGTTAGTAAGACGTGGAGATAAAGTTGCAAGTTTAATGTGTGATATAGTAGGCGACATTTGTGGCACTGTAAGTGGAGCAATTGGAGCTGTTATTGTTATTCAGATACTTGAAGAGATTGTCTGGCCAGAAACAATTGTAAATTTATTAATGATTGGTTTTATAGCTTCATTAACAGTAGGGGGTAAAGCTTTCTTTAAGTATTATGGAATAAAAAAAGCAGAAGAAATTATTTTTAATGTTAGTAAATTCTTGGATTTCATTAAAGTAGGACGTATTTTATTAAAGAGGTGAACTAAATAGATGGAAGATTTATTGAGTAAAATAAATCACCCTAAGGATTTAAATGAGCTAAATATTGAAGACCTAAACCAGTTAGCTGATGAAATAAGAGATTTTTTGATCTGTACTGTTTCTGAAACTGGTGGTCATTTAGCTTCAAATTTAGGAGTGGTAGAATTAACTATTGCTCTGCATAAACACCTTAATAGCCCAAAGGATAAAATAGTCTGGGATGTTGGCCATCAGAGTTATACCCACAAAATCTTGACAGGCCGAAAAGATAAAATGGCTTCAATTAGAAAAAAAGATGGACTAAGTGGTTACCCAAAATTCAAAGAGAGTGAACATGATATAATTGAAACTGGTCATAGCGGCACTTCAATTTCTTCTGGAATTGGTTTAGCCTGTGCTAGAGACCATCGTGGTAGTTCTGAGAAAATTTACTCTGTTATAGGCGATGGTGCCATTACAGGTGGTATGGCTTTTGAAGCTTTAAATCATGGAGGTCATTTAGAGAAAAATTTTAAAGTAGTCTTAAATGATAATGATATGTCAATTGCTAAAAATGTTGGAGCATTATCCAATTATCTGGCGAAATTAAGAACTGACCCTTCTTTAAGAAAAATTTCTGGTGAAATGGGAGAATTATTAAATTCAATACCTGCTATTGGTTCTGGAATGTTCAAAACAATGGACAAAGCTAAAGATAGTTTGAAATATCTTTTAGTCCCAGGAGTATTGTTTGAAGAAATGGGATATACTTATTTAGGACCTGTTCCTGGCCATGATATTGAAGCTTTAATGGAAACATTTGAACAGGCAGATAAGATTAATGGGCCTGTTGTTATTCATGTTAATACTGTTAAAGGGAAGGGTTATTACCCAGCAGAAAGTTGTCCAAGCGATTATCATGGTGTCGGGGCTTTTAAAATAGAAAATGGCAAGTCTGAAAAGTCCAAAACCAATAAGACCTATAGTCAGGTATTTGGTGAAACAGTAACCAGGCTTGCTGAAGAAGATATGAGAGTTGTTGGTATAACTGCTGCAATGCCAGCTGGAACTGGATTGGATATATTTCAAGAAAGATTTCCTGAAAGGTTTTATGATGTTGGGATAGCGGAACAACATGCACTTACACTTTCTGCTGGTCTGGCACGAGGAGGAATGCGACCTATTGTCGCTTTATATTCTACATTTCTCCAGAGAGGTTATGATCAGTTAATTCATGATTTGGCTTTACAAAACCTTCCAGTAACTATTGGTGTTGATAGAGCCGGAATTGTTGGAAGTGATGGAGAAACTCATCAAGGACAATTTGACCTAAGCTATTTAAGAGCTATTCCTAATTTAACTGTGATGGCTCCAAAAGATGAGCAGGAATTAATCTCTTTAATTAAAACTGGATTTAGTCTTGATAACCCAGCTGCTATAAGGTATCCTAGAGGAGAAGGTTTAGGAGTTGAACTGGATTATTCTAAACCAGGGATTAAATTAGGGGAAGGTGAACTGCTTAAAAAGGGTAATGAAATATTGGTTATAGCTATTGGATCAATGGTTAATCCTGCTGTGCAAGCTATAAATGAACTTACAGATAACAAATCGAAAGTAGGCCTTTATAATGCCAGATTTATTAAACCCTTACCACTGGAAATTATCGAGCTAGCTGAGGAATACAATAGTATAATTACAGTTGAAGAGAATGTACTTAGCGGCGGATTTGGTTCTGCAGTAATGGAGTTACTCGCTGAAAATAATTTGCAAAATAAACTTATAAAAAGAATTGGGATTCCAGATAAGTTTATTGAACATGGTGGCCAAGATGAAATGAGAGCTCAATATAATCTAAGCATTAAAGGTATTAAAAAATATCTTCTAAATATTCTTGGTGAAAAATCAGATGAATAATAAGGAGCGAATTGATATAATTTTAACTGAAAGGGGTTACTTTTCTAGCAGGAATAAAGCCAAAAGAGCTATTATGGCTGGTGAAGTAAAAGTTAATGATGAAATTGTTGATAAAGCAGGCACACAGGTATCTCTTGATGCCAATATAAAGGTGGAAGAAAAGGATAGATTTGTAGGAAGAGGCGGTCATAAATTAACCAAAGCTCTTGATTATTTTAAGATTAATCCTGAAGATATGAAGGCTTTAGATATTGGTTCATCTACAGGTGGATTTACTGACTGCTTGCTCCAGAATGGTGCAAGCCAGGTATATGCTATTGATAGTGGCTATAATCAACTTGCCTGGAAATTAAGGCAGGATGAGAGAGTTGAAGTTTATGAAAAAACTAATTTTAGATTATTAGAATCTGGTGACTTACCAAATGATTTTGACATTATAGTCTGTGATGTTTCATTTATTTCTTTAAAGCTAATTATTCCTGTAGCTAAATATTTTAGTAAAAAAGGTACTAAACTCATTACATTAGTAAAACCTCAGTTTGAAGCTGGACCTGAAAATGTAGGTAAAGGTGGTGTTGTTAGAGATAATAAAATTCATGAGAAAGTTTTATTAGAAGTTAGTAAGGCTATTGCCAGTGAAGGATTTCAATTATTAGATTTAACATATTCTCCTATTACTGGGGCAAGTAGTGGAAATATAGAATATTTATTATATGCAGAATATGATAATAACAAAAAATCTATTAAAGATGAATGCTGGGATAATTTAATTAATGAAACAATTAAAAAAGCTGATGAAAAACTGAGGGGATGATTCTTATTTCGACAATAGGAATTTTTATTAATATAAAAAAAGATGAAGCTATAAGTATGGCAGGGAATTTAATTGATTATCTTAAAAAAAATGAGATTGATTATTTAGTTGAGAGCCGTTCAGCAGATTGTCTAAATGAAAATGATAAAAAGGCTAATTTTAAAGAACTAAGAGATAATGTTGATTTTGTTGCCTTGTTTGGAGGAGATGGGACTTTACTTAGAGCTGCAAGGCATTTTGCCGGCACAGGGATACCGTTGTTAGGAATTAATATTGGCAGTTTAGGTTTTATGACTGTAATTGAAGTCGAAGCAGTAGAAAAAGCAATTGATTTGATTTTAAAAGGTGAATATGAAACTGAAAATAGAATGATGTTAACTGCAGAAGTTTATAGAAATAATTGTGAGGTTTATAATGGTTTTGGTCTTAATGATGTTGTTATAAATAGAGGAGCTAATTTTAATTTAATTGGAATAGAATTATTTATTAATAATCAATTTGTTAGCAGTTTTAAAGGTGATGGTTTAATTGTCTCGACTCCAACAGGTTCAACAGCATATTCATTATCTGCTGGGGGGCCAATAATTCATCCAGGACTAGAGGTTTTGGTAATTACTCCTATAAGCCCTCATAATTTATATATTAGACCTTTAGTTATTGGAGGAGAGGATGAGGTTCTTGCAGATTTAGAGGTTCCTGGTAGTAATATGAAAATATCTATTGATGGAAGATGTGGTTTTGATCTTCGTAATGGGGATCAAATAAAAATAAGAAAATCTCCACGAGACGTAACACTGGTTAAATTTCCTGATAGGAATTTTTATAGAATTTTAAGGGAAAAAATGAGAATTGGGATGATATAAAGAAAATTATAGGTGGTGTAATCATGAAAAATAAAAGACAGTTAAAAATATTGAATATTATTAAAAACAAAGATGTTGCAACTCAAGAAGAATTAGGATTATTATTGGAAGAAGAAGGGATTAAAGTAACTCAGGCAACTATATCCAGAGACATTAAAAGACTTGGTCTAATAAAAGTTCCAGATGGCAGTGGTGAATATAAATATGCAATTAGATCAAATAATTCACAGGGTCAAGTACAGGGTTGGTTACAAAAGATGTTTCAAGATTTTGTAATTGATCTTGAGTATAGTGAAAATATTGTTGTCCTAAAAACAGTACATGGAACAGCCACTGGATTAGCCTCGGCAATTGATAATTCTCGCTGGAATGGGGTTTTAGGTACTGTAGCAGGAGATAACACAATCTTTTTAGTTGTAAAACCAAAGGAAAAAGCAAAAGAGGTTTTAGAGAAATTTAAAAAATTGCTTAATGATTAGGAGGTAAAGCCATGCTTGGTGATCTCCAGGTAAAAAACTTTGCCATTATTGAACAATTAAGTTTATCTTTTTCTGAAGGTTTAAATATTCTTTCAGGGGAAACTGGAGCAGGTAAGTCTATAATAATTGGTGCTTTAGAGATGCTTTTTGGCTCAAGAGCAAGAACCGATATTATAAAAAATGGTAAAGAGGCAGCTTATATTGAAGCTAGTTATTTTATTGAGCTTCCAGATAAGCTAAAATCTATTCTAGAAGAAGCTGGTGTTGAGATTGATCCAGAAATGCTGCTTTTATCAAGAGAAATAAGAAGAAATGGGCGAAATCGCTGTCGAATTAATGGACAGTTAGTCCCATTAAAATTAATTAAAAATGTAGCAGAATTCTTAGTAGATATTCATGGGCAGCATGAACACCAGAATCTTTTACAAAATTCTTATCATCTAGAACTTTTAGATGAACTTTTATCTGGAGATATAAAAAATAAATTATCTAAATTAGAAGAGATTTATTATCAATTAAAAGAAATTTCCATGGAAAAAGAGCGGTTAAATAATCAAGCAAGTGAAAGAGTGAGAAGACTTGATATAATTGAATATCAACTTGAAGAAATTGAATCAGCAAATTTACAACCTGGAGAATTAGAAGAAATAAAATCTAAATTAAGAAAGCTAGAAAATATTGAAGATATATCTACTACTATTTATAAATCTATAAACTTAATATCAGAAGATCAGCATAATCATAAATCTTTATTAGATCAATTAGGTAAGATCAGTAGTGACTTATCTAAAATTAAAGAGTTTGATGATGACATATATGAATTAACAGAATTAGCAGATCAGAGTTTTTATTCTTTACAGGAATTAAGTTTTCAACTCCAGGACTATCATGATCAAATTGATTTTAATCAAAGTGAATTATCAGAATTAAGAGAACGATTAAATATTATAAATACTATGCGCAGAAAATATGGTGAAACTATTTCTGAGGTATTAGAATATAAAGATAATCTTCTTAAAGAGCGGCAGGATTTAGAGAGCATTGAACAGAAACTTGAAAATTTAAAACAAAAAGAAGAAATATTAATGGAAAAGTATAATTTATTAGATGCGGAAATTTCTCAGGCTAGAAAAGAACAGGCTAATTGGCTGGAAAATAAAATAATCAAAGAGCTAAATGATCTTGCTATGGAAGACTCTAAATTTAAAGTTGAATTTAATAAAGGGGATATTTCTCCTGAAGGAAGAGATAGAGTAAAATTTTTAATTTCAACAAATTTAGGTGGTGAGTTGAAAGAACTTTCAAAGATAGCATCTGGGGGAGAAATATCAAGAATAATGCTTGCTTTTAAAAGTATCATTGCTGAGCATGATAAGGTTAGAACTATTATTTTTGATGAAATAGAATCGGGAGTAGGTGGCGAAACTGCAAGGCAGGTAGCAACTAGATTATATAGAATTTCAATGAATAGACAGGTTATTTCTATTTCCCATTTACCTCAGATAGCATCATTGGCAGATCGTCATTTTTATATTTATAAAGAGACAAATAATCAGGTTACTTCTACAAAAATAGAGAAATTAAATGATCTTGAAAGAGAAGAAGAAATCGCCAGGATGATAAGTGGTGATAAAAAGACAGAAACAGGGCTTAAGCATGCCAGTGAATTATTAGAAGAAGCAGAGACTTTAAAGGCTTCAATATAATTTTTTCTGATTAATTTGACTCATTTTGAAGGTCTTTTGAAATAAATGAAGAATTATATTAATACAGTGTAGAAGTTAATAAGGTGATTTTTTATAAGATGTTTTAAAATATTAATTCAGGAGGGCATGTATGTGGAGGAAACTACAAAAATTGCGATTATTGATGACAATAAACAATTTTGTCAACAAGTTGAAGAACATTTATCAAAAAATGAAAAATTTAATGTGGCTGGAAAAGCACATGATGGGAGAGA
Organism: uncultured Halanaerobiaceae bacterium; assembly: GCA_964558325.1. Taxonomy (GTDB): domain Bacteria; phylum Bacillota; class Halanaerobiia; order Halanaerobiales; family Halarsenatibacteraceae; genus Halonatronomonas. The sequence goes on along the minus strand of CAZLCX010000004.1, from coordinate 10,467 downwards.
GGCTTTAAAACTGATTAAAGAAAAAAAGCCTGATGTACTTCTGCTTGATTTAATAATGCCACACTTAGATGGTTTAGAAGTTATGAAAGAGCTCCAGGATTTTGAACAATTTTTTGATATGAAGATTATTTTATTGACTGCTTTTGGCAAAGATAATGTTACCAGAGAAGCAGGTGATTTAGGTGCTGACTATGTAGTTATGAAACCGTTTGAATTAGAAAGATTAACTGATAGGTTGGAGCAATTAATTAGCCCTAATCCTTATATGAATAGCTTTGATGTTATAGAATTTGCAAATAATGATTCTAAGGAAGCTTATGATAGGAATAATAATGAAAAACTTGATCTTGATATTTTAATTACAGAAATTTTTCATAAGCTAGGAGTTCCCTCACATATAAAAGGTTATTTATATTTAAAGACTGCAGTTGAATTGGTTGTTAATGAAGTTGAACTATTAGGGGCCATAACAAAAAAATTATATCCCAAAATTGCAGAAACTTATAATTCTAAAGATAGTCGTGTTGAAAGATCTATAAGACATGCTATAGACCTTACCTGGGAGCAGGGCAATCAAAATATGCTTGAAAAATATTTTAAGAATGTAATTACTAGCTCTAGGGGTAAGCCGACAAATTCTCAATTTATTGCAAAGGTGGCTGATATAATTAGAATTGAAGCGAAGAAGAGATTATAATATTATTATAAATTCAAATTAATATTATTAATTAAGTACATAGATAAATTAATTATCAAATTTTTTTAGTATCAATGATCAATGGAGAGGATACAACTTTTAAGATAATTAAGTCTGATTGGAAGGTCGGTTTTCTGGTCAGGCTTATTTTATTTGGATAAATCTTATCTAAGGAGATGATGATATGGTTAATCAAAAGGAAAATGAAATTTTAAGTAGAATGGCCCAGTTAGGTTTTAACAAATATGAGGCAAAGACATATATAACTTTACTTGAAGATAGTGAAATTAGTGCTTATGAAATTAGTAAACAATCTGGAGTACCGCAATCAAAAATTTATGAGACAGTTAAAGGGTTGGTTGAGGAAGGAATTATAATTGCTCAAGGCAGTAATCCTGTTCATTATTCTCCATTACCATTGAAAGAATTTATTAGTCGATATAGAAAAAAATTAGAAGAAAATTTATCTACATTAGAAAATGAATTAAAAGATTTAGGTCAACAACCTGACATTGATTATATGTGGCATTTTCAGGGTGAGCAGAGTTGTCTTGAGAAAGTTAAAGAAATAATTCAAGATGCTGAAAAAAGTTTGTTATTAGAGATATGGGAGGAAGAATTAACAGGGATAAAAGAAGAATTAATTTCAGCATCAAAAAATAATGTTTCTATAACCATGGTCTTTTATGGAGAATCGACTGATCTGCCTGGTGAGGTGTATTATCATAGGCTTGAAGGTATGGATCAATCAGCATCAGAGGAAGGAAGATGGCTTACAGTAATTGCAGACAAGAATAATTGTTTTTTTGGGTTATTTGGAAGTGATGAGACTGATGCAATTTGGACCCAAAATAAAGCATTTATGTTGATGGCAAAAAATTTTATTAGTCATGATATTTATATTTCAGAAATCAATGATGAGTTTGGCGATAAACTTGACCAAAAGTTTGGCCCCAATTTACGTGATTTAAGGAGAAATTTTTAATAAAATTCTTGACAAACTGTTGTCAGAATATTATACTTATATCGTACTAACTACTAAGGTTGTTAATAATAATTTTTTTGATGATTATCCTTTATAAGGAGTGGTTAATAGTGGCTGAATCTCCGCTGATGGTTAAATCTGAAATCGGTAAATTAAAGAAAGTTTTAATTCACAGACCAGGTCTTGAAATAGAAAGGCTTACCCCCTCTCTTCTAGATAGACTTTTATTTGATGATATACCCTATCTAGAAGTTGCTCAAAAAGAACATGATTATTTTGCTAATATTCTTAAAGATAATGATGTTGAAGTAGAATATCTTGAAGATTTAACTGCTGATGCTATTGCAGAACCAGGTGTCAGAGAAAAGTTTTTAGAACAATTTTTAGATGAGGCTGGTCTTTTTGATCAATATAGAAGGGAAGCTGTTCAATCCTGGTTATCTAAATTTAATAATAAAGAATTGATAGTTAACTTAATGTCTGGTATTAAAAAAACTGAAATAAGTAGTTTAGTCAATAAGTCTTTAGCTGATCAGGTTAATTCTGATTATCCTTTTATTTTGGATCCTATGCCTAACCTGTATTTTACAAGAGATCCCTTTGCTACAATTGGCAATGGTATAAGTTTAAATCATATGAGAACTGAAACTAGAAATAGAGAAACTATTTTTGCAGAATATATCTTTAATTTTCATCCAGATTACAAGGATGTAGAGATACCTCGCTGGTTTAGTCGTTATGATAATAAATCTTTAGAAGGGGGAGATCAGCTAGTTTTAAGTTCAGAGGTTTTGGCTATGGGAATATCTCAAAGAACTGAAGCAGCTTCAATTGAACAGTTTGCAGGGGAGATACTCCGCTCAGATCAGAGCTTTAATAGGATTTTAGCTTTACAGATTCCATCTAAGAGAGCTTTTATGCATCTAGATACGGTGTTTACAATGGTTGATTATAATAAATTTACCATTCATGCTGAAATAGAAGGACCTTTAGTGGTTTATTCCTTAACTCTGGATGGAGAGGGCCAATTACAAATAAGTAAAGAAAAATCGACTTTAAGTGAATTACTAAAGACTTACTTAGGTTTAGAGTCTGTAGAATTGATTAGGTGTGCTGGAGGAGACTTAATTGATGGTGGTCGAGAACAGTGGAATGATGGTTCTAATACACTGGCAATTGCTCCTGGAGAAGTAGTTGTTTATACCAGGAATTATGTAACTAATCGTCTTTTAGAAGAAAAGGGAATCAAGTTACATAAAATGCCTAGCTCTGAATTATCCAGAGGAAGAGGCGGTCCGCGATGTATGAGTATGCCGCTTGTTAGAGAAGAAATATAAAAAATTATTAGGAGGAAATTAAAATGCCAAAGAATTTATCAGGAAGAAACTTTTTAACATTGTTGGACTTTTCAAGGGAAGATATCGAGTATTTACTCCAATTGTCACATGACTTAAAACAAAAGAAACGTACAGGGATAAAGGGTGACTTACTGAAAGACAAGAATATTGCTTTAATTTTCGAGAAGCCTTCAACAAGAACCCGCTGTGCTTTTGCTGTGGGAGCAGCTGATGAGGGAGCCAGCACAGAATATTTAGGAAAGAATGATATTCAATTAGGAAAAAAAGAGTCTGTTGCTGATACTGCAAGGGTTTTAGGTCGTTATTTTGATGGTATTCAGTTTAGAGGTTTTGAGCATGAAACTGTTGAAATCTTAGGTAAATATGCAGGAGTTCCAGTTTGGAATGGCCTTACTGATAAATATCATCCAACTCAGATCTTAGCAGATTTGATGACAATGGAAGAAAATTTCGGTTATCTTGAAGGTTTAAATTTTGTCTATACTGGTGATGGCAGGAATAATATGGCCAACTCTTTAATGATTGGTGGAGCAATCGTTGGCTTAAATGTTACAATCTGTTCACCTGAAAGTTTATGGCCAGAAGAGGAATTAGTAAAAAAAGCAGAAGAATTTGCCAAAACATCTGGTGGCAGTGTTACATTAACTGCAGATCCTGTCGCTGGCGTTGAAGATGCAGATGTAATTTATACTGATGTCTGGGTGTCAATGGGTGAAGAAGATCAGTTTGAAGATAGAATAAAATTATTAAAACCATACCAGGTAAATCAAGAAATGATAAAAAATACAGATAATCCTGATGTTATATTCCTTCATTGTCTGCCTGCCTATCATAATCGGGAAACTGAGAATGGTGAAAAGATTTATCAGGAACATGGAATGGCTGAGATGGAAGTAACTGATCAAGTCTTTGAATCTGAACATTCAAAGGTATTTGACCAGGCAGAAAATAGAATGCATACAATAAAAGCAGTTATGGTGGCTACATTAGGCCAATAAAAAACTTGAAAAGATTAAGAAAATAATGTACTATTTAAATTAGAGTATATAATTTAAATATAATTTAAAAATGGAGGAATTGATTTTATGGCACGTATGGTAATAGCTTTAGGCGGTAATGCTTTAGGGAATAATCCTGCAGAACAGCAGGAAGCAGTTAAAAGTACAGCAAGTTCAATAGTTGACCTTCTTCATAATGGTCATCAGATAACATTAGCTCATGGTAATGGGCCCCAGGTTGGGATGATAAATCTGGCATTTGAAGTTTCTGCAGCATCACCTGAGGGGACTCCTGAGATGCCTTTTCCAGAATGTGGTGCAATGAGTCAGGGTTATATAGGATATCATTTACAAAATGCTATCAGAGAAGAAATGAAAGCAAGAGATATTGATAAGAATGCTGCAACTGTAATCACCCAGGTTGTTGTTGATGAGAATGATCCTGCTTTTGAAAACCCTTCTAAACCTATTGGTGCTTTTTATACTGAAAAAGAAGCAGAAGAACTTAGAACTTCCAAAGGTTATGATATGGTTGAAGATTCTGGCAGAGGATATCGTCGAGTTGTGCCAAGTCCTATGCCTGTTGATATAGCTGAAAAAGATGTTATTTTAGATCTTGTTTCCAGCGGAGAAGTTGTAATTGCCTGTGGTGGTGGGGGTATACCAGTTGTTAAAAAAGGTAGTGGTCTTAAAGGTGTTCCTGCTGTAATAGATAAAGATCATGCCAGTGAGAAACTTGCTGAATTACTTGATGCAGATTATTTAGTTATTCTAACAGCAGTTGAGCAGGTAGCAATTAACTTTGGTACCCCGGAACAGAAAAATCTTGATAGGATGGATTTGAAAACTGCTGAAAAATACTGTGAAGAAGGACATTTTGCCCCAGGCAGTATGTTGCCAAAGGTAAAAGCGGCAATGAAATTTGCTGAAAGTGGAAAAGGCCGGAAAGCTTTAATCACTTCTTTAGAAAAAGCAAGAGCTGGTTTAAAAGGTGAGACAGGTACATTAATAATAGATGAGTAAATAGAATTTAGATTTTAATATCTTCTGATATTTAGGAGCTGCCCTAAAAGGGTAGCTTCTTTTAATTAAGGGTAATAATGAGAGAAAATAAAATTTATTTGCCAGTTGATTTGCAGCAGACCTTAAATTTATGGTAAAATTAAAGAACGGGATGTATAATAAAGAGGTGAAATTATGGCAAATAAAGATATTGCCAGTTTAAAAGAAGAAATAAATAAATTAAAACAGATTAACCGGAAAAAAGATGTCATAATTGATTCTACTCATGATGGTATGATAGCAATTAATTCTGATTGCAAGGTTGAGCTGTTTAATCAGGCTGCCGCCAATATTCTTAAGTTAAATCAAGAAGATGTGATTGGCTATGATGTAAGAAAGGTAATTCCAAATACCAGACTTCATATAGTTTTAAATAATGCAGAACCTGAATTAAACCGCTTTCAGCAGGTTGATGATACACAAATCGTTACAAATAGGGTTCCAGTAAAGGGTGACGATGGAGGAATAATTGGAGCTGTAGCTGTTTTTAGAGATAAGACTGAAGTTACCAGACTGGCTGAAGAAATAACTAATTTAAAAGAAATTCAAGGGATGCTGGAGGCAATAATAAATTCTACTCAGGATGCTATTTCAGTCGTTGATGAAAACGGTAAGGGAATTTTGATTAATCCTGCTTATACCAGAATGACTGGACTGACTGAAGAAGATGTTATCGGCAAACCTGCAGATGTTGATATTGCAGAAGGTCAATCAATGCATTATAAAGTTTTAAAGACTAAAGAAAAAGTTCAGGGAGTTAGAATGAAAGTTGGACCTCAACGAAAAGATGTCATTGTTGATGTTGCTCCAATTATCGTTGACGGTGAATTAAAGGGCAGCGTTGGGGTAATTAAAGATGTATCTGAAATTAAAAATCTGACCGAAGAATTAGACCAGGCCAGACAGATGCTCAGGCAATTAAAGGCTAGGTATAGTTTTAAAGATATTGTTGGCAAGAGTCAGACAATGCAGGCTGTAATTAATAAGGCTCGAAAAGCATCTCAAACCCCTGCAACTGTATTGTTAAGAGGAGAAAGTGGCACCGGTAAAGAATTATTTGCCCATGCTATTCATAATGAAAGCAAAAGAAGAAATAAGAAATTTATCAGGGTTAATTGTAGTGCTTTAGTCGATAGTCTGTTGGAGAGTGAGTTATTTGGTTATGAAGAAGGAGCCTTTACAGGTGCAAAAAAAGGCGGCAAAAAAGGAGTTTTTGAAGAAGCAGATGGGGGAACAATCTTTCTTGATGAAATTGGGAAGATAAGTCCTAATTTACAGTCAAAACTTCTCAGGGTTTTACAGGAAAGAGAAGTTGTTCGGGTAGGTGGAACCCGGCCAATACCAATTGATGTAAGAGTCATAGTTGCAACCAATATAAACCTGGAAAGAGCCATTCAGGAAGATCGGTTTAGGGAGGACCTATATTATCGATTAAATGTATTTCCCTTAAATATCCCGCCATTAAGAGATAGGCTGGAAGATATTAAACCGCTTGCAGAACATATTATAAGAAAATTTAATCAGGAATACGGGCGTTCCGTAAAAGGTATTACAGATTCAGCTGTAAAGGAATTACAGAAATATGATTGGCCAGGAAATGTTAGAGAGTTAGAAAACATTATTAGTCAGGCTGTGATTCATCTGGCAAAGGATGAGGATTATATCGATACTGATCATCTTCCTGGATTAAATATTGAAGAACCTGTAGATATTAAGATAAAACCAAAACAGGAAGCTATTTCATTTGAAGAGCATTCATTAAAAGAAATATTAAATGAAACAGAGAAAAAGCTTATTTTAAAAGCTTTAGAGGATACTGATGGAAATAGATCTGAGGCTGCAAATCTTTTAGGAATTGCCGTCAGAAGCCTTTATTATAAATTAGATAAGTACGGTATTGATTAATAATTGAAAAATTCTGCCTGCAAAATATTGCAGTTTATGACTATTATTGCAGGCATTTTAGCAGTTAATTATAACCATTACTAATTGAATTACTTACAAATAAAATATTTTAATAAATAAAAATAGTCTATATAGCTGACTTCACCGCCTTTTTAAATAATAAAGGGCGGTATTTTTATTTTTTTATGGTTATCAGGGTTTGCTGGCATGAAAATTGCATTTATTATAGAGTGGATAATAGAAGAAGATTTAATATATCAAAAAATATATAAGGGGGTATTTTAATGAAGATTTTTGAACAGATGAAGGAACATGGTCACGAGCAAGTTATGTTCCTGCAGGAGAAAAAGACAGATTTAAAAGCCATTTTAGCCATTCATAATACTGTATTAGGTCCAGGACTTGGTGGCTGCAGAATGTGGGATTATGATAGTGAAGATGAAGCCCTTAATGATGTACTTAGATTATCAAAAGGTATGACCTATAAAGCCGGGATTTCTGGAGAAGATTTTGGTGGAGGCAAAACAGTCATCTGGGGCGATCCTGAAACCCATCGAACAGAAGGGCTATTTAGAGCTTTAGGTCGTTTTATTAATTCTCTAGGCGGTCGTTACAGTACTGGTACAGATGTTGGGACCATGCCTGAAGATTTTGTCTTGATGAGAAAAGAAACCCCATATGTTGGCGCCTTACCTAAGGAATATGGTGGCGGAGGAGATTCGTCAATTCCAACAGCCTATGGAACATTAATGGGTATAAAAGCCAGCTGCAAGTATCGTTATGGCAGTGAAGATCTTAGTGGCAAAAAAATTGCTATTCAGGGATTAGGTAAAGTTGGTTATAAACTGGCCAGGCAGCTAAAAGAAGAAGGAGCCGAGCTAGTCGGAACCGATGTAGTTGAAGAAAATATTGAAAGAGCAAAAGAACTGGGAATGAAAATTGTAGAACCAGATGAAATATTTGATGTAGATTGCGATATCTTTTCACCAAATGCCTTAGGAGCAGTTATTAATGATGATACCATCGATCGGTTTAAATGTGATATTATCTGTGGTGCTGCCAATAATGTATTAGCTGAGAAACGCCACAGTAAAGAATTAGAGGAAAGAGATATATTATATGCCCCTGATTATGTTGTAAATGCCGGAGGATTAATCCTTGTCTGTGATGAAATGGAACCTAATGGCTATAGTGAAGAAAGAACAATGAAAAAGACTGAGGGCATCTATAATACCTTATTAAAAGTATTTGAAATTGCTGAACAGGAAGGAATTACCACAGATAAAGCCGCCGATCATTTAGTTGAAGAGCGGATAGAGACTGTGGCTGCAATTGGTAATATCCACCAGAAGAATTAAGCTATAAGGAGGCAGATTTATGGTTGCCAGTATCAAAGATTTAATAAAAAAGGCTAAAGAAACTGAACCATTAAAACTTGCTGTAGCAGCTGCAGGTGATGCAGTTGTTCTAGAAAGTGTTTCCAGAGCAGCAAGGGATGGAATAATTAATCCTATTTTAATAGGTGATGAAGAGAAGATAAAAACAGCTAGAGCTGAATTAAATCAAGATTTTGAGGCTGAAGTAGTGCCTGCAAAAAATAATCAGGAAAGTGCAGCCAGAGCAATCGAAATGATAGCTGAAGGCAAAGCTGATTTCCCGATGAAGGGTCAGCTTAGCACCAAAGTTATTCTTCAGGCATTATTAAATAAAGAATATGGCCTCCGCCAGGAAGGATTATTAAGTTTAATCAGCTTAATTTATCTGGAAAAAGAAAACCGGGTAGTCTTAATGACTGATGGCGGAATGAATATTGCTCCTGATTTAAATGATAAAATTTCAATTGTTAATAATGCTGTAACGATTGCAAGATCAATTGGAATTGAAAGACCGAAAGTTGCTCCACTGGCAGCAGTAGAAAAGGTGAATGAAAAGATGCCAGCCACCCTGGAAGCAGCCATGTTATCCAAGATGGCAGATAGAGGCCAGATTAAACACTGTGAAATTGATGGGCCTTTAGCTCTTGATAATGCCATTTCGAAATCAGCTGCTGAACACAAAGGAATTTCAGGTGATGTCGCAGGCAATGCTGATATTCTTCTGGTTCCTGACATAGAAGCAGGAAATGTCTTATATAAAGCCTGGATCTTTTATGCAGGACTCTCATCAGCCAGCCTGGTTTTTGGGGCAAAGGTTCCTCTGGTCTTAACATCCAGAGCCGATAGCCCTGAGACAAAATATAACTCAATCGCACTTGCTAAAGTTGTTACTTCTGGTTTAGAAAATCTTTAAATTCAAAAATATTATTAGGGGGAAAAAATAATGAGTAAAGTATTTGAACTAATGGGAGAACATGATTATGAACAGGTAGTCTTTAATTATGATGAAGAGTCTGGTCTAAAAGCGATAATCTGTATCCATGATACAACTCTAGGTCCTGCTCTCGGCGGAACAAGAATGTGGAATTATGAGACTGAAGAAGAAGCAATTATTGATGTCACAAGACTTGCTAGAGGTATGACCTATAAGGCTGCAGCAGCCGGTCTGAACTTAGGTGGCGGCAAGGCAGTTATTATTGGTGATGCAGATAAAGATAAGAGTGAAGAATTATGGCGTTCCTTTGGTCGGTTTGTCCAGAGTCTAAATGGTCGGTATATAACTGCTGAAGATGTTAATACAACAGTTAATGATATGGCCTATGTAAATGAAGAGACAGATCATGTTACCGGTCTGCCTGGTACCAGTGGAGATCCTTCCCCTGTGACAGCTTTTGGTGTTTGGAGAGCAATGCTGGCCAGTGTTGAAGAAAAGTATGGTTCCCAGGATATATCAGGTAAAACAGTTGCAGTCCAGGGTGTCGGTAGTGTAGGTTATTATCTCTGCAAGCATATCTCTGAAGCCGGTGGCAAATTAATCGTGACTGATATCAAAGATAGCAGAATTGAAAAAGTTAAACAGGAATTTGGTGCAGAGGCTGTTGCTCCTGATGAAATTTATGGTGTTGATGCTGATATCTTTGCTCCAACAGCACTTGGTGCAGTTATCAATGATGATACTATCCCACAGTTTAAGTTTGATATTGTCTGTGGTGGAGCCAATAATGTTCTGAAAGAAGAACGCCATGGAGATATCCTTGATGAGAAAGATATTCTCTATGCTCCTGATTATGTTGCCAATGCCGGTGGTCTTATTAACGTATATGATGAGTTACAGGGTTATAATCGAGAAAGAGCTTTAAGTAGAGCTGAAAAGATTTTTGATAATACCAAGAAAGTTTATGAGATTAGCAAAAGAGACAATATCCCAACCTATAAAGCAGCAGATATCATGGCTGAAGAAAGAATTGCCAAAATCGGACGTGTCCGCAGTAATTATTTAGTAAGGTAGGTATAAAAGCAATGTCTGAAAACAAAATTTTAGTAATAAATCCAGGCTCAACCTCCAGTAAGCTGGCTCTTTTTCAGG
>CAZLCX010000003.1:113775-121779 GCA_964558325.1 uncultured Halanaerobiaceae bacterium | reverse complement strand
GTTAATCATATTCAACAGGAATAAAAATATTCCTTCTATCCAAAATAATAATTTGGATTTCTTGACTTACTAATAACCATCTGTTAAGATGTAATTATAAAATTGAATAAAATTTGTACCTCATATAACGGTGAGAATATGGCTCACAAGTCTCTACCAGACTGCCGTAAACGGTCTGACTATGGGGGAAGTGTACCTAGGTTTCCGCATTCATAGAATAATCATGTCTATTTATTGATTTAGAGGATAAGTATGTCTATTTATGGCTGGTCCAAGCGGTACAGATATATATTATATTACACCGAAGGGATAAAAGCCCAGGCGGGGAGGTTCTACTCATATTTGTAGAGCTTTCCTGACCTGGGCTATTTTTATTTGTTAATGGAATAAATTAAAAAAGGGGTGGTATTTTGAAAATACTTCTTATTGGCAGTGGAGGAAGAGAGACAGCGCTGGCCTGGAAGTTATCTCAGAGTGATCGATTGGATAAATTATTTATAGCACCAGGCAATGCAGGAACTGCTGAATATGGCACTAATATAAAAATTGATTCGAATAACTTAAACGCATTAAACGAGTTTGCTTTAAAAGAAAAAATTGACTTAACTGTAGTCGGTCCAGAATTACCACTGTCAGCAGGAATTGTCAATTTATTTAAGAGTAATGGTTTAAAAATTTTTGGTCCTGATAAGCAGGCAGCTCGATTAGAGAGCAGTAAAATATTTTCTAAGAATTTATTAAAAAATTATAAGATCCCAACAGCAAAATATCAAAGTTTTAAAGATCCAGAAAGAGCAAAAAATTATATTAAATCTGAGGCTCTGCCATTAGTTGTTAAGGCTGATGGCCTGGCTGCCGGTAAAGGTGTTACAGTTGCCATGTCAGAAGAAGAGGCCTTATCTGCAGTTGATAAAATTATGGTTACTAAAAAATTTGGCCAGGCAGGCTCAGAAATTGTAATAGAAGAGTATCTAGAAGGAGAAGAAGCTACAATTTTAGCTTTCTGTGATGGTAAAACTATAAAGACTATGCCAGCAGCCCAGGATCATAAAGCTGCCTATGATGGAGGCAGAGGCCCCAATACAGGGGGAATGGGGGCATATGCACCTGCCCCAATTATTGATCATGATGTTGAACTAAAAATCAAAAAGACAATTATTGAGCCGACATTAAAAGCCCTAAATACTGAGGGGATTAATTTTAAAGGCATTATTTATTTTGGTTTAATGATAACTGATGACGGAGCTAAAGTTTTAGAATATAATGTTCGATTTGGGGACCCAGAAGCTCAGGTAGTACTTCCTCTTTTAGAAACAGACCTGATAGAAATTATGGAGGCAGTAATAAATGAAAAACTTGATCAAATTGAAATCAAATGGAATCATAAAAAGGCTCTCTGTGTGGTAATGGCTTCTGGAGGTTATCCAGTCAAATATGAAAAGGGTAAAGAAATTACAGGAATTAAGCAAGCTGAAAAATTAGAAGATATCAAGGTTTTTCAGGCAGGTACCTGCCGTAAAGAGGATAAACTTATAACTGACGGGGGACGTGTCCTGGCTGTGACTGCCTTAGGTGATAGCTTTGAAGAAGTAATAAAAAAGGCTTATGCAGGTGTAGAAAATATTTATTTTGAAGACTTTCAGATTAGAAATGATATCGGTTATAAGGCTCTTAAAAACAAAATTTAAATTTATTTAATCAGGAGGTTATTCTTTGAAATATCAGGATAAAACCAGACAGAAGATTGGGATTATTGGCGGCGGCCAGTTAGGAAAGATGATGATCTTAGAAGCCAAGAAACTGGGCTTTTATTTAACGATTTTGGACCCAACTAAAGCCTGTCCGGCAGACAGTATTGCCGATGAGCATTTAGTTGCTGATTTTGATGACAGCAAGGCAATTAAAGAGCTGGCTCGAAAATCTGATTTAATAACCTATGAATTTGAACATATAGATGTTGAAGTTTTAAAAGAATTAGAAGCTGCGGATTACAGGATTTATCCTACAGCCCGGAGCTTAGAGATTATTCAGAATAAATATCACCAAAAAACTATGCTGAAACAGAATCAGATAGCTGTGCCAGATTTTATGAAAGTAACCGGGATAGAGGATATTCAGGAGGCTGTAGAAGAATTCGGCTATCCCTTAATGTTAAAAAGCTGTACAGGTGGTTATGATGGTAAAGGCAACTCAGTTATTAATAATGATGCTGAAATTATAGGAGCTTATTCAGAGTTAGGTGCCGGGAAGACTCCGTTAATGGCTGAAAAATATATTCCTTTTAAAAAAGAAATTTCAATTATTGCAGCCCGGGGTTTAACTGGAGAGATGAAAGTTTATCCAATTGGAGAGAATGATCATAGAGAAAATATACTTTATGAAACAAAGGTTCCAGCAGGGATTTCAGCTGAATTGGAAAGGGAAGCTGAAGACTTTGCCAGGGAGGTGCTGGAGGTTTTTGAGGGAATAGGAATTTTCTGTGTAGAAATGTTTGTAACAGAAGATGATAAACTTTTAGTAAATGAAATTGCTCCTAGACCACATAATTCAGGTCATTATACAATTGAAGGCTGTGTAACTTCTCAATTTGAACAGCATATCAGGGCAATAACAGCTCTGCCTTTAGGAGATGCCAGTCTGTTAAGACCGACTGTTATGCGCAATATTCTAGGAACTGGCATAGAGGGAAGGGCGGAGATTATCGGACTGGAACAGGCACTGGCAGTAGAGGGAGTCAAGGTTCATATTTATCAGAAGACCATCTCCAGACCTGGTCGGAAAATGGGACATTTAACTGTAACAGCAGATGCTTTAGCAGATGCTGCTAAAAAGGCTTTAAAGGCCAGTCAATTAATTGAAATTAAGGGAGGTAAAACTTAATGAGACCAAGAGTAGGAGTTATAATGGGCAGTGATTCTGACCTGCCGGTTATGAAAGAGGCGGCAGAAATATTAGATCAATTTGAAATAGAATACGAACTGACAGTTGTATCAGCTCATCGGACCCCGGATAGGTTACATAAATATGCTGAAACTGCAGAAGAAAGAGGTTTAGATGTTATTATTGCAGGAGCAGGAGGTGCAGCTCATCTGCCAGGAATGGTGGCAGCTGTAACAACTCTTCCTGTCATAGGAGTTCCAGTCAAGACATCAAAGTTAAGCGGGCTTGATTCACTTTATTCAATAGTTCAGATGCCGCCAGGTGTTCCGGTGGCCACTGTGGCAATTAATGGAGCTAAGAATGCTGCTCTGCTGGCAGTCCAAATTTTAGCCCTAAGTGATGATGAATTAAATCATAAGCAGAAAGCTTACAGAAAAGAGATGAAAGATAAAGTCTTAGCTACAGCGGCAGAATTAGAAAATCTTGGTTATCAGGATTATCTTGAAAGCAGTGATAAATTTGGAGAATAAAATTTTTCTGCCAGTACAGGTTATTTAGATGAGCATTATCCAGAGAGTAAATTTTAAATACTGGCTTAAAAAAGTTAACTGTGAGTTTAAAATGGAGGTTTTAAAGAGATGGGAAAAAAGGAAATGATTTATGAAGGTAAGGCCAAACAGATTTATGCTACCGATCAGGAAGATCAGGTTATCGTGCATTTTAAAGATGATGCCACTGCCTTTGACGGTCAGAAGCAGGGTCAGATTACTGGCAAGGGTAAGATAAATAATAGGATTAGTAATTTCTTTTTTAAATTATTAGAAGCAGAGGGAATTAAAACCCATTTGATTAAAGAATTAAGTGAGCGAGATTCTCTGGTTAAAAAAGTAGATATCATCCTTGTTGAAGTTGTAATCAGAAATATAGTTGCCGGCAGTTTAAGCAAACGAATCGGGATTGAAGAAGGGTCAGTTTTAGATAAGCCGGTTTTAGAATATTATTATAAAGATGATGATTTAGGTGATCCTCTAATCAATAATTCTCATATAGAAGTTTTGGAGCTGGCAACAGAGACTGATTTAGAGAAAATAGATGAAATGGCATATAAAATTAATAAGATTTTAAAAGACTTTCTCAGGGAAAGAGAAATAGATTTAGTTGATTTTAAATTAGAGTTTGGCCATACAAAGGATGGCGAAATAGTTCTAGCCGATGAGATATCTCCAGATACCTGTAGATTCTGGGATAGTAATACAAAGAAAAAGCTGGATAAGGATAGGTTCAGGAGAGATTTAGGAGATGTTGAAGCAGCTTATGAAGAAATGCTTAAAAGGATTATTGGGGGAGGAAAATTATAATGGAATGGTTAGTTAAGATTAATATTCAGTTAAAAGAAAGTATTTTAGATCCCCAGGGGCAGGCCGTTCAGGCAGGGTTAAATGCACTTGGTTATGATAATGTAAGGGATTTAAATGTTGGTAAATATATGGAGTTAAAAATTTCTGATTTAAAAAATGAAGAAGAGGTTAAAGAACAGGTAGATGAAATGTGCCGGCGTTTACTGGCTAATCCAGTAATTGAAGATTACAGATTTAACATAGAGGAGCTGGCTTAAATGCGATTTGGGATTGTTACTTTTCCAGGTTCTAACTGTGACCAGGATCTGAGATATGTGGTGGAAGATATATTTGAGATCAAGACTGATATGATCTGGCATAAGGAGGACCTTGAAAATACTTATGATGCTATTTTATTACCTGGCGGTTTTTCCTATGGCGACTATCTCCGTTCCGGGGCAATTGCCAGATTTTCACCGGTTATGGAATCTGTAATAGATTATGCCAATGATGGCGGCTTTGTTTTAGGAATCTGCAATGGCTTTCAGATCCTAATGGAAGCCGGACTTCTTCCAGGAGCCATGAAGGTTAATAATAATTTAAAGTTTGTCTGTAAACATGTAAAGTTACAGGTTAAAAACAATCAGACCCCATTTACAGGTCTGTTAGAAAAAGATCAGGTATTAAATATTCCAGTTGCCCATCAGGAAGGAAATTTTTATATCGATGATCCAGGTCTGGAAAAATTAAAAACTAATCAGCAAATTGTTTTAAAGTACTTAAATAAGTCTGAAAACCCAAATGGTTCAATTGATAATATAGCCGGTATCTGCAATCAAGAAAGAAATGTCTTTGGATTGATGCCCCATCCTGAGCGGGCATCTGAAGAGATCCTGGGCAGCAGTGATGGCAGAAAAATATTTGAGTCTTTAATCAGCAAGATAAAAGAAGGTGTTAATTAATGAATCAAACAAATAAACCCTGGGAACTGGAAGGTTTAACTGAATCAGAATATGAGATGATTGTTGATTTACTGGGTAGAGAGCCAAACTATACTGAATTAGGAATGTTTGGGGTTATGTGGTCAGAACACTGCAGTTATAAAAATTCTAAAGCTGTTCTAAGAAATTTTCCCACTGAGGGAGAAGTAGTTTTACAGGGCCCAGGCGAAAATGCTGGGATAATTGATATAGGCGATAATCAGGCAGTTTCCTTTAAAATTGAGAGCCATAACCATCCCTCGGCTATAGAGCCCTATCAGGGGGCAGCTACCGGTGTTGGTGGTATTATTAGAGATATCTTTACAATGGGAGCCCGGCCGATTGCTCTCTTAGATTCTTTAAGATTTGGTTTATTAGATGATGAGCATGTAAAATATTTATTTAAAGAGGTAGTTGCTGGGATTGCCGGTTATGGTAATAGTATTGGAGTTCCAACTGTTGGTGGTGAAACATTTTTCTCAAATAGTTATCAGGGAAACCCCCTTGTTAATGCCATGTGTGTTGGGATTATGGACCATAAAGATATTTCGACTGCGACTGCCAGTGGGATTGGTAATCCAGTTATGGTGGTTGGAGCTGCCACTGGTAGAGATGGTATTCAGGGAGCCAGTTTTGCCTCTGATGAATTAACAGATGAATCAGAAGAGGATCGGCCAGCGGTTCAGGTTGGAGATCCCTTTATGGAAAAATTATTACTGGAAGCCAGTTTAGAGTTGATTAAGACCGGCTGCCTTGTTGGCATACAGGATATGGGTGCTGCCGGTTTAATCAGTTCTGCTTCAGAAATGGCCAGTAGAGGAGAAACTGGAATTGAACTGGATATTGATCTAGTTCCTAAACGGGAAGAAGGGATGACTCCATATGAGGTTCTCCTCTCAGAATCCCAGGAGAGAATGCTGGTTGTTCCAGAGGCAGGTAAGGAAGAGCTGGTTCAGGAAATTTTTGCAAAATGGGATTTAAATGCCGCAGTTATTGGTGAAGTTACTGATGATGGCAGGATAAGAGTATTAAATAAAGGGGAGAAGGTTGCAGAAGTACCGGCAAGAATACTGGCTGACGATGCTCCTGAATATAAGAGAGAAAGCAGAGAACCTGATTATTACAATAGGTTAAAGGATTTTGAGATTGAGAGTTTATTTAGCAAAAAGAAAAATAGTTCAATTGCCCAGGAAGATATAGATTATAATAGTATTTTTGAAGAAATTATTACTTCAGAAAATATGGCCAGTAAAGCATATATTTATGAGCAGTATGATCATATGGTCCAGACAAATACAGTGGTTTTACCTGGATCAGATGCTGCTGTCTTAAGAATTAAAGGTAAAGATAAAGGGTTAGCTTTGACAACTGATTGTAATTCCAGGTATTGTTATTTAGACCCTGAAAGAGGTGGCGAGATAGCTGTTGCTGAAGCAGCCAGAAATATAACCTGTTCCGGTGGCAGGCCCCTGGCAATCACCGATGGTTTAAATTTCGGTAATCCAATGAAACCAGAAATCTTCTGGCAGTTTGAAAAGTCAATAACAGGAATTTCAAAAGCCTGTCAGGCCTTAAATACTCCAGTTACCGGCGGGAATGTCAGCTTTTATAATGAAAGTCCTGAGGGAGCTGTCTATCCTACCCCAATAGTTGGGATGGTTGGGCTTTTAGATAAGCTTGAATATGCAACAGATCAATTTTTTAAAGACGAAGGGGATTTAATTATATTATTAGGCAGCACAGAAGCTGAATTAGGGGGAAGTCAGTATCTTGAGTCAATCCAGGGACTTGTCAAAGGCAGGATACCAGAACTGGATCTAGAAAAAGAGAAAAAAGTTCAAAAAACCTGTCTGGAGCTTATTAAAGCAGGCCTTGTTAAATCAGCCCATGACTGTTCAGATGGTGGCCTGGCAGTTACCTTATTTGAAAGTTCTATTGGTAATCTTAAAGGGGCCGAAATTAAGATTGAGACTGATTTAAGGGCTGAAGAATTACTTTTTTCTGAGACTCAGAGCAGAATAGTTATCAGTTTAGTCAGGGAAGATAAAGATCAGGCCGAAGAAATCATTGGAGAAAACATTGAATATAGGGTAATCGGTGAAGTTAAAGCTGGAAGTTTAAAGATAAATAATCTATTAGATATTAATATTGAGGAGATGAAATCTAAATGGCAAGAAGCAATTCCATCGAAGTTGATAAAATGATTGAAGAATGTGGAGTCTTTGGAATTTATAATTTAGATGGAGAGGATAATGCTTCTGATCTTACTTATCTCGGATTAATTTCTCTGCAGCATAGAGGCCAGGAGAGTGCAGGTATAACTGCCAATAATGCTGGGAAAATAAATATTCATAAGGGTATGGGACTGGTGGAGAATGTATTTAATGAAGCTGAAATAAATGAGCTTAAAGGGGAAATGGCAATTGGTCATGTCCGTTATTCGACCAGCGGTTCCAGTAAACTGGTTAATGCTCAGCCTCTTTTAGTAAATAGCATTAAAGGGAGTCTGGCCTTAGCCCATAATGGAAATTTAACCAATGGGCCTGAGCTGCGGCAGAATCTTGAAAGAAATGGCTCAATCTTTCATTCAACCCTTGATACTGAGGTTATTGCCCATTTAGTGGCCAGGGCCTTTGAAGATGATATTGTAGAAGCTTTAATTCAGAGTCTCCACCAGATTAAAGGAGCCTTCAGTATTGTTGGAATGACTGAAGATAGTCTGGTTGCTATCAGAGATCCTAAAGGTTTTAGGCCCCTCTCAATTGGAAGATTAAATAATAGTTATGTAATTGCCTCTGAAACCTGCG
>CAZLCX010000003.1:14292-113675 GCA_964558325.1 uncultured Halanaerobiaceae bacterium | reverse complement strand
CCCCTCTCAATTGGAAGATTAAATAATAGTTATGTAATTGCCTCTGAAACCTGCGCCTTTGATATAATCGGCGCTGAATATATAAGGGATGTCGAACCTGGAGAGGTTATAGTTATTAATCAGGACGGTTTAAAGAGCAGAAAATATAGCGGTCATAATGGAACTAATCTCTGCATTTTTGAATATATTTATTTTGCCAGGCCAGACAGCAATATTGCCGGGCAGAATGTTCTTCTGGCCAGAAAAGAGATGGGCCGCAAGCTGGCTGAAGAAGTTGATATAGAGGCTGATATAGTGGTTCCAGTACCTGATTCAGGGATAGCCGCTGCCTTAGGATTTTCTGAGAAATCAGGAATTGATTATGCCAGAGGCATCTTAAAAAATAGATATATGGGCAGGACTTTTATTCAACCTACCCAGGAGATAAGAGACCTTAAGGTCCGGTTAAAATTAGCCCCAATCAAAGAGATTATCCAGGATAAAAGAGTTATTTTAGTTGATGATTCAATTGTTAGGGGAACTACCAGTAAACAGATAATAGCCAGGATAAAAGAGGCAGGAGCTGCTGAGGTTCATCTGGTGATTTCTTCGCCACCGGTTTCATATCCCTGTTATTTTGGCCTTGATACCTCAAGAAGAAAGGAACTTATAGCCAGCCAGAATTCTGTTAGCGAAATAGCTGAAATAATTGGCGCTGATAGTCTCCATTATTTAAGTCAGGAAGGTTTATGTAATGCAATTAAAAATGACACTGAGATTGATTTCTGTACGGCCTGTTTTGATGGTGATTATTCAAAGGTTGATTATTTCTTGCAGGAGGAGGCAAGGTAATGGGAATTTCATATAAAGAGGCCGGGGTTGATATAGCTGCTGGCAATAAAGCAGTTGAACTGATGAAAAAAGAGATGGAATCAACTTTTACTTCAGGGGTGATTAATAATCCAGGTGGTTTTGGAGGGTTATTTAAACCAGGCTTTCAAACCTTTAAAGAACCTGTGCTGGTTTCAGGGACTGATGGGGTTGGCACAAAATTAAAACTGGCCTTTGAGTTAGATATCCATGATACAATCGGGATAGACTTAGTGGCCATGTCAGTAAATGATATCTTAGTCCAGGGAGCCAGCCCTCTATTTTTTTTAGATTATCTGGCAACTGGTAAAATTGAACCTGGAAAGGTTGCTGAAATAGTAAAGGGAATAGCAGCAGGCTGCAGGGAGGCTGGAGCTGCTTTATTAGGCGGTGAAACTGCTGAAATGGCAGGTTTTTATAAGGCCGGTGAATATGACTTAGCCGGCTTTGCAGTTGGGATAACTGATCAGACTAATTTAATAACTGGAGAAAATATAGAAGCCGGTGATAAATTAATAGGTCTGGCTTCCAGTGGAGTTCACAGTAATGGCTTTACCCTGGCCAGAAAAGCCTTATTTGAAGTTGCAGGCTATTCCTATCAGGAAAAATTAACTGGGCTTGATCAAAAATTAGGTCTGGAATTATTAAAACCAACCAGAATTTATGTTAAGACGATACTTTCTTTACTAGATGAATTTAAGCTTAAAGGAATGGCCCATATTACCGGGGGAGGGATTTTAGAAAATCTACCAAGAATATTACCTGATAATTTAAAGGCAGTTATCAAAAATCAGAGCTGGGAGATACCTGAAGTTTTTAAGATTATTCAGGAGGCAGGTTCAATTGCTGAGCAGGAAATGTATAGGACCTTTAATATGGGAATAGGCTTTATATTAGTAGTTGATGCCAGTGACCAATCAGGGATTATTAAGTTGCTAGATGAACTTGAGGAAGAATATTATTTAATAGGAGAAATAGTTGAAGGTGAAAATAGTTCTTTAGAATTTGTATAAGTCAGGCAGGTGAAACCAATGAAAATAGCAGTTTTTGCTTCTGGTCGGGGCTCGAATTTACAGGCTATTATTGATGCCTCTCTCAGTGGATTTATCCCTGCTGAGATTGAGCTGGTTATGTCAGATAATAAAGATGCCAGGGCTTTAAAGAGGGCAGAAGATGCCAGGATTGATAATATATTTATTGATCCAGAAGCTTTTAGTTCAGATAGAGCCTATGAAGAAAAACTTATCGAGATATTAAGAGAATATGAGATTGATTTAATAGTTCTGGCTGGTTATATGAGGATTCTCTCAGCTTCATTTATCAGGGAATACAGGCATCAAATAATTAATATCCACCCCTCATTATTACCGGCCTTTAAAGGCCTGAATGCCCAGCAGCAGGCTCTTGACTATGGTGTTAAGTATTCTGGCTGTACTGTCCATTATGTAGATGCAGGGGTTGATTCTGGTCCGATAATAGAACAGGCTGTGGTCAGGGTAGATGATAATGATACAGTTGAAGATTTATCCTGGAGAATCTTAAAAGAGGAGCATCGAATCTATCCTGCAGTAATTAAAGATATTATAGAAGGACAAATAGAAATTAAAGCTGGCAGGGTATTTAGAAAATAACCCGCCTAAGTCATTTATTAAAAAAAAGAATTTATGTTATAATAGGTTTAAGAATAGATGATTGAACTAAGGAGGGGTTAAGATGATTGATGTAAAAGAGGCGGTTGAGTCTGCAACTACATTTGCCAAATATATTAATGAAGATAAAGAGCTGGAATCACTGCGGGTGGAGGAGGTCGAGATATCAGAGGATGATCAGACCTGGCTGGTAAAATTAGGCTGGGATGACCCCAGGTTAGTTGATGCCAAGCCTCCCAGCGCCCAATTAACTAATTTAAGCGGACAGATTCCTAGAATCTATAAAATGTTTTATGTTGATGCAGGGACTGGCGAGGTTACAAAAATGAAAAAAGTTAACTGATCTAACAAATTATTTTATTCTTTAATTGATTAATACTTGACAGGGGTGATATTTACTGATATCATAGCATTTAAATATAATAAAAATCATCAAGAGCGGCAGAGGGACTGGCCCTATGAAGCCCGGCAACCTCTCTATTTTTAGAGAAGGTGCCAATTCCAGCATTTCCTTTTTAGGAAATGAGAGATGAGAGGAATGATAATCCTCTTTTTGAGGATTTTTTTATTTTCTGCTCTTGAGTATTTATAGGGAGCAGATTTTTTTATTTTATAAAAAATTATAATAGGAGATGAGATAATTTATGACGAGAAAATGGAGAAAATCGACAAAGGCAGTTAGATCAGGTTATAAACCGGAAGTAGGAGATCCCCAGGTTCTACCCTTAGTTCAGTCAACAACTTATAATTATGATGACCCGGAAAGTCTTGCTGATATTTTTGATTTAAAGGCAGAGGGACATATTTACTCAAGAATCAGTAATCCGACAGTGGCGGCCTTTGCAGAGAAAATTAATGATTTAGAAGGGGGAGTTGGAGCCCTTGCCACCTCTTCAGGCCAGGCAGCAACAACTCTAGCTCTATTAAATATCTGTCAGCAGGGCCAGCA
Source organism: uncultured Halanaerobiaceae bacterium (assembly GCA_964558325.1). Lineage (GTDB taxonomy): Bacteria > Bacillota > Halanaerobiia > Halanaerobiales > Halarsenatibacteraceae > Halonatronomonas. The sequence continues at coordinate 110,228 of CAZLCX010000003.1, read as the reverse complement.
TATTTTAGCTATCTCAAATCTATATGGCGGTACCTATACATTACTTTCATCAACATTAAAGAAATACGGGATAGAGGTTACCTTTGTTGATCCTGATAAGACTGCTGAAGAGATTATTGCTAAAGCAAGGCCTGAGACCAGGTTAATTTTTGCTGAGACAATTAGTAATCCATCTTTAAATGTACTGGATTTCAATAAGTTCAGTACTGTGGCAGAGGAGATTGAGGTGCCATTAATAGTTGATAATACTTTTCCAACACCAATCTTATGTAATCCTCTGGAGCATGGAGCAGATATAGTTCTGCATTCAGCAACGAAATATATAGATGGCCATGCCAGAGCAGTTGGTGGGATAATTGTTGATGGAGGCAGTTTTAACTGGGAAAATGGTAAGTATCCTGAGCTGACTGAACCTGACCCAACCTATAATGGTGTCCGTTATGTTGAGAGGTTTGGCGAGGAGGCTTATATTGTTAAGGCCAGAGCCAATCTATTAAGAGATTTTGGGGCTACCTTAAGCCCCTTTAATGCCTTTCTATTAAACCAGGGCAGTGAGACCCTGGAATTGAGAATGGAAAGACATAGCAGGAATACTCAGGAGCTGGCAGAGTACTTAGAGGGCCATGATAAAGTTAGCTGGGTTAATTATCCTGGTCTTGAAAGTTCAGATAAATATCATTTAACTGAAAAGTATCTCCCTGATGGAGCCAGTGGAATCTTAATCCTTGGAGTTGAAGGTGGGATTGAGTCAGCAAATAAGCTAATAGGATCATTTGAGTTAACATCCCTGGTTACCCATGTTGGAGATAACAGGACCTCTATTTTACATCCGGCAACGACAACCCATAAGCAGTTAAATAAAGAAGAATTAAAGGAATCAGGAGTATCAGAGGATATGTTAAGGGTTTCTGTGGGAATAGAAAATATTGAAGATATTATTGCTGATTTTGACCAGGCTTTAGCTAAAATATAGAGGTGAGTTTAATGAAGAAAGTAGCAGTTTTGAATTTAATGCCTACCAAAATAAAGACAGAAAATCAATTTAGAGAAATTTTTGCTGCAATTGATGAAAATGTTGAATTAAGTTTTATCAGGCTTGAGTCATATATTTCTAAAAATACCAGTAAAACTTATCTTAATAATAATTATCTTCCTACCAGTAAACTGGCTGATTATGATTTTGATCGTCTGATTATCACTGGCGCTCCCTTAGAGGATAAGGAGTTTCAAGAGATTGGATACTGGGATGAACTGCAAAGGGTTTTTGCTTATGCTGATCAAAATATTAAATCAACTATCTATATCTGCTGGTCAGTAATTGCAGCCTTAAAATATAAATATGGGATTGAAAAAAGCCTTGTTTCTGATAAGATCTTTGGTCTTTATAGCCAGGAAGTTTTGGCAGATAATAAATTGTTGGCCAGGGAAGTTGAAGAATTTAAAATCCCCCATTCCAGATATTTTAATTTAAGTGAACCTGAAATTAAAGGGGTCGGACTTAAGATTTTATCTGCTGGCAGGGAGGTTGGCCCTACCATCTTTGCCAGTAAAGGTCTTAAAGAAATATATATTACCGGGCATTTTGAATATAATGAAAATACTTTAATTAAAGAATATGAAAGGGATCTAGCTAAGGGGCTTGAAATAGCTCCTCCTGAAAATTATTTGAGCTCTGGAGATAGCCTAACCCCAGTGGATAACTGGGATGAGATTAGAACTGTATTTTACAAGAACTGGCTATCTGTGATATAAGTCATATCAGTTATTCTTAATCTCTGATATTATGTTGATAATAATAATCAACATTAGAAAGGGGATTTTCAATGAGTTCATTTTTAGGACCGATTCATGAGTGGTTATATCAGCAGATTAAGATAATTGAAGCCAGGGAAAGACAATTAGTAAAAAACTTTTCAGAAGTTTATTCCCAGGCTGAAGTAGAGGAGATTCTAGAGCCGCTCAGAGCAGAATATGGTGATTTAAAAGATGATAGGCCTTTAAGTCAGTTAATCTCAGGAGAGAATATTCATCCCTGGCTTGAAACTGCAATTGTTTCCGCTCAGAGCAGAGAGGCTGCCCTTGTCAGCGGGCTTCAGGATAAATTTAATGATAAAGAGCTTTTAGAAGAGGTCTATAGGAATCAGGCCAGAAATATAGCAGGCCAGGTTAAATCTGAGACTGCAATGAATTTAAAAGAGGTTTTTAAGGTATTAAATGATTACTTTTTAGAACGGATGCCCTGTGATAGGTTATCTGAATCGACTGAAACAGAGGATAAGATAATCTGGGAACATAAAGCCAGACTCCATCAGGAATTCTGGGAAGAGACTGGAGTAGATCTTGAATTAATGCATTTACTCTACTCAGATTGGATTGGAAACTTTGTCAGTGAACTAAATTCAGAGATTAAATATAAGAGAATAGTTAATGAAAATCACTATCTTGATATTTTTATGGAAGAAAGTAATTAATTACTTTTAGAATTATAATTATTACTGAATTCTGCTGCTTCTTTAGTTTTCTCAATTAATTTAAACTTACCTGAAGGCCTGGACTGCTTATTATTTAAGCTTTCCAGGTCTTTTATTTTATAATCAACATTCATTTTATATCTGATTAAAGGCTGAAATTTAAGCACTCTTTCTGACGGTTGACGGCGATATTCTCTGGAGATTCTGATAAGGCCCATAGGACCACCTCCAGATTTTAAAAGCTTAGCTGTTGGGGACCCTCTGCCTGATATTTTAATTGGCCTGGATAGGGCTGTAAAATTTCTTTGAGATTTGCAATGTCTGCCTCAGGGTCTAACCAGGTTTTTAAATTTTTCCCAGTTAAGATAGCCGGCATTCGATTATGAATTTCAGCAGCTTTCTGGTTTGGTTCAGTGGTAATTAAAGAAAATCTCCAGTGCTCCTGGTTATCCAGCTTGAACTTATTATAGATTCCAGCAAATGCATGTTTATCATGGTCTTCAACAGAAAATCTGTATTTTGTCTTATTACCCTTCGGGCCCTTCCATTCAAAATAATCTGTGAAGGGGACCAATAATCTCCTTTTATAAAAGGATTCCTTAAAGGTGGGCTTTTGATCAATGGTTTCACTTCTGGCATTGATTAATAATTTTGAGGAGTAATTTGTCTTAAAACCCCAGTGCATCAGGCCAATTTTTCTATCAGCTTCCTCTGGATTGTAGATAATTACAGGTGCCTTTTCTGAAGGATAAATTTCTTGATTATAGCTAAATGGTTCTTCGGCCAGGATAGCATTAAAGAGTTGGGCCATTAATTTAGCATCCATTTTTAAAAAATATCTTCCACAAATTTTAATCAACCCCTATCAGGATATTTTTATAGTTCTCTGAGATAGTTTATAACTGGTATTCCTCGATAAAATTTATAATCATCTCTGTCAGTTTATCAGTAGAGTCATCAAATAAAGAGAGGTCAAAATCTGGCTGATGTTTTTCGGCATAACTGTAGAATTTATCGTAATAACCTGTTAGAATTAATTTAATAAAGTCTTCGAAATCACCAGATTCCAGATAATCCAAAAGCTTTTGTTTACCGTCTTTACCAATCTTTCTGATTAGATATTTATCGATACCTGCTAGAGACTCTCTGACTCTTTCCTTGAATTCTTCTGAATTGCTTTCATATTCATGGCTGTATTCCTGATAGATCCTGGCTACTCTGGCTTCCAGACTGGAACGGACTAAGATATGAATGCCAGATTCCATGGCTTCTAAAAGAAAATCAGGCAGGACTGAATAACCGATTCTTTTACTCTCAGATTCTAAGAAAATATATTTACTACCATTAATCTTTTCTAATTTATTTAATAAGAGAGAATCAAATTTTTTCTGGTTATGGGTTCCATCCAGGCCAATGCTGCCAAAGGCTGAGCCCCTGTGACCGGCAAGTTTTTCTAAGTCAAGGATAGGATAGCCTCTTTCATTTAATTTATGAAGTATCTCAGTTTTGCCGACTCCAGTATGGCCGTGGAGAACTACCAGTTTTGAATTTAGCTGAAAGTCTTTTAATTCCTGAATGACTTTCTGACGGTAGGATTTATAACCACCAGGATATTTATTGAGCTTAATTCCAGCCAGGCTGGCCAGAGTTACCAGGGCTTCAGAGCGCATGCCGCCTCTGGCGCAGAAGGCAATTAAAGTTTTGTACTTTTCGGTAAGTTGATTTAGTTTCTCCATGTAATCAGGCAACTTTGGCGAGAGAAATTCTACTCCCTTTAATCTGGCTGCCTTCTTTCCCTGCTGATGATAAATTCTGCCGACTTCAGCCCTTTCCTGATTGGAAAAGACAGGAATATTAATAGCACCAGGGATAGTTGCTTCTTTAAATTCTGCAGGGGATCTCACATCTATAAATAATGTATTTTTATCTGGATTAACTGCTTTTGAAAAGTAATTCATTCAAAATTCCTCCTGATATTTATTATATCAATTATAAAGACTAATTGTCCAGAGAATAATTTGCAGAATATTTTGTTGCAGTTTTAACATTAATCTGCCTGGAAATTTTATAAAATTAAGTCAGAAGCTAAAATTAGAAGAGGTGAGATAAATGTTGAAAAATAAAATTAATTATCTCTCAATTATTTTACTGGTTATTGGCTTAGTTTTTGCCAGTTCATCTGCAGGAGCTGCCATTGAGGTTGGTGAAGTTCCCCAGGATGTTGAAGAAGAGTTTATCTATGAACCAGAGGGGATTGAAGTTGAAAGCTGGGTCCAGGATCTGGAGATACCCTGGCAGTTAATCTTTTTACCTGAATCAGACCGGGCTTTAGTTACGGAAAGGCCAGGCCGGATAAGGTTGATTAAAAATGGTGAACTCAGATCAGATCTCTATGCTGATATAGATGCCGCTCATTATGGAGAGGGTGGCTTGATGGGAATCGATTACCATCCTGATTTTCCTGAAGAACCCTATCTGTATATAATGTATACCTATCAGAATCAGGCCGGGGACTATTATAATAGAATCTCAAGACTAACTGATAATGGAGATACTGCCGGTGATGAAGAGGTTATTTTAGATGAAATTCCTGCCGGGCAGAATCATAACGGCGGCAGGATAAAGTTTGGACCAGATAAGAAATTATATGCTACTACCGGTGATACCTGGCAGCGGCAGTTAGCCCAGGATCTGGATTCACTGGCCGGTAAGATTTTAAGACTTAATCCTGATGGGACAATCCCAGAGGATAACCCCTTTGAAGATTCATATGTCTATAGTCTTGGTCACAGAAATCCCCAGGGACTTGCCTGGAATCAAGAGGGGGTATTATTTATTAGTGACCATGGGCCATCTGGAGAGGAGGGACTTCAGAATAAAGATATGGTTAAAGTAATTGAGCCTGGCGGCAATTACGGCTGGCCAGAAAGGATTGGTTATTTTGGAGATGGTAAGTATTTAGACCCTCTAATAATGTGGCCTGATTCTGTGCCGCCATCTGGAGCTGAGTTTGTTGGAAATGATCTATTTATAGCTACTTTAAGGAGCAGGGCCCTGATCAGGGTATCCCTTGAAGAGGTTACTCAAGATGAGTATAATGTTAATGGGATAGAGCGCTGGTTTGCTGAGGAAAGTTCTTCCGGGAGATTTGGCCGTTTAAGGGATGTGAATAGAGGTCCTGATGGCAATCTCTATATTCTAACCAGTAATAGAGACGGTCGGGGGAGTCCTCTAGAAGGAGATGATCAGATATATCGGATAATAATTGACTAAGGTGGGTGAAAAGTGGAAAAGCTAGTTGCTGTATTTATTGCTTTAGTGTTGATTTTTGGTTATGGAGCAGGTGGATTTCCAGATGATGACTTAAATATGCCTGATCAGCCTGAAGTTAAGGAAGAACAAGTTACAACTGGTCAGAGTTCTGATCTGAGAGATGAAAATATCTATCGTGAATATCAGCGTCAGATTGCCGGAAATGCCAGCATTGAACATGTTTCAGAATCCGGGGATATTTATATTAGATTTGAAGAACAGATTGCAGGTACCTCAACTATTAACTTAACTGCTGAAACCGGTGATATTTATGTATATTTCGGTGATAAAATAACTGGTAATGCTTCTGTTAATCTCAGTGCTCCTAATGGTAAAATAGTTTTTGCCAATAATAGCTCTACCATTGAAAGTTATATTGATAAAGGCAACCTTAATGCTTCTGCCGGCAAGAATATTGACTATATTGCTGGTCCTATATTTTAATTTTTAACAGGACCATAATTTTAATGGATTATTTAAAAACTGGCTGGAGGTAAAAATTTCAGTCAGTTTTTTTATTTGCACTAGGCGGCTATTTACTTACTTATTATTTTGATGATATAATTTAAATAAGAGATAAATTTGTTTTGATAAGCTTTTATTGACTTTCTGGATTTATTCTGGTTTATCTAGATTTATAATAAAAATTAAGTTTAATTTTTAAGCAATTCTGGAGCAATCCCGCAGAAAAGCCGGAGCATTCCCGCAGGAAAGCCGGAGGACCCCCGGAGGAGAGCCGGAGCATTCCCGCAGGATATCTGGAGTAGAGGTATATTTTAATTAATGCTGGAGAGTAGGCTTGAGGTATTGGGAGCGTATTTAAACCGAATTTAGATTAGATATAACTAGAACTAATTTAATCTAAACTTGATATCCTGACTGGAATAAAAATTCTGGTGAGGATTTTTTATTACTGACAGGTTTTTTAGTCGTTAATTATTATTTCTTAGCCTGATTTAATAGCTTACTACTGAATAATAATAAAAATCTGAAATTAAATTAACAATTTTGCAGGAATTAAACAGAACGATATAGAATAAATAAATAACAATCAGATGTTAAATTATATTAAATTATTAATAAAGGGAAAGGTTGGTGTTAAGATTGTCCAAATATCAGACAAAGAACATTAAAAACCTCGCACTAGTTTCTCACGGGGGAGCAGGAAAGACTACTTTTAACGAAATGGTGTTAGTAAATGCCGGTAAGAAAAAAGAGGCAGGCACCGTTGAAAAAGGAAATACAGCTTCAGATTTTACCCCTGTAGAAAAAAAGCAGCAGTATTCGATTACTAATTCCTATTTCTCTTTTCCCTGGAATAATAAAGAAGTCAATTTAATTGATACTCCAGGATATGCAGATTTTAGAGGAGAAGTAGCCAGCGCCTTTAGCATGGTTGAAGGTGCAATAGTTTTAATTGATGGCAGCAGTGGAATTCAGGTTAATACAAATTATGTCTGGGACAGAGCTGGAAAAGATGAACTGTCCAGATTTATATTTATTAATAAGTTGGATAAAGAGGGAATAGAATTTGATAGACTATTTGCTGAATTACAGGCTTTTAGTGAGGTACCTTTAATCCCAATGACGGTACCGGCCGGTTTAGGTGATGATTACAGTGGAGTTATTAATCTTTTAACTGAGGAGTATATAGATAACGATGGAAATAGAAGCCCAATTCCTGATCAGTACCAGGATATCTATGATGAATATTACCTGGAATTAATTGAAGGTGTAGTTGAATCTGATGATGAGTTAATGATGAAATATTTAGAAGATGAAAAGATTACTGATGAAGAAATTACCAATACATTATTTACTGCAGTAGCCAACAATACTGCGGTGCCAGTATTTTCTGGTGTGGCAACTATTAATTCTGGAGTTAAGGAAGCCTTTGATTATATTATCAGGCTTAATCCTAATGCTGCTATGACCAGGCCTTTAAAGGATACTGAGGGCAATGAATTAGAGGTTGAGTTTAATGAAGAGGACCCATTAATTGCCAGAGTTGGCAAGACAATGGTTGACCCTTACATTGGTAAATTATCAATCTTTAGGATTTATAGTGGTAAGATAAATAAAGATAGTGATTTATATATATCAAATCGGGATATTGATATTCGGACTACTAAGTTTTATAAGTTAAATGGTTCAGAGCAGATAGAGGTCGATGAGTTAGTTGCCGGCGAGATTGGGGCAGTGGCTAAAATTGATGAAATTGAGACATCTGATACCATTACCAATCCAGATAATGAGATTAAACTGGCATCACTTGAATTACCTACCCCGATGCTTGTTAAGAAGGTTATGCCAGCTGATGGTCAGGCTGAAGATAAGATGTCGGATGCGATTAACAGGTATGCCTTAGAGGATTTAACCTTTAAAGTTGAATATAATCGGGCGACCAAGGAGCTGCTGGTTCATGGAATGGGAACTGTTCACTTAGATGTAATTAAGAAGATCTGCCAGGAGAAATTTGATGTTAGTTTTGTGACCGGTGTTCCAAGTGTTGAATATAGAGAGACTATCCAGACTAAGGTTGAGGTTGAAGAGAAATATAAAAAACAGTCTGGCGGCCGGGGACAGTATGGCCATGTTATGATGAGAGTGGAGCCGTTATCCTCTGGTTCTGGCTTTGAATTTGAAGAAGAGATCTTCGGAGGGGCAATCCCCAGTCAGTATATTCCTGCCGTTGAGAAAGGAATTGAAGAGGCCAGCTCAGATGGTGTCCTGGCCGGTTTCCCAGTTGTAGATTTTAAAGTCACATTATATGATGGTTCCTATCACGATGTTGATTCATCTGAAATGGCATTTAAGATTGCCGGTTCTAAAGCATTTAAGAAGGCTTTAGAGCAGGCCAGACCTGTTTTACTTGAACCGATTATGGATGTTAAGGTAACTGTGCCTGAAGAGTATATGGGAGATATCATGGGGGATTTCAACTCCCGCCGGGGAAGAATTCAGGGGATGGACCCTGATAACGGCAAGCAGATTATTAAAGCCCAGGTTCCCCAGGCAGAGATGTTTACCTATGCTACTGAGCTTAAATCACTGACCGGTGGTTATGGTAGTTTTGCCATGGAATTCTCCCATTATGACCGGGTCCCTGAAAAGGAAGCTGAAGATGTTATAAAGGCTGCCAGGGAAGAAGAGGAGTAAGCTTGAAATAAATTTGATTATTTAAAGATCCAGGATAATTTTTATCCTGGGTCTTTAATTATTGTTAGGAGGGCTCTTATGACTGATTTAAATTTTCTGAAATCATTTCTGATCTTTTCTGAATTAGAAGAAAGACAGCTGGAAGATATTTATGAACTTTTAACTGAGAAGAAGTTTAAGAAGGGCGAGACGATCTTTTTAGCTGGAGACCAGGGAGATAGTATGTTCTTCTTGCGGGAAGGCAAGGTCAAGATAACCAGAAATTCTCCTGACGGCAAAGAGCATATCGTTAAATTTATTAATCCAGGAGAAGTCTTTGGAGAGGTTATTCTCTTCGGCCATGAAATTTATCCGGCAACGACAACCTGCCTTGAAGATTCCAGGCTGAATCAATTAAAGAGGGATGATTTTAAAGAGTTTTTCCTTGCTCATCCTGAAATTGGCTGGGGAATGTTGAAAACAATGGCCAATAAATTATTTTTCTCCCAGAGCAGGATTGAGAGCCTGGCTCTTTTAGATTCAAAGACCAGAATTATTCAGTCTCTTTTAGAGATGGCAGATGAGAATGACCTGGCCTTAAAGGAGATGAGCCAGCAGCAGCTGGCCAATTATTTAGGGCTGACCAGAGAGACAGTCAGCCGGAATATCAGCCAATTAAAGGATGAGGGTTTAATTGAAAATCAGGGAAGAATGATTTTGATAATAGATAGAGAAGGGCTTGAAGCCAAGCTGTTACAATGATGGAGGTAATTAAGTTGATATTATTAATTATATTAAGTGGAATTTTACTAACCCTGCCCCTGGGAAACCCAGGGCTGTTCTGGCTTGCCTGGTTTGGACTGGTGCCGACAATTATAGTTATGAAAAAGTTAAATGATTATAAAAGGGTACTGGTCTATGGCTGGATTTTAGGGAGTACCATTGCTATTGGGGCCAGTTACTGGCTATATCATCCAATCAATGATTTTAGTGGTCTGCCCTTTCCCCTGGTAATTATTTTTCTGATGCTTTTATTTGCCCTGGCTGGATTTAATATGGGGTTATGGTCTATTGCCTATAAACTAATTGAGCGGGGCAGCAAAAAGAAAGCTTCTGTAGTTTTACTGGCGGCCAGCTGGGTTGCCTTTGAGTATTTAATTAACTTTGTTTTTCCCTATTACTCATTTGGAAATTTAGGTCTGACCCAGACCGGCTTTGATCAGTTTTTACAGCTTTCTGAATACGGGGGAGTATTTTTATTATCTTTTATTGTCGTTGTAATTAATGGTTTGATCTATAAATTATTAACCGCTAGAAGGCTCAGGTATTTATTGTTGATTGTGATTATATTTGCTGCCTCTAATTATTTGAGTGGTCAGGCCTTAAACAGATTGAATGCTGAAGAGTATCAAACCGGGGAGATGGTTAAGATTGGAGTTATTGCAACTGATATTCCCCAGGAGGAAAAATGGCAGGGACAGAATATTGAAAGGTTTACTGAGTTGATCGCTGAAGAGGCCAACCAGCTCTATGAAAATGGGGCAGAACTGGTTGTAATGCCTGAATCGGCAATCACCTTTGATTATCCCAGAAATGGCTATTATCAGGATATATTTCAGGATTTAACAGAGCTTGACGGGTATATGTTATTAGGAAGTCAGGCTATTAAAGATGAACCGACTGAATCATATAATAGTATGTTTATGCTAAATACAGAATATGAGATCCTTGGCAGGTATGATAAGATTGAACTTATTCCTGGAGAGTATATTCCCCTGGCTGGTGTGGCTGAGTTTTTTACTGGCCAGAGCTGGGGCTCAATTACAGGAGGCCAGGAGGTAGAGTATTTTGATTTTGAATTTGCCGAAGAATCCCAGGCTTCTTTTAGGGTTTTGATCTGTTCAGAGATTCTCCATAGATCCAGTGATTATGCAGAATTAAGTGAGCATCAGTTTATTGTTAATCCTTCAAATGAAGGCTGGTTTGGTAATGGCAATCTCCAGAGTCAGATGTGGCAGTCTGCCAGATTAAGGGCTGTTGAGACCAGGATGCCAGTAGTTAAAGCAGGTAATAGGGCAGTTAATGGCTATATTCTGCCAGATGGCCGCTACCAGGAGATAGTTGAAAGTTCTGTAATAGAATTAGAACTGCCGGCTCCTGGGAGAGAGCCGACAGTTTATCAAGAATATGGTGATTTAATTGTCTATCTGTCAATTTTAATTACTCTGCTTGGCGGTGCGTTTAAGTATTTCCTTTAGTTCTGTTTCGTTAGGGGTGACATAGATAGACTGGTGGTTTTCATAATAGACTATGCCTGGTTTTGCCCCTTTAGGTTTGTTGACATTTTTGACCTTTGTATAATCAACCGGGACATTTTCAGATTCTCTGGCTTTACTGAAATAGGCAGCCAGGAGGGCTGCTTCATAAATAGTAGGTTCAGGCACTGGTTTATCGGTATCCCTTTTAATTATGACATGGGAGCCGGCAATCTTTCTGGTATGAACCCAGATATCATCCTGATTGGCTATTTTTTTAGTCAGGTAATCGTTCTGGCGGTTATTTCTGCCGACCAGGATCTGATAATTATCTGCTGAAATATATTTTCTGGGAGGAAGTTTTTTATTGCTCTTTGATTTCTGTTTATTCTTTTTAATATAACCTTCTTCCTTTAATTCTTCAGCAATCTCTGAGAGTTCATCCTCAGTTTCTGCCTGGCTTAGCTCTACTTCAACGTTCTGGAGATATTTATCTTCATGCCGGAGTTTGGCCAGTTCTTTGACTAAATGGGAACGGCTCTTCTTTAATTTATTATATTTTTTAAAGAGTCTTCTAACATTTTCAGCAGGGCTTTTATCTGAATCTAACTGGATTTTTACTTCAGGCTGGTCCTCATCATAATAATCGACCAGGGTTACTTCAGAGGCACCTCTATCTATTTTGTGGAGCTGGGATTTTAAGAGTTCTCCCCGTCTTTTATATTTGTCAGCATGTTTGCTCTGTTCTAATTTACCTCTGACTTTATTCTGTTTTCTCTGATTTTTTTCTAAATAATTGGCTATTATATCCTGTAATCTTTTCTTTTCCCTGGCTAAGTCTCGTTTGATAATATGTTCTTTATAGAAAAAATCAAAGAGAGTTCCAGAGTTTTCAAAGGTTTTATATTCAATATTTTCTAATTCCTGGAGATAAGTTAAGGGAAAGGCTGATTGATAGATGATTTTAAATTCTTCATCGTTGTCAAAACCGACTGCTGGCTGGAATTTTCCGGTTTTAATCCAGTCGAGCCAGTTAAAAAGTTGATCCTGAAATTTGATTTTTTCGGCTTCTTTTAATTCAGAATAAGTTTTTTCTAAATCGATTTCAGCTCTATAGACTATTTCTTTAGTTGAATCTGGCCCGAAACCCTGAATATTATTGAGAAGTGCCCTGGGCAAATATTTGTCTGTATCATCTTTAATTAATTCTTCGAAGTTTTCTCTTTTAAGTTCTCTGGGGTCGATTTTATCCTGGGGGGGCGGGAATTTATATTCTATCTTAGGCATTAAAGTTCTGGCTGAATTTTCATCAGGGCCCATTCTTTTTTGAGCATCCAGGATTATGTGATCCTGGTCAGTTAGAATAACGTTACTATATCTCCCCATTATTTCCAGGTAAAGATAGAATTTTTTATTATTATTTTCAATTGTTACTTTTAAGATTCTTTCAAAACCAGGTTGTTCTATCTTCTTAATAATCCCATAGGTTAGATGTTTTCTTAAGACCATTGTAAAGGTAGGAGGATTTTTAGGATTGTCAAAATTTAAATCAGTTAGATGTACCCTGGATTGCCTTGGGTCTATTACAGATAATAATTTATAATTCTGGTTATTGTTTCTGATTAAAATAGTTAAAAATGTTTTTTCAGGTTGATAGATCTTATCTATTCGACCATTAATAATATTTTTATTTAAATCATGTCGGCAGTTAGCCAGCATTATTCCATCGATAGCCATATTTATCACCTCTTAATAAGTATAATTTAATTAAATCGATTCGTCAATTAAGATTTTTATTAATCTTGTAAATTTCAGGGTACTATGATATCATTGATAAAAAGCGATTTTACATAAATCTTAGGAGGTAGAGAGATGTCGGTTAAGTTGATTAATATTGGATTTGGAAATATTGTAGCAGGAAATAGAGTAATTGCTGTAGTAAGTCCTGAATCTGCTCCAATTAAAAGAATAATTCAGGAGGCAAGAGAAAAGGGTATGTTAATTGATGCAACTTATGGCAGAAGAACCAGGGCTGTTATAATTACTGATAGCGATCATGTTGTTTTATCTGCTATTCAGCCTGAAACTGTCTCCCATAGACTGGCAGATAGTAAAGATGAAGAGTAAGTTTACTAGCATAGCAAGGGGTGTGGTTATGTCTAAAGGTATTTTGTTTGTTTTATCTGGACCTTCAGGTGTTGGCAAGGGGACAGTGCTTGATAGAGTCTTTGATAAATATCAGGATGTCGAGTATTCTGTTTCAATGACAACAAGAGACCCGAGACCTGGTGAGGTTGATGGAGAAGATTATTTTTTCGTTTCCACAAGGGAGTTTAAAAAATATAAAGATAATGATGGTTTTATTGAATCTGCCTGTGTTCATGGAAACTTTTATGGTACCCCTAAAAAGTTTGTCCAGGAGGCGCTGGAAGAAGGTAGAGATATAATTTTAGAGATTGATATTAACGGGGCCAGACAGGTCAGGAAAAATTTTGAAGATGCTGTTTATATCTTTTTAACTCCGCCGTCTTTTGCAGAGTTAAAAAATAGATTGGATAAACGGGATTCAGAAACTAAGGCCGATCGGGAAATCAGGCTGAGAAATGCCAGATCTGAAATGTCAGAAGCTGATGACTATGATTATAAAGTTGTTAATGATAAGGTTGATTATGCTGCAGATCGGATTATAGAGATAATTGAGAAAGAAAAGGATGCGAAAAGAAGGGGGAAAGACAATAATGATAGCTAGACCATCACTTAATGATCTAAAAGAGCAGGCTGATAGTCCCTTTACTGTTATTGTTATGGCGGCAAAGAGGGCAAGAAATTTAAATGAAGGTGGCAAAGATTTATTAGATGACTATAAAGGAAATAAACCAGTTACCAAGAGTTTAGAAGAAATTCAGGCTGGTAAGATACATTACAAAAAGATTAGTGAAAATAGTATAAAATAGAGTAAGGAGGTAAGCAGATGCGTCCTAATATAATTTTAGGAATTACAGGTGGAATTGCAGCTTACAAAATGGCTCATGTGGCAAGTAGCCTGACTAAAAGTGGTTATAATGTTGATGTTATTATGACTGAATCAGCCAAGGAATTTATCAGCCCTTTAACCTTTCAATCATTAACCCATAACCAGGTTGAATCTGAAATGTTTACTCCTCCTGTAAATAGAGATGTCAAGCATATTTCTCTGGCAGATAGGGCGGATTTGTTTCTGATTGGACCTGCTACCGGTAATTTTATTGCTAAATTGGCCAGCGGTATTGGCGATGATCTTTTATCAACAATTTTAATGGCAACAAGGGCAGATGTGATGATTGCTCCTGCCATGAATGTTAATATGTATAATAATGATACTGTCCAGGAAAATCTGGAGAGATTAAAGGATAAAGGCTTTATTGTTTTAGAACCAGATACCGGTTACCTTGCCTGTGGTTATGAGGGCGGAGGAAGACTGCCTGAACCAGATGTCTTAGTTGCTGCAGTTAAAGATATGTTGACCCCTAAAGACTTATTAGGCCAGAAGTTTTTGGTAACAGCAGGACCTACCCAGGAAATGATTGATCCTGTTAGATTTTTATCGAACCGTTCTAGCGGGAGAATGGGTTATGCAATTTCTGAAAGGGCAAAAAATAGAGGTGCCGAAGTTCTTTTAATTTCTGGACCAACTGACCTTAATCCACCTGAAGGAGTTCAGGTGATTAATGTTCAATCGGCCCAGGAAATGGCAGAGGCTGCAGTTGAGTATTTCCCTGAAGTCCATGCCGGCATAATGGCTGCTGCAGTTTCAGATTACAGGCCAGTAAGAAAGTCCAGGCAAAAACTGAAAAAATCTGATAAAACTGAGAAATTAACTATTGAGCTGGATAGAACTCCAGATATAATCAATGAATTAAATAAGATTAAAGGAAGTCAGAAATTAGTTGGTTTTGCTGCTGAATCTGAGAATTTAAAAAATAATGCCAGGAGAAAACTTTATGAGAAAGAACTTGATTTAATAGCAGCCAATAATATTGCCGATGAAAATATTGGATTTGCCAGCAATAATAATAGAGTCTTAATTTTAAGTGAGGAATTTGAGTATCAGGTTTCTATCAGGGATAAGAAAGAGGTTGCTGACATAATCCTTGATGAGTTAAAATCTATTATATAAAGCGGTGAAGCTAATGGATAGAGTTGCTTTTCAAATTGGACCGGTGCCGATTATGTGGTATGCAATATTTATTGTCAGTGGAATAATTTTAGGTTTAGCTGTGATAAACTGGCTTGGGAAATCTAAAGGTTATGATTTTGAGGATTGGATAGATTTTCTGCTTCTAGGTCTCCCGATTGGTCTGGTTGGCGCCAGACTTTATTTTATTTTGTTTAATCTGTCCTATTATCAGGCAAATCCTGTGGAGATGTTTAATCTTAGATCAGGAGGACTGGCGATTCATGGTGGAATGATTGCTGGACTAATCTATACTTATTTTTTTATTAAGAAAAAGGGTTTTGATTTTCTTACTACCGTTGATATTCTAGCTCCTGCCTTTATTTTAGGGCAGAGTATCGGCCGCTGGGGGAACTTTATTAACCAGGAAGCCTATGGTCAGACTGTTGCTCAGGAGTCTTTAAGCTGGCTGCCCCAATTTATCCAGGAGGGGATGTATATAAATGGAGCTTACCATCAGCCAACCTTTTTATATGAATCTATCTGGAATTTATTAGTTTTTATAGGTATGATAATTTTATTTAAAAGTAAATATTATAAGCCAGGTCGGGTTTTAGGTATTTATCTAATTGGTTATTCAATAGGAAGATTTATTATAGAAGATTTAAGGATGGATAGTCTTTATCTTGGGAATATTCAGGTTGCCAGACTTATAAGTATTGCAATGATAGCAGTTGGTTCCTATCTCTTTTATAGAACTATAGGTAGTGGAAAGGGGAAAAATAAATGATTGATAAAAATGTTTTGCTTGAAGTAATAGATGCTGCCCTCAGCGAAGGTGGAGATTATGCTGAGGTCTTTGTTGAAAAATCATATCTAAATAGCATTAAGATGATAGGTGGAGATATTGAAGAGGCCAAAAGTGGGGCTGATTATGGTTTAGGTTTAAGAATTTTCGATGGATTTAATGGAATTTATGCCTATACCAATAATACTGACAGAAATAATCTTTTAAAAGTTGCCAGAAATACCTCAAAGGCATTAAAATCTGAGAGAATTATGAGTCCTGATAATTTAGAACCTGTTAGAGAGATGAATAACCACCTGATAAAAATTAGACCTGACAGAGTTAATCAGTCTGATAAACTGGATTTAATGAAAAGGGCCAATCAGGTGGCCAGTAATTATGATGAAACAATTAAGCAGACAGTTATAAATTATTTTGATAAAAATCAGGAGATTACTTTTATTAATTCTGAAGGAGACCATGTTCAGGATGAACGGGTAAGAACCAGGCTGGCAATTTCTGCTGTGGCAAGTATTGGTGGGGAAAAGCAGACTGGATTTTATGCTCCAGGCGCCCATATGGGTTTTGAATTTTATGATACTATTGACATTGAAGAATATGCTGAAGAGGCTGCCAGAATTGCTGCGACTATGATCAAGGCAGACTATGCACCTGCAGGTAAAATGCCAGTTGTAATCGATAATGGTTTTGGCGGAGTGATTTTCCATGAGGCCTGCGGCCACAGTCTGGAGGCAACTTCAGTTGCTAAAAAGACATCGGTCTTTGCTGATAGAGTTGGTGAGCAGATTGCCAGTAAGGTTGTAACAGCAATTGATGATGGGACTATTCCCAATGCCTGGGGATCCCAGAACTTTGATGATGAAGGTATTCCAATGCAGAAGAATGTTTTAATCAAGGATGGAATTTTACAGGGCTATTTAGTTGATCGGTTAAATGGCAGGCGAATGAATGCTGAACCTACCGGTTCTGGCCGGAGGGAGAGTTATAAGTATGCTCCTACTTCCAGGATGACCAATACCTATATCGCCCCAGGCCAGAGCAGTAAAGAAGAAATTATTAATAGTGTTGATTATGGGCTTTATGCCAGTAAGATGGGTGGAGGTTCTGTTGATCCTTCAACCGGGCAGTTTAATTTTAATGTTCAGGAGGGCTATTTGATCAGAGACGGAAAGATTGCTGAGCCTGTTAGAGGAGCAACTTTAATTGGCAAAGGGGAAGATATTCTTAAAAAAATAGATATGGTTGGAGATAATCTGGCCCATGAGCAGGGAATGTGTGGCTCAATCAGTGGAGCTGTTCCAGCCAATGTTGGCCAACCGATGATCAGGGTTTCAGAACTAACAGTTGGCGGAAGAGAAGGAGGCCAGTCATAAAATGGAATATAACAAATTTAAGAAAAGAATATTTGAACAGGCAAAAGCAGTTGGCTTTTCTGAAGCAGAGCTTTATAGAAATAGGAATTCAAGTATAGATTTAAGGGTTTTTAAAGGTGAAGTGGACCATTATTCCTTAAATGATGATGATGGTATTGGTTTTAGAGGAATTTATCAGGGTAAGATGGGCTTTTCTTATACTGAAAATATCTCTGAAACTGAAATAGATTTTTTAGTTAATAAAGCTAAAGAGAATGCAGAAATTGTTGATAAGAAAGAAGGCATAATTTTTAGCGAGCAGGCTGAATATAAAGAACTTAAGATAGATAGCGATGATTTTGGTGAGATTAGCCCTGATGAGAAAATTGAACTATTGAAAAAGGCTGAAAAAGCTGCCTATGATTATGATGATAGAATAGAGGTAGTTAATTACTGTATGTATTCTGATATGATGCTTGAAGAGGTAATGGATAATACTGCAGAACTTGAACTGAGCAATAATAGTCAACTTGCCTATATTTATCTGTCAGTTGTGGCGGCTGATGAAAATGATAAAAAATCCAGCGGCAAGGTTGTGGTTAAGAGGAAATTTAAAGATTTTAATCCAGTAGAATTGGCGGAAGAAGTTGCTGAAGAAGCGGTTTCTTTATTAGGTGCCAGTTCAATAGCGTCTGGTGATTATCCAGTTTTATTAAGAAATGATGTTGCCGGAGATCTTCTTCAGACCTTTGCTTCAACATTATCTGCAGAAAATGTCCAGAAAGGGCTGTCATTGTTTGAAGGGAAATTGGAGGATATGGTTGCAGTTGTTGACTTAACTTTAATTGACGATCCTTTTTTGGAAGAAGGTTTTAGATCAACTCCTTTTGACTCTGAAGGTTATCCTACCAGGAAAAAAGAAATTATAAAAGATGGGGTTTTAACAACTTATTTATATAATTTAAAGACTGCTGCCAGGGACGGGGTTAAATCTACTGGCAATGCCTTTAGAAGTTCTCATAAAAGCTCTGTTGGGATTGCTCCAACCAATCTTTATATTGAACCAGGAAAGATTAGCTTTAATCAACTTAAGAAAATAAAGGAGAGGACTTTATTGATTACCGATATTACAGGTCTTCATGCCGGGGCCAACCAGGTTTCAGGTGACTTTTCACTCAGTGCAGAGGGCTTTCTTCTTGAAAATGGTGAGATTGTTAAACCAGTTGAGCAGATAACTGTCTCTGGTAATTTCATTGAGCTATTAAAAGATGTTATTGGTATCGGTAATGATTTAGAGATGGGCTCTCCAGGCAGAGGGCATATAGGTTCGCCTTCTTTATTAATTGAAAGTCTGTCAGTTGGAGGTAATTAATTGACATAGATATGCCTCTATGCTAGAATAAATTTGAAGTATTTGGATATTTATGTAGAAGGGAGATTTTTATGGCTAAAAAATATTTCTTTACATCTGAATCTGTAACTGAAGGACATCCTGATAAGGTTGCTGATCAAATTTCTGATGCTATTTTAGATGAAATTTTAAAATGTGACCCAGGTGCCAGGGTTGCCTGTGAAACTTTTGTAACCACTGGACTTGTTCTGGTTTCAGGTGAGATTACTACTGATTGTTATGTAGATATTACTGATATTACCAGGAAAAAAGTTGTTGATATTGGCTATAATAGGGCTAAATATGGGTTCGATGGTGAAACCTGTGCAGTTTTAACTGCAATTGATGAGCAGTCATCTGATATTGCTCAGGGAGTTGATACTGCTCTAGAATCCAGAGATAGAGAGGAAAATGGAGAAGAAGAATTAGGGGCTGGTGACCAGGGTATAATGTTTGGTTATGCCTGTAATGAGACCCCAGAATTAATGCCTTTACCGATTACTTTATCTCACAAATTAGCCCAGAGGTTAGCTGAAGTAAGGAAGAATAAGTTACTTGGTTATTTAAGGCCTGATGGTAAAACCCAGGTTACAGTTGAGTATGAAGATGATAAACCAAAGAGGGTTGATAAAGTTGTAATTTCTGCCCAGCATCATCCAGATAAAAAGCTGGCCGATTTAAAAGTAGACCTGATTAAGCATGTTATTAAGGAAGTAATTCCTGCTAATCTATTAGATGAGGGGACAGAATATTTAATTAATCCTACTGGTAGATTTGTGATTGGTGGCCCCCATGGTGATACAGGGCTGACTGGAAGAAAGGTCATTGTTGATACATATGGCGGTGTGGCCAGACATGGTGGCGGTTGTTTTTCAGGGAAAGATGCCACTAAAGTTGATCGTTCTGCAACCTATGCGGCACGCTATGTTGCTAAAAATCTTGTGGCTGCTGGCCTGGCAGATAAGTGTGAGGTTCAATTATCTTATGCTATCGGTGTGGCCAAGCCTTTATCGATAATGGTAGATACTTTTGGAACCGGTAAAGTATCCGAGGAACGTTTAACTGAATTGGTTAAAGAACATTTTGATTTAAGGCCAGGAAGCATTATTAAGAACTTAAATTTAACTGAGCCGATTTTCCAGCAGGTTGCCTGTTATGGTCATTTTGGCAGGCCAGATCTTGATTTACCCTGGGAAAAGACTGATAAGATTGAAGCATTAAAAAGTTCATTATAGTTGTTAATAAACCGGAGAATATTATGTATGATTCTTCGGTTTTCTTATGGAGCTTATTTTTTTGGTGAGGTGATTATTTTGGTAAAGTTAACTGAAAAATATATAGATATTATAGTTGATGTACCTCACCTTGGCGATCGAGGGGCTTTTTCTTATCTTCCAGAAAAGGGAAAGAAAGTTGAAGAGTATTTACCAGGCCAATCTGTTAGAGTTCCTTTTGGTAGAAGGCAGGCTACTGGATTTATAGTCGGTTTTTCATCAGAGATAAATATTGATAAGAATAAAATTAAGAGAATATCTAAAATAATTAACCAGAAGCCATTATTTACAGAGGAGTTACTTGAAAGTTTGAGGTTACTTTCTGATTATTATTCTACAAGTTTTTTGAGTTTAATTAAGACAGCTCTTCCAGCTGGAGTTGATGGTTCTGGTGGGGCTCAAAAAAAAGTTATTGGTTATAAAGCTTTGTTAAATGGAGAAGAATTAGTTGAAAAAATTGGAAAGATTAAGAGTAAAGCTCCAGCCCAGGCCCGAATCCTAGAGGTGTTTTTAAATTCTGAAATTGAAATTATAGAGGCGACAGATTTGCTTGAAAGAGCAGCTACCTCAAGAAATGTTCTTTATACATTAGAAGAAAAAAATCTTGTTGCAAGAAGAGATGTGATTAATAGAAGGAGTCCAGAGTATAAAATAGCTGGTAGAGATAAAAAAATAGATTTTGAGCTCAACTCTGAACAGAGAAAGGCTTTTGCAAAAATATTCCGCTCTCTTGACGAAAAATTAAACAAAGTATTTTTACTTCATGGAGTAACAGGCAGTGGAAAAACTGCGGTTTATTTTAAATTGATTGAAAAGGTTATTGAGAATGGACAGGGGGCAATCATGCTGGTCCCTGAGATATCTTTAACCCCTTATATGGTTGATTTCTTTTATTCATTTTTTGGCAATAAAGTTGCTGTCCTCCACAGTCGGCTCTCTGATGGAGAAAGGTATGATGAATGGCAGCGGATATATCAAGGAGAAGCTGAGATTGTAATTGGGGCAAGATCTGCTATTTTTGCTCCTTTAAAAAACCCTGGTATAATAATAATAGATGAGGAGCATGAAAATTCATATAAACAGGGTTCTAATCCCTTTTATCATGCCAGGGGTGCTGCTGTAATTAGGGCCCGGGAAAATGGAATACCAGTTGTCTTAGGTTCAGCAACCCCATCATTAGAAAGTTATTATTTTGCCATGGAAGAACAATATGAATATTTAACTTTAAAAGAACGGGCTGGAGATGGGGCCATGCCTGAGATTGATCTGATTGATATGCGAGGTGAAATTGAAGCAGGCAATTATGGATTATTAAGTTATAAACTTATTGAAGCTATTAATGAACGGCTGGCTAGTAACGAACAGGTTATGTTGTTTTTAAATCGAAGAGGGTTTGCTTCTTTTATCTTATGCCAGGAATGTGGTGAGGCTATTAAATGTCCCAGTTGTGATATAACTTTAACCTATCATAAAGGAATTAATAAACTTCAGTGTCATTACTGTGATTACCATATCCATGTTCCTAAAAACTGCCCTGCCTGTTCAAGTGATCTGCTACAGGATTTTGGTTCAGGGACAGAACGTTTAGAAACTGTTATTAAGGATAGATTTCCTGAGGCTGAAGTTGCCAGGATGGATGTTGATACGACTGGAAAGAAAAATTCCCATAAAGAAATTCTAAATAGAGTTGATCAGGGAGATATTGATATCCTGGTCGGTACTCAAATGATTGCTAAAGGTCATGATTTTCACAATATAACACTGGTGGGTGTTCTAGGGACAGATTTAATGTTAAATTTACCTGATTTTCGTTCATCTGAGAGGACATATCAATTAATCACCCAGGTTTCAGGCAGGGCTGGTCGGGGAGATAAAAAGGGCCAGGTTTATATTCAGACCTATAATCCGTCCCATTATGCCCTGCAGGCTGTCTTATCTTCAGATTGGAATGACTTTTATGAAGAAGAACTGGAAATAAGGTCTAAATTATATTATCCACCATTTTCCCGGCTGGTAAGGATATTATTTAAAGCTGAAACTGAAGGTTTGATTATTAAGCAGGTTAGTAAATTAAAAGAGTTTTTAGAGGAAAATTATGATAAAGAATTTTATT
This sequence comes from uncultured Halanaerobiaceae bacterium, assembly GCA_964558325.1. Taxonomy (GTDB): domain Bacteria; phylum Bacillota; class Halanaerobiia; order Halanaerobiales; family Halarsenatibacteraceae; genus Halonatronomonas. The sequence goes on along the minus strand of CAZLCX010000003.1, from coordinate 87,962 downwards.
ATTTAGGTCCTGTTGAAGCAGCAATCAGTAAAATAAGGGGAAAATATCGCTGGCATCTACTCTGTTTTTTCCCTGGTATCAGAGAAAGAAGAAGGTACTTACCAGAAATTAATTCAAAAATATATGAACTTCTATCTAATAAGGTAGATGTTTCAGTTGATGTTGATCCTATTTCAATGTTATAATTAAATGTAATGGTAAAAAAAATGGAGGTGGCTATAATGGCCGTATTACCTATTAGAAAAATTGGAGATCCAGTATTAAGAACCAAAGCAAAACCTGTAGAAAATTTTACTGACAAAACAGAAAATTTAATTGTTAATTTAATAGATACCATGCATGATGCTGAAGGTTTAGGTTTAGCAGCAACTCAGATTGGTGTTCAGCTTAGAGCAGCAGTGGTGGAAGTTAATGGAGAATTACTGGAAATTATCAATCCAGAAGTTATTGAAGAAGAGGGCAGAGATATAGCAGAGGAAGGTTGTTTAAGTGTGCCTGACAGGAATGGACTTGTTGCCAGACCGGAAAAGATTAAACTATCTGCCTATAATCGTCAGGGAGAGAAATATACGAAAGAGTTCTCAGGACTGGCAGCAAGAGCAATTTTACATGAGATAGATCATCTTGATGGGGTGCTTTTTGTTGATAAGTTAATTGACCCATCTGAATTAGCAGGTATGGAGGTCTAATAATGAAAATTGTATTTTTTGGCAGTCCAGATTTTGCAGTGCCATCACTGGTCAATCTGACAGAAAACAATGAAATTGAAGTTGAATTAGTGGTTACTCAGCCTCCCAGAAAAAAGGGGCGGGGGCAGAAACTATCATCTACTCCAGTTGGCCAAAAAGCTAAAGAATTTGGCCTGAATCTGCTGGAGGTTCCAGATATAAATAAAGATGAAATTAAAGAGAAATTAGCAGCAATAAAGGCTGATTACTTTGTGGTGGTGGCCTTTGGCCAGATATTTACCCAGGAAGTCCTGGATATTCCTAAAAAGGAACCGATCAATTTACATGCTTCATTATTGCCTAGATACAGGGGAGCTAGTCCAATTCACCAGGCAATTATTAATGGTGATGATAAAACCGGCGTAACTACGATGCTTATTTCTCGAGAGTTAGACCAGGGAGATATATTGCTGCAAAAAGAATTAGTTATTGAAGAAATTGATACTGCTGGTAAACTCCATGACAAATTGGCTGAAATCGGTGCAGATTTGTTAGTTAAGACTCTTCTAGAGATGGAATCAGGCCAGATTGAGCCTGAATCTCAAAATGATTCTCTTGCAAACTATGCACCGCAATTAAGTAAAAAAGATGGCTTGATTAACTTTAATAAATCAAATCGTGAAGTTTTTAATTTCATTAGAGGCAATAATCCCTGGCCAGGAGCCTATACCTTTTATCAGGCTAAGAAATTAAAGGTGTGGAACTCTGAGATTGTTGATATTAATCATAATTCAGTACCTGGTGAAATATTATCTGTTGATTTAGACCAGGGTTTGCTAATAGCAACAGCTAATGGGGCTATTAATCTGACTGAGGTTCAATTACCTGGTTCAAAAAGAATGTCAGCTAGAGATTTTATTTGTGGTTATCAGCCAGAAGCAGGGGAAATCTTAGGTAAATAATATAAATTGGAAGTGGTTTTATGATTTTTTGGTTATTTTTAATAATGTTATTTTTCTTTTTTCCAGTTCTTTTGCTCCCGGCAGCATTTTTCTTTTTTATCTTTTTATTTTTAATTCCTTTAAAATTTACTTTTAATTCAATGCATAGTTTAATTCATGCCCCTGGTGAGTTATACAGGATTGCTAAAAATCCGACTTTAAAAAAGAACCATGGCTTAGAGCATGCAACTATTAATGTCCTGGAAGAACATTATGGTTATAGACAATTAGCTGGTTACGCAGATGAAAATGGTTTTTATATAATTGGGGCCCAGGATTTAACTGAAGTTGAACTGGCTGCCAGGGAAGGCCAGAGTAGATTAAAATCCGGGGAAAAAGATCTTACAATTCATGATCGTTGTGGAACTACTTTGACAGCAGCTAACCTATTATCTGCTATAATATTTATAGGTATTTTATTGTGGAGTGGTTACTTTTCTATCTGGAGTATGCTGCTGGCTATGTTAATTGCAAATTTTATTGGGCCAACAGTTGGGGACATATTGCAGGAAAAGGTTACCACCTCTGCTGATGTTGATGATATTTATATTATAGGAGCAGATTATTCTCTCGGTAAACAGCCATTTCAGCCATCGAAAAAGATATATGTGAGGACCAGGGAGGTTTAAGATGTATTCATTTAAAGAATTATCTAAAGGAGAATTAACTGATATTTTAGTAGAAAATTCATTTCCAGCTTTTCGGTCTGATCAAATTTTTAACTGGGTATATAATAATTTAGTTATAAAACCTGATTTAATGAGAAATTTACCTGGGGAACTTCAAAACTTTTTGGCTGAGTCTTTTTTGATGGAAAATTTAAAGTTAATTAAAATCAAAAAAAGTAAAGATGGTACCAGCAAATATCTCTGGGAATTAACTGATGGTGAAAGTTTGGAAACTGTTTTAATTCCACAAAACAAAAATAATAGCTATACAGTCTGTATTTCGACTCAGGTTGGTTGTGATTTAGGTTGTAGTTTTTGTGCAACAGGATTGGACGGCTGCAGGAGAAATTTAACTGCTGCAGAGATTGTTGATCAGGTCTGGCAGATATCTAAATATATTTCTGAAAATAATTTAGGTGAATTAAAAAATCTTGTTTATATGGGGATGGGAGAACCATTTTTAAATTATTCTAATCTTAAAAGGTCTATTAAGCTTTTAAATTCTGAAGAAGCTTTCCAGATAGGCAGCAGGAAAATTACTGTATCCACTGTAGGAATTGTTCCTAAAATTAGAGAATTTGCTAGAGATTTTGATCAGGTAGGGCTTGCGGTTTCAATTCATTCAGCTGATAATGATAAGAGAAGTAAGTTAATGCCGATAAATAAAAAATATAACTTAATTGAACTTAAAGAAGCCCTTAAAGATTATTATAAGTTAACATCTCGAAGAATTACTATTGAGTATTTAATGATTTCAGATTTTAATGATAGTCTGATTGATGCAGAAAAATTAGTTGACTGGATAGGCAGTATGAATGTTTTTGTTAATTTGATTCCTGCAAATCCAGTTGAAGGTCTGGACCATAGTCCAAGTTCCAAGGTAAAAATAACTCAATTTAAAAATTATTTAAAGCGCAATAATATTTCTGTTCAAATCAGAGCAAGTATGGGGGAAGAAGTGACTGCAGCCTGTGGTCAACTCCGATTGAAGGAGGAAGAATTAAATGTCTGAATTAATAGCTAGAGGCATAACAGATAGAGGAAACTTTAGAGATAAGAATGAGGATTCCTATCTTATAGAACTAAATAATAATAACTTGCTTGCAGTGGCTGATGGTATGGGTGGTCATCAAGGAGGAGAGGTCGCCAGTACAACTGCCATTGAGATGATTGAGCAGATGGATTTTAAATGCAATCATAATTATGAACAATTTTTTCAGGATATTTTTCATGATATAAACAATGAAATTATAAATAAAGGTTTAGATGATATTTCTCTTAAAGGCATGGGTACTACCCTGTCTCTTTGTTTAATTTGCGATAATGAATTGTATTACAGTCATATTGGAGATAGTAGAATATATTTATATAGAGATAAAAACTTAAAGAAGATTACCATGGATCATTCTTATGTTAATCAACTTGTTCGCAGGGGTAAGATTTCTACAGATGAGGCTTTTAATCATCCAAAACGAAATGTTTTAACTCAGGCAATTGGTCTGGAAAGGAGCCTGGATTTAGATACCGGTAAAGTCGAGCTTAATTCAGGAGATCTGATTCTGGTTTGCAGCGATGGTCTGACAGATATGATTAAAGAAAAAGAGATTGAGTTAATAATTTCTGATTATTATCCTGAAATCGAAAAGATTAATGATGAATTATTAACTGAGGCCCTTGCAGCCGGTGGTAATGATAATATTACCTTCATTTCTTGTTTAATTAAGGAAGTTTAGAGGTGAGTTTTATTGGATAAAGTAATAAAAAATCGATATGAAATAAATAAAGAATTAGGTAGAGGTGGGATGGCTGTAGTTTATGAAGCTACAGATATAATGCTTGATCGCCAGGTTGCTCTAAAAATGTTAAGACCAGAATATGCTTCTGATGAGGAATTTATTAAAAAAATCCGTTATGAAGCCAGGGCAGTTGCGAGAATATCTCATCCTAATGTTGTTAATATATATGATATAGGCCAGACTGACAATTATCATTATCTGGTTATGGAAAATATTATTGGCCAGAATTTAAAAGAAATAATTAATGCCAGAAATAAACTTCCTATTATTGAAGCATTAGATATCGCTTCTCAGATTGCTTCAGCATTACATGTTGCTCACGAAAGCGATATAGTTCATTGCGATATCAAGCCCCATAATATTATTTTAACTCCTGAAAATCAGGTAAAGGTTACTGATTTTGGCATTGCCCGGGCTGTTAGCTCAACAGTTACTCTTGATATGACTGATTCTGTAGTTGGTAGTGCCCATTATTTTTCTCCAGAACAGGCTAAAGGCGGGGAAATTACTCCTTTAACAGATATATATTCTCTTGGAATTGTTCTATTTGAAATGTTATCAGGAAAAGTTCCTTATACCGGGGAGACTGCTGTAAATGTAGCTTTAAAGCATATAAAAGAACCTGTTCCAGATCTTTCAAATTATAATCAGTCAATTCCAGAAGAAGTCAATAATCTAGTTAAAAAGGCTTTAGCAAAAGATCCTGATGATAGATTTTCTTCTGCACTTGAAATGAGAGAAGAAATTTTACAGGCTATGGCTCAAATCAATAAATTAAGAAGAGCTAATAAAAATCAAAAAAACAAAGAAAAGCTTGAAAGAACAAAGATTCATAATTATAAAGAAGTGGATGAAATCAAAAATAAAACTGAAAGAAGACCAAAAAATACTGATAAAGCTAGAGATAATCAAAAAGTTAATAAGAAAGATAAGAAAAAATCATCATCTAAATTTAAAAAATCTTTCTTATATACCTTAATAGGATTAGGGATTTTAGTATTATTGATAGGCGGTTTTATTTTTGTATACAATCGAGTAATGAATGTGCCTATTGCCGAAGTTCCTGATGTTACAGGAATGGAAGTTGAAGAGGCTTCAGATATTCTTGAAGATTCTGGTTTTGAATATACTATTGCTGAAGAAGAAAGATTTAGTTCTGAAATAGAGGAAGGAAATATTTATTCTCAGGAACCGGATTCAGGTGAAAATATTAGAGTTACTCGAAGTATTAATTTAACTTTAAGTGCAGGGCCTGAAAGAGAAGAAATTCCTGATTTGTCTGGCATGACTGTCAGACAGGCAAGGCTTGAATTAGAAAGTTTAGGTTTTAAAGTTGGAGAAACTGATTATGAGTTTTCTGATGAATTTGAGCAGAATAGAGTTATAGAAACCACTCCTGAAATTGGCGAAGAATATGAACTTGGGGAGGAAGTCGATCTTATTATTAGTCAGGGTAATATTATTCAGGGACGCCTTGATGATGAAGATTTAGATGATAGTCGGATAAAAAATAGAACTATTAGTTTTACCGGTTCTGGAGAAGGGACAGCCTCATATAGATTAATGATTGAAGATGATGCTGGAATTGACATGGCCTGGAGAGACCAGGTTGAGCCTGGGGAAAGGGTCGAGATTGAAGTTGAAAGTTATGGCAGTACAAGGTATTTGCTATATAGAGAAGATGACCTTATCTATGATGAATTAATAAGATGATTATCTGAGGAGGAGTTAAAAAATCAAGTTAAAGGGAACTATTAACAGAATGATTGGTGGTTTTGTATTTGTTCATTTAGATAATGGTGAGGAAGAGCGTTGTAAACCTAGAGGTAAAATTAGAGAAGATATGTATCCTGGAGATAGGGTAGTAATTGAAGATGGCATGGTTGAAGAACTTTTACCTCGTAAAAATTTACTGATGAGACCCAAAGTTGCAAATGTAGAACAGGTTTTACTTGTTCAATCACTAAAAGACCCTAAAATAAACTTTAAATTACTTGATCGATTTTTAATTCTAATTGAATCTTTAGATTATAAACCTATAATTGTCATTAATAAGATTGATTTAATTGACGAATTAAATGTTAATCTTGAAAAAGCTGTTGCCCCATATAAAAATGCCGATTACCAGATATTTTTAATAAGTGTTGAAGATGAAATTGGACTTGATGAAGTTATAAATGCTATTTCAGAAGGGATTACTGTTTTGGCAGGGCCTTCTGGTGTCGGTAAAACAGCCTTATTAAATAAACTAATACCAGGTTCTAATTTAAAAGTTGGCGATATTAGCAAAAAGTTAAAAAGAGGTACCCATACAACCAGGGAAGTAAGACTTTTGAAAATGAAGAATAATAGTGGTTGGATTGCTGATACACCAGGATTTTCAACACTGGAGTTAGATGGTATAGAAGCCGAAGACTTAAAATTTTATTATCCTGAGTTTCAAGAATATTTAAGTAAATGTAAGTTTAATAATTGTAATCATATTCATGAGCCAGGCTGTTTGATAAAAGAAAAAGTTGAAGAAGGGGAGATTGCCTCTACAAGATATGAATCTTATAAAACTTATTTTGAAATGCTAGAGGAAAGGGGAAGGCAATATGATTAAAGTAGCTCCTTCTCTGCTGGCTTCTGATTTTTCAAAGCTTGCAGAAGAAGTTAAAACAATTGAAAATGCTGATATGCTTCATTTAGATGTGATGGACGGCCATTTTGTGCCTAACCTGACATTTGGCCCAGGTTTGATTTCTGCCTTAAGAGACAAAACTGAACTGGCTTTTGATACTCATCTAATGATTTCAAATCCTGAAGATTATATCGAAGATTATGCAGAGGCCGGTAGTGATTATATAACTTTTCATATTGAGGCTACTGATCACAGTCACCGGCTGGTTCAGAGAATCAAGGATGCAGGTTGTAAAGCTGGTGTTTCTCTAAATCCAGGAACTTCTCTAGAAGATATTAAGTTTATAATACCTGATTTAGATTTGGTTTTAATAATGTCAGTTAATCCTGGTTTTGGTGGCCAGAAATATATTCCCCAAATCACAGAAAAAATATCTGACCTTAATAAAATGATTAATAATATAGGGGATAAAAAGGCAGAAATTGCTGTTGATGGAGGAATAAAACTTCATAATGTAAATGAAATAATTAAAGCCGGTGCAGATATTATAATTGCAGGTTCCGCAATTTTTGGTTCTGAAAATCGAAATGCTATTATAGAAAAATTTAAAACTGCTGGCAATTGATATATAATATCATGACTTTACAGTTATTTTAATTTATGATAAGATATGTACAGTTAATATGTATAGATAATTGGTTTTATATTTTATAATTAAATATTTTGCTGACGGGGAGTGGTGAAATTCCATACCGGTGGTTAAAGTCCACAAGCCTGGAGAGGTTGATTTGGTGAGATTCCAAAACCGACAGTTAAAGTCTGGATGAGAGTTAGCCTTGCAAGAAATATTTAGGCCTTCCCTATGAGCGGAAGGTTTTTATTTTTGTTTAGCTTTATTTGAAATGCTGGAGAGGAGTAGATCTCTATGGAGTTTAAAGAAAAAAATTATCAGTATATGGAAAGAGCTTTTGATTTAGCAAAAAAAGGAGAGGGTTTTGTTAGTCCTAATCCCCTGGTTGGTGCAGTTATTGTTAAAGATGATAAAGTTATTGGGGAGGGATATCATGCTGCCTTTGGTGAAGATCATGCAGAGGTAATGGCTATTGATTCTGCAAGTGAAGATGTTGAAGGTGCAGATTTATATGTGAATTTAGAACCCTGCAGCCATTACGGCAAGACTCCCCCCTGTTCTTTAAAGATTATTAGATCTGGGATTAAAAGAGTTTTTATTGCCAATCCAGATCCTAATCCTAAAGTTGCAGGTGGAGGGATTTCTCAGTTAAAAGAGAATAATATAGAGGTATTTACAGGTATAATGGCTGCAAAAGGCAGAAGATTAAATGAATCATTTTTTCATCATATGGAAAAGAAGAGGCCCTTTTATAATTTGAAGGTTGCTCAAACTATAGATGGTTATATAGCTGCCCCAGGAGGAGATGCTCGCTGGATTACTGGTGAAGAATCGAGAGAATATGCTCATTATCTAAGACATAAATTAGATGCTGTTTTAATTGGTAGAGGAACTGTTGAACTTGATAATCCAAGGTTAACAGTCCGTCATTTAGAGGGCAGAGTTAGTCAGCCAGCCAGGGTAATTCTTGATAGCAATTTAAAAATTTCACTTGAGTCCAGGCTTTTTAAGGAAGCTAAAATTGGAAATCCTATTTCAGATATCTTGATCTTTACTGGTCCTGAAATTGATACTGCCAGGAAAGAAAAATTTCAGGAGTTAGCCGGAGTTAAAGTTGTGGAGATCGGTTTAAATGGTAAAAATAGATTAGATTTAAAAGAATTATCTCAGGAGCTATTAAAGAATGATCTTGTAAATATTATGATTGAAGGTGGGAGTAGAATTAATTATTCATTTTTAAAAGCTGGACTTATAGATAAATATTATATCTTTGTATCTCCTAAGATACTTGGTGGAGATGATGGAATCCCTGTGTTTGCAGGTGAGGCTCCTGATAAAATCCATAAATCAGAAAAGATTACGATAGAAAAGAATGAAACTTATGGAAATGATATTTTGATCACTGCCTATCCTGACCGAGGTGATACTTAATGTTTACTGGTATTATTAGAGAGATTGGAACTTTACAGGCTATTAATAAAGGGGGAAATTCATTTCAGTTAGATATAAAGGCTGAAAGGGTTGTTAAATCTGCCGGTAAAGGGGATAGTATTGCCGTTAATGGTGTCTGTCTAACAGTAGTTGCTTTTACTTCCAGTGGTTTTAAAGCTGATGTTATGCCTGAAACCTTAAGAAAAAGTAATTTAGGAGACCTAAAACCTGGTAACCTGGTCAATTTAGAACCTTCTTTAGGTGTTAATGACCTTTTAGATGGCCACATTGTTACCGGTCATATAGATGGAACAGGACAATTATTAAAGATAAAGCCAGAAAAAAATGCCAGGGTTCTATCGATTGATTACCCTAAAGAATTAGGTAAATATATAGTTGCAAAGGGTTCAATTGCAGTCAATGGAGTAAGCTTAACTGTAGTTGAAGTTGATGATAAGTCTTTTAAAGTTTCTTTAATCCCAGAAAGCTGGTCTGAGACAACTTTTTATCAGAGCAAAATTGGTGATACGATTAATTTAGAAACTGATATTCTCGGTAAATATATTGTTAATACCACTGAAAATTATTTAAATAATGCTGGAGAAAACCGAGAAAAATCTGGTTCTTTAACTAAAGAAAAACTACAGAAATATGGATATGATCTATAATCTTAAGGAGGATAATAATGGACAAAATAGAAGATGCAATCCAGGATATTAAAGAAGGTAAAATGTTAATAGTTGTAGATGATGAAGATAGAGAAAATGAAGGGGATCTTTTAATGGCAGCCGAAAAGGCTGATAAAGAATCTATAAATTTTATGATTAAAGAGGGAAGAGGATTAGTCTGCGTTCCATTAGAAAAAGAAAGATTAGAGGAATTAGAAATACCACTGATGACCAGTAATAATACTGATCCACATCAAACTGGTTTTACAGTATCAGTAGACCACATTTCTACAACGACTGGTATTTCAGCTGAAGAAAGGGCTAGAACTATTCAGGAGCTGGTGAATCCTGACAGTAATCCAGGCGATTTTAATCGTCCAGGTCATGTATTTCCCTTAAAAGCTAGAAAGGGTGGAGTTTTAAGAAGGGCCGGACATACTGAAGCAGCTGTAGACCTGGCTAAATTGGCTGGTTTAAAACCTGCCGGTGTTATCTGTGAAGTTATCAAAGATGACGGTACAATGGCTAGAATGGATGATTTAAAAGAATTTGCAGATAAATTTGACCTTAAATTGATAAGTATAGCTGATTTGATAAAATATAAAAAGAAGAGAGAAAAGTTAATTAAATTAGAAGCAGAAGCTGATTTACCCACAGATTTTGGCGAGTTTAAAATAAGGGTTTATTCAACTCTGGTAGATAATTTAGAACATGTAGCAATTTTTAAAGGAGATTTGCATGATAAAGAGAATGTATTAACAAGGGTTCATTCAGAATGCCTGACTGGAGATGTACTGGGCTCTAACCGCTGTGATTGTGGAGAACAACTGCATCGTGCTATGGAAATGATAGAAGAAAATGGTGAAGGGGTTATTGTTTATATGCGTCAGGAAGGCAGAGGAATTGGGCTTGCCAACAAAATAAAAGCCTATCACCTCCAGGATAATGGCATGGATACAGTTGAGGCCAATATTGCTTTAGGATTTCCACCTGACCTGAGAGATTATGGTATTGGTGCCCAGATATTGATAGATTTAGGTGTAAATTCAATTAAACTGATAACTAATAATCCTAAGAAGGTTGTTGGTCTTGAAGGTTATGGACTTGAAATAACTGATAGAGTGCCCCTTGAGATTGAACCTAATAGAGAAAATGAAAATTATTTAAAGGTTAAAAAGAATAAGATGGGACATATTCTGCATAATTTAAATAAAAATGAGATTAAGGATAATCCAAAGGAGGATAATTAATATGTCTAAAGTATATGAAGGAAAGTTGATGGGTCAAGGTTTAAAGGTCGGGATTGTAACTGCTCGTTTTAATGAATTTATCTCTAGCAAACTTTTAACTGGAGCTAAAGATGCACTAATAAGGCATGGTGTTGAGGAAGATGATATTGATATTGCCTGGGTTCCTGGAGCCTTTGAAATTCCATTAACTGCCAAGAAAATGGCTGCCAATGATAAATATGATGGTGTTATCTGTCTTGGTGCTGTAATTAGAGGGGCAACACCTCATTTTGATTATGTCTGTGCTGAAGTTTCAAAGGGAATTGCCACTGTAGGTTTAGATACTGAGAAGCCTGTTATGTTTGGGGTTATAACTACAGACACTATCGAACAGGCCATTGAGAGAGCTGGAACTAAAGCTGGTAATAAAGGCTTTGAAGCTGCTGTTGGAATGTTGGAAATGGCTAATCTATTAAATCAGTTTTAAGAAAATGAGTTCTGATAATTGTCAGGCTGTAGTTGTATTAAATGGTAATTTTAACTCATCTGATCAGTTTTATAAAGATATTATAATTAAATCAGATATATTACTGGCTGCAGATGGTGGTGCCAGGTTATACAAGGATTTAGGAATAAATCCAGGATATATTATCGGTGATTTCGACTCGTTATCTGAAACTGAACTGGATTTCTGGAAGAAAAGAAAAGTAACTTTAGAGAAGTATCCTGTTGATAAGGATAAGACTGATGGTGAATTGGCTATTGACTATTCCCATAAGTTAGACTGTAATAAGATAATTATACTTGGTGGCCTGGGAGGAAGGTTTGACCAGCAATTAGCCAATATCTATCTCCTTGAATACTCATTGAATTTAGGAATTGAGGCATTTATTAAAGAAGAAAATCTTGAAATTGGAATAATTGAAGAAAGCAAAGAAATTTCAGGCTATAAAGACTGGAACTTATCATTACTGCCCCTGGATAAAAATGTTAGGAATATATCTATTTCTGGAACTAAATATGATATAGAAGGACTTGATCTTTTAAGGAGTTATACCCGGGGCATCAGTAATAGAGTTGTTGAGGATATATTTAAGATAACTGTTGGTGAAGGCAGATTAATCTATATTTTATATGATGATAATACTGATTAAATGCAGGTGAAAATATGCAATTAATTAAAACAAAAGAGATTGAAGACCAGATTGCCAGGAAGGTTCAGGAAGTTAATTTTGAGCTGCCTGAAGATGTAAAAAATGCAATAGAAGCAGCTCTTAAAAAAGAAAATAGTAAAGTCGGCCGGAAAATTTTAAAGCAGATAATTGATAATTCGGAGATAGCTAAAGCTGAAAGAGTTCCTCTCTGCCAGGATACTGGTTTAGTTGTAGTTTATGCCAGGGTTGGACAGGATTTAAAATTTGATGGCAATTTAGAAGAGGCAATTAATAATGGCGTTAGTAGAGGATATGAAGATGGTTATTTAAGAAAGTCTGTTGTAAAAGATCCTCTGGATAGAGAAAATACCGGTACCAATACTCCTGTTATAATTCATTATGAACTTACTACAGGATCTGAATTAAGACTGGAAATTGCCACTAAAGGTGGTGGCAGTGAAAATATGAGTCAGATCAGGATGATGAAACCGACGGTTTCTAGAGCTGAAATTATTGATTATATAGTTCAGGTTGTAAAAGAATCAGGTGCAAATGCCTGTCCTCCCTTGATTATCGGGGTCGGTATTGGAGGAAATTTTGAAAAGTCAGCTTTACTTGCTAAGGAAAGTCTTTATGAAAGAATTGATAAAGTTAATCCTGATCCCAAACTAGAAAAATTAGAACTTGAGATACTTAAAAAAGTTAATCAGCTTGGAATTGGTCCTCAGGGTCTCGGTGGAAATACAACTGCTTTAGGTGTTAATATTAAAAGTTATCCCTGTCATATTGCCAGTATGCCAGTAGCAGTTAATCTTAACTGTCATTCTGCCAGACATATTAGCTTAGTATTTAGTGGGGAAGGTAGATAAGATGAAAAAAATAAATTTACCATTAAATGAAAAGACGATTAAAGAACTTCAGGCAGGAGAAGAAGTTAGATTGACTGGAACAATTTATACTGCTAGAGATCAGGCCCATAAAAGATTAGTTGAAGCTTTAGAGGCAGGTTATGAGTTGCCCTTTGAAATTAATGGCTCAGTTATTTATTATGTAGGGCCTGCCCCAAATAAACCTGGGAAAGTGATTGGTTCTGCCGGGCCAACAACCAGTTATAGAATGGATCCCTTTGTGGAACCATTATTGAAAGCTGGACTTAAAGGCATGATAGGGAAAGGGTCAAGATCTAAAGCTGTTAGAAAAGCTATTGAAAGGTATAATGCAGTTTATTTTGCCGCTGTAGGAGGTGCGGCAGCTTTGATTGCCGAGCATATTAAAAAAGCAGAGGTTATAGCTTATCCTGAATTAGGACCAGAGGCAATAAGAAAACTATATGTAGAAGATTTACCTTTATTTGTTGTGAATGATAGTGAAGGTAAGGATTTATATGAAAAGGGACAGCAAGAATTTATTAATAACAATTAGGGGGAGATATTTTGGATATTTACCAGAAAGCTTTAAAATTACATGAAGACAATCAGGGTAAAATTGAGATTAAGAGTAAGATAGAAATTAATGATATGGATGATTTAAGCCTGGCTTATTCTCCAGGGGTAGCTGAACCCTGTAGAGCCATTGCTGAAGACAAAGAAAATTCATTTAGATATACTGCAAAAGGTAATATGATTGCAGTAGTTACTTCTGGAACTGCTGTTTTAGGATTAGGGAATATTGGTCCAGATGCAGCTATGCCAGTTATGGAAGGAAAAGCTGTCTTATTTAAAAAATTCGCTGGAGTCGATGCAGTTCCTCTTTGTTTAGGAACAACAGACAGAGAAGAGATTGTTAAGATTGTAAAGAACTTAGAGCCTTCTTTTGCAGGAATTAATTTAGAAGATATTGCTGCACCGGACTGTTTTTATATAGAGGAAAAACTGAAAAAAGAGACCGAAATGGCAATTTTCCATGATGACCAGCATGGAACTGCAATTGTTATTCTGGCGGGACTTTTAAATGCCACTAAGTTATCTGAGAAAAAACTGTCAAATAGTAAGATTGTTGTTAATGGAGCCGGAGCTTCTGCGACTGCAACGATTAAATTATTACTCCAGGCAGGTGTTTCTGAGGAAAATTTAGTCGTATGTGATAGTAGAGGTATTATCAATAGTGAGCGGGATGATTTGAATCCAGCCAAAGAAGAACTGGCTAGAATTACTAACTCAGCTAACCTGGATGGTGGGCTTGCTAAAGCAGTTAATAAAGCAGATATCTTTATTGGTTTATCAGTTGGCGATGTATTATCTAAAGATATGGTAAATATTATGAATCAGGATCCAGTAATATTTGCCCTGGCTAATCCTGACCCAGAGATTGCTCCTGAACTGGCAGAAGAAGCAGGAGCATCTATAATTGCGACTGGCCGGTCTGATTATCCAAATGTGATTAATAATGTTTTAGCTTTTCCTGGGGTAATGAAAGGTGCTTTAATAGTTAGAGCAAAGGATATAAACTCAGAAATGAAGATGGCAGCTGCCCGAGCAATTGCCGGCCTAATTAAAGAGCCTGTTAAAGAGAGGATAGTTCCAGGCCCATTTGAGAAGGGGGTAGCTAAAGCAGTAGCTATTTCGGTGGCTGAGGCAGCTATGGAGACAGGTGTAGCAAGAATCAAAAAGACAAGAGAACAATTAGAAGAAGAACTGGATAAAGTAACCTATTAAACAAAAAAGAGGCGGAGGAGAACTCTCTCCTTCGCCTTATTAAAGCTAAATAAATATAAATTTATTTAATATGCTTTAGTAACTCTATCTGATTTTATACAGGTAGTACATACTTTAATTCTTTTTTTCTTGCCGTCAACCATTGCCTTTATCTTTTGAAGATTAGGCTTCTGGGATCTCTTGCTAACGCTAGTTACATTGCGGCCTACACCGCCTTCTTTTTTTGCTTTACCTCTACGTCTAATTCTATTGGCATTATTACTGCCTTTACCACAAATTTCACAGACCTGTGCCATTACAAACACCCCCGTTTCTTTATTTTGATAAGCCTGCTATTTAAGCTCTAATATTTATTTTAACATATAATATGCAGTGCTGACAAGTATTGTTGAATTTTTAAGGGTTAAATTTGCAAGTTTTAACTAATTGTTGTAGAATTAAATTAAATCTTTTGTCTGATAAAAGAGGTGAGAATATGTCAAAAGAATGGGAAACTGAATATGGAAAGGTTATAGTCAATAAAGATGTTATTGCTAAGATAGCTGGTCTTGCTGCTATGGAATGCTATGGCTTAGTTGGCATGTCTTCTAGAAATATGCAGGATGGAATAGCTGATTTACTTGGCTGGGATAACCTTACTAAAGGGATAATTGTTAATATAGAGGATGATGAAGTAAGTCTTGAATTAAATATAATCGTTGAATATGGAACAAATATACAGCAGGTGGCAGCAAATGCTATGGAAAGAGTAAATTATACTGTCAATGATAAGCTAGGTGTCAAGGTAGCTAAAGTTGACATTAATGTACAGGGAGTGAGGGTCCAAGATGAAGACCGGCAATAAAAAAAGTAAGGGAATAAATACTATTGATGGTGATAGATTTAAAGAAATGCTGGAAACATCGTTAAGTCGATTAGAACAGCAAAAATCACTGGTAGATTCCCTTAATGTATTTCCGGTTCCTGATGGTGATACAGGTACAAATATGTATTTAACAATGCAGGAAGCGGTTGAAGAAACAAAAAATAGTAAGTCTAATAGAATTGACGATATTTGTGACTCTATGTCTAGAGGTGCTCTCATGGGGGCAAGAGGTAATTCAGGTGTTATTTTGTCCCAGTTATTGAGAGGTTTTGCTCAGGCAGTGGAAGGAAATAAGTTAATGAGTGCAGAGGATTTAGCAGATGCATTAAAGAATGCCTCAAAAGTTGCCTATAAAGGAGTTTTAAAGCCAGTTGAGGGTACAATATTAACTGTCTCAAGAAAAGCCGCTGACGGGGCTAAAAAGGGCCTTAAAAAAAGCGATGATACTAAAGTGGTCCTGGAAGAAACGATTGAAGCAGCCAATATTGCTTTAAATAAGACTCCAGAACAATTACCAGTGTTAAAAGAGGCTGAAGTTGTAGATGCCGGAGGTCAGGGTTATATTTTTATTCTTGAAGGCATGTTACAGGCTTTAAAAGGAGAAGTAGTCTATTCAGCTGGTACCACAGAAGTTACAACCAAAACACCAAGAACTCATAAACAAAAAGAAGAATATATTAAATATACCTTTTGTACCCAGTTATTAATTCATCTTGATAAAGAAGATGGCCAAAAAGAGATAGATAGAATTAAAAAAGAATTAAATAATTATGGAGATTCATTAATGGTTGTTGGCTCAGATGAGGTTATAAAAATTCATATTCATACAAATCATCCAGGAGTTATTCTGGAGTATGGTTTGAAGATAGGTATTATTGATGATATTAAGATTGATAATATGAAGAGTCAGCACCAGGATATGATTTATAGAGATAAACCGGAATTAAAAGTTGTTAATGATATTCATTCCTTTGATTCTGATAAGTCAAACGGACCTGATATTAAAAAAGCCAAGGAAAAAAATCAAAAGCCTATAAAAAGAGGAATTATAACTGTAGCAGCAGGTGAGGGTATTAAAAGTATTCTTAATGAATTAGGCGCTGATGAAGTTATCTTTGGTGGTCAATCAATGAACCCTAGCACCAATGATTTTGTTCAGGCCATTGAAAATCTTAATGCAAAAGAAATTATTATCTTTCCTAATAACAAAAATGTTGTATCTGCAGCCAGACAGGCCGCAGAACTTGAAGAAAATAAGACTGTAAGAGTGATACCAACAAGGTCTTTTACAGAAGCAATAGCTGCTATGATGCATTATAATAATCATGAAGAACTTGATATACTAGTTAAGTCTATGGATGAAGAAAGGGAAAATGTTAGAACTGCCCAGATAACAATTGCAGTCAAGGACTCTAAAGTTCAGGGCCTTGATATTAAAGAAGGAGATGTTATTGGCTTAATCGATGGAGATATCAAAGTTAAGGGCAATGATTATGAGAGAGTAGTAGTCAAGCTTTTTGAAGAATCTCTAGATGATGAAGAATTAATAACTATTTATTATGGTGAAGAAGTTAGCGAAGATGATGCTGTAAAATTAAGGAATAAATTATTGAATAGATTTGATGAAATTGATGAAATTGAAATATATGCCGGAGAACAACCTCTCTATCCATATATAATTTCATTAGAATAGAATAAAATGAGGTGTTTAGATTGCGGAAAATAGGAATTTTAACAGACAGTACTAATGATTTACCTGAGGAGTTTATAGAAAGCAGAGATTATTTATTTACTATTCCCCTAACTCTTCATTTTGGCGATGAACAATTTATTGATGGGGTTGATATAGAATCTGCTGAGTTTTTTGATAAGATAGCAAATGAGGATATTATACCGACTACTTCCCAGCCTTCTGCTGGCAAATTTATTGAAAAATATCAGGAAATGGCTGAAGATTATGATCAGATTATTTCCATTCATATTTCAGGTAAATTAAGTGGTACTGTTAAATCTGCTCAGCTTGCAGCTCAGGATATTGAAAATGCTGAGATTAAAATCATTGATACCTGTTCTGCCAGTCTTGGTTTAGGAACTATTGTAAAACTTGCCTGTAAGTTAGTCGAAGAAGGCAAAGATTTTCCTGAGATTACTGATATTATTGAGCTTTATTTAAGTAAGTCAACTGTTTTATTTACAGTTAGTGATTTAAAGTTTCTTGAAAAGGGAGGCAGGATTGGTAAAGCTCAATCTTTTTTAGGTTCTATTCTTAACTTTCACCCTTTATTGGAGCTAAAAGCTGTTGATGGTGAGATATCACCTAATGGTAGAGCCCGGGGTAAGAAAAGGGTAAAAGAGGCTATTGTGGAATATTGTAGAACCTGGCTGCAGGGAGAGAAATATGCCTGGATAGGAATAATGCATGGCAACAATCCTGAGAGAGCAGAAGAAATTAAGTTTGCCCTGGAAGACCTCTGTCAGGAGTTAGATGTAGAATTAGAGATAATTGAAAATATTATCAGTCCAATCTTAGGAGCTCATGTAGGACCTTCAGTATATGGCATGGCTCTTTTAACTGGAGAATCTTTAAAATAATGGAGTCTACTCTGGCAAAATCAATTGAATATGTTAAAGGCGTAGGACCGGCCAGGGCAGAGAAATTATCAAAATTAGGGATTGATACTTTATCTGATCTATTATTCTATTTCCCAAGGGATTATGAGGATAGAAGCAGTGTGATTCCAATCAAAGATGCTTCTCCTGGTGATACAGTAACTGTAAAAGGGGAAGTATATTCTGTTGAAAAAATGAAAATAAGGAAGAATCTTGACTTATTAAAGGTGACATTTATAGACCACAGTGATGCAATCAATGGTAGCTGGTTTAATCAGACCTATCTTGCTAAAAATTTTACTAAAGGAGACGAATTTTATCTCCACGGGAAAATTAGTGAGAAAAGCTGGAGGCAGTATAAAAAGAAAGAGATTAATTCACCTGTTTATGAAGCAGCAGATTCTGAAAACTTAATTCATACGAACAGAATTGTGCCTATTTATAGTTTGACTGAAAATTTAAATCAGAAACAGTTAAGGTCTATTATATTTAGAGCAGTAAATAATTATGCCGATCAATTAAGTGACTGGCTGCCTGCTTATTTAAAAAGGAAATATAAACTGCCTCATATCGGTGATGCAGTCAGGGAATATCATTTTCCTTCAGGCAGGGATTCATTTATTAAAGCCAGACAGCGTCTGGCTTTTTCTGAGTTATTCCTTTTTCAACTGCGCCTGATGATGGAAAAAAATCAGTACCAGCTAAAAAAAGGGTTCAGTCATCCACCCTCTACTGAACTGATGGCTGATTTTTTAGAGGAATTAAATTTTAAGTTAACTTCAGCCCAGAAAAAAGCCTGGCATGATATTGCAGGTGATCTTGAAAGAGCTGTTCCTATGCAGCGTTTACTCCAGGGTGATGTCGGTTCAGGTAAGACTGTTGTGGCTGCCCTGGCTTTACTGGCTGTCGTTTCGAATAAAAGACTTTCTCTTTATATGGCTCCAACAGAAATTCTGGCAGAACAGCAGTATTTCACTTTAAAAGAACTTTTTAAAAATCTTCCAGTTAATATTGGTTTAATTACTGGTAGTTCAACTTCAGGGGATAAAGAGGAAGTTTTAGAACGTATTGAATCTGAAAACCTTAATATAGTTGTCGGTACCCATGCTCTTTTTCAGGATGAGATAAATTATAAAAACCTGGGATTGGTTGTAATTGATGAGCAGCATCGGTTTGGTGTTAGACAGAGACAGAGATTAATGGAAAAAGGTGAAAACCCAGATCTGCTGGTTATGACAGCAACACCAATTCCCCGCTCCCTGGCCATGACTCTTTATGGCGACCTGGATGTTTCAGTGATTGGCGAGATGCCACCTGGCCGTTCTCCAGTCATCACCCACTGGCGGAAGGGGAATAAGAGGAGACAGATCTATGAATTTGTTAATCAGAGGATTGAGGCTGGTGACCAGGCATTTGTTGTTGCTCCTCTGATTGAACCATCTGAGGAGATGCCTAATTTAATCTCTGTAGATGAATTGTATCAACAGCTTAATCAGGTGTTTTTACCTGATAAAAATATTGGAATGGTTCACGGTCAGATGACAGCTGCTGATAAACAGGAAATAATGGAAAAGTTCAAGGAGGGGAAAATTGATCTGATAGTTGCAACTACAGTAATTGAAGTAGGCATTGATGTACCTAATGCTACAGTGATGGTGATTGAAGATGCTGATCGTTTTGGTCTGGCCCAACTCCACCAGTTAAGGGGAAGGGTTGGTCGTGGTGATAAACAGTCATTCTGTATCCTGATTGCTGACCCTAAAACCGAGGAAGGAATTCAGAGAATAGAGGCAATGGTTGCCAGTAGCGATGGCTTTGATATTGCTGAAAAGGACCTGGAGATAAGGGGCCCTGGTGAATTTTTTGGAACCAGACAGCACGGTATAGATGAATTTAGGGTGGCAAGTTTGATTCAGGACCAAAAGATTTTAAAGATTGCCAGAAAAGAAGCTATGAGACTGACCTCAAAGGGTAACTGGGAGAAAAAATATCCAGATATTGTTAACAAAATCAGTCAATTAAAGGTTATTATTTAAAGTAAAATATAAAATTATGGGGTGTTTCTTTTGCGGATTATTGCAGGGAAATTTAAAGGCAGAAAACTTAAATCATATCAGACTGATAAAGTCAGGCCGACTAAGGATATGGTTAAGGAAGCTATTTTTAATATACTTTTAGATTTTCCTCAGGGTAAAGACTGCCTGGACCTTTTTGCCGGTTTCGGTAACCTGGGCCTTGAGGCCGCCAGTCGAGGAGCTGCTACTATTGATTTTGTGGAAATAGCATCCAGGAACTGTAAAATAATTGGAGATAATATTGGTCTGCTTGATATTGAGAATAAGACTGAATTATTCTGCCAGGACGTTAAAAGTTTTATCAGAAGTAGTAATAAAAAATATGACCTTGTTTTCATTGATCCACCATATGATGAAGGCTATTATACAGATACCCTAAATGCTTTATTGGAAAATCAACTTTTAAAGAATCCAGCTCTATTAATTATTGAGTTTAGAGAAAATTATAGGCCAGTAATCCCAAAGGAATTAGTAATCATTAAAGAGAAGAGTTATGGTTCTACAGGTATAATTATTGCTGAATTTCAGGGCTAAAGGGATTGAGAGGTGATTTTAATTGTCAAAGGTTATTTATCCAGGGAGTTTTGATCCAGTTACCTATGGACATTTAAATATAATTGAACGGGCTTCTAAAATATTTGATGAGGTTATTATTGCAGTCTTTAATAATAATAGCAAGGACCCTCTTTTTACCATGGATGAAAGAGTGGAGCTGTTAAAAAAAGCAACTGAAGATATTGGCGATTATCAGATAGAGGCTTTTTCAGGTTTAACTATGGAATATGCCAGTAAAAAGGGGGCAGATGCAGTTATAAGAGGTTTAAGAGCAGTTTCTGATTTTGAAGGTGAGTTTCAAATGGCTGCCATGAATAAAGAGTTAAATGATGAGATAGAGACTGTATTTTTAATGACTGATGCCAGTTATATCTTTTTATCATCAAGTCTAGTTAAAGAAGTTGCCAGTTTCTCAGGTGATATAGATAAATTTGTTCCTCAGGTTGTTAAAGAGGCTTTAATAGAAAAATTAGATGAGCCAGTTATTTAATTACT
The DNA here is from genome assembly GCA_964558325.1 of uncultured Halanaerobiaceae bacterium. Classification (GTDB taxonomy): domain Bacteria; phylum Bacillota; class Halanaerobiia; order Halanaerobiales; family Halarsenatibacteraceae; genus Halonatronomonas. The sequence goes on along the minus strand of CAZLCX010000003.1, from coordinate 66,839 downwards.
CAAAAGTGCTAGAATAGAGGTGGAATATAATGGAGCGATTATTCCTGGATATAAAAAAAGCAGGTAGAGCTGATATTGCTCAGGTCCGGATAAGTTTTGAAGATATTGAAACTGCCAGGTCTGAGTGGTCTTTGCTGGCACCGGTAATCTCTGAATTATTTTCTGAAGTCAGACATACCGGTGGAGTTATTGATTCTTCTTTATATCCTGCAAAGCGACTTTATGGTAAATTAGAAAGTGAGATTGCTGATAGAGTATTTTTAAAGGGAGATCATCAGCTGCCAATTGCCGGTTCAATTAAGGCCAGAGGAGGTATTTATGCTGTTTTTCAGCATGCTATAGCTCTGGCCGAGGAAAAAGGAATTTCTTTAAAGGGAAATTATAACTGGTTATTGACCGATGAGGCCAGAGGATTGTTTGAAGATTATTATTTGGAGGTTGGCTCTACTGGTAATCTGGCTTTAAGTATTGGTATCAGCGGTGCTGCCCTGGGTTTTAAAGTAAGGGTACATATGTCAGATGATGCTAAAGAATGGAAAAAGAAGCTTTTAAGGTCTAAAGGGGTAGAAGTTATTGAATATCAAGGTGATTATGAAAAGGCAATAGCTGCCGGTCGGATGGAATCTGAGAAGAATCCAGAGAGTATATTTATTGATGACGAGAATTCAAAATTACTTTTTTTGGGTTATAGTACTGCTGCCTTTTATCTTGAAAAACAGTTAGAAGGACTTAGATTATTAGAGGGTAAGATTCCACCAATTTTTGTTTATCTGCCCTGTGGAGTAGGGGGAGCTCCAGGCGGGATAACTTATGGAATGAAGTATCTTTTTGGTGAAAAGGTATTTCCCTTAGTTGTAGAGCCAGAAAATTCAATTGCAGTAAGTAAAGCTTTATTTGGCAATAAGAGAGAATATATTTGCAGTCAGAAAATTACTGGAGAAACTTTAAGTGCTTCTGATGGTAAAACTGTTGCTGATGGCCTTGCAGTCAGGAAGCCGTCACCGCTGGTAATGGAGACGGCAGGAAATTTATTTGCCGGGGGTTATATTTTAGATGATACTAAGATTTTAAAGTCAATGGCTCTGCTTTTTGATCTGGAAAGTTTAAAGGTTGAACCTTCCGCTGCTGCTGGAATAACTGGTCCCAGGTTAGTCAATCAAGTCTTAAAAGAAAATAATTTTAATAATTTAGCTAATGAGGCAATTCATATTGTCTGGTTAACAGGAGGAAGTATGCTGCCTGAAAAAGATTGGCAAAATTATTATGATCTGGCTAAAGAATAAAACAGGGGGTAAATTATGAAACTTAATACTTTAAAGATTTTTATTAAGCTCTGTGATATCGGCAGTTTTTCTCAGGTTGCTGAAGAGATGAATTTGACTCAGCCTGCAGTTAGTATGCAGATTAAGTCCCTTGAAGAGCATTTTGAGACGGAACTGATAAGAAAATCTAAAGGTACTATTTATTTAACTGAGGCAGGCAAAATTCTTTACAGGCAGTCTAGAGAAATATTAAGAAGATGGGATAAAGCTGAACTAGAAATCTCACAGCTTACAAATAAGGACACAGGCAGGATTAAAGTTGGAGCCAGTACTATTCCTGGTGTTTATTTTTTACCTGGGAAATTAGCTAAATTTAAAGAGAATTATAGCAATATTAAAGTAGATGTGACAAGTGGTGACAGCCAGGATATGGTTGAGGCTTTAACCTTAGGTAAGGTTGATCTTATTATTATTGGTAAAAAGCTAAATTCTGATAAATATTTAGCAGAAGCTGTTGAAGATGATCAGCTTAAATATATTGTTGGAGTGGAGCATCCTCTGGCTGGTAAAGCTGAAGTTGAAATTGGTGAATTAATAAAATATGATTTAGTTGTCAGGGAAGAGGGCTCAGGCACCAGGAAGGTTATGCTTGAAGCCTTCAGAGAGCTAGGTTACTCCCTGAAGGATTTTAAAGTTAGCTATCAGTTTGGCAGTACAGAGGCTGTTATATCAGCTGTAGAATCTGGTTTAGGAACTTCTTTTGTGTCTCGAATGGCTGCTGACAAGGCTGAAAAGACTGGTAGGGTAAAAATTATTGAAACCCCTGAACTTAATTTGAGCAGACATTTATATTTGATTTATGAAAAGGGTCGGTTAGAAGAAAAGCTATTGAACAGGTTTTATGATTATTTGAAAAATTAATTTAGATAAGATGAAAAATTGAGTATGATTATCTAAAAAATCAAGTAATTGTTTCTTTTAAGGCCTGGATTGTTTTTTCTATTTCGTTTTTTGTTGTAAAATATCCAGGGCTCAGTCGCAGGGTCCCTTCAGGGTAGGTGCCAAGGGTTTTATGGGCCAGGGGGGCACAGTGGAGCCCGGTTCTGGCCATGATTCCATAATTTTTATCAATAGTAAAACCTATTTCAGCCGGGTCATGATCAGTAAATGTTAATGAAATTGTGCTGACTTTATTTTTTAAATTCTGGGGACCGATAATATTGATTCCCTTAAGTTCTGATAAGCCCTGATGGAGAAGTCTGTAATTTTCTTTGATTTTACTATCGATATTTTCAATTCCTGTCTGCCTGATAAATTTTAAAGCTGCATTGAGACCGGCAATACCAGGACTGTTCTGGGTGCCGGCTTCGTATTTATCAGGGAGAAGCTCAGGCTGGGTCAAAAGATCTGATTTGCTGCCGGTTCCACCTTCAATAAATGGTCTGGTTTTTTCTACCATTTCTTGAGAGATGATCAGGCCGCCGGTGCCAGCAGGTCCCATAAAGCCTTTATGGCCTGTAAAACCAATGAAATCAGCATTTAATTCCTGCCAGTTAAATTTATAGGTTCCAGCTGTCTGGGCTGTATCTATCATTATCGGGATATCATTATATTTTGCCCAGTCGACTGCCTTTTTAATATTTAAAATAACTCCGCTGACATTTGAAGCATGGCTGATGATTATAAGTCTGGTATTTTCTTTTTTTAATTTATCCAGGGTATTTAGGTCGAAATCTCCTTCTGGTGAGACTGGCAGAAAATCATAACTGATATTTTTTTCTGATTTTAAGCTATTTAATGGGCGCAGGACTGAGTTATGTTCATATTTTGTAGTAATCACATGATCATTTTTATTTAAATAGCCTTTGATTACAATATTTAAAGCATGGGTAATATTCTGGGTTAAGATTACTTCTTCTGGAGACCTCCCCCCAAAGAAGTCTCCAATTAGTTCCCTGGTTTCTAAGATTAATCTGCTGGCAGAGAGGGAACTGGTATGGCCGCCTCTACCTGGGTTGGCTCCTATATTTTGCATGAAATGGCAGATGGCTTCTATTACCTGGTCTGGTTTCGGGTAGGAAGTTGCTGAATTATCTAAATAAATAGTCTCCACGATTTATCTCTCCTTATTTATTTAACTTATATTTATCATTAATTTAATTCATTATGTTAATTATATCTCTAAAGGGACCATTAATTCAAGTTTTTTTAGGGAATTTATAAAAACTTTTTATTTATTTTATAAAAATGGTTTATTGATTTAAAAAATTATGTTATAATCAGTTCGAAAGTTATAATAAAATATTCACATTACTTTTTTGGGGGGTTAAAATGAAACAGAGTAGAGTAATAATTTTAACAGGAATTGTGATCGGTTTCTCAGGGGCTTTATTGATGGCCCTGGGTAATCCAGAAAATATGGGGATCTGTCTGGCCTGTTTCTGGCGAGATGTAGCCGGTGGACTGGGATTACATAGGGCTGGGGTGGTTCAGAATATTAGATTAGAGATTGTAGGATTTATAATCGGAGCCTTTATTATTGCAAATTTAGTTAAAGGTGAATATAGGGTTCAATCAGGTTCGTCACCCTTTACCAGGTTCTTCTTAGGAGCTACCATGATGATTGGAGCTTTAGTATTTTTAGGATGTCCATGGAGAATGGTTTTACGGTTAAGTGGTGGAGACTGGACAGCTATCAGTGGTTTATTTGGTTTTATTGCCGGGGTTTATCTGGCAACCCAGTTTTTAAAGATGGGTTTTTCTTTAGGAAGGGCAAGCACAGAAAGGGATACCAAGGGTTATTTATTCCCGATTATTGCTGTTGGCCTGCTTTTGCTAAGGGTAATAAATCCAGAATTTATCTTTTTAAGTGAAAGCGGACCTGGTTCCCACTTTGCTCCTTTATGGATTACCTTAGTTGTTGGCCTGATAATTGGAGGCCTGGCCCAGAGAAGTAGGATCTGTTCTGCCGGTGCTATTCGGGATATTATCTTAGTCAAGGATTTCGATTTGTTTAAAGGGATGGTTGCAATTATAGTTGTTGCTACTGGAACAAATCTTGCCTTTGGTCAATTTAATCCTGGTTTTACCGGTCAGGCTGTAGCCCATACTGATTATCTCTGGAACTTTCTGGGGATGTTTGTAGTTGGAATCTCAGCTATCATGTTAGGTGGCTGTCCTTTAAGACAGACCATTCTGGCTGGTGAAGGGAATATTGACTCAGTTATAGCGGTCTTTGGGATGATCTTTGGGGCAGCAATCTCTCATAATTTTCAGCTTGCTGGCAGTCCTGAGGGAGTTGGTTTTAATGGTAGAACTGCCACAATTGGTATAATAATTGCCCTTTTTATTTTGGCCTGGGTTAATATAACTAAAAATAATCAGGAGATTGCTACTAAAAGAAGGGGGGCCAGCTCAAATGCCTAAAAAGTTAATTGATACTTCTGGACTTTCCTGCCCGCAACCTGTATTATTAGTTAAGCAGGCTGTAGAAGCAGGGGATAAAGATTTAGATATTATTGTTGATACTGAAGTTGCCAGGGAGAATGTTGGTAAATTTTTAAAGAAAGCCGGGATTGTTTATCAAGAAGAGGAAGATGGTCGGCAGTATCATTTATTAACTGAATAGTTTAGATTGGCAAATAGTTTAATTAATATTATATATTATAGATTGGGGAGATAGATTTTGAATTTATTATTTACATTTCCAACAACAAATGATGCAATGAGGGCTGAAAAGCATTTAAAAGTAGAGGGAATAGAATGTCAGTTAAAACCGGTACCCCGGAAGATTAGTTCTTCCTGTGGTTATGCCTTAGCTGCTAATTTTGATAAGATTGAAAAACCAGGAATTATTTTATTGAATGAGGGTATTGAGTTAGAAGGCTGTTATCAGAATCAAGATGGATATCAGGCTATCCCCTGTAAATAAAATGCATCAATTCTGTATAAAATACAATCGAACTGTATATTATACATAAATAAAACTTTGTGAAATATTGAAAGAGATACCGGCAGGTAACCGTCGGGTAACCAGCAGGTCCCTGTTAGAAAGAAGATAGATTTTGTATATTTATCAAAGTCAGCAAGGAGTTTTTGCTGGCTTTAATTTTTTTAATTCGATTTAAATTAAAATGTTTTGCAAAGTGGTTTATTTATTTTTAGATAAGTATCTGATATAATTAGAATGGTATTTTATCAGGAAAGGAATTGGATAAGATGCAGGAAAAATACTCCCTGTTGAAGATGCTGATTTAAGCGAGGGTTATAATATTGTGATTAATGATAGTGATTTTGGAGTTTTGTTCTGGCCTGAAAGAGATGGTCAGCCCGCTATTTATTCTGAAATTGCCGAACAGACAGCTAGTTTTAGAAATGAAATAAATAGCTTTATATTACTTCTAGAACTGGAAATTATTTAAATAACCTTATATCTAATGCTTTAAAATATACTGAAGCAGATGGCTGGGTTGAAGTAAGTGTTAATTTAGAAGCAGCTGATTTAAAGATTGGGGTTGAAGGTACTGGTATCGGGATTCCAGAAGCTGAGCAGGATTTAATCTTTGAGAGGTTTTATCGAACTGATCGATCGAGATCAAGAAAGACTGGTGGTTCAGGACTTGGCCTGGCAATTACCAGAGAAATTGTTGCTGCACTGGGAGGCAATATTTATCTAGAAAATAAAAGTAAAGGCAGCAAATTTATTGTTAAACTTCCACAATAATAGTTTTTAGAGGATGGTTTTAATGGAGAGAATTCCACGTAGAAATAAAGTAATTGGTATTTTACTGATATTATTTGTGGCAGTAAATTTTATACCGTCACAGTATCTTATCTCTGAGCCAGGACCGGCAATCAGATTGGATGAGATAATAACTGTAGAAGATAGTCAAAGAGAAGATGACTGGGGAAGTTTTTATTTAACCTCAGTCAATCAAAGGAGGGCTTCCTTCTGGGATGTGGCTATATTTTATTTGTTCCCCTCAAAGAACAAGGAACTGACTCCAGTCAGTTCTGCTATCCCACCTGGGATGTCTGAGACAGAGTACTTAAATCTTATGGATGAAATGATGGATGAGAGTAAGTTATCTGCCCAGGCAGTTGCCTATAAAGAACTTGGTTATGAGGTTGAGATGACAGGTGAAGGGGTAGAGGTTGTTGAATTAGTTGAAGGAGGACAGGCCGAAGATATTCTTAAGCCTGATGATATTATCGTAAAGATAAATGATACAAAAGTAGAACTTGCTTCAGAGGCAGTTGAACAAATTAAATCTTATCCGATTGGAACTGAAATTGTACTTGAGGTGAAAAGAGGTGAAGATATTAAGGAGTTTGAAATTGTTACAGATGAACATCCTGAAGAAGCTGGCCGATCTTCCATTGGTGTCTATATAACTACAGCAGATCTGGATTATGAAATGCCTGAATTAGTCAACTTTTCTTCAGAAAATATTGTAGGCTCCTCAGCAGGAATAATGTTTTCTCTGGAGATATATAATCAATTAACTGAAGAGGATATTACCAGAGGTAATAAATTTGCTGGAACTGGTACTATAAATTTTGAAGGCGAAATTGGTAGAGTTGGGGGCGAGGGATTAAAGATTCTGGCTGCCAGGGAAGCCGATATAAATAGTTTTATTCTGCCAGAAGAACATGGAGTTAATCTAGAAAATCTTGATATAGACATTGAGATAATTAAATCATCTAATTTTAATGATCTTTTAAGTCAATTAGACGCTCAGTAAAATCTCTATTACCGTTTCTGGCTGTTCTAGCCGGGATAATTAGAGAATAGAGGTTACTGGCATTTATATCTAAAGATAGTTGATATTTTAATTTGTTTGAAGTATTGAAATCTGGAAAACTTAAATAGTCTGCTGGTTGAATAATTATTGGTAATTTAGTGGTTTTGGCAAGTTCTGATAATATAACTTTTCCTTTTTCACCAACAGCAAGTACCCTTAAATAAGCTGGTTTTATAAGATTAAATTTTTTATATTTACTTTTATTTAATCTTAGTGAAGCCTGTGTTATTGCTCGCTGGATTCTGCTTTTAGGATATGTTTTGGAAGTTAGACTTTCAATTAGTTCTGGATAAGTATTAACTTTATTTCTTAGATTCAGGATTGAGTTTGTTAGGTTTTCTCCAAACCCTGGAATATCTAAAAGTTCATTTTTATCAAGACTTCTAATATTAAATAAACTATAACTCTGCCAGGTTTTTAGCCTGGCTGGGCCTCTGTTTTTGTCAAAATTATTAATAAAGATTTCTTGATTGGATTCAGGGATATATTTAGAAGCAGTTTTTATTTTCCCCTGATAGACTAATTTTCTGATGGCAGTGGCACTTGTAATATTAGTATTTCCTGGGCTCTGGTCATGATAATTGCTATCTATTCTTGCAATAGTCTCAGCTTCTATGGGCAGATTATATTCTTTTATTGCCTTTAAATATTCTATTCCTAAGATATTATTTGGTTTACTAATGATTTTATAAGCTTCTTCTCCAAGTAATTCTCTGATGGCTTCAGCCCTGGCCTGGGGAAAAGAAAGACCACTCTTCAAATTTTGCTTAAGCTTTTCTTTAAATTCTGGAGGCTCTGAAACTAAAAGACTGGAAATCTTTTTAAGAATCTGTAACTGGCCTTTTTCACTGCCAAAGACAATCTTATTTACCAGGCCAGTAGAGGCCAGACTTAAAACTGCCCCTCTGGCAAAATATTCGGCACTTCTAATGGCATAGGTAGTAGGTAATTCTAAAACAAGGTCAACTCCAGCCTGGACTGCCATTTTAGATCTGACCCACTTATCAAAAAGGGCAGGCTCACCTCTCTGGGTGAAATTGCCACTCATAATTGCGATAGATGGTTGATTATCAGTAATTATTTTAGACTCCTTTAAATGGTAATTATGGCCATTATGAAAGGGGTTGTATTCGACTATTAACCCAGTAGTCTGCATGATATCACCTATTTTCAAAAAAATTTGACTAGTTTTACTTTATTATTTTAGCAGGATTCTAAAGAATTATGTTGAATTAAGTATATTGAAAGATTTTTCACTATAACTATTCAATTAACTTAATAATATCAAAGAATTTATTTTACAGCAAGGTAGGGGGGAATTTATGTCATTTTTAGATGAAATTAAAGAAAGGGCGTCTGCTTTAAAACGAACTATCGTTTTACCAGAAACGGAAGATAGTAGAATCTTAAAGGCGGCATCAAAATTAGTTGTTGGTGGAATAGCTGAAATTGTTTTACTAGGAAATGAAAAGAAAATTTTAGCTGATGGAAAAGAGTTAGGAGTTGGACTTACAGATTGCAGGATAATTGATCCTGCTGAGGAATCAGATGAGAAAGAAGATTTGATTGATCTTTTTGTTGAGTTACGTCAGCATAAAGGCATAACCAGAGAAGATGCCATAGAGATGGTTGAAAATCCAATATATTATGGTACTTTGATGGTTAAAGCTGGTAGGGCTGATGGAATGGTGGCAGGCGCTGCCAATCCAACAGGAGATGTTTTAAAACCATCATTACAGATTATTAAGACTGCTCCTGGAATTAATTCAGTATCCGGGGCGTTTATGATGATTGTACCTGATAAAAGTTTTGGCCAGGATGGTAAATTAATTATGTCTGATTGTGCCGTCAATCCAGAAGTTGATGCTGATACTTTAGGTGAGATAGCAGTTGCCAGTGCCAGAACTGCTAGAAAAATAGCAGGTATAGATCCAAAGGTTGCCATGCTATCATTTTCAACAAAGGGTAGCGCAAAACATAAGTTGGTGGAAAGAGTTCAACAGGCAACCAGAAAGGCCAAAGAGCTGGCCCCAGACCTGCTGATTGATGGTGAAATGCAGGCTGATGCAGCTTTAGTTCCAGAGGTTGCTAAAAGAAAAGCTCCAGAAAGTGAAGTTGCTGGTAAGGCAAATGTTTTAGTTTTTCCTAGCTTAGAAGCTGGAAATATTGGTTATAAATTGGTACAGAGGCTGGCAAAGGCTGTAGCTTTAGGACCAATAATTCAGGGTTTAGATAAACCTGTTAATGATCTTTCAAGAGGTTGTTCTGTTGAAGATGTTATCAATCTGACAGCAATTACAGCATTACAGGTATAGTTTTGAATAATTCAAATTAAATAAAATCATAGGAGTGATTTTTTAAAAATGAAAATTTTAGTTCTTAATAGTGGCAGTTCTTCAATTAAGTATCAATTATTTAATATGGAAGATGAAAGTGTACTGGCCAGGGGTATTGTTGAGAGAATTGGGATTGAGGATTCATTTTTGGAACATGAAGTTAATGGCGATGAAATTGTTATTGAAGAAGATATTCCCAATCACAGTAAAGGTATAAGTCTGGTAATTGATACTCTTCTAGATGACGATTATGGTGTTTTAGAGAGCATGGATGAAATTAATGCTGTCGGCCATAGAGTTGTTCATGGTGGGGAAAGATTTGCTGATTCTGTAAAGATTACAGATGAAGTAGTTGAGCAAATGGAAGATGTTTCTGATCTTGCTCCCTTACATAATCCGCCTAATATTGCAGGGATTAAAGTATGTCAGGAATTAATGCCTGATAAACCACAGGTTGGAGTATTTGACACTGCTTTCCATCAAACAATGCCTGCTGAGGCTTATACTTATGCTCTTCCTTATAAGTATTATGAAAAGTATGGTGTTAGAAGATATGGTTTTCACGGAACATCCCATAGATTTGTTGCTAAAAGAGCAGCAAAATTAATGGATAAAGATTATAATGGTTCAAAAATAATTACCTGTCATCTTGGTAATGGTGCCAGTGTTACGGCAGTTAAAAATGGAAAATCTATTGATACCAGCATGGGTTTAACTCCTTTAGAAGGTCTTGTGATGGGGACAAGATGTGGAGATATTGATCCGGCTATTGTACCATTTTTACAGGAAAAAGAAGATCTTTCAAGTAAAGAAATAGATAATATCATGAATAAAGAGAGTGGACTTTTAGGTATTTCGGGGATAAGTAATGACTCTAGAGATATTCAGGAAGCAGCTGCAGAAGGTAATGAAAGGGCTCAGCTGGCAGGAGATGTTTTTCAGTATAGAGTTAAGAAATATATTGGGGCCTATACAGCTGCTCTGGGTGGAGTTGATGCCATTGTATTTACTGCTGGTATTGGTGAAAATGCTATAGAAATTAGAGAGGGAATACTTGAAGGACTTGAATATTTAGGGTTCGAAATTGATAAGGATGCCAATGATTCCAGAGGTAAGGAAATAGAGATTTCTCAACCTGGATCTGAAACAAAGGTATTTGTAATTCCAACAAACGAAGAATTAGTTATCGCTAGAGATACAGCAGAGATTTTAGCTAAATAGTTTTTCTTGACAACAGGGCTATTTATGATGTATAATAATTTTTGCTTGTAGTTTTGTTTGAGAATTTGAGCTTTTTGGAGGGAATCCTTTTGATAATTGATCTGACAAAATATCAGGAAAAGGGCAGTTATACAACTATAACTGGAGAGTATCTTCCTGAAGATATCGATTATTTTCAGAGGGAGATTACTGTAGATGAGCCACTTGATGTTAAACTTGACGTTTATACCAATGAGAATGAATTTATTTTTACTGGAAAACTAAAGGGTGATTATCAATTAGCCTGCACACGATGTCTTGATCAGTTCAGGTATGCCTTTGAAACTGATCTGGAATTTATTATTGAAAAAAGTGAAGTTGATGATCTGGCTCATGTTAATTTAAATGATAAGCTTAAAGAGAATTTAATTTTAACTATTCCAAGTAAAGCATTATGTAGCCCTGATTGCAAGGGGATATGCAGTCAATGTGGTCAAAATTTGAATAAAGCTACCTGTGACTGTGAACAGGATGATATTGATCCCAGATTAGAAAAATTAGGGGAATTATATAATCAGGAATGATCGATTAGGTTTTTGAAATAAAGGAGGTGTTTTTGTAATGGCAGTACCAAAGAAAAGAACTTCTAAATCCAGAAAGAGAAAAAGAAGAACTCACTGGAAGTTGAAGTCTCCAAATTTGATAGAATGTTCGAATTGTACAGCACAAATTCTTCCTCACCGGGTATGTCCTGAGTGTGGACATTACAAAGGTAAAGAAATCACCTCAAACTAATATTCGTTAGTTTAGACCTGCAGCTATTGCAGGTCTTTTTTCTTACCAGATTCTTTTGGTTTGCAAATTAATTTATTTGCATAAGACCTTGATTTTATATATAATTATAAGAAGATAGATAAAGTTAGTTGATTTAGTAATAATTTATGCGGAGGTCTTATCATGAAGATAGCTGTGGATGCTATGGGAGGAGATAATGCTCCTGAAGCAGTAGTCGCTGGTTCATTAAAAGCGGTTTCTAATTTCAAAGATATTACTTTAAAACTTGTAGGTAAAAAGTTAAAAATATCTGAGTATCTCCAGGGCGAAAACTTTGATAGAGATAGACTGGAGATAGTTAATGCAGATGAAGAAATTACTATGGGGGATGCTCCTGCAAAAGCTATAAGAAGAAAGAAAGAAGCTTCAATTGTTGTTGCGGCTGAGTTAGTTAAACAGGGAGAAGCTGAAGCTTTAATTGCTGCTGGAAGCACTGGGGCAGCAATGTCTGCTGGAGTCCTGAAGATTGGCAGATTAAAGGGGATTAAAAGACCAGCTATTTCCACTCTATTTCCTACTGAGAAAAAACCAACTTTGATTTTAGATGCTGGAGCAAATGCTAATGCAGAACCTGAATATTTACAACAGTTTGCTTTAATGGGACAGATTTATGCAAAAAAAATTCTTGATAGAATTAACCCCAGACTTGGTTTAATGAATGTTGGTGAGGAAAAGGGTAAAGGCAGTAAGCTTGCTAATGAAGCCTTTGATTTGATTGATAATGATACAAGAATTGATAATTTTGCTGGAAATATTGAAGGCCGTGATATTTTTACTGGCGAATATGATGTAATTGTTACTGATGGTTTTACTGGTAATATAATTTTAAAGACAACTGAGGGTTTAGCTGAGTTTATGTTTTCATTATTAAAAGAGGCTTTAACTTCAGATATTAAGAGTAAATTAGGCGCATTTTTGGTAAAAGATAATTTGAAAGCTATGAAAAATAAGGTTGATTATAGAGAATATGGCGGTGCTCCTTTATTAGGCCTTAATGAGATTGTAATAATTGGTCATGGGAGCTCAGATGCTACTGCTTTTTATAATGCTATTCGGGTTGCCCGGGATACTATTAAAGAGCAGGTAGTGGCAGAAATTGCATCTGAGATCGCCAGGGATGGTGAAAATTAATGAATAAAAAAGCTGTAATAACCGGTGTTGGTAAATATTTGCCGGAAAAAGTACTTACAAATATTGATTTAGAAGAAATTGTTGATACAAGCGATGAATGGATCAAACAGAGAACAGGAATTGAAAGAAGACATATTGCTGCAGACGATCAGCCGACTTCTGATTTAGCATTAAGAGCTGCTAAAGAAGCATTAGAGGATGCCAATCTTTCTGGTGAAGAGTTAGATTTAATAATTGTTGCAACAGTAACTCCTGACATGGCATTTCCTGCTACTGCCTGTCTGATTCAGGATAAATTAGGTGCAAAAAATGCAGCGGCATTTGATCTTGAGGCTGGTTGTTCTGGGTTTGTTTATGGTTTAAGTGTTGGCTCAAAATTCATTGAATCTGGACAGTATGAAAATGTTTTGATTATTGGAGCTGAAACTTTATCCAAGATAATAAACTGGGAAGATAGAGGTACCTGTATTTTATTTGGCGATGGCGCCGGGGCAGCTGTTCTTCAAGCAGGTGAAGAAGGCGGAATTTTAGCCACTCATCTAGGTTCTGATGGTAGTGGCGGTGATACACTTTATCAGGAAGCAGGAGGTTCACTAAATCCAGCCTGTGAAGAGACAGTTGCTAATAATATGCATACAATAAGCATGGAAGGCAATAAAGTATTTAGATTTGCAGTTAAAAAAATGGGATCAGCTTCACTAAAAGTTCTAGAAGAGGCTGGTTTAGAACCTGAAGATGTTGATTTTTTTGTGCCTCATCAGGCAAATACAAGGATTATTTCAGCAGCAGCTAAAAGGTTAAAATTAGATGAAGATAATGTCATAGTTAATTTACCTCAGTATGGTAATACTTCAAGTGCTTCGGTTCCAATTGCACTTGCAGAAGCAGTAGAAAATAATAGAATTAAAGACGGTGATATTTTAGTACTGGTTGCATTCGGAGCAGGACTGACCTGGGCCAGCGCTGTTCTAGAATGGAAACAGGGAGGCTAAAATCATGAATAAATTTTTTAAAACTGAAATCTGTGAATTATTAGATATAAAATATCCAATAATTCAGGGAGGAATGGCCTGGGTTGCTACTGGTGAACTAGTTGGAGCTGTTTCAGAAGCAGGTGGTTTAGGTGTTATTGGTTCAGGCAATGCACCTGCAGAAGTAGTAGAACAGGAAATTGATAAGGTTAGAGAGATAACTGATAAGCCTTTTGGTGTTAATGTAATGTTATTATCTCCTTATGTTGATGAAGTAGTTGATTTAGTTGCCAGAAAAGAGGTGCCTGTGGTAACCACCGGGGCTGGAAATCCTGGCAAATATATCGATAAATTTCTTTCAGCCGGTTGTAAAGTTATTCCTGTAGTTTCCTCATCTGCTCTGGCCAGGAGAATGGCTAGAATGAGGATTACAGCTGTAATAGCAGAAGGGAATGAAGCCGGCGGCCATATTGGAGACTTAACTACAATGACTTTGATTCCTCAAATAGTTGATTCTGTTGATATTCCAGTGATTGCAGCAGGAGGAATAGCTGATGGCCGGGGTTTGCTAGCATCATTATTTTTAGGGGCCCAGGCAGTACAATTAGGGACCAGGTTTGTTTGTGCCAAAGAATGTCAGGCTTCAAGTGCCTATAAAGAGCGAATAATTAAGGCTAGAGATAGAGATGCTGTGGTTTCAGGAAGATCTACTGGACATCCAGTTCGTTCTCTTAAAAATGCTCTAACCAGAAAATTAGATAAGCTTGAGGCAAACGCTGTCAGCAAAGAGGAAATTGAAAAGATTGGAGAAGGAGCTTTAAGAGAAGCTGCTTGTGAAGGTGATGTTGATAATGGTAGTGTTATGGCAGGTCAGATTTCTGGTTTGATTAACAATATATTATCTTCTGAAGAAATTATAAATAACATAATAAAAGAAGCTGAAGATATGCTTCTAAATACATGTAAAAAAATGGAGGAGGCAAAGTATGAGTAAGATTGGATTTATTTTTCCAGGCCAGGGTGCCCAGGAAGTAGGAATGGGCCATGAACTTTATAATGAATATCCTGAAATTGCTGATTTTTTTAATCGAGCTGAAAAAATATTGGATTTAGATTTAAAAAGAATTTGTTTTGAAGGTCCTGAATTTGATTTGAATTTAACTGAAAATACTCAACCGGCTTTATTTACGATGAGTGCTGCAATTGACAATTATTTAAAAAGTCAGGGAATAGTTCCTGAAATGGTAGCTGGACATAGCTTAGGAGAATATTCAGCATTAACCTCTGCTGGCGCTATAGATTTTGAAGATAATTTAAGACTGGTTAGACAGAGAGGCCAGGCCATGGAAGAGGCTTTACCTGCTGGCCTGGGAACAATGGCAGCAGTGATTGGGCTGGATATTAAGGAAATTGAAGATATTTGTTCAAAAGTTGTTGGTGTTTGTGAGATTGCTAATATTAATACACCTAATCAGATAGTTATTTCCGGTGAAAAAGAGGCAATTGCAACTGCAATTGAAAGATTAAGAAATGCAGGGGCCAAAAAAGTTGTTGAATTATCAGTAAGTGGTCCTTTTCATTCTAGTCTAATGGAACCAGCTGTTAATAGACTTAAAACAGTTATTGAAAAAGTTGAAATTAAAAATGCAGAAATTCCAATTGTGGTGAATGCTTCAGCGGAAAAAATTGTTGAAAGCATTAAAATAGAAGAAAACTTAATAGCTCAATTGACAAGTTCTGTTCGCTGGGTTGAATCAATCAATTTAATGATTGAAGTAGGTGTTGATACCTTTATAGAAGTTGGTTCTGGAAGAGTTTTAAAAGGATTACTGAGAAGAATTGATCGTTCAGTTGACTGTTATTCTACCAGAAACCTTAAAGATTTAGAAAAAGTTATTGGTGAACTATCGTGATAAGCTTAAAAGGAAAGTCAGCTATTATAACAGGGAGTTCCCGGGGGATAGGAGCAGCTACTGCTATAAAACTGGCTGAATTTGGTGCAAATATTGTTATTAATCATTCTTCAGAGAAGAGTAAAGACAAAGCTGAAGAAGTTGCTGAATCAATTAAAGATAAATTTGATGTTGAAGTTATAGTTATTCAAGCTGATGTTTCCGAAAAAGCTGCTGCTGATAAATTGATCAATGAGGCTTTGCAGAAATTTGAAAGAATTGATATACTTGTTAACAATGCAGGGATCAATAAGGATGGCCTTTTAATGAGGATGAGTCCAGATGAATGGCAGCAGGTTATTGATGTAAATTTAACTGGAATATTTAATACATGTAATGCTGCAATCAGGCCAATGATGAAGGCCAGGGCTGGAAAAATTATTAATATGAGCTCAATTGTAGGTATTACTGGTAATGCTGGCCAGACAAATTATTCGGCTAGTAAAGCAGGAATTATTGGTTTTACAAAATCTCTGGCTCAGGAAGTTGCCAGTAGAGGAATTACTGTTAATGCGGTTGCTCCTGGTTTGATTTCTACAGAGATGACAGATAAGATGCCAGAAAAGGCTTTAAATAAATTGAAGGAAAATATTCCTTTGGACCGTTCTGGCGATCCTGAAGAGATTGCTAATACTGTAGCTTTTTTGGCTTCTGATTTATCCAGTTACATAACTGGGGAGGTTATTAAGGTTACAGGAGGTTTGGAGATGTAGCATTAATTAGATAATCATCATTTGAAGGGAGGTGAAGTGTTATGGCAGATCTTTTTGAACGTGTTAAAAATTTAATCGTTGAAGAATTAGCTGTTGATCCTGATGAGGTTACTGTAGAAGCATCATTTATTGATGATCTTGGTGCTGACTCTCTTGATGTTGTAGAATTAGTTATGGCATTAGAAGAGGAATTTGATATTGAAATTCCTGATGAGGATGCTGAAAAAATAGAGACAGTACAGGATGCTATTGATTATTTAGAAGCAAATAATTAAATTATAAATTAATGGTCCCGTTGATTTATACGGGGCCATTTTCAAAGAATTAATATAAATATTAGTTTAAGCTTGATTGGGAGGTACAATTAAATGTCTAATAGAGTTGTTATAACAGGTGTAGGTATTTTGTCTACTCTGGGAGATTCAAAGGATGAATTTTGGTCAAATTTGATAGCAGGTAATTCTGGTATAAGTAAGATTGAGGGTATAAAGAATATTGAAGAATATCCTAGCCAGATTGGTGCTGAATTAAAAGAATTTAATGCTGAGAAATATATGACAAGAAAAGATAGAAAGAGAATGGCTCTTTTTACTCAATATGCTATTTATACTGCTATGGATGCACTTGCTGATGCTGATTTAGAAATTGATGAAAATATTGAAAATGAAACAGGTGTAATTGTTGGTTCTGGGATTGGTGGTCTTGAAGTTATGGAGGAACAGATCAAAAGACTCCATGATAGAGGACCCAGTAGAATCAGTCCTTTCTTTATTCCAATGATGATTTCTAATATGGGCTCAGGTCAGGTCTCTATATATGCAGGTGCTAAAGGCCCAAATAATAATACTGTAACTGCCTGTGCCTCTGGTACCCATGCAATTGGAGATGCTATGGAAATAATAAAAAGAGGCGATGCGAAGGTTATGATTGCTGGAGGTTCTGAAGCTTCTATAACTCCTTCTGCTCTGGCAGGTTTTGGTTCAATGAGGGCCTTATCAACAAGAAATGATGAGCCAGAAAGAGCCAGCCGACCATTTGATAAAGAAAGAGATGGATTTGTCATTGGTGAAGGTAGCGGTATGGTTGTACTTGAAGACTTAGAACATGCTAAAGTTCGAGGTGCTAGAATTTATGGCGAAGTTCTTGGTTATGGTATTACCGGGGATGCACATCATATAACTCAACCTGCTCCTGAAGGTGAAGGTGCTGCAAGGGCTATGAAAATGGCAATTGATAAGGCCGGAATAGATACTGATGAAATAGGTTATATCAATGCCCATGGAACATCCACCCCTTTTAATGATAAATTTGAAACTATGGCTATTAGAACTGTATTTGGAGAACATGCAGATAATTTAGCTGTTAGTTCAACTAAATCAATGACAGGTCATTTATTGGGAGCAGCTGGTGGAGTTGAATTGATTGCTTCACTACTTTCAGTTTATAATAAAGAAGTCCCACCTACAATTAATTATGAAAATCCTGATGAAGATTGTGACCTTGATTATGTTCCAGGTGAATCCAGGAAAATTGAAGATTTAAAGTATTCAATGAGTAATTCATTTGGTTTTGGTGGACATAATGCTTGTCTGGTTGTTGGAGAGTATACTGAATAATTTAAATAAATAGGATAGGGTGAGTAATATAATGGAAGATATAATGCTGAAGGCAGATATTAATCATTTAGAAGAAAAACTAGAAATTAAATTTAATGATAAATCACTTCTGCTTAAAGCTGTCACACATAAATCTTTCCCAAATGAAAACCCTGATTTAGCAATAAATAATAATGAGAGGCTTGAGTTCCTGGGAGACTCGGTTCTTGGCCTCTCAATTGCTTCAAAAATATTTGAAGATTATGAAGAAATGCCGGAAGGTGGTCTTGCTAAAATGAGAGCTGTTTTAGTAAGTGCAGTTACATTAGCAAGGAAAGCCAGAGATATTGATCTCAGTAAGCATATTTTGCTTGGCCGGGGAGAAGAAATGACTGGTGGCAGAGAAAGGGATTCTATTCTGGCTGATGCCCTGGAAGCAATTTTTGGAGCAATATATCTTGATCAGGGTTTTAAGAAAGCAAGATTATTTATTAATGAATTTTTTGATGAAGATATTGAATTAGTAAAATCCGGTGAATATAATAAGGATTTTAAAACTGTTTTACAGGAGTATATTCAACAAAATTCTGATTATAGGCCTGAATATAATGTAGTAGAAGAAATAGGCCCGGATCATAATAAAGAATTTAAAATGGAAGTTCTTCTTGATGGTAAAAGGTTAGGAGAAGGTAGTGGTTCTACAAAAAAAAGCGCAGAACAACGGGCTGCTAAGAGTGCTTTAATTAATCTAGGTGAAATTGAAGGAAGAGATGGTGGTTAATTTATGCTTGCTATTAGAGGAGCTACTACAATATTAACTGATGAGCCAGAATTAATTAAAAAAGCCATTAAAGAATTAGTAGAAGAAATATTTTCTAGCAACAAAATAGAAGAATCTGAAGTAATAAGTATAATCTTTTCTACTACAACTGATATAAAAAGCTATTATCCAGCAAAAGCTTTTAGAGATTTAGGTTATGATAAGATACCTTTATTTAGTTCCATGGAGCCTGAAATTAAAGATAGCTTGGATCATACAATAAGACTCTTAATTTATTTGGAAAGGCCAAATAGTAGAGAAGTTAAGCATGTATATTTAAATGATGCTGCTAATTTAAGACCTGATTTAATAGATTAGATGTTGAGAGGATGGAATATATGGCTGAAACTATAGCAATTGACGGTCCTTCTGGGGCTGGCAAATCGACTGTAGCAAAAATTATTGCAAAAAAATTAGATTTTAAATATATTGATACTGGGGCCATGTACAGGGCTGTAACCTATCTTGTTCTGGAAAGAAATATTAATCTGGATGATAAGAAAGCGATTATAAATATTGCTGAAAATATTTCTATAGATTTTTCAACTCCTGATAAAGATGGGAATGTTATTGTTTTAGTGAATTCTAGAAATTTAACTGAAGAAATACGAACAGTTGAAGTTGATAATAATGTTTCTAGAATTGCTTCAATTCCTGAGGTTAGAGATGTTATGCTTTATAAACAAAGAGAATTAGCTGGCAATAGTAATGTTGTTATGGATGGTCGTGATATTGGTACTAGAGTACTACCTGATGCAGATTTAAAAATTTATTTGACTGCATCACTTGAAGAAAGAGCTAAAAGAAGGTATTATGATTTAGTGGAGAAAGAAATTGATATAGATATAGCCGAAGTAGAAGAAAAGATCAAAATGAGAGATGAAAAGGACTCAAATAGAGAACATTCTCCATTAAAAGAAGCTCAAGATTCCTATAAAATAATATCTGATGATTTAGGTCCTGAAGAGGTAGCTGATAAAATTATATCTCTGCTGGAAGGTGGCGTTTAATGTGGCTGATTTAACCTATAAAGCTGCTAGAGGAATATTTAAGTTGTATGCAAGATTTATAATGAGAGTTGAAATTGATGGGATTGAAAATATTCCAGAATCGGGACCATTAGTTGTTATGTCAAACCATATTTCATATCTGGACCCTCCTTTGATTGGTGCTATTATGCCAAGAAAAATTCATTATATGGCCAAGGCAGAGTTATTTAAGAATAAATTTATTGGATTTTTTTTAAAAAAGTTAGGAGCATTTCCTTTAAAAAGGGGTACTGGAGATAGCAGGGCTTTCCGGAAAGCTATCAAAATTTTAAGGGATGATGAGGTTTTAGGTATTTTTCCAGAAGGCACCCGCTATCCAGAAGGTTCTCCAGGAGAACCCCATTCTGGTTCAGTAATGATTGCAATTATGGCAAAGTCTCCGATTTTGCCAATTGCTATTAAAAATATTAAGAAAAAGGGTAAACCAAAAGTTAATATTGGGGAGCCTTTATTTTTAGAAGAATATTTTGGTAAAAAGTTGGAAAAAGAAGAAAGAGAAGAAGTTGCAAATCAAGTTATGTCTGAAATTATTTCTCTATTGAATGAATAAAATTAGAAAAATTTCATTTTTTAAGCAGGAATTATAGAACTAATAGAGAAAAGTATAAAAGGGCATGTTTGAGATTTGAAAGGGGGTGAAGGTTCTGGAGATTACGACTGCTGAAGAAGCCGGATTCTGTTTTGGAGTTAAAAGAGCTATTGATATGGCTATGGAAGCAGTTCAAGATGAAAGTGATATCAAGGTCTACACTCTGGGACCGATTATTCATAATCCACAGGTTGTCGAAAAATTAGAAAGACTGGGAATTAGATCTGTGGAGGATTTGAGTGAGATTGATACTGGTGTAATTATAATTCGCTCCCATGGAGTTGAGCCCAATAAGATTGAAGAGGCTGAAAATAAAGGCCTGACAATCTTAGATGCCACCTGCCCTTATGTTAAGAAGGCACAAAAGAATGCTCAACTTTTAATGGAAGAAGGTTACCAGACTCTTATTTATGGAGATCAGAATCATCCTGAAGTAAAAGGAATTTTAGGTGCTACTGATTATAAAGCATTAATTATTGAAGATAAAAGTGATCTTGATGAAATTGATCTGCAAAGCAGGGTAGGAATAGTAGCTCAAACTACTAAATCACCTGCATCTTTTGAAAAGCTTATTGGTTTATTGTTAGGAAGAGTTAAAGAATTAAAGATTTATAATACTATCTGTAACACAACTCAGGTAAGACAGTCAGGGGCAGAAAACCTGGCCGATGATGTTGAAATTATGTTTGTAATTGGTGGTTTTAATAGTGCCAATACAAATAGGCTGGCAGAAATTTGTTCGAATACAGGAACTTCAACATATCATATAGAGACTGCTGATGATATTGAATGGAGTTGGCTGGAAAATATAAAAAAAATAGGTATTACAGCTGGAGCATCGACTCCAGATTGGTTAATAAAGGAGGTCATTCAGGCAATGAGTGAAGAAAAAAAAGACTTAGAAATTGAAGAAAAAGAACAGGAAGAGATTGAAGATTTAGAAACTCAAGAAGAGAATGATGAGGTGATTGAAACTAAAGAAGAGCCAGAAGCTGAGGAAGCTAAAGCTGTTGAAGAAACAGAAGAAGAGCCAGAGGCTGAAGAGGCTGAGGACGATGAAGAAACAGAAACTGATGAATCTGTTGAGGTTGAAGAAACCAAAAATACAGAGGAAGAGGAAGTTTTTCAATACAGTGACAATGATATAGCTAACCTTGAAAAAGGTCAGACCGTTGAAGGTACTGTTGTTGAAATAAATGATCAGGGCGTCTATGTTGACGTTAATTATAAAACTGATGGTTTTATTCCTTTAAGGGAATTAAGTAACAGTGATGTTTCTAATCCTCATGATGAAGTTTCTTTAGATGAAGAAATAAAAGTAGTAATTTTAACTCTTGAAGACGAAGAAGGTAATATGATTCTTTCAAAGAAAAGAGCTGACCAGGAGGTAGCCTGGGATGAAATTGAAAAGATTCATGAAAATGAAGAAATAATTGAAGCAGAAGTTAAAAAAGAGGTTAAAGGTGGATTAGTTGCTGATGTAGGGCTAAGAGGATTTATCCCTGCCTCTCATGTTTCAATTGGTTATGTAGAAGATCTATCAGATTTTGTTGGTCAGACATTAAGATTGAAGGTCATTGAAGTTGATAGAAATAATAATAATGTTGTTCTTTCTGCAAAAAAAGTTATGGAAGAAGAAAGAGCAGAGGCAAAAGAAGAAACACTTGAGAATCTTGAAAAAGGTGAAGAGATTACCGGTAAAGTTACTAAACTTGTTGATTTTGGTGCTTTTGTAGACATTGGAGGGATAGAAGGACTTCTTCATATTTCTGAAATGTCATGGGGGAGAATTGATCATCCTTCTTCAGTATTAGAGGAAGGTCAGGATGTTAAAGTTAAAGTATTAGAAGTTGACAGAGAAAATGAAAGAATTTCTTTAGGATATAAGCAATTACTTCCTGATCCATGGGAAGAATTTGCCCGCAAACATTATGAAGGGGAAGTAATTGAAGGAAGAGTTACCAAAATTGTTGATTTTGGTGCTTTTATGGAAGTTGAGGAAGGTATCGAAGGATTAATTCATATTTCACAGCTTTCACATCGTCATGTTAAAACTGCTGATGAAGTAGTTTCTGTTGATGAAGAAAGAGAAGCAAAGATTATTAATATTGACCCTGAACAGAAACGAGTTGGTTTAAGTATTAAAGAACTTGAAGAACCTGAAGAAAAAGAAAAAAGTTCTTCTTCAACAAGTTCTAGTAGCAGCAGTAAAAGTAATAGTTCTTCTGATAGCCAGAGTGATGAGACTGAAGAAGATATGCCATCTGGAGCCACTATTGGTGAGAGATTGGGAGATCTAAAATCATTAATGGACGATGATGAGTAATTTCTTAAAGTAATTTAAGTTTGATATAATAGGGATCTGTCTTAACTAGGACAGGTCCTTTTATTTTTTATTAATTGTTGCTTCAGCCTATTAGATATGATATTATCAAATCATGGAGGTTAGATTATGGCTGAGATTGCATATATTAGACCGGATTCACCAGCAGAAAAGGCTGGTTTAAAATCAGGTGATAAGATTATCAGTATAAATAATGAAAAATTAAGAGATTATATTGATTATTTGTTTTTATCTCTTAATGAAGAATTAGATATTAAGTATTTAGATTTAAATGATGATAAGATTAAAAGTGTTAAAATAAAGTTGATTAATGAAGATGCAGGTATTAGGTTTTCTGATATTGTTTTTGATGGTTTAAAAAAATGTAAAAATAAATGTATATTTTGCTTTGTCGATCAACAACCTTCTGGAAGTAGAGAAACATTAATTAAAAAAGATGATGATTATCGATTTTCTTTTTTACAGGGAAGTTTTATTACTTTAACTAATTTGAATGATTATGAATTTGAAAGAATAAAGCAAGAAAAATTATCTCCTTTATATATTTCTGTCCATGCAACAGAACCTGAATTAAGAAAAAAATTAATGTGTAATCCAAGAGCTGGAAAAATTATAAAAGATTTAAAAGAACTAGCTGAGGCAGGTATTCATTTTCATCTGCAATTAGTATTAATTCCTGGAATTAACGATGGTATCCATCTAGAAAAAAGTTTAAAAGATTTAATTAAGCTTGGAGAAGCCGTTGAATCTATAGGTATAGTTCCAGTGGGATTAACAGGTCATCGGGATAACTTACCTGATTTAGATTCATATAATAAAGACTCTGCTTTAGAAGTTATTGAAATTACAAACAAATGGCAGAATAAATTATTAAATAAAAAAGATTATAATCATATTTATTTATCTGATGAATTTTATTTATTAGCAAATAAAAAAATACCTGACAGAGACCATTATAATGAATTTTCTCAATTAGAAAATGGTATAGGTATGACAAGATTGGAACTTGATAGATATAATGAAGTTAAAGATAATTATGTTGGTAAAGAGATAACAATAAATAAAAATCTGACAATAGTAACTTCAGAATTAGGCTGGATGGCTTTGGAAAACTTCTGGAAAGATATTAGTAGTTTATCTGAAAAAATAAACATTAAAATAATTGAAAATAAATATTTAGGCGGCGGAGTTACAGTTACTGGTTTATTAGCAGCTGAGGATATAATTTATGGTTTATCTGATGAAAAAAATAATGGAATTTTAATTTTGCCAGACATTATCTTTAATGACGATGGTTTAACCCTGGATGATTATAATATATATGATTTAAATAAAATATTGAATTATGATAAAATTTGTAAAGCTGAAGATTTAGAAGATATATTGGAGGTGATCTATCATGGGAAGACCGATTGTTGCTATAGTTGGAAGAGCTAATGTTGGTAAATCAACATTATTTAATAGATTTATTGGTAGAAGACAGGCGATTGTTGAAGGGACACCTAATCTAACTAGAGATAGAATATATGGAAATAGTTCCTGGCAGGGAAGAGAGTTTGTTGTAGTTGATACTGGAGGGATAGAACCAGGCTCAGATGAAGGTATTAAATCAAAAGTATTGTTTCAGGCTAAACAGGCAATATCTGAATCTGACTTGATATTATTTGTTGTTGATGATCGTAGAGGAATGACTCCCCAGGACCAGGAAATTGCTGAGTTATTGAGAAGATCCAAAAAAGAAGTAATTGTTGTTGTTAATAAAGTTGATCAGTTTGTTAAGGGCGAAGAACCCTGGGAATTCTTTTCACTCGGGTTTGAAGATGTTATACCAGTTTCAGCAGAACATGGTAAAAATATTGGTGATCTTTATGAGGTAATAATTGAAAAATTACCTGAGGAGATTGAAGAAGAAAGAACAGAAGAAGATATTCTGGATGTAGCTATTGTGGGTAAGCCAAATGTTGGTAAATCATCACTTGTTAATTATTTGATTGGAAGTGAAAGAGTTTTGGTAAGTTCTCAACCAGGAACCACAAGAGATGCAGTTGATACAGTATTTGAATTTAAAGATAGGAAATTTAATTTAATAGACACTGCAGGATTGAGAAGAAAATCTAAAGTTGATTGGTCTGTTGAATATTACAGTAATTTAAGAGCCATTAATGCGATTGAAAGAGCTGATGTAGTTTTGATGATGATAGATGCAAATGAAGGCGTTACTGATCAGGATAAAAAAATTGTGGGTTATGTTCACGATGCTGGTAAACCTGTTGTTTTAGCAGTTAACAAATGGGATATGATTGAAAAAGATACTTATACAAGTCAGGAATACCGGGATGAAATTTATTATCAACTTAAATTTTTAAATTATGCTCCTGTTTCCTTTATTTCTGCAAAAACAGGTCAAAGAGTAGAAGAGGTTTTAAATTTAATGGAGTATGTTTTTGATCAAGCTTCAATGAGAGTTAAAACCGGATTATTAAATGAAGTTATTCAAGAAGCTGTAGAACTAAGACAGCCACCTGCATATAAAGGAAAGAGGTTAAAAATTTATTATGCAACTCAAACTGCTGTGAGGCCACCAACTTTTATAGTGTTTGTTAATGACCCTGAATTAGTACATTTTGCATATCAAAGATATCTTGATAATAGCCTTAGAGAAAACTTTGGTTTTATTGGCACTTCTCTTGACATTAAATTCAGAAAAAGAAATTAAGCTGGAGTGATTTGATGACACTTTTTATTCTTATATTAATAGCTTATTTAATTGGTTCAATTCCAACAGGTTATTTATTTACTAGAGCTATTTTAAAGGTTGATATTAGAGATTATGGAAGTGGGAATGTTGGTGCCACAAATGTTGCTAGAAAATTAGGATTTAAGATGGGAGCAATTGTAGCCTTAATAGATATTTTCAAAGGTTTTTTACCAGTAATGATTGGCCGGAATATTTTATATGACAGTCCAGAATATTTTATTTTTATTGTTGGCTTTTTTGCTATTATTGGTCATGACTGGTCAATATTTTTGAAATTCGATGGTGGAAAAGGTGTTGCAACAACCTTTGGAGTTATTCTTGGGTTGAATCTTATAAGCTTTTTAATTTTAGCTATTATTTGGTTAAGTATTGCTTTTACTATTAAAATAGTATCACTGGCTTCAATTATTGGAATTGGATCCTTGCCTATTTCAATCTGGTTTATAACAGGTTCTGGAATTGAAACTTTAATGGCTTTCTTATTATTTTTATTTGTGTTATATACTCATAGAGAGAATATAAAGAGATTAGTTAATGGAGAAGAAAAACCTATTAATTTAGGTTCAAATAATGAAAATAAATAGAGGTGTAACAATGAATAAAAAAATTGCAGTAATTGGCGGAGGTAGCTGGGGAACAGCTATTGCTGAAAACCTAACAAAAAATAATTTTAATGTTTACCTATATGCCAAAAGAGCTGAACAGGTTAATGAGATTTTAAAGACAGGAAAAAACAAGGATTATTTCCCTGATTATAAATTATCTGATCTTATTATTCCTACTAATGATCTTAAAAAAGCTGTTTTTAACAAAGATATTGTTTTTATTTCAGTACCAACTTCAGCAACCAGAGAAGTGTCAAATAAAATAAAAGATTATCTTAATAAAGAAACAATAGTTGTTTCAACAGCTAAGGGAATCGAAGAAGATAGTTTTTTAACAAATAGTGAGATAATATCTGAGGTATTAACTAATAAGATTACAGTTTTATCAGGTCCTACTCATGCTGAAGAAGTAATTTTAGATAAACCAACAGCTGCAGTTGTTGCTTCTAAAGATTTAGAATCTGCAAAAGAAGTTCAAAAAGTAATGAGCAATATTAGATTTAGAGCATATACAAATCCTGATATTGTAGGAGTAGAATTAGGAGGAGCAATTAAGAATATTATCGCTCTGGCATCTGGAATTATCGATGGACTTGGTTATGGTGATAATTCTATTGCTGCTTTAATTACAAGAGGATTGGCTGAAATTAGTCGTTTTGGAGTTGAATTAGGTGCGAAAAAAGCTACTTTTTCCGGTTTGTCTGGATTAGGAGATTTAGTTGTAACCTGCACAAGTAAGCACAGCAGGAATAGAAGTTTTGGATATAAGATTGGACAGGGTTTATCGATTGATGAAGCAGAAAGAGAAGTAGGTCAGGTTGTTGAGGGCATTAAAACAACTAGGTCTGTTATTTTAGCTAAAAAGGGTGGAAAAGTTAAGTCTGAAATGCCTATAACTGAAGAAATTTATGAAGTGTTGTTTGAGAATAAAGATCCATTGCAGGCTGTGGATGACCTGATGAATAGAGAAATTAAGACTGAAATTAGCTAATTTATTAAAATTTCAACAATTTAAAGTAATTTTTTCTGTTTTTAAGCAGGAGTTTTATGATATATCAAGAATAAGAGTAAGTAAGAAATAACTTTTTTAAGGAGGTGAGATAATGACTAAGACTGAATTAATTGATTTGGTAGCTGAAAAGACTGGTCATACCAAAAAGGATTGTAATGAGATTGTTAATACAACCTTTGATTCAATTATGGATTATTTAACTGAAGAAGCAGAAAAATCTCAAGAAACTAGAGATAATGTACAGATTATTGGTTTTGGAAGCTTTGAAGTTAAAGATCGTAAAGCCCGTCAGGGAAGAAATCCACAAAATCCTGAAGAAACTATTAAAATTCCTGCCAGAAAGGTACCTACTTTTAGAGCAGGCAAAACTTTCAAAGAGTCTGTAAAAAACCAATAAAACCTAATAATTATATCTTGCACTAAATTTAGCAATACATATTGCTAAAAATCATAATATTAATTAATAAAAGAGGAGACAATGTCTCCTCTTTTTCATTTTTCTCCTTTAATATTTGAAATATCAGCAATATTTTTAATTCTATTTACATATTGATCCATATTAAATTTTCGTTTTAAACCGTTATTATTCATATATCTTGTTTTTCCAAATACTGATCTTTCCTGCCAGGCTCTATCATGCTTACCAAAGCACCAGGCAATACCTGCGTAAGAATTAGGATCTCTACCATCAAGACTGTATTTATTATTTAAATATAAAGCAATATTAAATGCTGTTTCAGGATTTAATGACCATTCAAGTATCTTTTTTCCCCAGTACATTCTCATATAATTATGAATTTTTCCGGTATAAATAAGTTCTAATTGAGCTGTATTCCAGTAATAGTCATGGGTTTTTGCATTTTCAAATTCAGATTTTGTATAGATATAGTCTCTTGGGTCATCAGCATGAATTTCCAAGGTTTCTTTTGCCCAGTCTGGAAGCGCTTCTGGATAACTGTCATACAATTTATTGTAATAAACAAAATTAAAACTTAACTCTCTTCTGATAATTAATTGTTCAAGAAAGTCTTCAGTATCTATTTTGGGATTTAATTTTGCTTCTTCTTTGATAAATAATGCGATTTCTCTTGGAGAAATCTGTCCAAAGTGTAAATAAGGGCTCAAATTGGATTGGATATTTAAATCTGGGTCATTACTTTTTTCTTGATAATCTATAAGATTATTGTTAACAAAGTTTTCTAACTTAAATTTTGCTTGCAAATAGCCTCCTGTAAAGTTTTTGATTTCAGGTAAATTATTTTCTAAACTTAATGAGTTTAAAAATTTTGTTTTATGAATAAAATTATTTGGCTTTATATTCTCTAAATTACATGGATTTTTTATCTCAGGGAATTTCCAGATAAATAGTTCATCATTTTTATGTCTTTCTATTTTTTTACGAATAGTGTAGGCGGCATATTCTTCTTTTTCAGAAACTTTTTGGATAGGAACGACAGTGTTTGTGGCTATTTCAATAAGTGGTGAATTAATTTTATTAGATAAAATTTTTCTCCAGTTTTTTTGAGGTTTTAAATAACCTTTATCTGTAAATGTTATTACAGAATTATCTGCCCATTTTTTGATGTTATCAGTAAAATTGCCCTTTGTTATTATAAGCCTAATTCCTGAAGTGTCAAGTTTATCATAAATTTCTTTTATACCATCATACATAAAAGAATAGTGACGGTAATTGGCTTCAGGATAGTCTGAGATAAAATTAAAGATTATATATAATTGTTTGTCTAAATGATTGGCTATTTGAGCTGAGATTGATAGAGCTCTATTATCTGATAATCGCTGACTTCCCTGCATCCAGTATAAAATATAACTTTCTTGATTTTTAATGTTTTTATCATTTAAAATATTATAATATTCTTTATCAATATTAATATCATTTAAAATTTTTTCAATTATCATGAGAATTCCTCCTGATTAGACTTGAAATTTTTTTTAAATACGATATGATTATATCAAGAAATAAAAGAATTTCCAATTCTGAGAGTATTATAATAGGAGGCTATAAAATGAAATTGAAAAAAGAAATTTTAGAAGCTTTAAATGATCAATTGAATGCTGAGTTAGAATCTGCTTATATTTATCAGGCGATGGCTGCAATGTTTGAAGATGAAGGCTATACAGGATTTGCTGCCTGGATGGATATGCAGGCTTTAGAAGAGCAGGAACATGCCCGTAAATTTTATGATTTTATAAATGAGCGTGGGAGTAGAGTTAAATTATCCTCTATTTCAGAACCACCATTTGAATGGGACTCTCCAAAAGCTGCTTTTGAAGCCGCTTTAGAACATGAAGAATATATAAGCGATAGAATTAATAATTTAGTGGCTCTAGCTAGAAAACATGATGATTATGCAACGGAAATTTTTCTTCAGTGGTTTGTTAATGAACAGGTTGAAGAAGAAGACTCTGTAAATGAAATTGTAGATAAGTTAGAAAAAGTAGGAGATAAAGGCAGAGGTTTATATATGCTGGAAAAAGAATTAGGGGCAAGAAGAGAACAATAAATACAAAAAATTATATAGTGTTATTGAGCCAGGCCATTTATATGTGCCTGGCTTTACTTGATTAGAGTGGATATATCAGTTATAATTACTTATATACATATAAATAATCGGAGGTGGTTATTCTGAAAATTTTAGAGTTGTTAAAAAATTTATTTAATAAAACTGAAAGTAGTGATAACAAGACGATTTCATTTAAAGTTAAATGTAATAGATGTGAAAACATAAATGAAACTAAAGTTTTAAAGTCATATGATATAGCAAATGTTTATGAAGATGATCAACCTGGTGATTATAGATTAAATAAATATATAGTTTGCCCTGATTGTTATAATGAAATTCATTTAGAAATATTTTTTGATAAAAATTATCAAAAGGTTTCAAGTAAGTGTAATAGTGGAGAATTAATTGAGTAAAAATTATAACCTGGGGGAAATTTTATGATTTTGATTGATAATTTTAAAGAATTATATGGCTCTAATAAAAAAAATAAAGAAATTAAAAATGGATATATTTTAATAGAAGGGGATAAGATAGAAAAAATAGGTAGTATTAATGATAGAGACTATGATATAATAAGAGAGAAAGAAGACATTGAAGTTATTGATGCTAATGATATGATTGTTTTACCTGGTTTAATTAATACCCACACCCATGCTGGAATGAATCTGCTCAGAGGATATGCTGATGATTATAATTTACAGACATGGCTAAAAGAGAAAATTTGGCCATTTGAAGGAAGAATGAATGAAGAAGATATTTATTGGGGCACAAAATTAGCAATTATTGAAATGCTTAAAAATGGGATAACAACTTTTAATGATATGTATTTTGCAACTGATAGAGTTATCAATGCTGTTAAAGAAAGCGGTATTAGAGCAGTATTAGGGTATGGATTAATTGAAGAAAATGATGGAGATGAAGGGTTAAAGGAGTCAATTAGATTAATAGAAATGTATGATGGTTATTTAAATGGCAGGGTTAAAATTACTCTAGCACCTCATGCTCCTTATACCTGTAGTAATGATTATTTAAATGAAATAATGAAAATAGCAGATAAATATAATAGTATAATTCATATTCATATTTCTGAGACTGAAAAAGAAGTAAATGATATGATTGAAAATATTAATAAAACTCCAGTTGAATATCTTGAAGAATTAGGTTTATTTAATTTTCATACGCTAGCAGCTCATGGTGTTCATTTAAGTGATAATGATATTGATATACTAGGTAAAAACAATATTCATATATCTCATAATCCAGCCAGTAATATGAAATTAGGGAGTGGAGTAATTCGTCTTAATGATCTTTTGAAAGCAGGAATTAATGTTAGTCTAGGAACAGATGGTGTGGCAAGTAATAATGGTTTGGATTTAATCCATGATGTCAGATTAGCTGCTTATTTACAGAAAGCTGTCAATAATGATCCGACAATTATAGCTTTAGAGGATATCTTAAAAATGGTAACAATCAATGGAGCAACAGCTTTAGGCTTTGATGATATAGGGATTATAGAAGAAGGGGAAAAAGCTGATATTACTTTAATCAATACTGATAAAAATCCAGCATATATTCCAGATTATAATTCTCTTTCAAATATTTTTTATGCTGGAAGCGGTAGAGATGTAGACACTGTTATTGTTGATGGAAAAATTGTTTTAGAAAATAACAATTTAAAAACAATAGATGAAAAAGAGGTTTATACTGAAGTTTCCAGAAGGATTAAAAGACTTTCTGAATAAGTTAAAACGAAAGGGGGCAGAATAATGACCAATATTGCCTGCTTAAAATGCGGAAATTTTAATGGTGAAATTGAGATTCTTGGAATTGGTGAATTTACTCAAGATATAGGAAGACTTAATGGGCTTGGTTTTGTTGCTTTCAAATGTCCCTGCTCAAGAGAGGTTCAATATCAGATTCTAGAATCTGACCATCCATTAATAAAAGAAGATCACAAAAAATTGCCTAAATCTTTTACACAGGAGCTATCATTGGATCCTAAATTTAATACAGATCAAGTTATAGAATTTTATAATGATTTAAAAGAAATTGAAGATATTGATTGTTTATTATCTAAATGCTATAATCCTCTAAAAGAATCTGAAAGAGATTTTTTGAAGAGTCCCTTTTATCAGGAGAGTCAGTTAATAAAATTATTTAATTTAATTAATAAGACAAATAATCAAAGAGCCTTAATTGTTACCCTTGATAGATATAGAATTTTAAGAGCCTGGAAATTATTAGGGCCAGGAACTGATTATGATTTATCTTTAAATCCAAAAGATGTTTTTGAACAGGCCTTTACTATTGATGATAATTGCATGATATATGTAATTGACAATTTAGATATAAATATTAAAGCCCCTGAAAGGGAAGAAATTATGAAAGTTAATAGACTTAGACAGGCAGCCGCAATTTTAGGCATTAAATTTAAAGATAGACTGCATGTCGATGGAAATCAGTTTTACAGTTTCAAGAAACTTAATCTTATCTAATGGGACTGATTAATATATGACAAATAAAAGAAAAATATTTATCTTTTCTGCTTTAGGAGTAATTTTATTATTACTTGCTATTCTGGTAATTGGGAGCAGATTTTTTACAGATATCCTCTGGGTTAATGAATTAGGATATCTAAGTGCTTATTTAACCAGAATTTTTGCACAAATTGGCATGAGAATTGCGGTTGGTTTAATAGTGTTTTTATTTTTCTATTTTAATCTTCGGCATACTCGAAACGACTTAATGTATTTAATAAATATGTCGAATAATAACCAGGTAAGATCTATTTTTCCTGATAGAGAAATACCTATTTTAAAATGGTTGAATTTAAAAAGATTAAATTATATTTTTCTAGGAGTTTCTATTTTTGTTGGTGTAATTTTTTCTAATATAGGAGCTGAAAATTGGGAAACTATCTTAAAGTTTTTTAATCAATCACCAACTGGGCAGACAGATCCTGTATTTGGCAGGGATGTTTCATTTTATTTATTTTCATTACCAGTATTTGAGTTATTTAGAGAAATAGCTGTTATTATAATTATATTTACAATCTTTGTTGTTGGTGTAATTTATTTATTATCTTCAGGAATTAACTCGATTGATATAAATAATTTGCAATTTAAATTATCTAAAAGTGCAAAAAACCATTTAATTATTCTTCTGATACTATATTTTTTAACTAAAGCTTTTGATTATCGCTTACAGATGTATCAATTATTATATTCTGGTAGAGGTGTGGCTTTTGGAGCAAGTTATACGGATATAAATGCCACTTTACCAGGTTTGCGTATTTTAATGGTGTTAGTATTAATATTAGCTGGACTGGCAATATTTAGCCTGTTTAAAAAGAAATATAAACTGATTGCTGGTGTTGTAGGTGTCTGGATTGTAGCTTCTATATTACTATTAAATGTATATCCAGCCTTTGTTCAAAGGTTCCAGGTAGAACCAAATGAGCTCGGTAGAGAAACCCCATATATAGAATATAATATTGATATGACTCAGAGAGCATATTCTCTTGACGATGTTGAAACTACAAGATTTGATGTAGATAATGATTTGAGCAGAGAAGATGTAGATAATACCCCTGAAATTTTTGAAAATGTGAGGTTATGGGATCCAAGACCGATTAAGACAACTTTCAGTCAACTTCAAGAATTAAGGCAGTATTATAGTTTTCAGGATGTTGATGTAGATAGATATACAATAGATGATGAATATAAACAGGTATTATTATCTGTAAGAGAAATGAATCAGGCTGGTCTTACAAGTCAGGCTCGAACCTGGGTTAATCAGAAACTTAAATATACTCATGGTATTGGGGTTACTATGGCTAATGTCAGTTCAACTAATTCCCAGGGTTTGCCAGAAATGATTATTGAAGATATACCTCCTAAAACTGATACTGATTTAGTTTTAGATAATCCTTCAGTATATTATGGTGAAAAAACTGATGAGTATGTTGTTGTAAATAATCTTGAAGAGGAATTTCATTATCCAGATGGTGGAGATAATGTTTACTATAATTATACTGGAAATGGTGGCATTCAGCTTAATAGTTTTCTTAAAAAGGCATTATTTAGTTTGAGATTTAATGATGTGCAAATAATGTTAGCAGATAATATTTCTCCAAAATCCAGGATTATGTTCGATAGAAATATTCAAAAAAGAGTTAAGAAAATTGCACCATTCTTAGAATTAGATGATGATCCCTATTCGGTTGTAGCCAATGGGAAAATTTACTGGATTCAAGATGCTTATACTTTTTCTAACCGGTATCCATACTCAGAGCCAGTTAATCAGAATATGAATTATATAAAAAATTCTGTTAAAGTAATTATTGATGCTTATGAAGGTGATGTAGATTTCTATATTGCTGATAAAGACGATCCAATAATAAATACCTATTCAAACATTTTTCCTGGTTTATTTAAGGATATAGATGAGTTACCTGAAAGTTTGCGTTCTCATATCCGATATCCGTCAGACTTATTTTCTTTACAGGCAAATGTTTATCAGAGATATCATATGGAGAATCCAACAGTATTTTATAATCAGGAGGATACCTGGAGTATTCCTAACGAGAATTATGCCGGCAATACAATTCCAGTGGAACCCTATTATATATCTACTAAATTGCCTGGAGAAGAAAATGTAGAGTTTACCTTAATGATTCCATTTACTCCTTCAAATAGAAATAATATGGTAGCCTGGATGGCTGCCAGGTCTGATGGAGAGAATTATGGTGAATTAAAATTGTATAATTTCCCAAGGGGAGAAATTGTTTATGGTCCTTCTCAGATTGAATCAAGAATTGACCAAAATTCATATATTTCTGAATTATTAAGTCTCTGGGACCAACAGGGTTCTAATGTGATTAGAGGTAATTTACTTGTTCTTCCTGTTGAAAATTCTATAGTTTATATTGAACCTATCTTTTTACAGGCGGAATCAGGAGCATTACCAGAATTAAGACGGGTAATTGTAGGTTATAATGATGTTATTGCAATGGAAGAAACTTTGCTTGATGCCCTGGATGTTGTATTTGGCGAGTCTGAGCCAACTCAAGAACTTGATGAAGAAGAGCTTGAGGAAGAGGGTATATCAGATACAGATATAGATGTAGATGCTGAGCCTGTAGAAGAGATTGAACCGACTGAAGAAGAAATGGAAGCTGCAGAAGAAACAGAAGAAACAGAAGAAACAGAAGAAACAGAAGAAACTGAAGAAACAACTGAGACAGAACCTATTGAAATTAGTGATTCTGATTTAGTTAATGAAATTTTAAATGTATATAATCAGGCTCAAGAGGCTATCCAGCAGGGAGACTGGGAAAGTTATGGAGAACAGATGGATAGACTGGAAGAATTATTAAGTGAACTTGAAACTTCTCAATAACTGGTTGATTAATATGAAATTGACTAATTGGCTGGAAAAAGTCAAGTTGGAAGGTTTAAAAGTTGGCATTTTATCTGAAGATCTTCTGGTTCAATATAAGCGAAAATATAACCGGCAATTAAAAAATGCCGGTTCTCTTTTCGTTTTTTTACAACCCTATCCTGAGATTAAGCCTCCAAAATTTAGTGAACTTGATTATAAATTAAAATTATCAAAATATGCAAGGGGAATAGATTATCATAAAATATTAAAAAATAAACTAGAATATCTTTCAAGTTATCTGATAAATAATCCAGAAATTAAAGTTGTATGGACAGGTGTTGATAATCATTGTCTTCCAGAAAAAAAGATAGCCAGGGAAGCTGGACTTGGAAGGATTGGTTATAATACTCTATTAATAAATTCAGAAATAGGGAGTTATTCTTTTATTGGTCTTATGGCAGTTAATTATAAGTTTAATATAAATACTACCTTTCATAAAAAGATAAATTGTAGTAGTTGCAAGCTCTGTCAGGAATATTGTCCTGGGAATGCTCTATATTTAAAAGATGGGATTCCGTATTTAAATAAAGATAGATGCATAAGTTATTTGACTCAAAAAAAAGGTGTTTTAAGTTTTAAAGAAGATAAATTAATTGGAAATAATTTTTGGGGTTGTGATATCTGTCAGCAGGTATGCCCATATAATAATTCTAAAGATGCTCAACACAGTAGAATAATAGCTGCAAAAACCTGGCCTGGAATAACTAAAATTGATCCAGCTGAAATTATTAAAGCTTACATTGATAAAAAGAAACTTTTTAGTAATTATGCATTTAGCTGGAGAGGAAACAGAATTTTAGTTAGGAATTTATTGATTAATTTAATTAATATAAAAACCAGACATTATAGTAATGAAGTCCAGGAATTAAATATATCAAATTCCCCTATTATAAAGAAATATTTAAATAAATACAATAAAGAGATTGGCAACTAATGAGGAGGCAAACCGTAATATGCTGGACCTGGTGATAGATGGAGAGAAATATTCATTTCCCAAAGGAATGGAACTAGGAGAAATTTTTTCAAAAACAGATTTACCCTATAATAGATTTGTGGCTGGAGTTGTAAATAATGAACTTGTTAGACTTAATTTTATGCCGACAGAGGATATTGAAATTAAGAGTATTAGTAGAGGAGAAGAATTAGGTAATAGAATATATCGTAGAAGTTTATTTATGATGCTGGCTAAGGCTGTTTATGAAATATTCCCGGAATCAAGGCTGAAAATTGAACATTCATTAAGTAATGGTATCTACTGTGAACTCCTAAAAGGGAAACCCCTGACAAGACATGATTTAAAAAAGATAAAAATTAGAATGAATAAATATGTTGAGAATGATCTGCCAATTAAAAAAGAATTTCTAGAAAAGAATGAATTGATTGATATTTATCGAGAACAGGGTTTCCAGGATAAGATTGATATTTTAGCAGGAAAGCCCGGGAAAGACAGGGTTAAGGTGTATAATCTTGATGGTTATTATGATTATTTTTATTATGAATTATTACCAAGCACTAAATACTTAGATAAATTTGATTTACATTATTCTCTGCCAGGGTTTGTTTTGTTATTTCCCCAACAGGTTAATACAGGAAAAGTTCCTGAGTTTATTGATTCACCGAAATTAGCTAATATATTTTTAGAGTATGAGCGGCTGGGAGAGATAATAGGAGTTGGATATGTTAATGATTTAAATAATATTATCAGAGAAGATGGTGGAGAAGAACTAATAAGAATTTCTGAGGCAATTCACGAAAAGAATATTGCTGAGATTGCAGATAATATTTATGATGAGATAGATACTAGAAGAGTTATATTAATAGCCGGCCCTTCATCATCAGGAAAAACTACTTTTTCACACAGGCTGGCAACCCATTTAAGAATTGTTGGTTTAAAACCTGTTAATATTTCGATTGACGATTATTTTGTTAATCGAGATGAGACTCCTTTAGATGAAAAGGGAGATTATGATTTTGAGTCGTTAGAAGCGATTGATATAGAACTATTTAATGAGCATCTAATTAATCTATTACAGGGAGAAAAAGTTGAACTGCCTGAATATAATTTTGAGACTGGCAAGAGAGAATATAATGGCAATTACTTGCAGATTGAAGAAGACCAGCCTATTTTAATTGAGGGTATCCATGGTTTAAATGAAAAATTAACAGAAGTTATTCCTAAAAATCATAAATATAAAATTTATGTTAGTGCACTAACCCAATTAAATATGGATTATCATAATAGGATTCCAACCTCTGATACCAGGTTTATAAGAAGAATTGTCAGGGACCATAAATATAGAGGAAATAATGCCGAGACAACTATAGAATGGTGGCCAAAAGTTAGAAAAGGAGAAGAAAGAAATATCTTCCCCTATCAAGAAAATGCCGATGTAATATTTAATTCTGCTTTAATTTATGAACTTGCTGTGCTTAAAAAGCATCTGGTTCCATTATTAGATAGAGTTGATAAATCAAGTCCCGCCTACTATGAAGCTGTTCGTTTAAAAGATTTAGTTGAGCCAATGGTTCCTATGGCTGAATTAACAATACCGCCAATTTCAGTCCTAAGAGAATTTATTGGTGGGAATTCTTATCGCAGGTAATAATTATAAATATATTCTTTGATTTCCTGCCAGTTATTAACTCTAGCTGTATATTCACTTTTATCTGCTTCTAGATTATGGTCTCTAGTGAATAGGAGCGCTGGAATTCCAGCAGATTTAATTTCTCTAACATTGTCTTTATGATCGTCTACAAACAATTTAAGATTTTCATTTAAAGCCAAAGGGGCTTTATCTTCATCATGATAGAGTCTGTCATAGGGAATATTATTTTTATTTAACCAGTTTTGGGTGATATCTCTATAATCTTCATGGCGAGCAGTTATCAGAATAATCTTGTGCCCTTTATTTTTTAATTTAGTTAAAAAATCAATTGCCTCCTGATAAGGAGGAACTGACGAGAAGATTTTTTCTTTATTTTTAGCAAGAAAATCTTCTATAACTGTATCAGGGAGATCATATGCTTCTCTGAAATCATAGCTATTTGAAACTTTTTTAGCCTTTTCACCAAAATGGTCTATAAAATATTTGTACCAGATATTATTTTCATTATTTCCTTCATCAGTTAATACGCCATCAATATCAAAGCCGAACTTATACAAGATAAAAAACCTCCATTTAATAGTTTTATTAAAAATATATTAACATGGTTTCATTTAAAATTCCAGTTTAAAATAGTATAATAGTTAAGAAGAGGTGTAACTAATGGCAAAGAAATCAGACAATAAATTAGATTCTATGATTAATATTCTAGAAGATAAGTATCCTAAACCAGAAACAGAATTAAATCATAATTCTCCTTTTGAATTACTTGTTGCAACAATTTTATCAGCTCAGACAACAGATGTACAGGTCAATAAAGTAACTAAAAATCTTTTTGAAGAGTACAATACACCTGATGATTTTGCAAAATTAAGTCCAGAAGAACTTGCTGATAAAATAAAGACTATCGGTTTATATAGAAATAAAAGTAAGTTTATTGTAGAAAGCAGTAGAATTATTCTGACTGATTTTGATGGGCAAGTCCCAAGAGATTTTTCTAATTTATTAAAGTTACCTGGAGTCGGAAGAAAGACAGCAAGTGTTGTTTTAGTTGGCGCTTTTTCTACTCCTGCATTTCCAGTTGACACTCATGTTTTTAGAGTTTCAAATAGGTTAGGTCTTGCTAATAGTGACAAAGTTGAGGAGGTTGAAAAACAACTTAAAGAATTAGTTCCAAAAGAATTATGGGCTGATATGCATCACTGGCTAATCTTTCATGGTCGGGAAATATGTAAAGCAAGAAGTCCTAAATGTGAAATTTGTAGGCTTAAGGATTACTGTAAATTCTATCAAAAGAAAGGAGATTAAAAAATGAAAAAGAGAAATTTTCTAATGATCTTTGTTCTTTTACTTGTTTTTTCAGTCGGAATATCTTTACAGGCTCAAGAAGCAACTTTTAATCAGGCGATGGAGTATTTTAATGAGGCTGATTACGAGTCGGCTGCCTCAGAGTTTACAGATTTAATTGATGAGGGAGAAGAAAACTGGGAAAATTATTATTTTGCCGGGCTTAGTTATAATTATATTGATCAGCCAGAAACAGCAATAAGTCATTTTGAAAACGCTTATGAATTGAGACCAGACAATTATAAAACAGTCGTTAATTATAGTAGAGCTTTATATAAAGCAGAATCTTATGAATCAGCCTATGATATTTTAAATGATTTTGATGGTGAGGTTTTAGATACTCAGTATCATAATCTTCTTGGTTTGATTCATATGGCGGAAGGAGATGCTGAAGCTGCCGAATCTGCATATTTAGAAGCTATTGAATATGGTGATAATCCCTACGTTTATAATAATTTAGGATTGCTTTTATTAGAAGAAGGGAGATATGAGGAATCTGTAGAATACCTTGAACAGGCAGTTGAGCTAGAGCCAGAAGAAGCCTATATTTATAATAATTATGGACTTGCCTTATTAAATACTGATGCTGAAGATGAGGCAATTGAAGCCTTTGAAAAAGCTCTTGAGATTGATCCAGAATATGAGAAAGCTGAAAATAATTTAGATAGAATTCAGGGGGAATAAGTCAATGAAATTAAAGGATGATAGATTCCAGGGTTTTAAAAATTATGAAACTGGTCAGGTCTTAAAGGGAAGGTTACCGAGAGGCGAATATTTATTAGAAACATTGACTGATTTAATTAAAGAGGCCAATATTCGCTCCGGTCATGTTAAAGTATTGGGCGCATTGAGAAATGCCAGGATTGGATATTTTAATCAGGATGAAAAAAAATATTATTATCATGAATTAGATTCAGGGGTTGAAATAGCTCACTGTCAGGGTAATATTTCTCTGCTTGATGGTGAGCCTTTTATCCATGCTCATATAATTGTTACTGATTCAGAAGGAAGGGCTTATGGAGGTCATCTCGCTGAAGGGTCAGAAATTTATGTTGCAGAGACTATTATTCAAGAATTAATTGGTGAGCCACAGATAAGAGTTGAAGACCCTGAGAGCACACTCTCTTTATGGGAAGTGTAGGGATGTCGAAAAAGATATTTGTTATTGATACCAATGTTTTGTTAATGAATCCCAGGGCAATATTTTCTTTTGAGGATAATGATGTAGTTATTCCGATGGCAGTTTTGGAAGAGATAGATGACCAAAAGAATAAGTCCTCTGATCTAGGCTATAACGCCCGGGAAACATCAAGAATACTAGAAGATTTAAGAGAGTTAGGCCGGCTCGATGAAGGCGTGAAACTTGAAGAAGGCGGAACTGTAAAGATAGTTATTAATGGCCATAAGAGAGAATTACCTGAAAACATTAATTTAGATAAAATGGACAATAGAATAATTAATGCTGCTTTATATTTAAATAAAAACAGTGATAAAGAAGTTATCCTTGTTTCCAATGATATTAATCTAAGGTTGATTGCTGATGCATTTGGGCTTAAAGCTGAAATGCATAAAGCAGATAGATTATCTGATGAAGACCTTTATACAGGTTCTGCTCAATGTGAGGTTAGTGGTGATAAAATTGATCAATTTTATCAAAATGGCAATTTAAATATTGAAGAGTTTAATAATGAGATTGAATTATACCCTAACGAATTTATTAATTTAACCACTCCTGGTGAAGGTTCCAGGCAATCTGCCCTGGGAATAATTGAAGAAGATAGGTTAGTTAAATTAAGAAATGAGAAAAGAAATGCCCTGGGTATAAAACCATTAAATAGAGAACAGACAATGGCAATGGAACTTTTATTAAGAGATGAAGTTGAATTAATTACCCTGGCTGGTAAAGCAGGAACAGGCAAAACCTTACTCGCAGTGGCAGCTGGTCTTGAGAAAGTTTTAAATGAAAAGAAATATAATAGGATTTTAGTTGCCAGACCGGTTGTGCCAATGGGTAAAGATATTGGCTTTTTGCCAGGTACTAAGGAGGATAAACTCCAACCCTGGATGCAGCCGATTTTTGATAATCTGGATTATATTTTAAAACAGAACAAGAATTCTGATATTACCTTTAATAAATTAGTTGAAAAAGATATGATTCAGATTGAGCCATTGACATATATCAGAGGTAGGTCTGTTCCAGATCAATTTATAATTATTGATGAAGCTCAGAACCTATCTAAACATGAAGTAAAAACTATTATTACCAGGGTAGGAAAGAATTCAAAAATTGTATTGACTGGTGATCCATTTCAAATTGATAATCCATTTTTAGATAAGCAAAATAATGGTCTTTCATATTTAGCCTATCGTTTAAGAGAAATAGATATTACAGGACATATTATGCTTGAAAAAGGTGAAAGATCTGAGTTGGCCAGAATAGCCAGCGAAATGTTATAGTTAATAAAGGAGGACTCAGTTAGTGTTTAAAAAGGTTGGATTGATAACTACAATAATAATCTTAATTTTACTTGTTTTTAGTATCTCAAGCTATGCAATAGATGATGTAATAGAATATTATTATGACGGTCAATATGAAAATGCCATCAATAGACTGGAAAAATTATTAGATGATTTTAATAAGAATGAAAACTACGAAGTTGATCATAAAATAAGTGAATATGATATTTATAGAAATTTAGCTATTATTTATTTAGAAAAAGGTGACCAGGAAGCTGCCTTAAGTAACTTTCAGAAAGCTGAGTCCTCTAAAACCGGTTTAAAATCTATTTTAGAAAATGCTATTGCTCTCTATAATGCTGGATGGTATGACGACGCAGAAAATAAATTTGAAATTATATATAATGATTATAATGATAAAATTGAAAATAAAAATTTTGAAATTATTAATCATTTATATTACTTTTCTGGTATAAATGCTATTAAACTAGGTGAATATGAAAGGGCTATTAAAAGATTCCAGAGAGGGATAAATTTTGATTCTAGTTATACCCCTTATTATATTGGAATTGGACAGATTGCTGAGAGCACAGGAGATATTGTTCAAGCTGCAAGAAATTATGAAGAGGCTTTTAGTAGAGACAAATCTTTAACCTATCTTTTACCTGTTATAGCTAAAGGTTATGAAGAAAGAGGAGATTATTATCAGGCCTTTCAATACTGGCAGAGAAGCATTAGGGTTGGAGAGGAAGAAGGATTAGCCAGAGAACGGGCTGATATTTTACGAGATAAATATCCTGAATTAAGATCAGATCCAGATAAAACA
This sequence comes from uncultured Halanaerobiaceae bacterium, assembly GCA_964558325.1. GTDB lineage: Bacteria > Bacillota > Halanaerobiia > Halanaerobiales > Halarsenatibacteraceae > Halonatronomonas. The sequence goes on along the minus strand of CAZLCX010000003.1, from coordinate 24,667 downwards.
GTTATTGAACCAAGCTGGAGAGAGGTTATACCAATTAATGTTAGAGAGTCAACTCCTGAAGTAGATGTTGGTTTAATAAATAAAGTTAATAATTTAAGATTTCAGGTGGATTCTCAATTTAAAATTATAGATACAGAAGGTAATGTAATTTTAGAGGGGGGAGACCAATATCGAGAATGGTCAATAGAACAGCGTCCTAATAGAATTTCTATTAAAAGAAGAGGTTTTCTTGTTAAAGAATTTCAATTTGATGAGGATTTAATCATAAAACCTGATGATGAGAATGGGAGTATTCTTTTATATGAAGTTCAGTATGGAACTGGTTATTACTGGGCTAACCAGGAAGATAGACAATATCGAGGAGAAATCAAGATTAATAGAAATAGCCATACAGATTTTAATGTAATTAATCAAATAAATTTAGAGGAATATCTTATCTCTGTAGTTCCTGCTGAAATGCCTGCTGGCTGGCCACAGGAAGCCCTTAGGGCTCAGGCTTTGGCTACCAGGAGTTATGCTATGTTTAATCTTGGAAGAAAGCATGCAGATGATGGTTATGATCTCTGTGCTACAGTCCACTGTGCAGTTTATCGAGGAATTAACAGTGAAAATCCAAGGACAACTGAGGCTGTATTAGCAACAGCTGGAGAGGTTGGAGTATATGATGGTGAAATAATTGATGCTGTATTTAGTGCAAATAGTGGAGGTCATACTGAAGCCAGCAAAGATGTCTGGGGAGGAGAAAGGCCATATTTACAGGGCGTGAGTACAATTGCAAATAGTGATTATGAATTCCCGCTTTTACCAGCAGAACTGAGAGACTTTTTAATTACAAGTCCAGAAAGTTATTCTGGTATATCTCCTTACGCCAGTAGAAATTCATATCGATGGACTCGTGAATTACAATTATCAAATCTTAAAGATAGATATGAACTTGGAAAGATTAAAGATATTGAAATAACTGAAAGAACTCCATCAGGTTATGTTCGGAGTCTTGAAATAATAGGTGAAGACAGGAGAGTTGATTTTAGTGGGGATAGAATTAGAAGTAGATTAGGTGGACTAAAAAGTAATAATTTTATAATTAATAAATCATTTGATGCCGATGGAAATTTGATTAAAGCTATTTTATATGGTGCAGGCTGGGGTCATGGTGTTGGTTTTGATCAAACTGCAAGTGCCGGAATGGCTGAAAATGGTTATAATCATAGAACAATTTTTAAGCATTTTTATAATGATATAGATATCGAAGAGGCATATTAATATATTAAATCTGGAGTGATTAATTTGAATGTTGTACTAGTTGAACCAAGAATTCCGCAAAATACCGGTAATATAGCAAGAACCTGTGCAGTTACCGGTTCTTCTTTACATTTAGTAAAACCTCTTGGTTTTTCTCTTGAAGATAAATATTTAAAGAGGGCAGGGCTGGATTACTGGGATGACCTGGACATTCATGTGTATAAATCTTTTGATGATTTTCTTAATAAACATGATGAAGACAAACTTTATTTATTTTCTACAAAGGCAGCCAAAACCTATACAGAAGAGAAGTTTACCGGTGATGAATATTTAATCTTTGGTAAAGAAACTGCAGGTCTGCCAGAGAATTTTATAAAAGAAAATCTACCCTCTTCTTTAAGAATTCCAATGAGAGATTATGCCAGGTCTTTAAATCTTGCTAATTCTGTTGCAATTGTATTATATGAAGCTTACAGGCAACTTGATTTTCCTGGATTCCAAAAAAGAGGGAAGTTTATGCAGGAATTTTAAGAATATTAGAGAATATTATATTGGACGGGGTGATATTAAAATTATGAATAGTAAAGAATTAATTAAAAGTTTATGTGAAACAACAGCAGTTACTGGTTATGAGGCAAATATAGTTCCATTACTTAAAACTGCTTTTAAGGATTATGTTGATAATTTTAAGATAGATAAATTAGGGAACTTTGCTGCAGTCAAAAAAGGGAATTCAGACAAAGAAGACCCACCTAAGATATTACTGGCAGCTCATATGGATGAAATCGGTTTAATGGTAAAAAAGATTGATGATGATGGTTTTATTAAATTTTCAACTGTTGGTGGGATTGATCCAAGAACACTGCCAGGACAAAAGGTTAAAGTACATGGAGAAAAGACTATTATTGGTATTGTTGGGGCTATGCCGCCACATTTATTATCAGCTGAGGACATGGATTCAAAGGCATATGATTTAGATGAGCTCTATATAGATACAGGTTACTCAGAAGAAGAGCTTAGAAAAATTGTTTCAATTGGTGATGTAATTTCAATAGACAGAGAAATTTTATCATTACATAATGATTATGTTAGTGGTAAAGCTTTAGATGATAGAGCCGGTGTATTAATGATGATTGAGGCTGCTGAAGAATTACAGAGATTAAATCATGAGATTGATGTATATTTTGTTGCAACTGTTCAGGAAGAAGTAGGTTTAAAGGGAGCTATTACCTCAACATATGATATCTTTCCTGATTTAGGTATTGCAATTGATGTCTGTCACGGCCTGATGCCAGGGGTAAGTAATAGTGAGGCCGCTAAGATGGATGACGGCCCGGCTATAGCTTTAGGACCTCAGGTACATCAGGATATTTTTACGTTATTAAAAGATGAAGCTAATAAAAGAAGTATCCCATATCAAATTGAAACTTCAACCACACCCTTTGGTACAGATGCTGCCGGGATGCAGATTGCCAGAGATGGCGTAGCTACTGCTTTAGTTTCAATTCCGTTAAGATATATGCATACTTCTGTAGAACTTATATCTTTAAATGATGTTAAATACGGGGCTCAATTACTTGCCAGTATTATTGCAGCAATAGATGATGAGTTTCTGGAGGGATTAAGATGTTATTAGAGAAGATGATCAATGCAGCAGGAGTTTCCAGTAGAGAAAAAGAAATTAGAGATTTAATTAAAGAAGAGATTAAAGATAATGTTGATGAGATATATACTGATAAAATGGGTAATTTAATTGCCTGTAAAGGTAAGGATAAAAATGGGCCTAAAGTTATGCTGGCAGCCCACATGGATGAAGTTGGCTTAATGATTACTGAGATAACAAGTGATGGCCTGCTAAAATTTCAGCCAGTTGGCGGAATTGACAAGCGAGTTTTAGTTTCTAAGCCTGTTTTAATTGGTGAAAAAAAGATGCCAGGTGTTATTGGAGCAAAGGCTATCCACCTGCAAAAAAAGAGTGAAAGAAAGAAACCAATTGATTTTGATAATTTATACATCGATATTGGTGTTAATAAAAAAGAAGAAGCTGAAAATCACGTTGATTTAGGAGACGTGGCAGTATTTTCATCTAAATATGAAGAATTAGATAATGGTAGAGTAATTGGCAAGGCTTTTGATGATAGAGTAGGTTGTTCAATAATTGTTGAGTTAACTGAACAAGAATATGAAATGCCGGTTTATTTTGTTTTTACTGTTCAGGAAGAAGTTGGTTTGAGAGGAGCCAGTGTTGCTGCCTATGGGATTAATCCAGACCTGGCTTTAGTTCTAGAAGGTACAACTGCCGCAGATGTTCCAGAAAATAAAGAACATAGATATTCAACATCTGTTGGCAAGGGACCGGCATTAACTTTAATGGATAAAACAGTGATAGCTGATAAAAATATACTTACAGGATTAATTGAAGTTGCAGAAGATAATGAGATAGAATATCAATTTAGAAGAACTGATGTTGGTGGGAATGACGCCGGGGCAATAAGTTTAAGTCGTGAAGGAGTTCCATCGGCTGTCATCTCACTTCCATGTCGTTATATACATTCACCATTATCATTAATTGATTTAGATGACTATAAAAACATGAATAAATTAGTAAAACTTTATCTTGAGAGATTAGCAAGGAAGGGGATATAATATGCTGGAAATTTTAGAAAAGGTAACTGCTGAATTTGGTCCTGCTGGCCAGGAAAATAATATCAGAGGATTAATAGAAAATGAAATAAAAGATTTTGTTGATGAGATAAAAGTTGATAATATGGGGAATTTAATTGCTATTAAAAAAGGCAATGGAGATGGTCAGAAAATCATGCTGGCAGCTCATATGGACGAAATTGGAATTATGATAACCCATATTGATGATGATGGATTTTTGAGATTTACAACTGTTGGAGGAGTAAATCCTAAGCATCTTGTTAATAGAAATTTTATATTTGAAGATGGGACTGTTGGTACAGTTGGAGTTGAAAAATTAGATTCATTTAATGATTTAAAATTAGATAAATTATTCCTTGATATAGGTTCTGATAATAAAGATGAAGCTAAAGAATTAGTAAGTATTGGAGATGTTGCTGTTTACCAGAAAATATTTAATTGTAATGGGAAAAGAGTTATTTCCAATAGCCTTGATGATCGAGCAGGTTGTGCAGTCTTAATATCTTTATTAAAAGAGATGAATGATACTGTTAATGATATCTATGCAGTTTTTACTGTTCAGGAAGAGGTTGGTACCAGAGGTGCTGGAACTGCAGCCTTTGGGATTGAACCTGATCTGGCTTTAGCAGTTGATGTAACAGGGACAGGAGATACACCTGAAGCCCATACAATGGATGTGAAATTAGGAAAAGGTGCAGCTATAAAAGTTATGGACAGGGGAAGTATAGCTCATCCTGGAATTAAAAAGATGCTGGCTGAATTAGCTAAAGAAGATAATATCTGCTACCAGTATGAAGTTTTAGAATTTGGGGCAACAGATGCTAGAGCAATCCAGTTAAGTAGAGGTGGAGTTCCAAGTGGCACTCTATCAATCCCGACCAGATATATTCACAGTCCCTCTGAAATGTTAGATTTAGGAGACCTAAAAGATTGTAGAGATTTAATTATTAAATTTGTTGAAAGTGATAAACTTGAAAAAATTTATAAAAAGTAATAAAATAATATATAGTCATGTATTACTGTAAAAAAGGGGGTTGATAGAATTGTCGATAAAAATTAAGGCTTTAGCTTTAACAATGGTTTTCTTTTTAGTATTATCAGCAGGAGTTGAAGCCAGTATTTTAAGAAATGGCGATAGAGGTGCTGCTGTTGAGCAATTACAGAAAGATCTCCAGGAGTTAGGGTATGATACATCTACTGATGGAATTTTTGGTTCAGGTACTGAACAGGCTTTAAGAAATTTTCAGAAGGATGTAAGTTTATCAGTTGATGGTGTTTATGGAAACCAGACAGAAACAGCTCTCCAGGAAGAACTTAATAATTCAAAAGAGAACATATATACTGTTCAATCAGGAGATACACTTACAATAATAGCTATTAACAATGGGGTATCATTGAATGATTTAAGAACAGCCAATAATATTGATGAAAGCAGAATTCATCCAGGAGATGAATTAGTAATACCTGATAAAAACGAAAATTTAACTGGCCAGGGTGGCGAAGAATCAGGGACTGAAAAGATAACCCATAATGTAAGAAATGGAGAAGCTTTATCCACTATAGCCAGACAACATGATACTGATGTGGCTACAATTAGAGAATATAATAACATTTCAGGAGATATGATTAAAGCAGGAGATGAATTGGTGATTCCTGTTAGTAGAGATAGCAGCGGTAATTCCTCCAGGTCATCTGGAACTAATCTTAGCTGGCCTGTTGATGGTAATATAACTTCTGATTATGGAAATAGGCAGCACCCTGTAACAGGCCGTAATGATTTTCATAGTGGCGTAGATATTGCAGCTCCACACGGCACTAAAGTTCAGGCTGCAGAATCAGGAACTGTAAATTTTGTTGGCTGGATGGGTGGCTATGGACGTGTTGTTATTATAGATCATGGTAATGGCTATGAGACTTTCTATGCTCATAATTCTCAGATATTGGTTAGTGAGGGTCAGAATGTAAATAGAGGTAGCGGAATTGCCAGAATTGGAACCAGTGGTGTTGCAACAGGGCCCCATGTCCATTTTGAAGTACATCAAAATGGTAATCATCAGAATCCAATGAGCTTTCTCAGATAGGAGCAAGTATGAAATATTTAAAGGGTGTTGTATCCTCAAGGAGATTAGGAAGGTCATTAGGAATAAACCTTTTGCCTGATTTAATTTGCAGCGAGGATTGTGTTTATTGTGAATGTGGAACCACCTGTAATTTAACTCTTGATAGAAAAGAATACATTCCGACCAATCAAGTTATTACTGAGTTAGATAGTTTCATGGGAAAAGACCCAGTTACAGATTATATAACTTTTTCTGGATTAGGCGAGCCTACTTTACATTCAGGTATTGGTAAAATAATTGATTATTTAAAAAATAACTATCCTGGATATAAAATAGCTTTATTAACAAATAGTTCTCTTCTGCATAAGCCTGAAGTCAGAGGTGAAATTAAAAATCTTGACTTAATAGTTCCTTCTCTGGATGCTGGCACTGAGGAGACATTTAAAAAGGTTTGCAGACCGGCCCAGGGTTTAACACTAAAGTTAATTTTAGAAGGGATTAAGGCTATCTCAGATGAATTTAAAGGAGAAATAAGGCTTGAGATCCTTTTTTTAAAGGGTGTCAATGATAGTGATAAAGAAGTTGATGCTATTATTGATCATATTAAAGACTTTAAAATTGATCAGGTAGATTTAAATACTTTAGACCGGCCGCCTGCTGTGTCAGGATATGAAGCTGTCAGTAAGAGAAGGCTTATTCAAATCTCTAAGAAAATGCCTTTTAAAACAGAGATTTTTATTTAATAAAATAATGCTTTAAATTATTGACATATTAACAATTTGTGCTATAATTGATTTAAATTAAAGGAATTTTGAAGGGAGGGAAATAAATGCAAAAATATCAATGCACTGTATGTATGTATATTTATGATCCTGAAGAAGGCGATCCTGATGGAGATGGTGGAGTTGTTGTAGAGCCAGGTACTCCTTTTGAAGATGTTCCTGAGGATTGGGTCTGCCCTGACTGTGGAGTAGGAAAAGATCTTTTTGAGCCCTATGAATAAATAATTTGAATTTTACTTAATCTGGCCGGGGGACTCCCCGGCTTTTTTAATTAGGGAGTTGATAATTTATGAAGGGAAAGGTTCAGGTATATACCGGGGACGGCAAAGGCAAAACCACAGCAGCCATTGGTCTGGCAATTAGAGCAGCTGGAGCCGGCAAGTCAGTTTTTATTGGTCAATTTATAAAAGGAATGGAATATAGTGAGATTAAAATGATTAATAAAATTGCTGAAATAAAGTTAAAACAATATGGAAGAGGTTGTTTTATTAAAGGAGATCCGGAAACTGAAGATATTAAGGCAGCTAAAGAGGGTCTTAATGAAATAGGAAAGATATTAAAGAGTGGTGAATATGAACTTGTTATTTTAGATGAAGCTAATATTGCTGTCTATTATAAACTTTTTTCAGTTGATACCTTAATTTCAGTTATTGAAAATAGGGCAGAAAATGTTGAAGTTGTAATAACAGGAAGAAAAGCAGATGATAAGTTAATTAAATATGCAGACCTTGTAACTAATATGGAAGAGATTAAACATTATTATCATAATGGTGTAAAGGCAAGAACAGGGATTGAAAAGTAAATTATTTAAGCTATCTCAATATTATGAATTGAATTTCTAAAATAATAAAGCAGGAAATCTCTATAAAAAGTTTAATATATTATTTAGTGCTTGATTTTAATTTGTTAATATAATAAAGAAGGAGGATGGCAAAATGGCTTTAATCAAATCTCCAAATACCAATCAGGTCAGTTTTGGCGAAGGTATTGGAATAATTCTTTTAAAGACAGTGACACCAACTATCCCAGGTGATGTTGCCTGTGCCTTAAGTTATGATTATCCAGTAAGATATAGAGTTATTGAAGAGGCAACTATCTCTGAAATGTTTTCAGACCCTACCAGATTATTAGAGCAGTTTATTGAAGCCGGCAAAGAACTTGAAAATGCAGGAGTAAAGGCTATTACCGGAGATTGTGGTTTTATGGCTGTTCTTCAGGATGAGATGGCTAAAGCCCTTGATATTCCTGTTTTTATGTCATCATTATTGCAGATTCCTTTTATTGATAAAATTTTAGGTGGTCAGGAAAAGATAGGAATTATTACAGCTAATTCTGAATCCCTTGGCAAAAAACATTTTGATGGAGTTGGAATCAGCCCTGAAACCCAGGAAAGACTTGTAATCGGCGGGATGGAAAATAAGCCAGGTTTTAAGAGATATATTCTTGATGAAAGGCCAGAAATTGATCCTGAAATAATGGAAGCTGAGATGGTTGAGATGGCTATAGAGTTAGTTGAAGAAGAAAATGTTGGGGCTTTCTTAGTTGAATGCAGCGTGCTGCCACCGTACTCACCGGCAATCCAGAAAGCTACTAATTTACCGGTTTTTGATTTTATAACTTTGATAGACCATGTCTATTCTGGAGTTGTCCAGACTGATCATGTTTTTTATAAAGATAAATAATTTTGATTATAGCAGGAGAGGTTAAGGTATGATTGAAGGTTTAGTTTATTCATTTGTAGCTGGTGTATTTATAGTATTGCAATCTGTATTTAATGCCAGGCTTGGAGAGTCTGTGGGTTCCTGGCCTTCTAATGTATTTGTCCATGGTTCAGGCTTTATTTTTGCTCTCTTTGTTTTATTGATATTTAGCAGGCAGATACAAATTACAAATTTTAAAGAGGTTCCCCCTTATTATTTATTAGGTGGGGTTTTTGGGGCTATTATTATTTTTTCCGTTATGGAAGGAATAAGCATACTGGGAGTTAGTTATGCAATTACTATTATAATTGTTACCCAGGTTGTTGGTGGTTTTTTAATAGATTATTTTGGGCTATTTGGTGAAGCTATAGCTTCAGTTAACTTAGCAAAAATACTTGGTTTAATACTTATGATTACAGGTTTATTAATGTATCAGTTATCATGAATTTAATGTAATAGTTTTAAGAAATGAAAGGAGTTTTAATTTGGCTGGTTCAGAGGTTAGGAATGATCAAAAGTTTAATTCTAAAGAAAAATCAGATCCTAAAATGGTCAAATATAGAAGGTTGATCTGGTTTATTCTGGCGATGGGTTATCTGATTGGTTTTTTTCACCGCTATACATTAGGTATTATATCTGATATTTTGGCCCAGGAGATGGATCTAACGGCGGTTCATTTAGGGGCTATGACATCGATGTATTTTTATGCCTATGGATTTTTACAGGCCCCTGTTGGAATATTAACAGATAAATTCGGGATAAGAATTGTTACAACTATTGGCCTTATATTAATGGGCAGTGGCTCGATATTTTTTGCCTTATCAAACGGGATGTTGATGGCATTTGCAGGTCGTTTATTGATTGGAATTGGTGCTGCAACTTTTTTTGTATCGATATTGAAGATGGTAGCAGTCTGGTTTCCGCCCAGGCAGTTTACTAAATTTACTGGCTGGACAGCTTTAATGGGAAATATTGGTGCCCTACTTGCAACAACGCCATTTTCAATTTTAATAGGTTATTTAACCTGGAGACAGTCTCATGTTTTATTTGGAATAATTACCTATCTGCTGGCGGTATTAGCCTGGTTGCTGGTAAGAGAGAAACCTGAGGATAAGGGTTTTAAACCAGTTAATGAGATTGAAGATGAAGAAAGAAGTTTCAAGGATATTATACTTGGCATGGGAAGCTTAATTAAAAGCTGGGAGTTCTGGTCTTATTTTACAATAATATTTACAATATTAGGTGGAATGATGAGTCTCTCAGGTTTATGGTTGGTACCTTATTTAACCCATATCCACGAATTGTCCAGGAATATGGCAGCAAATTTTGCCCTTATAATTACCAGCGGCAGTATTTTAAGTGCACTATTGCTGGGATATGTTGAAAGGCGACTGGGGAGTAAGATTATAATGCTTAAGCTTACTTCTGGTGTGACAGCTATATTCTGGATATATTTTGTTATTATCCGGAGAGGATTTGTACCTCTAGGGCAGCTGGCAGTTTTATTATTTTTATTTGGAACTGTAACCTTATTTGTAATGGTTACCTTTGGAAATGTAAAAAAGCTATTTCCTGAATTAAAGGGAAGTGCCATGGGCCTGATTAATCTGGCTCCATTTTTAGGGACAATTGTTTTTAACTTTTTAATTGGCTGGCGGCTTGATGCTACCTGGGCTGGTAAAGTGATTGATGGCAGCAGGATTTATACAATAGAAGGCTATCAGCAGAGCTTTGCAATATTTTTGATATTTTCAGTAATTTCTTTTGCCCTTACATTTCAACTTAAAAAAATTAAAAAGAAATAGTTAGTAATAAGAAATAAATACAGGAGGATTTACTTTATGTCAACGAAACAGATAACCCGGGGAGCAATGATTGCAGGATTATATCTTGTGGTTACATATATTTTAGCTCCAATAAGTTTTGG
>CAZLCX010000003.1:12445-14192 GCA_964558325.1 uncultured Halanaerobiaceae bacterium | reverse complement strand
ATTAGTGCTTACTTACATTTATTCTTTGGGGTGCCCTATTTAGTTGTAGTTGCTCAGATTACAGTAAGTCAGGCAGTTGTGGTTTTTGGGCTGGGCTATCCATTGATAAAATTTTTAAGGCCTAAAGTTAATAAAATTGATTTTTTGAAAAAGGAATAATTATTAAAGAATATTTTTTTAAGGAATACATACAAAGTAAAATGAGGTGAGATAAATTATGTTAACTGCTTCTAAAAGAGTTAAAAACGTTGCCTTTGCAGGCAATAGAGTAATATTTGAGAAGGCGAAGGAATTGGAACAGGCAGGTAAAAGAATAATCCATATGGAGGTTGGCAGACCTGATTTTGATAGTCCAGAATCTGTTAAAGAGGCTGCAATTGAGGCGATTAAAGCTGGCAAGGTTCATTATACCTCTAATTATGGTTTAGATGAATTAAGGGAAAAGATAGCTGAAAAATTGGTTACAGAAAATCAGTTAGCTGTTACCAGAGAGAATATTATTGTTACACCTGGAGCCATGATGGCTCTATCTACAGCTATTTTAGGGGCTGTAGATGCTGGTGATGAGGTATTGATACCATCTCCCTATTATTCTTCATTTTACAAACAGGTGCAGCTGGCAGGGGGTAAACCTGTTGTTGTCCCAACCACTGTTGCTGATAATTATCAGCTCAGTAAAGAATTACTGGAAGAATATTATACTGATAAGACTAAATTGATGGTTCTTAATAGCCCAAATAATCCTACTGGAGCAATCCAATCAAGGGATAGCCTTGAGGAAATTGCTGAATTCGCCAGGGAAAAAGATATCTTTGTAATTTCTGATGAATGTTATGAGAAATTCATTTATCAGGGGGAACATATCAGTATAGGCAGTCTGCCTGGTATGGAAGACAGGACATTGACCGTAAATAGTACTTCAAAGACTTATTCGATGACTGGCTGGAGAATAGGATTTCTGGCTGGCCCTGAGAAGTTTATCAAAGAGATGGTTAAGGTGCCCCAGAATATGACGATCTGCCCGACCTCATTTGCCCAGTATGGGAGTCTTCAGGCCTATGATCTTTCTGATGAGATAATTAATGAGAGGCTTGAGATCTTTAAGGAACGGAGAAATATTGTTGTTGAGAAATTGAGTGAATTAGAGCAGGTTGAGATGGTGCCACCAGCTGGTGGTTTGTATGCCTTTCCTAAATTCGTTGATATCGGGATGGATGCAATAGAACTCTGTGATTATCTGCTGGAAGAAGCCGGAATTGCAGTTGTTCCTGGTGGAGATTTTGGTCCAGAAGCTAAAAATTCAATCAGGATAGCCTTTACCTGCAGCACTGATGAGGTTAGAGAAGGAATGGATAAACTGGTTAAGGCTATTCAGAACCTCTAAATAATATTTTGGCTGGATTTAGGATAAAGAGTGATAGCCGGAAGCTATTAAATCCTGGATAATAAAATATTTTGAAAATAATTCCTGCATAAGCATAATTTATGCAGGAGTTTTTTATTTGAGGGATAAGTATAGGGTTGATGGAAAAATTATCATATGGAGTTAAATTTATAAGATTAAAATTCAATAACAGGGATTGAGGTGGGAGGCTGATGGAAGAGATTGGCAGGAAGGTTCTTGGGAATATTGGAGAAGAAATTGCTGCCAGGTATCTAGAGGATAAGGGCTATCAGATAATTGAGAGGAATTATTACTGCCAGAGAGGTGAAATTGATCTGATTGCGAAAAGGGGGATTGGCCAGG
>CAZLCX010000003.1:10155-12345 GCA_964558325.1 uncultured Halanaerobiaceae bacterium | reverse complement strand
CTGGCTTTTGGAGCTGCTGAGTACAGAATTGACCGGAGGAAACAGGCCAGATTGCGATATACTGCCAGAGAATACCTGGCAGGACAGGATGAATATTATAAAGAAATTAGATTTGATGGAATTTTTATTTTTAGAAAAGAATCTGGCTGGAAGATTAATCATATCAAGAATGCTTTTTAGGAGGCGGTGGAATGCCGATTGCTTTAAATTCTGGGACAATCTTTGGTATTGAGGCTGTTTCAGTTGGAGTAGAGGTTGATCTAAACCGGGGCCTGCCGGCATTTGTGATGGTAGGTCTGGCCAATCAGGCAGTCCGGGAGTCCAGGGAGAGGGTCAGGTCGGCCCTGATCAACAGTGGATTTAAATATCCGACAAAGAGGATAACAATAAATCTGGCGCCGGCTGATTTAAAAAAAGAAGGGCCGCAGTTTGACCTGCCGATTGCCCTGGGAATCCTGGCAGGGGATGGTGTTATAAAGAAGATGCCTGAAGAGACCTATATAATTGGGGAGCTGGCCCTAAATGGCGAGGTTCAGCCTATCCGGGGATTGATACCGTTGCTGGAGCTAGCTGAAAGATCAGGGTTTAAAAACTTTATCTTTCCGGCAGCCTGTAAAAAAGAGGTTAAATTTAAGAGCAAATTGAAGTTGTTTCCTGTAGAAAATTTATTTATGGCAGTAGAGCTGCTGGAGAGAGATCTTGATGAGTTGGCTGGCTGGGAGGTTGAGGAGAAATTTGTTGAGACAGGGATGATAGATGTTGAGCTGGCTGATATCAGAGGGCAGAAGGCAGGGCGGAGGGCAGTTGAGATTGCAGCTGCTGGCAGGCATAACCTGATCTTAAGTGGGCCTCCAGGTACCGGCAAGACTCTGCTGGCCAGAAGTATTCAGGGAATCCTGCCACCTCTAGGGAGAGATGAACTTAAAACTGTGGCAGCGATTGGCTCAGCAGTTGGCAGAACTAAGGCTGATAGAATGCCACCCTGGCGAGCACCCCATCATTCTATTTCCAGGGCAGGTCTGGTTGGCGGTGGGAGTTACCCGGCACCAGGTGAGATAACCCTGGCCCATCAGGGGATCTTATTTTTAGATGAACTGCCTGAATTTAGAAGGGATATGCTGGAATTACTGCGGCAGCCGATGGAATCCAGGGTAATAAGCATTTCCAGGCGGGATTACAGGGTGGAGTTTCCGGCGGACTTTATGCTGGTGGCAGCAATGAACCCCTGTCCTTGTGGTTATAATGGTTCAAGCTGGCAGGATTGCAGCTGCAGCAGGAGTATGATTGAGAGATATCAGGCTAAATTATCAGGGCCACTGCTTGATAGAATTGATATCCAGCTTGAGTTAGTTGATTTAAAGCCTGAAGAGATGATAGCTGCTGATTATGAGGCTGAAACCAGCAGCGATGTTCAAAAACGGGTAATCGAGGCCAGGAAGATACAGATAAAGAGGAATGCTGGCAAATTGAATTCAGGGTTAAGCAGGAGGGAACTTGAGAGAATATCGCCATTAAAGGGGGCTGAAAGAAGATTTCTGAAGGATGCGATTTTAAGCCTGAAATTATCGGCCAGAGCTGTTGATAAAATTTACAGGCTGGCCAGAACGATAGCTGACCTGGCTGGTATTGCTGATGTTGGTATCAATCAATTATCTGAAGCCAGCTTATATCGGAAAAAGAAAATATTTTAAATAATATTTTAATTATTAATAATAAAATTTTTTATTACTGCCAGATTTTAATTTAAATACAGGCTGTCAGAATCCTGCTAAATACTTAAAAACGACAGAAAAGCAGGATATCTCGAAAATATATTTAATTATTAATATAGTTAAATTAAATTTAGTCTGGCGGGAGTTGATTGATAGCTTATGGATAGATTTGAAAGTAAAGAAGGTTTTCCAATTTCAATGGTCATTGGTGATGAAAATGATTATTTAGATAAAATAGAGAGAAATACAACAAGTCTGTCTTTACTTGCAAAAAATGATGATTTTGAAGTTGTAAATCAGACAATTGTTAAAGATAAAATATTTATGATTAATTCTGATAAAGGTTCATTTGAGTTTTATTTTCTTTTAGAAGGTAAGGTAATGAATAAAGAAACAGGTGATGTTTTAGAGCCTGGCAGCTTTATTTCAGTTCAGGGAGAAGTGAATGAGGCTTATTTCAAAACTGTTGAAGACAGTA
>CAZLCX010000003.1:0-10055 GCA_964558325.1 uncultured Halanaerobiaceae bacterium | reverse complement strand
ATTGGATTGTAAGGACCATGGCCTTCTCCATTTTCGGTGGCAGTTTCATCAGGATTTGGATCAGTGGGAGTTTCAATTTTTTTGCCTCCATCTTCGCATTCTGTAACTTCTGCTCCTGAAGCAAAGGTGGTCATTGAAAATGAAATTACAAGAGTAAAGACGATCAATAAAACTGTAGCTTTTTTAAGCATTATTTATCCCCCTTAATTATAAATTAAAATAAAAAATACCTGCATTGCCAAAAAGGGCAGCAGGTTTAAATAAACTAATTTGGTAACCTGGCAACCGTAGCTGATGCTTTAGGTCCAAGGCTTTGCGATTCTCCCCTTTCGAGAAGTGTGCCCTTTTCTTTAGTTTTAATATTTAATTATAAATAAATTATATCATAGTATTAATTTTCTGTCAAATTCAGTTATTTTAAAATTATATATGAAAATCAGGGAAAAGCTAAAGAAAATTAAATAAAGTTAGAAATTCGAGAATTGAAGTTACTTAATTGATTAATAAGTCGGACAAATTAGTATTAATATGTTATAATAATTATCTATTGACTTGAAATTTTCAGAGATGAAGGTTCAAATTACTTTTAAGGGGGAGATGCCATGAAGTTGCTTGCTGATTTATGGAATCAGGCTGTTAAAATAGGGAAACAGGAAGTAAAAGCAAGCAAGTTATTCTATATTTTACCAGGTCTTCTCCTGTTTATATTATCATTTTATGCTGAGTTTAAAATTTTGGGATTACTTTTATTTTTATATATTATATTAATGGCTATAGGGCTGGGATTTAAAGCAGTTATTGTAGCCTGTTTTATATTGACTATCTCAGCTTATATTTCTATTTCCAGGTTTGGGATTGATTCAGGACTTATGGTAGGATTACAGATTGGTTTTGCTGTTTTCATAGGTCTGGGGCTGGGATTATTAAGGGATAAATATTTAGAATATATGGTTAATTACAGACTGACTAAGTTTGGGATAGAAAATGCCAATTTGATGACCTTCTTATTTGATGAAACCAGCAGGATAATTGATATAAATAAGTATGCATTAGATTTATTGAAGTATGAAAAGGATGAACTGATTGGGGAAGAATTTGAACATATAGTAAAGGAGGATGGAGAAGAACTCTATCTGGATTGTTTGAGGGATATGAAATATAAGAGCCCTCTTACCTTTAGGTTAACACTTAAAACAAAGCAGGGCAAGGAACTGCCGGTGGAAATAAACTGCAGGCATTTATCCTATAATGATAAGGAGTACGGCTTTTTATTTGCTAAAGATATTACTGAGATATTAAAGAGGGAAAAGGATATTAATTATCTATTATATAGAGATAGCCTGACTGGTTTATATAACAGGCGGTTCTTTGAAGAAGAGCTGAAAAGACTTGATACAGGCAGGCAGCTGCCGATAGCAATTGTGATGATAGATGTCAATGGATTAAAAGTAATAAATGATACCTATGGTCATAAGGCCGGGGATAAGCATCTGCAGAAAGTTGGCGATATCTTAAAGAATTCAATCCGGCAGGAGGATATTCTGGCCAGGTGGGCCGGGGATGAATTTGTTATTTTGATGCCGGATACAGATTATGAGGCGGCCAGACAGCTTTATAAGCGGATAAAGAGTAACTGCCTGATATCATATCAGAATGGCGATCCAGTATCAGTGGCTATAGGAATTTCTGTTAAATCTAATAGCGAAATGGATATAAATAAAGTTCTGGAAGAAGCAGACCAGGATATGTATAAAGATAAAACCATTGAAACTGAGCATTCAGGAGAATATCTGATAGAATATATGATGAACCAGCTTGAGGAGAAAAGCTTTGAGACCAAAGAGCATCTTGACCAGGTAAAAGACCTGGCATTAGGCCTGGCTGAAAGGCTCGGTCTTGGAGATAAAAAGAAAGAGGAACTGGGGTTTATGGCTCAGTTTCATGATATTGGTTTAATTGTGCTGCCAGAAGACTTAATCAATAAAAGGGACCGGTTGAATAAGGAAGACTGGCGGAAATTGAGGAAACATCCTGAGTACGGCAACAGAATTATTAGTTCTTTAAGGGCATATAATGAGATTTCTGAAAATATTTTATCCCATCATGAATGGTGGAACGGCCAGGGATATCCTGAGGGACTTAAAGGGGAAGAGATACCCTTAGCTTCCAGGATTATTGCAATTGCAGATGCCTATGAGGTTATGACCTCAGGCAGGCCCTATAAGCCGGCCAGGAGTCCTGAAGAAGCCCTGACAGAACTTAAGAATTATCGGGGAATTCAATTTGATGGCAGGTTGGTCGATGAGTTTGTTAAGATGATAGAAGAAAGATCAGGTTTGGATTATAATGAAGTTAATAATTTTAATAATGACGATAATTTCAATGATGACAATAATATAAGTAATATTAATGATCCTTTAAATACTATTGAAAAAGAAAATAATTCAGGGGTGGAAATTGATTATGGAGATGACGGAAGAATTACAAAAGATCATTGATAACGCTTTAATGCCGGCTCAGGGCTGTACTGACCCGGTTTCGGTAGCCTTTGCAGCAGCCAGGGCCAGGCAGGAATTAAGCAAGCGGATTGGCCAGAGGGTTAAAGATGGAGCTGCTGGAGTTGCTGGAGCCGATGAGAGTGAGAAGTTAGCTGCTGCTGGTGATATTGGTAGGCTGGAGAAGATTAAAATTACTATCAATGCCAATCTTTACAAGAATGCAGCCAGGGTGACGATACCTGGGACAACTGACTGTGGAGTGACAATGGCGGCAGCTTTAGGCTATCTGGCCGGTGATTCTGACCGGAATCTTGAGGTTTTAAGTGACCTGGCTGAGGCTGATATTGAGGCAGCCAAGGAACTGGTTGAGGCCGATTTGTTTGAAGTTGAGATAAATAGAGATATTAATAGATTACTGATTGACCTTGAGCTGACTGTTAGCGGGGATACTGCTGGGGAGGCCCGGGGCGAGAAGCTCCGGCTGGTTATCCTGGATTATTATACTTCAGTTGAGGCGGTTGAGTATGGTGATGAGATAGGTAGCTTTAAGGTATTGCCGATAAATGCTGAGAGCAGGAGGAAACAGCTGGTTGAAAAATATGAGCTGGAGGATTTTATAGAGTTTGCTGAAAATGTTGAGATTGACCAGCTTGAAATATTAAAGGAAGGCATTAGCCTGTCAGAAAAGCTGGCTGCTGAGGGCATAGAGTATAAGGATGGCATGGCAGCTACTATTAAATCCATGGTTGAGCTTGATTCTAAAGAATGCAAGCTGCTGCAGTATCCATCACTGCTGGCATCGGCGGCATCAGAGGCCAGGATGACAGGGAGTTCTAATCCGGCCATGTCTTTAGCTGGCAGCGGCAATCAGGGAATAACGGCCTTCCTGACATTGATTGGGGCGGCTGAGGCTCTAGAAAAGACTGAAGAAGAGTTGCTTAGAGCCCTGGCCCTGGGGGTATTGATCTCTGTCTATGTTAAATCTAAACTTGGCGTGCTGTCAGCAATGTGCGGGGCTGGCGTGGCTGCAGCCTTTGGAGCCAGCGGCGGAATTGTCTATATGCTAGGAGGTAGCAAGAAAGATATCTTCCAGGCAGGCCTAAATTTATATGGCGTGCTGACAGGAATTGTCTGTGATGGTGCTAAAAAGGGCTGTGCCTATAAGGTGGCTATATCTTCCCACTGGGCGGTCCAGGCTGCTGTGCTGGCCAGTCGGGGAATTGGCTTAAGTCCTGCCGAAGGAATGCTTGCAGATAATATGGAAGACTTACTGGATAACTTAGCCAGGTTAAATAGCCCGGGTATGGATAGAACTGATGCTGAGATATTAGATATTATGCTGGAAAAGGAAGAGGTATAATCCTGGCTGGAATGATATAATTGCCTGTAAAATAAATGGATTAAAGCAGCTTGCTGATGGGAATTTTAGTTTGCAAAAAATGATCGGTTACGGTAAAATAGTAATTGTATAATATTACTATTTTACTAGAGGAGTTTTTGCGATGGAACCTTATTATAAATATTCAGCTTATTTAAGAGATAGATATGGTGAAAAGACCTACAAACTGCCGATTAATCTGCCCCTGACCTGCCCGAACAGGGATGGCCAGCTAGGGACTGAGGGCTGTTATTACTGCGGCGAGCAGGCTGCCGGGTTTGAGAGTGAGCCTGATGAATCGGTCAGGGATCAACTGCTGGAGATGCAGGAGTATATCGGCGATAGATATAAAGTTGATAAATTCATGGCCTATTTCCAGAACTTTACTAATACTTATCTGCCTTTAAATAATTTAAAGAGTTATATCCGGGAGGCTTTAACTGTTGATGATATCGTGGAAGTGATTCTTTCGACCAGGCCTGACTGCGTTAATTATGAATACCTCCAGGGGATAAAGAATATGGTCCAGGCTGTTAAGCCTGAGATAAACCTGTCCCTGGAACTGGGTCTGCAGACAGTTAATTACCGGACTTTAGAAAATGTCAACCGGGGCCATACCCTGGCCCAGTTTATCGATGCTGTCCTGACAGCCAGGACCTCTGATTTTGGGATTGGGGCCCACCTGATCTTAAACCTGCCTGGAGATGAGATGATTGATGTTAAGGAAAATTCCAGGGTGCTTTCAGCCTTAAGGGTTGACAATGTGAAGCTTCATGCCCTGTATCTGAGAGAAGGGACTGAACTGGCCAGACAATACAAGACCGGCGAGTTTGAAATTATCAGCCTGGAGGAATATATTGAGAGGGTGATTACCTTTTTACGGTATCTGGACCCAAGAATTGCTGTTCAGCGTCTGATAGGCCGGGCACCTGAGGAAGGCAGTCTCTTTGTCAACTGGGATAAAGAATGGTGGGAGATCCATGACATGATAATAGAAGAGATGAATGAGCGGAATGTGGAACAGGGAGATTTATTTAATTATCTGCAGGGTTCTGCTCTGAAGAAATTTAAAAATTAATTATTAATGAGATTAATTGGATTTAAATTAATTATTTTGACTGTTAGTTTTAGCCAGCTGGGCAATAAATACTGTTGAATTATTCGGAAAATTTTGTCGGGTATAAAAATACCCGATTTTCTTTAATTATTATCGAACTTTTGCAGGAGTTTTTCGAGTTTAGGAGAATTATACTATCAATAGTAAGTATTATTTCTGTGATTACAGGTAAAATTATTATATAATGGGGTGGATAATATTATGGAAATTCCACAGGCTGTTGAATTCAGTCATTATTTACTGGCAAGGCAGATAGATGAGGGAGATTTTGTAATCGATGCTACCTGCGGCAATGGCAATGATACTGGTTTTCTGGCCAGGCTGGTTGGCGAGTTTGGCAGAGTGCTAGCTTTAGATATTCAGGAAGAAGCAATTGAGGCGACTGAGATGGAACTGAGGGAGCGGGGCTTAAAAGAACAGGTTGAATTAAAACAGGCCAACCACAGCAATATTTTAAGTCTGGTTGATATTGAAAAGATGAGACCCAAGGGGATAGTTTTTAATCTGGGATATCTCCCTGGTGGAGATAAGTCAGTCGTTACTGAGGTAGTAAATACCCTGCCGGCCCTGGAAGATTCCCTGGAATTACTTGGTAATGAGGGGATTTTAGTAGTAACGGCCTATCCTGGACATGAAGAAGGGTTAAAAGAGAGGGAGGAGATTGAGGCCTGGGCCGAGAAATTAGATTATAAGAAATTTTTAGTCGGCCATTACAGGTTTATCAATCAGGAGAAGAATCCACCTGAGGTATTTGTTATTCAAAAGAGGTTATAAAGATTTTTGGAGGTGTGGTTTGAGCTTTGAGAAGTATTAAAAAGCTAGGAGAAATATTACTTGAAAATAATTATATAACAGAGGAAGAGCTTGAGAGAGCAATAGACCTGCAGAAAGTCAGAGATAAAAAGATCGGTGAGATTCTGGTTGAGGAAGGTTTTTTAAAGGAAGAAGATCTGGTCGAGGTGCTTGAATTTCAAAAGGGAATACCAAGTGCCAATTTAGACCATTACTTTTTTGATACTGAGCTGGCTGATTATATACCTGAAAGTATTGCCAGGAGACACCTGGCTGTAGCGATAGAAGAGGTTGATGAAGAGGTTATCAAAGTGGCCATGGCCGACCCGACTGATATTGTAGCGATAGATGATATCGAGCGAGTTTCTGGCTTGATTGTCCGGCCGGTGATTGCGGCAGCCAGTAAGATAAAAGAGGCGATCAACTGGATCTATGCCGATGACAGTCTGGATATCAGTGATTTTCTTGAGGACTTTGAGGATTACAATGAGCAGGATGACAGTTATGGTGAGGCAGAGCTGCTGGAAATGGTTGAAGAGGCACCGATAATCAGGCTGGCCAACTCGATAATCAGCAGGGCTTACCAGCGGGGGGCCAGTGATATTCATATCGAGCCTGAGGATAAATATATCAGGGTTAGATATAGAATTGACGGGGTATTACAGAAAGAGATGACAGCCCCAAAATCTTCACATAGAGCACTGGTTTCCAGGTTTAAGATTATTGCTGACCTGGATATTACAGAACATAGAGTTCCCCAGGACGGCAAGATTCGGATGTTGATTAATGGTAACCAGCTGGATATGCGGGTTTCGACCCTGCCGACAGTCCATGGAGAGAAGGTTGTAATTAGACTGCTGGCCCAGGATACCAATCTATTAAATATTGAGAATTTAGGGTTTTCTGAGGATAATATTGAGAAGTTTGAGCATCTGATCCAGAAGGCCCACGGAATCATGCTTTTGACCGGGCCGACTGGAAGTGGTAAGTCGACAACATTATTTGCCGGTTTAAACAGGATAAATAGCCCGAAGATAAATATTGTAACGATAGAGGACCCGGTTGAATATAATGTTGAGGGAATTTATCAGGTTCAGGCCAAGCCGAAGACCGGCCTGACCTTTGCCAATACCCTGAGATCGATTCTCCGGCAGGATCCCGATGTAATTATGATCGGGGAGATGCGGGATGAAGAGACAGCAGAAATCGGAGTCAGGGCAGCCCTGACAGGTCACCTGGTCTTTAGTACACTCCATACCAACGATGCAGTCAGTTCGGTGACCAGGCTGGTAGATATGGGCTTACCGCCATATTTAGTGGCATCTTCGGTTAATGGGATTGTGGCCCAGCGGCTGGTCAGGAAATTGTGTAATAGCTGCAAGGTAGAGCGGCAGTTAGACCCACTTGACCAGAAATATATTGCTGATGAAGAGATTGAGACTGCCTATTATGCAGTGGGCTGTCAGAAATGCAGCCAGACAGGTTACAGCGGCAGGCTGGCCTTACAGGAAATATTTATTGTTGATAACGAGATCAAAGAGATGATTGCTGATGGAGCCAAAGAGGAAAAACTTGAAAGAGCAGCCAGAGAAAAGGGAATGCGTTCTTTAAAGGAAGATGGGATCAGAAAGATTAAACAGGGCGAGACAGATATTGCGGAACTGAAGCGAATAATTTTCTAAGCTGAGTTTGAAGATGAGATAGGATGAGTGAGTCTATAGCTGAGTAATGGAGGGAATTCAATGGATTATGTCAATAAGTATGATAAGCTGCTTGAAAATGTGGCTGAGTCTGAATATATTTCTGACCTGCACCTGACAGTAATGAATAGGCCATTTGTGAGAGTGGATGGCCATTTAGAACCCCACGAAGATTATACTGAGGAACTGACAGGTGAAGAGGTTGACAGGATAGCCAGGGATATGATGAACGAGAGACAGTATGAGGAATTTGAAGAATACGGTGAGGTCGACTTTTCTTACAGTCTGCCTGGAGTTTCAAGGTTCAGGGTAAATGCTTTCCATCAGCGGGGAAGTACCGGGATTGCCCTGAGGATTATTCCCTCGGAGATACCTACGATTGACAGCATGAACCTGCCGAAGGTTTTAAAAAAGCTGGCCTCCCAGCGGATGGGTCTGGTACTTTCGACTGGACCTACCGGGAGTGGGAAATCAACGACCCAGGCAGCAATTATCAATGAGATAAATCATAGCAGGAATGCCCATATAATTACCTTAGAGGACCCGATTGAATACCTCCACAGGCATAATCAGAGCCTGGTCCACCAGCGGGAGGTCGGCAATGATACGTCATCCTTTGCCAGAGGTTTAAGGTCATGCCTCCGGCAGGATCCAGATGTTATCCTGGTCGGTGAGATGCGGGATCTAGAGACTATCCAGATAGCCCTGGAGGCGGCTGAGACCGGTCACCTGGTCCTGGCAACCCTCCATACAAATAGTGCCCCGGCAACGATAGACAGAATTATTGATGTCTTCCCGCCAGGCCAGCAGGACCAGATCCGGATTCAGCTGGCCTCTGTTATCAGCGGGATAATTGCCCAGCAGTTGATGCCCAGGAAGAACGAATCAGGCCGGGTGGCAGCCTTTGAGATAATGGTTGCAACGGCAGCTATTAGAAATATTATCCGGGAGGGCAAGACCAGTCAGCTCTATTCGGCTATCCAGACCGGAGGTAAGCTGGATATGGTAACCATGGATAATTATCTCTTGAAATTATATAACTCCGGTACTATTTCCAGGGAGTCAGTTGTCCATTACTGTAATGACATTAAATATATTAGAGAGAGAATGATGTAGAAGGAGGTGGCAGGCAATGTCTCCAGAATTTAATTATCAGGCGAGAAGGAAGAATGGCGAATTAGTTGGCGGTGAGCTGAATGCCGGCGGCAGAGATGAGGTAGCCAGGCAGCTCCGGGAACGGGGCATGTATATTGTTTCCATAGAGGAGAAGGATGCTGAGGAGTCTGGCGGACTGTTTGGCAGCCTGAGCATGGATTTAGAAGATCTGATGGTCTGGAAGCATGGTTTTAAGATAGCAGACCTGGCCCATTTCTCCCAGCAGCTTTCAGTATTAATTGGGGCTGGAATACCTTTAGTTAGTGCCCTGGGGATGATGAGGGAGCAGGCTGACGAGAAACATGTCAAAGAGATGCTGACAGAAGTTGTAAATAGTGTTGAGGCAGGGGAGCCCTTTTCGGCGGCCTTAAGGGACCACCCGGATTACTTTCCCCCATTATTTTTACATCTGGTAAAGGCCGGTGAGACCGGTGGTGTCTTAGATGATGTCTTAGAAGAACTGGTAGATTATTACCGGCGGAGGGATAAGATAAATAAGGAAGTTAAATCTTCCCTTTATTATCCGGTAGTTATTGTCTTTGTGGCAATTGTGGCAGTCTTTATCCTGATGGGTTTTGTCTTACCGACAATAACTGATATGCTGTTAAGCTTTGGCGGAGATATGCCGTTACCGACTACTATCTTAATTGGCGTCAGTAACTTTATAGCCAGCTTCTGGTGGGCAATAATCCTGGCAGGGATTGTCTTTATCCTGGGGTTAAGGGCCTATATTAAATCACCAGGGGGCAAAAAGAAGAAGGATAGATTGTTATTGAAGTTACCGGTAATTGGTGACCTGTTGATGAAAATAATAATTGCCAGGTTTGCCAGTACCATGGCCTTACTGTTAAGGAGTGGCGTTAATATAATCAATGCCCTGCCGGTAATTGAGGATGTTGTAAATAACGATGTTTATGAGGAGATCTTACAGGAGACAAGGGCCAGGGTCCGGGAAGGAATTGTAATGTCAGAGCCACTGGCTAAGAGCGGTGAATTTCCACCGATGGTTATTCAGATGATCAGGACCGGTGAGGAAAGTGGTAACCTGGAGGATATGTTAAATAGAACCTCTGATTTTTATGATGTTGAGGTCCAGAATGCAATTGATGGAAGTATCTCACTGATAGAGCCGGCAATGATTATTATTATGGCAGTCGTTGTGGGAAGTATAGTAGTTTCAATTTTATTACCATTATTTGAGATATACACAAGTATCTAAAAATATTTAACGTCATCTTAAAATCATTCACTTTTATTGACTAAATTATAAGAAATGTGATATAATTGTGAACAAGTAATAAAATTTCCTATTAATATAAATGGAGGTGATGATTGCCGGTTAATAGATGGGCACCTTAAACCGGCAGGAGCCAGTGGTGCAACCGGCCAGAACTACATAAGTAAGGCTGGTTTCT
>CAZLCX010000002.1:85269-127250 GCA_964558325.1 uncultured Halanaerobiaceae bacterium | reverse complement strand
AGGCGACGATTATTATCATATCATTTCTGCCGCTCTTCGTCAAGGCCTTTTTTTGTCTTTTCCTTAACTTTTTTTCACGCGACATTTAATATATTAACATCATCTTTATAAACTGTCAAGACATTTTTTAAACTTTTTTTAATTTATAGATTTCTCAATTACTCCTCCGCCTAATACTATATCTTTATCATAAAATACAGCTGATTGACCTGGTGTAACTGCCTGAGAAGGCTCGTCAAATAATGCTTTAACCCTACTCCCATCTTTTAATGGAATTATTTTGCCAGGAACAGGTTCCGAATTATATCTAATCTGAATCAAAATATCTGTTAATTCCTCCCTGATTTCTGGTATGGATAACCAATTGGGTTTATTAATAATCAAACCATTGGATTTCAAATGCTCTCTTGGACCAACTATTATTGCATTATTATCTGAGTCAATATCAATCACATAAACAGGATGATTCATAGAAATTCCTAAACCTCTTCTCTGGCCAATAGTATATTTATGAAGACCCTGATGTTCACCTATTTTCTCCCCGTCATAATAATATATAGGCCCAGACATACTTAAATCTGGATAATTACTATCCAGAAATCTTTGATAATCATCATCAGGAACAAAACAAATTTCTTGACTATCAGGCTTATTAAATACTTTTAAACCTATATCTTTTGCAATATTCCTTACTTCATCCTTTTTATATGCACCTAATGGAAACAATGTCTTTGCCAGTTGCTCCTGCTTAAAACCATATAACATATAAGTCTGATCTTTATCTAAATCGAGAGGTCTTCTTAAGATATACCTCTCATCTTTTTTCTCTTTGATAGCATAATGTCCTGTAGCAATGTAATCACAGCCTAATTGCATAGCTTTATTTAATAATGCTTTAAATTTTATCTTTTTATTACAAACAATACAGGGATTAGGGGTTCTTCCTTTACTATATTCTTCAACAAAATCATTTATAACCTCACTCTGAAAAACTTCTTTAAAATTAAGAGTATAATGAGGGATATCAAGTCTGGCTGCAACTCTTTTTGCATCTTCTATTGAAGATAAAGAACAACAACCCCCTTCTTCTTCAGACCTTTGTTCATAATCTGGGAATATTTCCATTGTTGCTCCAATAACTTCAAAATCTTTTTCTTTTAAAAGGGCAGCAGCAACAGAACTATCAACCCCTCCACTCATAGCCATTAAAACTCTATCCATTATTCTTCATCTTTCTCCTTTGTTTCAGTTCTATAATTTTCTATAGCATCTTTAATAGCATCTGCTGCAAGGTTTGAACAGTGCATTTTTGCTGGAGGTAGCCCATCCAGTGCCTCAGCAACTTGATCTTTACTAACCTGCAATGCATCATCAAGGGATTTGCCTTTAACAAGCTCTGTTACCATACTACTTGTAGCAACAGCTGCCCCACAACCAAATGTGGAAAATTTAATATCTTTTATATGATCGTTTTCAATTTTTAAATAGACTTTTATAATATCACCACATGTTGGATTACCAACTTCACCAATAACATCAGCATCATCCATTTTCCCAACATTTCTTGGGTTCTGAAAATGATCCATAACTTTATCCGAATACATAAAAAAACACACTCCTTAATATCTAATATAATTTATCCATCATATAATGGAGACATATCTCTAATCTTTTGAATTACTCCTGGTAATTTATCTAATAAATAATCAACTTCTTCTTCTGTTGTATTATAACCCAGTGAAAGTCTTAAAGAACCATGAGCCACTTCATGGGACATACCAAGAGAAAGTAATACATGTGAAGGATCAAGTGAACCTGAAGTACAGGCTGAACCACTTGAAGCAGCAATACCTAAGAAATCCAAATTCAACAAAATAGATTCTCCTTCAATATACCTAAAACAGAAATTAACATTGTTAGGTAGCCTTTTTTCTCCTCGAGGTCCATTGAGAATAGCTTCAGAAATATTATTTTCTATATTGTTAATAATTTTATCTCTTAACTTTACAAGTTTATTTTGTTTCTCCTGAAGCCTTTCCTTAGCAAGTTCTGCAGCTTTACCAAATCCAACTATTCCAGCCAGATTTTCAGTGCCTCCACGACGTTTTCTTTCCTGGGCCCCACCATTCATCTGCGGAATCAATTTAACACCTTTTTTTACATATAGTGCGCCGACTCCTTTAGGTCCATTAATTTTATGAGCAGAAACTGTTAATAGGTCAACTCCCAGCTCCTGAACATCAATCTCTATCTGACCTGCGGCCTGAACTGCATCAGTATGAAAATAAATGTCATTTTCTTCAGCTATTTTAGCAATATCTTTTACAGGTTCAATAGTACCTATCTCATTATTAGCCATCATTATAGTAATTAAAACAGTGTCATCTCTAATTGCATCCTCAAGCTCATTAATATTTATAAAGCCATCTTCATCGACTTCTAGATAAGTTACATCAAAACCCAAATGTTTTTCCATAAACTCACAGGTATGAAGCACAGCGTGATGTTCTATTTCACTAGTAATAATATGATTACCTTTATCTTTTAAAGCCATTGATACACCCTTAATGGCCAGGTTATCAGCTTCAGTACCACTACCAGTAAAAATAATCTCTCTGCTATCTTCAGCATTAATTAAATTCTGAACTTTTTTTCTGGCTTCCATTACTGCCTGATTAGCTTTCTGTCCTTCTTGATAAATACTTGAAGGATTACCAAACTCATCTGTTAAAAAGGGCTTCATCTCTTTAAAAACTTTTTCATCAATTGGGGTTGTAGCAGCATGATCAAAATAATATCTTTTATCCATAAATTTCACCTCATTAACTACAAAATTAGTTTGCTTTTATCTTTTTAGCTTTATTTTTAAAATCTTCTAATGTAAAAGAATCCAATACTTCTTCAATTTGATCGCTTAAAATATTCCATAAATCATGGGTTACACATTCTTCACTTTTTTCACAATCATATCCATCCTGTACACAATCAACTGGACTAACTGGCCCTTCAAGTACCCTGAAAACATCTCCTGCTGTTATCTTTTCAGGTGAACGATTTAATAAATAACCACCATGAGCACCTCTAACACTTTTAACTAAACCAGATTTTCTTAAATTAGCAAATAGCTGTTCTAAATACTGTTCTGAAATATTTTCTCTTTCAGCAATTACTCTTAACGGAATAGCTTCACCGTCTTCGTTAATTGCCAAATCAATCATAGCTCTAAGCCCATATCTTCCCCTGGTTGAAATTTTCATTTTTATACCACCCCATACTTGAGTTTTATCCTCGGATTTATTCTACCATACAAAAAAATAACTGTCAAATATTTTATTCATTTTAAATATAAAAAGAACCCTCAATAATTACGTTAACTCTATCAGATGTAATCTCTTTAACCTGCTTAATTAAATCATTAACAATATTATATTTCATAACTGCATAAATAACAAATTGACCTTTCTGATAACCTTGATCTTTAATTTCTGCTTTAAATTTTTCTAATTGACCTAAAACATCTCCTATATTATCATAAGGACCTATAAACTTTAATCTTTTATATAAAGCAAGGTCTTTGATTTCTGCTGCCTCAATAGCTAATTTTGCAGTCTTACCATAGGCTCTGATTAATCCACCAATACCTAATTTTGTACCTCCAAAATATCTTGTTACTACAACAACTGTATTTATTAATTCTTCAGTTAAAATCTGTTGTAATACAGGTTTACCTGAAGAACCTGCAGGCTCACCATCATCATCTGCATATTCAATTAAATTAGTTTTATTATAAATACGATAAGCATTTACATTATGATTGGCATCTGAATATTTTTCTTTAATCTCATCTATAAACTTTTCAGCTGAATTTATACTTTCACAATTTTTAGCAATACCATAAAATTTACTATCTTTAACTTTATTCAATATCTCTTGTGAAGAATTAACAGTTTTATATTCCTTAATTTTATTCAGATAAATCACCACCATTTGCTGAGCCTTTTAATTCACTTAAAAAAGCTTTGATCTTTTTTTCCCGCCCCTGTCCATCAGGAAAATAAAAATCAATGTCCAGATATTTCTCTGGTAAATATGTTTGTTCAACATAATTATTCTCATAATTATGAGGATACTTATATCCTTGACCATGTCCAAAATCTTCAGAACCAGAATAATGGTTATCACGCAGGTGATCCGGAACTTCACTATATTCATTATTTCTAACAAATTCTAAAGCTTTATCTATACTTTGAATGACTGAATTACTCTTAGGTGCAGTTGCTAAATGTATAGTTGCCTGAGCAAGTGGAATTCTAGCTTCTGGCATTCCTACATATTCTAATGCTCTAACAGCACTTATAGCAATTTGTAAAGAACCAGGATCAGCCATACCAATATCTTCTGAAGCATGAATAATTAATCTTCTACCAATAAACATCGGATCTTCACCAGCTTCTAGCATTAATGCTAACCAATAGATAGCAGCATCTGGATCAGAACCTCTAATACTTTTAATAAAAGCAGAAATTACATCATAATGCCTATCCCCATCCTTATCATATTTTACAATTCTTTCCTGAAGGCTTTCTGCAATAATTTCCTTATCTAAGTCAATAATTCCGTCACTATTTGTTGGAGTTGAAAAAACAGCGATTTCCAATCCATTTAAAGCAATTCTGGCATCTCCATTGGCTTTCTCAGCTAAAAAATCAATTGCGTCATCATTAATTTTTATATTATATGCACCTAAACCATTCTCATGATCATTTAATGCTTGCTTAATAATTTTTACAATATCTTTTTGTTCTAATGGCTCTAACTTAAAAACTCTACTCCTAGATAATAAAGGAGAGTTAACTTCAAAATAAGGGTTTTCAGTTGTAGCACCAATCATTATAATTGTACCATTTTCAACAGAGGGTAGTAACGCATCCTGTTGAGATTTATTAAACCTATGAATTTCATCAATAAATAAAATAGTTCTTTGTTTATATAATTTTAAATTATTTTTACCCTTTTTAATTACTTCTCTTATATCCTTAACCCCTGAGGTAACAGCATTAATTTTTACAAAATCAGAATTAGTATTATCAGCAATGATTTTTGCCAGGCTAGTCTTCCCGGTACCAGGGGGACCATATAAAATTAATGATTGTAACCTGTCAGATTCAATCATTCTTCTCAATAATTTTCCTTCACCAATAATATTTTCTTGCCCATAGATTTCCGAAAAATTTTTAGGCCTCATTCTATAGGCTAATGGTTTATTTTTATTATTATCCTGTCCACTTGAAAATAAGTCCATCTTAATTTCCCCTAAAATTTTTACAATCAATTATTTTTCTTTCAGTTATAATATAATCAACTGGCAGGTCATATTGATCCTTTGGTATTTCATCAATTAAAAAATCCTTATAAACTAAACTAATTTTAATAGGATCTAATGTTTCAGTTATAGCTCTAGCTAAGAACCTATCATAAAACCCTCCACCATAGCCAATCCTGAACCCTTTTTGAGAAAAAACAAGCCCAGGTACAATAATTAAATCTAAAAAAGAAGGCTCAATTTTTTTTCCAGAATTATCAGGTTCAAGAATCCCATATGCTCCTTCAGTTAAATCATTAAATCTTTTAATTAAAACCGCTTCCATTTCCTTAGTTTTAGGATTTGGCTTTGGAACATAAACTTCTTTTTTATCTTTAATCATTTTTTTAATTAAATCATGAGTTTTAACTTCATTTTTATAAGAAACATAAATAAAGATTTTTTTATTATACTTATAAAAATCAGAACTCAAAAAATTATTAATTATTTTTTTGCTCTTTTCAATAATTATTTCATCACTTAAATTTTTTCTTTTTTTCATAAATTCGTTTCTTAAATTATTTTTATTCATTTTTTTCACCTGACTTTATAATACCAAATAGGACTCCTTTATGCAAAGAATTCTTATATCATTTTATAAACAAATAAAAAAACTGATTGGAATTACCAATCAGTAAGAAATAAAGTCCCGCCATGCCGTGTGGATTTTAAATTTTGATCCCTGTCTGCCAGGTGGGTGCCCTCCTACTCGGTTTATAAGTCCATTAAAGGCATTTATGCTGCGAGTAGAGTCCAGGCTCCCTGTGTATTAGTGTTGGTCAAAATTTTTAACCATCACGCACATGGCAGAACCATATATTTCTTTAATTATAATACCACATAAACACTACAAAAGCAAGATTTATAATATTATTATATGTCCAATTTAATATTTAATTCTTCAAGCTGAGATTTACTTACTTCACCTGGGGCCTTAGTTAATAAGGAACCAGCTTTTTGGTTTTTAGGAAAAGCAATTACATCCCTGATTGACTTTTTACCTGTTAAGATCATAATTATCCTATCCAACCCAAAAGCTACTCCTCCATGAGGAGGTGTACCATAAGTCAAAGCTTTTAATAAAAACCCAAACTTTTCTTCAGCTTCTTCTTCAGAAATATTTAATAACCTAAATACTTTTTCCTGAAGCTCACGCCTATGTATCCTTCTACTTCCTCCGCCGATCTCTTCTCCATTCAAAACCATATCATAAGCTGCAGCTCTAACATCTAAAGGATTTGATTCAAGAAGCTCAATATCTTCTACCCGGGGAGCTGTAAAGGGATGATGTTCTGATTCAAGTCTATCCTCTTCTTCGTTGTAATGGAATAAAGGAAAATCAACTACCCATAAAAAATCATATTTATCTTTGGGAATTAAATCAAGTTTTTCTCCTAAATGAAGCCTCAACTGACCGAGAGAAGTTACTGAAGTCTTATAGTCTGCAGCTACCAGTAAGGCTAAATCATTGTCTTCTATATCTAATTTAGTTTTTAAGTTATCTATCTCTTCATCAGTTAAAAACTTAGCAATCGGTGATTTTACTCCTCCATCAACAAATGCAAACCAGGCAAGTCCTTTAGCACCATATGTCTTAACAACATCTTCTAATTTATCAATCTGGCCTCTGCTAAAATCAGCTCCACCAGATACTTTTAAACCTCTAACTGTTCCACTATCTTTAATAATATTTCTAAAAACATTAAAATCACTTTTAATAAAAATTTCAGATAAATCTTTAATTTTCATTTCAAATCTGGTATCAGGACTGTCACTGCCATAATTATCCATGGCCTCCTGATATGTTATCCTTTTAAAGTTCAAGTCAACATTAATATTCCCAATAGAAAAAATTCCTTTTATCATTTCTTCCATCTCAAGCATAAGCTTATCCTGTTCAAAAAACGAAATTTCAATATCTATTTGAGTAAATTCAGGCTGCCTGTTAGCTCTTAAATCCTCATCTCTAAAACATCTGGCAATCTGAAAATACTTCTCAACCCCTGAAGACATTAGTAACTGTTTAAATAACTGAGGAGATTGGGGTAAAGCATAAAATTTACCTTTATTAACCCTACTTGGAACTAAATAATCTCTTGCCCCTTCTGGAGTACTCCTAGTTAAAATCGGTGTTTCAATTTCCCAATAACCTTTTTCAGTTAAAAACTGCCTGGTTTTTTGCATAACAAGATGTTTTATCCTTAATGCTTCTTTCATCTCAGGCCTTCTTAAATCAAGATATCTATATTCTAGCCTCAAATCTTCCCCAACCTCTGCATTATCCTCAATTAAGAAAGGAGGAGTTTCAGATTCAGCAAGAATTTCTATATCAAGACCTTCTAATTCAATTTCACCAGTAGCCATTTCTGGGTTTATATTATCATCAGGTCTAACTCTTACTTTACCTTCAATTTTCACAACATATTCTGACCTTAAATAATCAGCAATTTCAAAGGCTTTTTTTGATATGGATTGATCAAATACAACCTGAACTATGCCACTCCTATCTCTAATATCTATAAAAATTAAAGAACCGTGATCTCTTCTCTTTTGAACCCAACCACATATTACAACTTTTTTTCCAATAAAATCTTTATTAATTTCTACATTCTTATTACTTCTAGGCTTATCTATTACATTAAATTCCATCTTGTCACTCCTAACATATACTAATTCTCTAATAAATCAATGATTTTTTCTGATAACTTACTTAAAACTACAGAAAACTCTTCTCCACTCTTCATATCTCTTAATGTAGCCTGTCCAGTCTCAAGTTCTTCAGATCCTAAAATTATTGTATAATTACTATTTTTTCTGTCAGCATCTTTCATCTGGCTTTTAACACTTCGACCAAAGTAATCTTTATCTGCAGAAATTCCAGATTCTCTTAATTGGTTCAAATATTTAAACCCTTCTCTTTCTGCTTTTTCTCCAATAGTTACAATATAAATATCAATGCCTGATTTTATATCTAAATCTTTATCATTTAATAAAATTTCTAACCTCTCAAGTCCTAAAGCAAAACCGACACCAGGAATATTTCTATTTCCAATTTCTTCAACTAATCCGTTATAACGACCACCTGCAAAAATTGCATCCTGAGAACCAAGATCATCTGATTTTATCTCAAAAGCAGTATTAGTATAATAATCCAAACCTCTAACCAAAGTTGGTACCTCTCTATATTCAATCATCAAACTATTTAAACCATTTTTAACTTCCTTAAAATCACTTTTACATTTATCACAAAGATTATCAGTTATCTTTGGAGCATTACTAATAATTTCCTGACAACTAGCAATTTTACAATCAAGAACTCTAAATGGATTGGTATTAATTCTCCTCTTACAATCACCACATAACTCTTGATCAACATTGGAAAAATATTTTTTTAATTTCTCCAAATAATCTGGCCTGCATTCTTTACAGCCAACAGAATTAACTTCAACAACAAAATTAGATAGACCAACTTCCTTTAAAAAATCAATCCCTAGTTTTATTATTTCAACATCCACTAAAGGGTTATCACTTCCTAATACTTCAACTCCAAACTGATGAAACTGCCTATATCTACCAGCCTGAGGTCTCTCATATCTAAACATAGGGCCTGAATAAAAGAATTTAAAGGGTAGAGCCTTTCCATATAGCTTATTCTCTATAAATGATCTAACAACCGGAGCAGTTCCCTCTGGTCTTAAAGTTATACTCCTGCCGCCTTTGTCCTTAAATGTATACATCTCTTTTTCTACTATATCAGTTGATTCTCCAATTCCTCGAATGAATAAATCAGTTGATTCAAATATAGGTGTCCTGATTTCTTTATAATTATACTTCTGACAAATTTCTTTCGCTTTTTCTTCTAAATATTGCCATTTAAAAGAATCCGGGGGCAAAATATCATTTGTCCCCCGGGGAGCATTTATAGTCATATATTATTTCCTTCCTTTCAAAACTTTAATTTTTATAGATCATCATCTATCTCAGTTTCTGAATCAAGTTCTTCATCAGAATCAAGGTCTTCTGCCTCTAACTCTTCAAGATCTTCAGTATCTAATTCTTCACCATTTTCATCTGTAGAAGGAACAGCTTCTTCTGAATCCATATTTTCCATTTCCTGTTGTAATTCTACGAATTTATCCATCTCTTTTGCAGCTCTTTCTTCATCACCTAATTCATTAAATGCAAGATTTAATTGATACCTTGCCATTAAATTCCCTTCTGCAAATTCTGAGGCAAGATCATACTTTTCTGTAGCTTTTTCGGTATTACCTTCTTCCCTATAAATTTCTCCAAAATGAAATGCAACTTCCCAATTTTCAGGATGCTCTTCCATTGCCTCTTCAAATGTTGCAACTGCATTATCAAAATCATCATCATAATAATAACTTTCAGCTAAATAAATAAATAAAGCTGGATCATTTTGCATCTCTAAAGCTTCATTGAAACTTTCTCTAGCGCTGGCAAAATCATCTTCTTGATAATACTTCATCCCCTTTAATGCAGGATCATATATCTCAATCTCCGCAGAATCTCTAGCCTCTTCTAGCCAGGTTTCAAGATTTTCATCTTCTAATTCTGTTATTAATTTATCTTGAATTTCATCCTTTGCAGTTTCTATTTCTTCATCTGACATTTCGTCAATATCTTCTTCAGAATATTCATCATTAAATTTCTCTTCAACTTTGTCCTGTTCAATCTCAATTTCACCATGAATATCCTCGATGGTAGCCTCAACTAAATTTTGTTGCTGAATAGAAGCTCTAACGCTATCTCTAAATTCCTCTATTGTCAAACCTTGATCAGACATAACTTCCTCTAATTCATCAATATCCATTTGATTCTGTTCTAAAATTTGATCAATTGCTTCTTCAACTTCTTCCTCACCAACATTAACAGTAATATCACGTTCTTGAGCTTCCAGTTGTAATAATCTTTCCTCAATAATAGAATCTAATATACTTAATCTAAACGGCAGCATCTGTGTTCTTGAAAATTGAGCTGTCTGTTGAGCGTAATTTTGTAGCATATTAAAATATTGCTGTCTTGAAATTTCTTCACCATTCACTGATGCTATTGCATCATTTTCATCCATAGACTGCTGGCCACCACCTGACCCGCCTCCCATATAAGCACCATAACCCATAAACGCTCCTGTTAAAGCAAAGGCTAAAACAACCAAATAAACAACAATTTTACTATTTTTCCTCAATTTTTTAAACATTTATATTACAACCTCCTATTAAACTTTATAAATAATATTTTTTAAAATCTTTTATAGTTGTCTCTGGACCATGTCCAGGTAAAACTATAGTTTTATCTGGTAATTTCATTAGTTTATTTATTGATTTTCTTAACTCGTCGCCATTCCCACCAGGCAAATCAGTTCTTCCAACTCCATTTTTGAAAATTGTGTCTCCACTAAATAACAAATTATTATTTTGGTTATACAGTGCAATACTTCCCTGACTATGTCCTGGACAATTTATTATTTTTAATTTATTATTACCAAAAGATAAAACTTCCATGGATTCAAAATAAAAATCAGCTTCAGGACTTTTAATTGTTGTTCCCATATACCTTGATAAATTTTTTTCAGGGTCAACAAGATTTTCTGATTCCATTTTACTAACACCTAACTCAACTTTAAAATTATCTTTAAAAAATTTATTTCCACCTATATGGTCAAAATGACTATGAGTATTTATAATATATTTTAAATTAAGATCAAGCTCTTCAATCTTATTTTTAATTTGATAAACCTCACTGGCAGATCCTGGATCTATTACTAAAGCTTCTTTTGAATCCCAAACTAAATAACCATTTACAGAATTCAAATTAAATGCAAATTTCAGATATTCTATTTTAGCCACCCCCGGATAATATAAAAAAAACTAAAATTCTTTCTTACTATCGATTAGTAATGTAACTGGTCCATCATTATTTAAAGATAAATTCATGTAAGCCTTAAATTCTCCTTGAGCAATATTCAGTTCAGTCTCTTTGACCTTATTTATAAAATATTTATATAAGTTTTCTGCTTTTTCTGGTGAAGCTGCTTCACTATAACCAGGTCTTCTCCCTGACCTGCAATCTCCATAAAGAGTAAACTGAGATACAACCATTATCTCTTTGTTTAGATCTTTTGCTGACAGATTCATCTTGCCATCTTCATCGTCAAATACTCTTAAATTAATTATTTTATCAATTAGATAATCAGCATCCTTCTTTGTATCCTTTTCACCAACTCCTAGTAAAACACATAAACCTTCATCAATTGAACCAATTACTTCATTATCAACTTTAACTTCAGCATTAAGAACTCTTTGAACAACTGCCCTCATAAAATTCCTCCTAATTTAACTGGGTTTAGCTCTGCTCACTGATAATACGCCAGAAATATTTTCTATTTTCCTTATAAGATCATGCATGTGTTCTCTACTACTTAATTCTACAGTAATCTTCACATGAGCCTGATTATATTTATTGCTATTTGCTATTACTGAGTGTAGCTCAATTTTTTCATTAGATATTAAACTTGTAATATCATTTAATAAAGCTGATTTATTAACTGCTTTAATAACTAAATCAACCTGATAGGAATCTGATCTTTGATTATTCCACTTAACATCAATAAATCGATCTTCTTCATCTAAACTTTTTAAATTTGGACAATCAGATCTATGAACAGAAACCCCTCTCCCTCTGGTTATATATCCGATTATATCATCCCCTGGAACTGGATTACAGCATTGAGCTACTCTTACTAATATATCATCCATTCCTTTAACCTGGATACCTTTATCAGGGCTCTTCTTTTTGGGAGTAGTAATTAAGTCCTTCAATTCATCTTTTTGCTTATATTTATCAGGCAATTTTTTTATTGCCTGTTTAACAGCAATTTGATCATAACCAACAGCTTCATACAATGATTCAGGATTATCTTTTCCTAAACTTTTAGCTAATTCTTTTATTACTTTATTTTTTTCAGATTCAGGAATTTCTACTTTTTCTTTATCAAAATACTCAAATAAAGTTTTTTTGCCGTTTGCAACAATTTGTTCCTTTTGTTGTTGTTTAAACCACCGTTTAATTTTACTTCTAGCTCTTGATGTTTTTACAAATTTAAGCCAATCTCTAGTTGGTCCTGTACTATTATTTGAAGTCAATATTTCAACAAAGTCTCCATTTTCAAGTTTATATTCTAAGGGAACTATTTTACCATTAACTTTAGCACCTACACAATTATGCCCTACTTCTGTATGAATATTATAGGCAAAATCAACTGGAGTACCCCCTCTAGGTAATGATACTACATCACCTTGAGGAGTAAAAACAAACACTTCATCTTCAAATAAATCTATTTTCAAAGTTTCAATAAATTCATGGGGTTCTTGTAAATCTTTTTGCCATTCAAGTAACTGCCGTAACCAGGATAACTTTTCTTCGAATTCTTCATTATCATTATCACCCTCTTTATATCTCCAGTGGGCTGCAATACCATATTCTGCTGTCCTATGCATCTCTGGAGTTCTAATTTGAACTTCTAAAGGGTCTCCATTTGGGCCAATAACTGTTGTGTGAAGCGATTGATACATATTAGATTTAGGCATTGCAATATAATCTTTAAATCTACCTGGCATAGGTTTCCAAAGATCATGAATAACTCCTAAGACCTCATAACATTCTCTAACAGAATTGACAATTACTCTGATTGCTGTCAAATCATATACTTCACTAAAATCTACTTCTTTTCTTTCCATCTTCTGATAAATGCTATATAAATGTTTTGGTCTACCATAAATTTCAGCATCTATTTTCTGTTCAGTCAATTTATCATTAATATGAGAAATAGCTTTTTTTATTTCCTGTTCTCTTTCTTTTCTATTAGCAGCAACTTTTCTGGAAATTTCATAATACATATCAGGTTTTAGATATCTAAAACTCAAATCCTCTAATTCCCATTTAATTCTAGACATTCCTAATCTATGAGCTAATGGAGCATAAATTTCAAGAGTTTCTTGAGCTTTTTCCACCTGTTTATATTTTTTCATATAACCTAAAGTTCTCATATTATGAAGTCTATCAGCTAATTTAATTAAAACAACACGAATATCATCAGCCATGGCCAGAAACATTTTACGTAAACTTTCTGCCTGTTGTTCTTCTTTAGTTTTAAATTCAAGTTTAGTTAACTTAGTTACTCCATCAACAAGTAAAGCTACCTCTTCACTAAATTCTTTAACTATATACTCTCGATCAATCTCTGTATCTTCTAATACATCATGCAATAAAGCACCAATAATAGTAGTCAAATCTAACTCCAATTCTGATAAAATGTAGGCCACTCCTAAAGGGTGTTCATAATAAGGCTCGCCTGAAACTCTATATTGACCTTTGTGAGCAGAATGACAAAGATCGAATGCCTTTTCAAGCTTATCTATAGCTGGATCTTCCATATAAGTATTTACTTTTTTTATTATTTTTTTAAGATCCATATAAATTCTCCTAAATATAAATGCATTACTTATTTAATCAGTAATTAATGAATAAACATCATAATCCTCTAATTCTTCTCTCCCCTTTAATGCTGCTAGTTCTAACAAAAATCCAATCCCTATAACTTTACCTTTAAGTTTTTCAATTAATTCAATAGCTGCTTTAGTAGTTCCACCAGTCGCCAATAAATCATCTATTAATAATACTTTATCCCCTGGTTTAATAGCATCTTTATGAATTTCTATCGTATTCGTGCCATATTCTAGCTCATATTCAGCTGTAATAACTTCAGCAGGTAATTTGCCTGGCTTTCTGATTGGTATAAATCCTTTATCTAATCTCATTGCTATCTGAGGGCCAAATAAAAACCCCCTTGCTTCAATAGCTGCAACATAATCAATATCATATTCAGAATAATATTCAACCATTTTATCAATAACATACTTATAGGTTTTAGGATTTTGCAAAATTGGAGTAATATCTTTAAATAAAATCCCCTCTTTAGGAAAATCCGGTATCTCCCTGATAAACTCCTTAATATCCATTATAAATCCTCCCTTAATTAATTTTCAACATTAATATTATATACTATTATAAGAAATAAGTCCAATTAGATAAATATTAACAAATAAATATTCCTGTAACAAAAAAACTCTGATAGTATTTATCAGAGTTAAAATCTACCTGATCTTAAAATCGAAATAACAAGCCATAGTCCCATAATACCTGCTAAAGTATATCCAATGAAACCAAGCACTGGAACCCCTCTAACAAGTGGCTCAACCTCTGATTGAATAATCATTGAAGAACCAACTATTAAGGCTGAAATAATCATGCTTATTGATAATCTATTAGAGGCAAAGTCAATCTCATTAATTAGGTTTTCTAAATTCATATGTTTAAAATTTATTGTTATTCGGTCATCTTTAATCATATCAAATATTTCTGTTATATCTGAAGGATAACCTTTAACATTATTAAATAATCTCCATAATTTTAAAGATACTTTTTTAAATAGATTATCAGGTTTCAACCTGTCATAGATTAACTCTTGAATAAATTCATTTCCTATTTCAACAATATTAAATTCAGGGTCTAAGGTTGAACCTACTCCCTCATTTAAACTTAAAGCCCTAAATAGCAGAAAAAATTCCTGAGGAAGTCTTATATGATGTTTAAATACAATCTTCTGTAAATCTTCAAATAAAACCTTGAAATTAATATCTTCTAATTTTCTATTATAATAACTATAAATAAATTCTTCTATATCTAGTTTAAATTTTCTTTTATTTAAACTATAAGGCATATCTCCAATTTCTAATATCGTATCTGTAATTACTTCAACATTCCTTCTTAAAAGAGCGGCAAATAGCAGAGAAAACAAATCTCTATCTTCACTTGAAATTTGACCCATCATTCCAAAATCAATATAGGCTATTTTATCTCCATCAATAATAAAGATATTCCCTGGATGAGGATCAGCATGAAAAAAACCATGAATCATTACCTGTTTCAAAAATGAATGAGCACCTAATCTAGATAGCTTTTTATTTTCAATATCATCAAAAGAATCAATTTCACTTAATTTTTTGCCTTTAATTTCTTCCATTATTAATACTCTTCTAGTTGAATATTTTTCATATACTTTGGGGCTTATTATAGAATCAACATCAGCAAAGTTTGTCTGAAATCTTTTGATATTAGCTAACTCTTGTTTGAAATTAAGTTCTTTTTTAAGACTCTCTTTAAATTCTTCAACTAAACCAACAGGATCAATAAATTCCGGTAAAATATTTCTATCTACAGCCAATTCTGCTAAATCTGTAATTATTTCTAAATCAACTTTTATTTTTTCCTGAATAAAGGGCCTTTGAACTTTTACTATAACTGGGTCACCATTTTTTAAAATAGCCTGATGGGTTTGAGCTATTGATGCCCCTGCTGTAGCCTCCTTATCAAAATCACTAAAAATCTTTTCATTATAATTTTGCCCTAATTCTTCTTCTAATAAAATATTTATCTGATTAAAAGCAACAGGGGGTACTTTATCCTGAAGTTTTTTGAACTCAATAATATAATCTGGAGGAAAAATATCAGGCCTGGTACTTAATATTTGGCCCAACTTTACATAAGTTGGGCCTAATTCTTGAAACACCTGTCTTAATCTAACTGGCACACTAATATTATCTGGCGTTTCATTTATTTCAAATCTTTTTTTTAGTGGAACAAATTTCTTTAAATCAAACCTATCAAGGATAAACCCAAGTCCATTTTTAACAAAGACCTGACTAATCTGTCTATATCTCTGGAGATGCTTATATTTTTTCCTGATATTTAAAGCCATATTATTATCCCACTTTAT
The DNA here is from genome assembly GCA_964558325.1 of uncultured Halanaerobiaceae bacterium. Classification (GTDB taxonomy): domain Bacteria; phylum Bacillota; class Halanaerobiia; order Halanaerobiales; family Halarsenatibacteraceae; genus Halonatronomonas. The sequence continues at coordinate 111,030 of CAZLCX010000002.1, read as the reverse complement.
ATTTCAGTATTTTTCTGAGATGTTTTATCTTTTAAGTTTTTTAATTCAGTTTCAAGACGTGCAACCCGTTCCTTTAATTTATCAAATTCTTCATCCCGAATAACTCCCAGCTTATCAAGTTTTTCGTCAAAAATATCTTCTAATTTATCCTTCTGCTTATCCCCTTTTTGTTGCCAGCGCTCAATTAACTCCTTACCCTGTTTCTTAGTTAATTCTCCTTCTTCTACTAAAGACTGCACTAATTCTTCAAGCTTATTAACTGTTAAATCCAGGGACCCGATACTGCGATAAAGTAATTCTTCTAATTTACTCATAAATAATCCCTCCAATAATTAATTTTATTGAGCAGTTTTAACTTTATTCTGCCAGCTAACTAATATTGGACTGGCAACAAATATAGATGAATAAGTTCCTACTGCCATGCCGACAAAAAGTGCTAACATAAATGTTTGAATAGCTGCTCCTCCAAATAAATATATTGCTAAAATAGCAACTAATGTAGTCATCGAGGTATTTATTGACCTTGGTAAAGTATCAACAACGGCTCTATTTGCAAGTTCTGAAAATGAAGTCCTTTTATGCAATTTCATATTTTCCCTTATTCTATCAAAAATTACAATAGTATCATTTATTGAATAACCTATAATTGTTAATAATGCTGCTATAAAGGCAGTATTGATTTCCTTGCCAAGTATCGCAAAAACCCCTATTGTAAAAACAACATCATGAGCCAAAGCCAACAAAGCTACAATTGCAAATTTAAATTCAAACCTAAAACTAATATAAATAACAATTGCCACTGCTGCGACTAACAATGCTAATAATGCCTGCATTCTTAACTCTTCGCCGATAACAGGTCCAACTGATTCACTTCTTAATAAATCAGTTCCTTCAAAACTTTCATCCATTGCATCATTTATTTCCTGAGTCTCTTCCTGTGTTAATTCAGAAGACCTTAAAATAATTCCATATTCTTCAGCCTCACCACTCTCCTGTAACTGAGCTTCAGTAGCTATATTAATCTCCTGTAATACCTCTCTTACCTCTTCTGTACCAACTTCTTCTGAGAATGAATATTCTATAATTGATCCACCCTGAAAATCTATTCCTAAATTCAGTCCATTAATACCTAAAAACAATAATGATACAACCATAAAAACAATTGATATTGTAAACCATATTTTCCTTTTTGATATTAATTCCCAGTTTCTCGTGAAATTCATGGAACACTACCCCTCCCTAACACCAAATGCACGTGATGATTGCAAAAGATTTGTACCAGAACTTAAATCTATTAGAGTTTTCGTTATAAAAAATGCATTAAACATACTTGCAACAATACCTATTATCAGAGTAACAGCAAAACCCCTAACTGAGCCACTTGTAAAATAAGCCAGAATTGAGGCGGTAATTAAAGTAGTGACATTAGCATCAACTATTGTCATATATGCTCTTTTAAATCCAGCATCTATAGCTGCTCTTAATGTTTTACCATTTTTTCTCTCATCTTTTATCCTCTCAAAGATAATTATATTAGCATCAACAGCCATACCAATTGACAATATTAAACCAGCTATACCTGGTAGAGTAAGGACTGCTTGTAAACCAGATAAGGTACCCATAAATATAATTCCATATATAATTAATGAAATAGCTGCTATTAATCCAGGAAATTTATAATAAAAGACAATATAAGCAGCAACTAATAATAAGCCAAGCAAACCTGCTCTAATACTCTGTTGAATAGCTATAGATCCCAAAGTTGGACCCACTGTTCTACTTTCCATTACTTCTACCGGCACAGGTAAAGCACCTTCGCGAATTAAAATAGCGTGTTCCTGTGCTTCTTCTACACTGTCATATCCAGTAATCTGACCAGACTCTCTTATTACTGCTTGAATAGTAGGGTTAGTCAATTCTTCATCATCCAGATAAACTCCCATTTGCTTACCCATATGTTGCCTGGTGATGTTTTCAAATTCTCTTGCACCTTCATTATTTAAATTAAATGTTACTACCGGTCTCCCATACTCATCATGACTGGCTTTGGCATCATCAATGTTTTCACCAGTCATAACCTCTTCTCCATCAATCCTAAAAGTGAGCATAGCCGTTCTACCAATTGTAGATATAGCTTCTGAGGGATTATCAACTGCAGGCAGTTCAACAATAATTCTATCACTACCTTCTCTCTGAATAACCGGTTCAGATAATCCGATCTGATTAACCCTTCTTTCGATAACACTTAATATACCAGTCATAACATCATTATTAATATCTCTATCTTCAGTTGGCTGCGCCTGTAAAACTATATGAGAACCGCCTTCCAGGTCAAGCCCTAAATTAATTCCATAATATCCATAAAGACCAACAGCCAGTGCAACAACTAAGACTATTAGTCCTATTTTAATTTTGCGTTTCTGCTTATACCTCATATTCATCCTCCCAACAACAATTGTTTAAATTTTATTAATTATCTAGTGCATAATTTTCATGTTCGATTAATCTCATCTCTGTTAAAGGCCAGAAAACCCAGGTTGCTTTTCCGTGTATTGATTCCTCATCAACATAGCCAACAAGAGATTCAAATCTACTGTCAGCACTGTGATTCCTATTGTCACCTAAAACAAAATACTTATCTTCAGGTACTTCAAATGGGCCTGAGCTCCCAACATCTTTCATCGGCTCTTTGATATAATCTTCCTCCACTGGTTCACCATTTATATAAAGTGTCTGATCACGTATATAAATTTTATCTCCTGGCAAGCCAAGAACTCTCTTAATATATCTTTTATCTTCCGCACCTTGGGGAGTAAAGACTACAATTTCTCCTCTTTCTGGGCCTCTAAAACGGTAAATAATCTTATTAGCAATTAATCTTTCACCATTCTGTAATGTGTCTTCCATTGAACTACCTTCAACAACAAATGATTGAGCTACAAAAGTTATAATTAAAAATGCTAAAACACCTGCTATAACTAAAGATTGTACAAATTCTTTAATATCACTGCTATCCACAAAAATTACCTCCATCCAGGCTAATTAAATGTCAATTAATTGTCATTATTTTCTTCTTCGTCATCTTCACTCTTTTCAAGGTGACTTATTGACGATTTCAATAAATCAATATCAACATTCGAAGAAATTCTTAACCTGACAATATTATCTTTAATCTTAACTATCTTTCCTTTTATCCCACCAGCAGTTACTATCTTATCTCCAACCTTAAGATTACTTAGCATATTTTGATGCTCTTTCTGCTGTTTCTTTTGCGGTCTAATTAAAAAGAACCAAAAAACTCCAAAAATTAAAATCCAGGGTACTAATGATAAAATAAGTTCCATTAAAAAACTCCTCCTTATATTCTTTGTTAATTCTCTAACCATCTTTTTTTATATTCAACAAAACTCTTAATAATCCTTCATTTTATTGAAGATTAGTAAGAGATAATCCAATTAATTTAAATAATAACTATAAAACTCTTCTGCAAACTCATTAAAACAATCAGCGCTAATACTTTTCCTTATTTTAGCCATCAAGTCAAGTAAAAAGAATATATTATGATAACTTGTTAAAATAACCCCTAAAATTTCATTTCTATTAAGAAGATGTCTAATATATGCCCTGCTATAATTCCTACATACATAACAACTACATTCTGGATCAGGAGAATTAAAATCCTCGCTAAAAGAGGCATTTCTAATGGTAATTCTCCCCCGAGATGTATATATGCTCCCATGTCTGGCAATTCTGGTTGGCATTACACAATCGAACATATCAATTCCTCTGCGGACACCTTCAATCAGATCTTCAGGAGTCCCAACCCCCATTAAATATCTTGGCTTACTTTCTGGAAGTTCTGGAATTGTTACTTCAAGCATTTTATGCATTAATTCTGTCTCTTCGCCAACACTTAAGCCACCAATAGCATAACCAGGAAAATCCAATTTTACTGTCTCTCTGGCGCTCAACTTTCTTAATTCAGGATATGTCCCTCCCTGAACTATTCCAAATAAATATTGGTTATTAACACCTACCATTTCTTCTTTACATCTCTTAGCCCAGCGGAGAGTCCTTTCAAGAGATTCTTTAACATAACTTTTTTCTGCAGGATATGGGGCACATTCATCAAAAGCCATAATGATATCTGCACCTAAATCCTTCTGAATCTTAATTGATTTTTCTGGAGATATAAAGTGTTTGGAACCATCAAGATGAGATTGAAAATAAACTCCCTCTTCTTTAATATCATTTAAATCTGACAGGCTAAAAACTTGAAAGCCTCCACTATCTGTTAAAATCAATCTATCCCAGTTCATAAATTCATGTAATCCACCTGCACTGGCTATTAAATCAGAACCTGGTCTTAAATATAGATGATAAGTATTAGCAAGGATAATACTTGCTCCACATTCTTTTAAATCTTCAGGTTTAAGAGATTTAACAGTTGCCTGAGTACCGACAGGCATAAATATCGGGGTATCAATAGTCTTTCCATCTATATTAATAAATCCTTCTCTAGCTAAAGAATTACTGCACTTATTTTTTAGTTTGAATTCAAAACCCATATTATCTTCTCCAATATTTATATTATAATCATTGCATCTCCAAAACTATAGAACCTGTATTCTTTTTCAATTGCATGCTTGTAGGCTTTCATAACCTTTTCTTTTCCAATTAAAGCTGCAACTAACATAATTAAAGTAGATTCTGGAAGATGAAAATTAGTTAATAGTCCATCAATTATTTTGAAGTTATATCCTGGATAAATAAAAATATCGGTCCATCCCTTTGCTCCTTTCCTTTCTTTAATTGAAGAAGCTGCAGACTCCAGGGCTCTAACAGAAGTAGTTCCAACCGATATAACTCGACCACCATTATTTTTCGTATCCATTATATCATTAGCAGTTTTTTTGTCAATCTCATAATATTCTTCATGCATATTATGTTTTTCAACATCATCAACTTTTACAGGCCTAAAAGTTCCTAACCCAACATGTAAAGTCAAATAACTTAATCCAACTCCATATTCCTGGAGTTCTTTAAGAATTTCATCTGTAAAATGCAATCCTGCTGTTGGCGCAGCAGCAGATCCTTCTTTATCGGCATAAACAGTTTGATATCTATTAGGATCCTCTGGTTTCTTTTTAATATATGGTGGAAGTGGCATTTCACCTAAATCATCAAGTTTTGATTTCAAACTACCTTCAGGTTTAAATTCTAAAACTCTGCCACCAAAATTAGTATAATCTATAGTTTCAGCCATTAATTCATTATCAAATCGTATTTTTGTTCCTTTTTTTACCCGGCGACCAGGATTAACTAATACTTCCCAGCGGTCAAGAGCTAACTCAGTCAATAATAAAATTTCTATTTCAATCCCAGAAGTTACTTTTTCACCAAACAGACGTGCCGGAATAACCTTACTGTTATTAAAAACAAGACGATCTCCTGGCTGTAAATATTTCTTCAGTTGATAAAATTTTAAATCATCAAGTAATTCTCCAGATTTATTTAGAACCAACAAATTAGATTGGTCTCTCTGATCTGCTGGCTCCTGGGCTATTAATTTTTCCGGCAAATCATAGTCAAAATCAGATGTTTTCATTCATATACCTCCATAAAACTCTAATCAAACAAACTCTTTCCATCACTGTTTTTATAATTTATATTTAAATGCTTATAGGCCATTTTAGTTGCTTTCCTGCCACGTGGCGTCCTTTCTAAAAAACCTAGCTGTAATAAATAGGGTTCATAAACATCTTCAATAGTTTCCGTTTCTTCACTAATTGCTGCAGCTATAGTTTTTAAACCTACTGGTCCACCACCAAATTTATTTATAATAGATTTTAAAAGCCTATAATCTAATCTGTCTAATCCTAGTTCATCAATTTCTAATAAATTAAGAGCTTTATCTACTACTTCCGGAGTAATTACGCCATCAGCCTTAACCTCAGCATAATCTCTTACTCTTCGTAACAGACGATTAGCAATTCTCGGAGTTCCACGAGAACGACAGGCTATCTCTCCAGAACCATCTTCAGATATTTCAACTCCAAGGATTCTTGCTGATCTCTGAACAATCTGGCTTAACTCTTCTTTATTATAAAATTCAAGTCTATTTATAACACCAAATCTATCCCTTAAAGGAGAAGATAACTGGCCAGCCCTTGTTGTAGCACCAACCAGGGTAAATTGTGGCAAGTCCAGTCTTACAGATCTTGCAGATGGCCCTTTTCCAATCATTATATCCAATCCATAATCCTCCATAGCTGGATATAAGACTTCTTCAACCATTCTATTTAATCTATGAATTTCATCAATAAAAAGAATATCCTTACTTGTTAAGTTTGTTAAAATACTGGCTAAATCTCCAGGTCTTTCAATAGCTGGTCCGCTGGTTGTATGAATATTAACATTTAACTCATTAGCAATAATATTAGCCAGTGTAGTTTTACCAAGCCCAGGAGGTCCATATAACATCACATGATCAAGAGCCTCTCCTCGCTGCTTAGCTGCCTGAATAAATATTTTTAATTTTTCCTTTACCTTTTTTTGCCCAACATAATACTTTAACTGTTTAGGTCTTAAAGTCTTATCAAACTCATCATCCTGCTTTTCTTCAGGAGTAACAACTCTTTCTTGATCCATATTAACCTACTCCTTGCCGAGATAATTTAATACTTGCATTATTTTATCTTCCAAATCTCCAGATAATTTGCTGCCTAAATCATTAACAGCCTGATTGATTTCATTATCCTTATAACCAAGGTTATTTAAGGCAGAATATAATTCATCGTCATAAGTCATAGTTGCTGAGCTAGAGCCACTATCAGAAGCCAATAAAATATCATCAAGTTTATCCTTTAGCTCTAAAATCAGTCTTTGACCACTTTTAGGACCAATGCCATTTACTTGTTCTAATACATTTATGTTTTCATTAATTATCGCCTGAGCAAACTTCTTTGGCGAAAGAGTCGAAATTATACTTAAAGCGACTTTAGGCCCTATACCAGAAACAGATAATAATTTAATAAATAATTCTTTACTCTCTTTTTCTTTAAAACCAAATAACTCTAAAGTATCTTCCCGGACATAAGTATATATATAGAGTTCGCAATTGTCTCCATTCTGATAATAACTAAAAGCAGCCGGCAAATTAACCTGATAGCCAACCCCATTAACAGAAACTATTAACTCTTCTGACTTAACATCAATTACTTCTCCACTTAAATATCCAATCAAATCTGGTCACCCCATCTTTTATTGAAACCATAATTATGGCCATGACAAATAGCTACAGCCAGAGCATCCGCTGCATCATCTGGTTCTGGAATTGATTCTAAATTTAATAAAGCTTTAACCATATGTTGAACCTGATGTTTACTTGCCCTTCCATATCCAACAACAGCCTGTTTAACCTGCAATGGGGTATACTCCGAAACTTTTAAGCCGGCATCTGCACCTGCCAGTAAAATCACTCCTCTTGCCTGACCAACTCTAATTGCCGTTTTAACATTTTTATTAAAAAAAAGCTCTTCAACAGCCATACAATCTGGGTGATTCTTTTTTATTAAATCTTGAAGTCTTTTATATATTTCCTTTAACCTTTTAACATCAGTTGTTTCTGACGAAGTTTCAATAACATCATACTCTATTAGCTGAAAAGAATTATTATTTTTTTCAACAAAAGCATAGCCCAGCGTAGCGAGACCTGGGTCTATTCCCATAATCTTCAAAAAGACACCCCCAGCGGTAAAATCAAAAGACACTGATTTAATCAGTGCCTGAAAAATTTAAATCATAAAAATTACTCTTCTTCTATTTCCTCAAGAACTGATTCAGGAATATTAAAATTAGCATAAATCTCCTGAACATCATCATGGTCTTCTAATTCATCCATTAAATTAAGGACTTTTTTTGCACCTGATTTATCAAGATCAACAGTATTATTTGGTATCATAACAATATCAGAATCTTTAAACTCATAATTGTTTTCTTCTAACTCCTCTTTAACAGAAATAAATTCTTTAGGATCAGTTAAAATCCTGATAATATCTCCCTCAAGCTTAACATCTTCGGCCCCTGCTTCCAGGGCTTCTAAAAGAACTTCATCTTCATCAAAGCTATCATTTGAGTTATCTAATACTAATTGACCTTTCCTGTCAAACATCCAGGCAACACATCCGGATTCACCTAAGTTACCCCCATTATCAGATAATATATGTCGAATCTCAGAAGCAGCACGATTTCTATTATCTGTAGTAATTTCCAGATAAAGGGCTACTCCTTCTGGACCATAACCCTCATAATCAAAACTTTCATATTCAACTCCATCTAATTCTCCTGTACCTCTTTTAATAGCCCTTTCAATATTTTCATTAGGCATGTTATTATCTCTAGCTTTATCAATAACCATTCTAAGCTCAGAATTCATCTCAGGATCGCCGCCACCTTCACGAGCTGCCACAGCAATTCTTTTACTTAACTTAGAAAATAATTTGGCTCTTCTTCTATCTTCTTTCTGCTTTTTATGTTTTATATTGGCCCATTTAGAATGACCAGCCATATCAATCCCTCCTACATAGATACTGCAGTTAATTTTAACATAAATCAAACAAATTTTCAATTAAATAACCCATGGCTAGGCCATGGGAATTAAATATTGGTAAGTTGGCCTATAAGCCGGGTTCTGTCTTAAATGGTCATCTATCTGCATCTATAGTTACCTATAGAGGTCTAGCGTCCTTACCCGGAGGAAAAGCGGGCAGCTTTATTTCCTCTCTATTTGGACTTACTCCAGATGGGGTTTACCTAGCAGCTCAGTCACCTGAACTCTGGTGAGCTCTTACCTCACCATTTCACCCTTACTGTAAAAAACAGCGGTATTTTTTCTGTGGCACTTGCCTGGGAGTCGCCTCCACTGGGTATTACCCAGCACCCTGCCCTGTGGAGCCCGGACTTTCCTCAGTTTAAATAATAAACTGCGACCATTCGGCCAACTTACCAGAAACTATTATATTTTTAACCCTATTAATTATATCACCAAAATTAATTAATATCAAGTTGTCAACAGTTGCCAGATTGGCTCTTGTCCTTCCAATTTTATTATATCTGGTATATCTGCTGAAGAATAACTTGAATTATTTAAATAATCTTTAATTAAATTTCCGAAAACTTTTTCTGTGCCATAATGCCCAGCATTTACTAATGCTATCCCCGATTCAAGAGCAGATTGGGCCTCATGATATTTAATATCACCAGTAACCAAAACATCTGCACCCTGTCTGGAGGCAGCTTTAATAAAATCAGCTCCACTTCCACAGGCTATTGCAACTTTTTCTATTTCTTTTTCTTGATTCCCTGCAAACTGAACATAATCCAGTTTTAGTCTTTTACTCACATATTTGGCGAAATCAGATAAAACCATATTATCACTTAAAAGTCCAATTCTAGCTGGGAGATATTCTCCCTGTAATTGTTCCGGTTGAAATATATCAAAAACTGGTTCTTCATAAGGATGTGTCTTATAATAAACAGAAATAATTTTATCTAAATTTCTTTCATCAACAATTAATTCCAATCTATATTCTAAAACCTCAGTTCTTTCACCCTGTTTACCCTTAGCCGGTTTACTTCCTTCTAAAGGTCTAAATGAACCTTCTCCCTGGGTGAAAAAACTAACCTGATCATAATTACCAAATTCACCTGCCCCGGCATTAAAAAGCTCTGTCCTAACATTTTCAAAATCTGATTCTGGAATATAACCAACAAATTTTTTTAAAGGTGGCTTACTGCTTAAATTTTTTACATCATATAAATTAAAAAGATTAGATAAATAATCATTCAAACCACCTTCAGCATGATCAATATTTGTATGGGCCGTAATTATACTCAAATTAGATTGAATAGCCTGGATAATAATTTTCCCGGTAGTATTACCAGTATGGACATTTTTTATTCCATTAAAAATTAATGGGTGATGAACTATTAATAGCTGACAGTCTTTTGCGATTGCCTCATTAACAATCTTCTCTGTAGCATCTAAAGCAATTCCTATTTTATTTACATTCATATCTGGATTACCAACCTGAATCCCAATATTATCCCAATCTTCAGCCAAAAAAGGCGGTGCTAATTTATTGATTTTACCAACAATCTCACTTACGGTAATCATAATTTCCCCCCTCTAAATATAATAAAAACCCTGCTCCATAAAAGAACAAGGCTAATTAATTACATGGTGGGCCCACCAGGACTCGAACCTGGGACTAATCGGTTATGAGCCGATTGCTCTGACCAACTGAGCTATGGGCCCTATTAAATTTCTTCAGCACATGTAACATTATAGACTAAAAAAATTAATTCGTCAAGGGTTAATCTAAATAATCTTTTAATTTTTTACTCCTTGTAGGATGACGGAGTTTTCTCAAAGCCTTCGACTCTATCTGTCTTATTCTTTCCCTTGTGACCCCGAACTCTTTACCAACCTCTTCTAAGGTTCTTGGCCTGCCATCCTCAATACCATATCTTAATTCAAGAACCCTTTTCTCTCTATCAGTTAAAGAATCAAGAACCTGATCAATCTGTTCTTTTAAAAGGGAAGAGGAAGCAGCACTGGCAGGAGCTGGAGCATCTTCATCTTCAATAAAATCACCTAAATTACTATCTTCTTCTTCTCCAATTGGAGTTTCAAGAGAAACTGGTTCCTGAGAAATCTTCATAATTTCTCGTACTTTATCAGGACTTATATCCATCTCTTCACCTATTTCTTCTGGAGTAGGCTCCCTCCCTAATTCTTGAAGCAGTTGCCTTGAAACTCTAATTAACTTATTAATTGTTTCTACCATATGAACTGGAATTCTTATTGTTCTAGCCTGGTCTGCAATAGCTCTAGTTATTGCCTGACGAATCCACCAGGTTGCATAGGTACTAAATTTATAACCTTTAGTGTAATCAAATTTTTCAACAGCCTTCATCAAACCCATATTGCCTTCCTGAATTAAATCTAAAAATAATAAACCTCTTCCAACATACTTCTTAGCAATACTTACAACCAACCTGAGGTTTGCCTCTATAAGTTCTTGTCTGGCTGTTTCATCACCTGCTTCAATTCTTTTGGCAATACTTACTTCTTCTTTAGCCGTTAATAAATCAACCTTACCAATTTCTTTTAAATACATTCTTACTGGATCATCGATACCTACTCCATGAGGAATAGATAAATCTAAATTATTATCCTCATCAGTATCTTCTTCGTCTTCTTCTATTACATCTATATCCATCTCATTAAAAATATCATAAACCTCTTCAATATCATTAGAATCAAGTTCTACTTCTTCTAATGCATCCATAATTTCTTTATATGTCAATTTCCCCTCTTTTTTTCCATGATCAATCAACTTTCTAACTTCTTTAATCTTACCGGGACTTGCATAATTATCTGACATTATACGTCCCTCCTTTCTAATCTTAATAATCTTTTATAATACAGTAATAAATTATTTATATAATTACAATCATTAGCTTTTTTGAGCTCAGATAAAATATTATTAATCTCATCCTCTATATTACCTTTTATTACTTCTTTTATCAAATTTTTAAAGCCTTTTTTAGATGGTAATTTATCTTTTGTTAAAAAATATCGAGCCAAATTATCTCTTTTCCCCTCAGTTAAAGCCGAAATAACTTCTGTTGCAGTTATTTCAAGATCATTCCATATTTGACTGGCAATTTCTGCTGTGGATTCAGAAAAATATGCAGGATTTAATTTTTCAATACCAAATTCACGATATTCCTGATCTTGAAGCATATAAGCCAGTACCTGCCATTCAGGGTCATTTGTCTTCTCATTTTTATTTTTAGCTTGAGTTTTATTTTTTCGCTTCCAGCTGTTGATTTTCTTTTTTTCCTTTTTAACTTTTTCAATCTTGTTTTTTATCTCTTCATAACCAATCTCAGTTTTTTCTGCCAGCACCTTTGCATAGGCATCCTGAGTCAATTCATCATTAACAGTAGCCAGAAATTCTGCTCCTGCCTTAGCTGCTTTCAACCTGCCATTTGCAGTCTGATCCTGATATTTTCCCATAATTAAATCAAGTCTATAATTAATTAAATCTGGAGCTTTAGATTCAAGCTCTATAAAAGCATTACAACCATTATTTTTTATATAATCATCTGGATCAAGATCTTCAGGTAACTCTATAATTGCAACATCTAATCCTGCTTCTCGAAGAATTTCTAAACCCCTTAATGTTGCTTTATCTCCAGCTGTATCAGCATCGAATGCAATATATACTTTATTACAATATCTCTTTAATAAATTTGCCTGTTCTCTGGTTAAGGCAGTCCCTAAGGAAGCCACAAAATTATTTAACCCATATTTATGGGCAGTCAAAACATCAGTATATCCTTCAACTATAACTGCTTCATTTTTATTCTGAATACCCTCTTTGGATATATTAAGCCCATATAATAATTTTTTCTTGGAAAATACCGGACTTTCAGGTGAATTCAGATATTTGGGAAAGTCCTCCGGGTCTATAATCCTACCTCCAAATCCAATTACCTCTGATCTAACATTATAGATCGGAAAAATAACTCTTCCTCTAAAACGGTCATAATAGCTATTATTTTTCCCGGCTGCAATTAATCCAGATTTTAATAAAACTTCTAAACTAAACCCTTTATCAGAGAGAAATTTATATAAAGCCCTCCAACTAGCTGGTGCATATCCCAGGTTAAATTTTTTAATATCATCTTCATTAAAACCTCGCTCATTGAGATACTCTTTAGCTTTTTTAGCTATCTCTTTATTTAAAAGCAGATAATTATAAAATTTTGAAGCTAATTCATTTGCAGAAAATATAGCCTCCCTTAGTTTCATCTGCTCTTTATCAATTCCACCTTTAATATCAACTTCAATTCCTGCCCTCTCTGCCAGAGTAAGCACCGATTCCTGAAATGATAAATTATCTATTTCTTGAATAAAATTTATTGAATCTCCTCCAGCTCCACACCCAAAACAATAATAAAACTGTTTATTAGGGTTTACGGTAAATGAGGGAGTATTTTCCTGATGAAATGGACATAATGCAACATAATTCTTGCCTGAACTCTTCAGTTCTACATACTCCCCGATTAGCTCAACAATATCTATCTCAGCTTTTATTCTATTAATTATATCTCTTGATATAGAAGCCATAATTATCAATCCTATATTATATTTCGTTATAGTTATTTAAAATCCTGCATAACCCTAAAAGAAAGAAGAAGAGGGTATAAAAAGTTCTCTTCCCTGATTTATTGCATAACGATCAGTCATGCCTGCTATATAATCTATTACAGCCTGCTCTTTATCTTCTTCAAAAATTCTATCATAGAATTCTGCAGGCATTGATTTAGGATTCTCAAAATAATAATAATATAATCTCTCTAAAAGCTTTTGAGCTTTTTTCTCTTCAATTTTTGCCTTAGAACCAATATAAACATTATTAAAAAGAAAATTTCTCAACCTATTTGTAACTTCATCAATTTTATTAGACATTTCTATTATTTCACTATTAGAACTGGTAACAATTATATCTTTAACCATAACATCTATTCTATCAGACTGTCGTTTGCCTAATACCTTAAGGCACCTATCAGGTATATCTTTTAAAGAGATAATATCAGCCCTCATAGCATCATCAAGGTCATGATTAATATAGGCAATTCTATCAGCAATTTTTACTATCTGACCTTCAAGGGTTTCAGGCAATTTTTCTCCTGTATGATTTAAAATACCATCCCTTACTTCATAACTCAAATTAAGACCAGTCTGGCCTCCATTTCTACTTTCTAAATTATCAACCACCCTCAAACTTTGCTGATTATGTTGAAACCCTTTTTTCGAAAGCCTATTTAAAACCTCTTCCCCAGCATGTCCAAAGGGAGTATGGCCAAGGTCATGGGCAAGAGCTATAGCCTCAGTTAAATCTTCATTTAAACCAAGAGCCCGGGCAATTGTCCTTGAAATTTGAGATACCTCTAATGTATGGGTTAATCTAGTCCTAAAATGATCGCCCATAGGAGAAATAAATACCTGGGTCTTGTGTTTTAAACGCCTGAAAGCCTTTGAATGGATAATTCTATCCCTATCCTGTTGAAATATCATTCTATATTCACAGAGGTTTTCTTTAATTTTTCTCCCTTTACTTTCGGAACTCAACTGGGCTCTTTCAGATAGCTTTTCAACTTCTATTTTCTCTAAATCCTCCCGGGTAAACATTTAAAAGTACTCCTGTAATTCATTGGCAGATTCTTCAATTGATTTATTCGTAACATTAATTACCGGACATCCAATCTTTTTCATTACCTGCTCAGCATAATCAAGCTCCTCATTTATTCTTTTAATTGAAGCATACTGACTATCCTGGCTTAAACCTAAAGCCTTTAACCGCTCCAATCTTATTTCGTTTAATAAAAGTGGATCAATTGTCAAACCAATAACTTTATTTTCAGGGTTTTCATATAATAATTTGGGTACATCAACTTCAGGCACAAGGGGAATATTAGCTGCTTTATAACCTCTATAAGACAAATAAATACAGAGAGGTGTTTTTGAAGTTCTTGATACCCCAATAAGAACAACATCAGCCAATTCAATACCTTTCTTATCATTTCTATCATCATATTTTACTGTAAATTCCATTGCTTCAACTCTTTTAAAATAATTCTGGTCTAATTGATGCCTGATACCTGGTTGAAGAACAGGCTTAGAATTAAGCATATCTTCCATTTTTTCCATTATAGGACCCATGATATCAATCATAATAATATCTCTTTCTCTTCCAAATGTATAAAATTCTTTTCTCAATTCAGGGTTAATCAAAGTATAAACAATCATAGCATCTTTATCTGCAGCTTTCAAAACAATATTTTTCAATTCTCTAACAGTTTTAACATGTGAAAATTTAACAGTCTCTATTCTATCAGTGTCAAATTGGCTGGCTGCCGCATCAACAACACTGTTGGCCGTCTCACCTAAAGAATCCGAAACTACATATACAGTTTTTTTATCAACCATGGCAAAATGCCTCCCTAATTTTCATCTAAAGCAATTTCATTTATATCAATGACCGGATTAACCAGGCTGGCAACCCTCTCAAGCATGCTTATTCTATTCTTTTTAATTCCCTCATCATCCACCATCACAACTATATTGTCAAGAAAATTATCAACCTTATCTTTTAAAGCAGCAATTTTTTCTAAGGCCTGATAATATTCATCTTCAGCAAAATAATTTTCTATTTCATCTTTAATTTTTATATATTCATCATAGAGAGCTTGCTCTTCATTCTCCCTGATCAAATCAGGCTCTATTTCGTCCAAACCTTCAGCCTGGGCAGCAAGATTACCACACCTTTGAAGACCATATAAAAGTTTAACAAAACGTTTATAATCTTTATTTCTAAACTTCATAACTGCATCCAGTCTATTATTAAGATCTTTAAGATCATAAAAATCAACTGCCATAGCTGCATCTAAAACATCATAGCGAATCCCATTTTCTGAAAAATAATTTTCAATTCTCTGTTTAAAAAACTCAAAAACCTTTTCTTTAATTTCACCATCTGCATCAAGTAGGTCACAAACTATTTCAACTATACTATCCAGCTTTAAATTAATCCCACCGTCAAGAATAATTCTAATAATCCCGGTAGCTTTTCTTCTTAAAGCAAATGGATCCTGGCTTCCAGTCGGAATATTACCTAAATAAAAATTGCTTACAATATCATCGATCTTATCAGAAATACTTAATAATTTAGCTTTAGTTGTTGCTGGTAAGCTGTCACTGGCACCTTTCGGTTTATAATGCTGACCAATAGCTTTAACTACAGCTTCAGATTCTCCGGCTTCAGCGGCATATTTAGCACCCATAATTCCCTGTAAGGATGCAAATTCTCTAACCATACTGGTTGCCAGGTCAAATTTAGCTAACTCTGCAGCTCTGATTAATTTATCCCTATCACTATCAGCTATATCTACCAGCTCTGCTATCTTACCTGATATTTTCTTTAATCTTACAACTTTTTCAGCTAAAGAACCAAGTTCTTCCTGATAAACTATCTCATCAAGTTTTTTATTAAAATAATCAAGTTCCTTTGATATATCCTCATTATAAAAGAAAACCGCATCAGATAATCTAGCCCTTATAACCTTCTCATTACCATCAATAACATTATCTATTTTCTCAGCATCTCCGTTTCTAACCCCGATAAATGCAGAATGTAAGCTGTCAGATCTAATCACAGGAAAATATCTCTGATGTTCAATCATTGAAGTTGTCAATACTTCTTCAGGTAACTCTAGATATTCATCTTTAAAGCCACCTTTAAAGGCTGTAGGAAATTCAATAAGATTAACAACCTCTTCTAATAATCCTTCAGATTTATAAATTTCTTCATCTTCAGTTAATATATTAGCAATTTGCTCTAAAATCATTTCTTCCCGTTTATTCTGATTAACAATCACCGATTCTACTTCTAATTTATCAAAATATTCTCCGGCACTATTAATCTTAAAATTTGACTCCCCTAAAAATCTATGACCACTGCTAAATCTATCAGACTTTAAGCCTGCCAGTTCAAATTCAATAACCTGGTCACCAAATAAAGCCAGAATCCAGCGAATTGGCCTGATAAAACGATAATTATTGTCTCCCCAGCGCATCTTTTGGGGCTGGGGCAGCCTATCAATAATCTCAGGTAAAATTCTCCCTAAAACTTCAGCAGTCGGCTCACCCTCTATAATCTTTTCAGCATATAAATATCCATCTTTTTCAACTAACTCATCAACTTCCAGCTGTTGACCCCTGGCAAAACCCTGGCCGGCTCTGGTAGGATTCCCATCATCATCAAAAGCTATCTCAACTGAGGGTCCCCTAACAATTTCTTCCCTATCAGCCTGCTTATCTGATAATCCTTCACCAAAAAGAACAAGTCTCCTTGGAGTTGAATAAATTTTGAGGTTATCATAATCTATTAATTCTTCTTTAAAACTTTCTTTAGCCAGTCTTAACAAGTCATCCCTTAAGTTAACGACCATCTTGGCCGGAATTTCTTCAGTCCCTAATTCAAATACAAATTTATTACTCATTACCTGAATCCTCCTTTTCATCCTGAACTTCCAGATACACTTTAGCTGTTTTCTGAGCTAAATTTCTAACCCGCTTAATATATTTAGTTCTTTCAGTTACACTAATAGCACCACGGGCATCAAGTATATTAAAAATATGAGAAGATTTCAAAGTATAATCATAAGCAGGTAAAGCCAGATCATCAGCTAGTGCTTTTTCAGCCTCAGCTTCAAAGTCATCAAATAATCTATGGAGTCTGGCCACATCTGCAACCTCAAAATTATATTTAGACTGTTCATATTCATTTCGATAATAAATATCACCATAGGTTACTCCTTCTACCCAGGTAAGATCATATACATTTTCTACCTCCTGCAGATACATGGCAATTCTTTCAAGCCCATAGGTAAGCTCAACTGTAACAGGCCTGGCATCTAAACCACCAACCTGCTGGAAATATGTAAATTGTGTGATTTCCATACCATCAAGCCAGACTTCCCAGCCAAGCCCCCAGGATCCCAGTGTCGGAGCTTCCCAGTTGTCCTCAACAAAACGGATATCATGTTCTAGAGGATCAATTCCTAATTCTTTTAAACTATCAAGATAAAGATCCTGAATATTTTCAGGTGAAGGTTTCATAATAACCTGAAATTGAAAATGTCTTTGAACTCGATTGGGGTTATCCCCATATCTGCCGTCCTGCGGTCTCCTGGATGGCTGAACATAGGCTGAATTCCAGGGCTTATCTCCTAAAGCTCTTAAAAAAGTTCCAGGACACATAGTTCCAGCCCCTACTTCTATATCATAAGGCTGTTCGATAACACACCCCTGTTTACCCCAGTATTGACTTAAGCTTTGAATAATCTCCTGAAATAACATAAAACCATCTCCTTGGTATTAACATTTTAATTAAATCAAAAATACCCCACCCCGTAAGGGACGAGGTACTGCTATCTATAAAGATCAAGCATACTTAGTGCCTTAAAGTCTAAATCTAAATGATATTTAATAAAATCTAACAATAATTTATTCAATTTATTAAAAGATTTCTCAGTAATTGCTGGAAACCTGTCAGCTCCAAAACCTTTTTCCTTTGAGCGCAATAGAAATTTAACCTCATTTTTATTTAATTTAACGGCTAAATCTTTTTCATAATCTCCAGGAAGAGAACCCTGACAGAAAAGACAGCCTTCATCAATTAAAAAATAATAATTTATATCTCTGGTCAATCCCTGGCAATCATCGCAGCCAGTTAATTGAAAGGGATAGCCTAACAATGAAAGTGCTGCTGTATTAAAAATTACCATCAACTTTTTATATTGAATATCTTTTTTAATCCCCTCTAATTTAATCAAACTTAAAATCAAATGATTAAAATATAAAGGGTTTCTCTCGGTAGTTCCAGTCATATAATAGAACTCTAAAATATAACTTCCATAGGCCAGCTTATTAAAGTCAGCTTTAATACCTGGAAATTTAAATTTTGCAGCAACATCAATTATCTTACCTAAGCCCTCTCCCTGATAATAAGTCAGATTAAGCCAGTTAAATTGCTGGATAAGCCCTAGATGAGAGCTCTTAAATGATTTGCCTCCGCCATAAGCCAATCTTAAAAGGCCAGTCTTTTTAGTATAAAAAGTTATCAACTGGTCCTTCTCTCCTAAATCTGAGCGTTTTAAGACAACTGCTTCAGTATTCTTTTCAGCCACTATAAATCTAGTCTACTTCATCAGTAACTATTTCAACACCAGAACTGGCCCCAATCCTATTGGCACCAGCATCAAGCATAGCAAGGGCATCTTTGAAATTCTTTATTCCCCCTGATGCCTTAACCCCTACATCTCTACCAACTGTTTTTCTCATAACACTAACAGCCTCAACTGTAGCATTCCCAGAACCAAAACCAGTAGAAGTCTTAACAAAATCTGCCCCAGCATCCTTTGCTATTTCACAGGCTTTAACTATTTCATCCTCTTCTAAATAACAGGATTCTATAATTACTTTAACAATAATATCTGAAGTAATCCCGGCTGTATTAGTCGAATCAACCACTGATTTAATATCAGATTTAACTAAATCAAAGGCCTTTGATTTAAAAGCACTAATATTCATTACCATATCAATTTCCTGGGCACCATTTTTAATTGCATTCCTTGTCTCAAAAGCCTTAGTTTCTGTTGTATTTGCTCCCAGAGGAAAACCAATAACAGTAGTAACTTTAACTGAGCTATCTTTTAATAATTTATTGGCATAGGGAACAAATATAGGATGAACACAGACTGTAGCAAATTCATACTCCAGTGCTTCTTCACATAATTTCTTTATATCTTCCACTCTGCCAGTAGGTTTTAAAAAGGTATGATCGATCATTTTAGCCATATCTTTAGGTTTAATTGCCATTTTTATTCTCACTCCTTAACTAAAATAAATATATTTACTAAACTTCTTTTAAAGTCATCTATTTTTATATTCTCGATTAAGAAACATACTCCTGCTTAATTTTCATCTTTATAACCAAATCTTTTTAACCATTGATCATTTTTTCGCCATTTTTTCCTCTCTTTTACCCAGAGATCAAGGAAAACCTGACCGCCTTCTAACTTTTCAATCTCTTCCCTGGCTTTTTGCCCAATTTTCTTTAACATCTTACCATTTTTACCGATAATAATCCCTTTATGACTGGATCTCTCCACAAAAATATTTGCCCTTACATAAGTCATCCCGGCATCCCGCTCTTTTATCTCTTCAATCATAACAGCAGTTCCATAGGGGATTTCATCCCTCAATAAATTAAAAATCTGTTCTCTAATTAATTCAGCTACTAAATCTCTTTCTAATTGATCAGTAAACATATCCTCAGGATAATACTTAGGACCTTCAGGGAGTTTTTCAAGCAAAATTCTTTCAAGATTATCTAAGCCCTTGCCCTGGGTCGCTGAAATAGCAATAGGCTCAAGCCCTGTTTTCTCCTTATATCTTTTTAATCTCCCTGCAAGTTTTTTATTACTAACCTTATCAGCCTTATTAGCAACTAAAATTATTTCTGAACCAGTATCCTTTATCTGATCAAAGATAAATTGATCACCTTTCCCAAAACCAGAAGTACTATCAACAACAAAAAAGATCAAATCTATATTTTTCAGACTGCTATAAATCTGATCCAGCATATATTCATCAAGCTTATTTTTTACTTTATGAACCCCTGGAGTATCAACAAAAACAGCCTGAAAATCATCAGTTGTTAAGATCGCCCTGATTTTCTGTCTGGTAGTCTGGGGCCTGGCTGAGACAATAGCAGCCTTCTCCCCAATCAACTTGTTTACCAGCGTTGATTTGCCAACATTAGGCCTGCCAACAACCGTTATAAAACCTGATTTAAAAGCCATTATTTAATCATATCCTTTGAAGTAAAAAAACCAGGCAGGAGTTCAGCTGCAGTGGTAAATTCCTTATCCTCAGCCAGATTATATAAATGAACATCCATTTCTGGAGAAAACTCATTCATCACCTGACGGCAGGCACCACAGGGGGAAACAGGTCCAGGTGTATCACCAACAATCGCCATAGCCTTAAATTCAGTCTCGCCAGCAGAAACGGCCTTAAAAATAGCAGTTCTTTCAGCACAGTTAGTTAAACTAAATGAAGCATTCTCAATATTACATCCCGTATATATATTATCATTTACAGTTAAAAGTGCAGCTCCAACCGGGAAATCAGAATAGGGTACATAAGCCTTCTCTCTTGCTTCATTAGCCTTTTTCTTTAACTTTTCTATAATTTTTTTATCCATATTTACCTTACCTCCATACCTGTCACTAAAATTCTAATCAAACTCAACCCTGGCTGATTTAGGCATTATCTGAATCCAGGTTTTACCAGAATATATTATGGCTTCCTGGTTATCATCATCCAGTAATGTTATTTTCCCATTGTTTTTCTCCCAGGCTAGTTCTTTTTTCCTGCCATTATTAATTAAACAAGCCTGACCACCAGACTCAAGGTCTATAGATATTCTACCAACATCATCTATTACATTAGTATCTGCATAAATAATAATTATATTATCAGCAAATAACTGAGCCCCATTTTCAACTTTATGGGGTTCATTATTAATAAAACGGTAATACCTATCTTTAGACTGATCATATCTATAAGTAACCTGATAGTTACCCCAGTAAAAAAGATTAATTTTACTAATAAAATCATTTTCTTTCTGATTACCTGGATTATTCCCAGATGAAAAGTCAAATTTATATGCTGATCGATCCTTCTGCCAGTTGAGATCATTCACGTAATCACTAATCCTATCATTATCAGTATATAAATTATGGGGCATTTTCCGATCACTGCTCCGCCAGTAATACTGACTCTTCTCAATTTCATCTAAATTTAAGACATCCTCTGCAGATAACCTGGCATAACCCCCTGGACTTGCTCCTGCATGGAGCAACAGGGCCCCATGTTGAGCAGTTAAATCGCCTATATAGTCCCTTGCACTTCTAATAGGACCAACCTTTTCAGGCAGCTTATTATGAAAAACAGGCAAGAATCTGGTAATTCCTCCTTCAGCAAGAACCTCATAAACTAAGTCGGCACTATCAAGTCCAGCCTGGGGCCTGGATCTAGGATGATTCTCAACAGACACCATTACCGGTCGCTTTAAATACTGACGATCTCCTAATTGATAATACTCTGGCAAGGAAAAATCTCTATCGGCAGAAATAGCAAAGTTTTTTTCATAAAATTCAAAATAACCCTGAAAATTTAATTTATTAAAAGCCCCATACATTTCGTCAGGAACTTTATCAACTTTTGACTGAAAAAAACAGCCTCCAGTTCCAAATAAAATTATTATTATACAAATAACAAAAACAAAAGATTTTCTACAATTCAAGTATTTCAACCCCAGATATCAGTAATAATAGAATTAACGGATAAATCCATATTTTCTTAAGAACTTTTCTTCAGCCTGACGCATCTCAGTTTTATCAGCATCAGTTTTATGATTATAACCTAAAATATGAAGCAGACCATGAACCATTAAAAATGCAACCTCTCTCTGCAAACTATGACCATAATCTTCAGCCTGTTCAATGGCTCTTGGCAAAGAAATTATTATCTCTCCTAAAAGTTCTTCATCAATTGGAAAAGAGAGAACATCAGTAACCTCATCCTTATCCCTATAAGTTTTATTTAACTCTTTAATCTTCTGATTATCAACAAAGGTAATACTTACCTCTGCCTCTTTAATTTCTTTTGCCAGTAATAGACTATCCGCCAGTTCCTTTAAATCATCAAGCAACTCAGAATCAAACCTTTGATCATCAATTAGGTTATTAAACAAAATATTATTTTTAACTGCCACTTTCTTCTGCCCCCATCTCCTCTTCAATATCTTCAGGATATTCAACTCGCTGATGATAGATACCAGTCAGAATCCTGGTAAAACTTTCAGCAATTATATTTAAATCTTTAAGAGTTAATTCAGAATTATCAAGTTGATTTTCAATTAACTTTTCTCTAATCAAACCTTTTATCAATACTTCTATTCGATTGTGATTGCTTTTATTGAAGTTTTTAGACCGAACAGCAGCCTCACAGATATCAGCCAGCATAATAATAGCTGCCTCTTTAGATTCTGGCTTGGGGCCGTCATATCTAAAATTAGATTCATTAAAATTAGACTTATCACTTTCCTTTAAAGCCTCCTGATAAAAATAGGAGATCAAATTAGTGCCATGGTGCTGTTCAATTATATCAATAATAGCCGGCGGTAAATTATACTCTTTAGCCATTTCAACCCCATCTTTGGCATGGGATTTAATAATTAAAGCACTCAGGTTAGGTTTTATATTATCATGGGGGTTCTCGCCGCCAAATTGATTATCACTAAAAAAGTAAGGCCTTGATAGCTTGCCAATATCATGATAGTAAGCACCTACTCTGGCCAGTAAAGAATTTGCTCCAATATTATCAGCAGCAGTCTCGGCAAGATTACCAACTAAAACACTATGATGATAGGTCCCTGGTGCCTCAACTAACAATTTTCTCAATAAGGGCTGACTTGGATTTGAAAGCTCCAGCAGTTTAACTGAAGATGTTAATCCAAACAAACTCTCTAAATAAGGTAAGAGCCCATTGGCAAAAATGGCCACTAGGATTCCATTCAATAACCCAACAGCCATTATTGTCAGAGTATCAATGGCTGAATAAGCCGGTTCAATAAATGAAAACATAACCAGAGTTACTATCAGGGCAGCACTTACATTAAAACCAGCCCGCACTAAATCATTTCGCTGATTTAAGTTTTCAACACTAAAAATACCAACCATACTTCCTACAAAAACAAGGGCGGCAATACTGAATTCACCACCAAAGATCAATGGCAGGATTAAGGTGATATAAAAAGTTATAGCAACAGCAATCGAGCTATTTAATAAAACCGCTAATAAAATCGGGACCATAGCAGCCGGAGCCAGATACATCAATAAATTTAAGTCAAAAACTGTCAAAACCCTGGCCAGAATAAATAAGATTAAAAGCAAGATCTGAATAAGATTTATATTCTTATTTTCTTTCCATATTTTAGAATGATAGCCTCTTATATAAAAAACCATTACCAGGGTAATAATAATAAAATAGAGAGCAATTCCGGTTATCTGAAACCAGCTTAAATCAGATTTACTTAGACCTAACTGATCAAGTAATTCTAGATCTTCATTGGTAAATTCCTCACCCCTATTAATAATTGCCTCCCCGGCGGCTATTTCTTTAGAGATTGGTTCAACCTGGCTGGCCACCTCATCTTTTTGATCTTCAGTTGCCGCCTCATCATAAATAAGATTGGGAACCAGAGCAGGTTCAATAAACCTTAAAAGCAGTTCTCTAACATCCCCACTAATATCAGCATCTATTAATCCCTCTTCTATCTCTTCATAGACCTGATCTAGCTGATCACTGGCTACCCTTCCATTATAAATATCTCGTAATGTCTCTTCAGCAACATCTTCAATCTTATCCAGCTCATCAGAACTAAGGCCAACCATTAATTCAAGTTCTTCCTGGTTGAAATTGCGCTCCAGAAAGTTAAGCTCATAATTTAAATCTGCAACATTTTCTGTTTCAGAATCAAAATTTCTGATAATATTAAAGGTCTGTTTCAACTGATCCATTGTATCAGAAAAAGCCGTTCTATTTTCTTCATATACAGGCTCAACACCACTTCTTGCTAACTCTCTTCTGAGTTCAGTCTCCTCAGAATCTATAATAACAGCAGACTGAGGCGCCCTGATAGTTAAAGGACTCTCCTCGCCAGCTTCATACTCACCGGTAGCAGGAATTAAATGGCCTGTCAGGATAAATATAATACCTAAACAGAAGATTATCCCGATAATGAGCTTCCTTGTATCATCACTCAAATTAGTCGGGGAAACCTTTGAATCCTTTAACCGCTTAAAAAAATTTTTGATCTTCTCATAATATTTACTCATTAATAACACCTACAGATAAAAACAGAATTTATTTCCCACTCTCTTCATAGGCAGAAATAATTTTTCTAACTAAATTATGTCTGACAACATCAGTCTCATCAAGATAGATAAAGTCAATCCCATTAATTCCAGCCAGAATTTTCTCAACCTCACCTAGTCCAGATTTCTTGCTGTAGGGTAGATCAACCTGGGTAACATCCCCTGTAATTACAGCTCTGGAATTAAACCCAATCCTTGTTAGCATCATCTTCATCTGCTCAGAGGTTGTATTCTGGGCCTCATCAAGAATAATAAAGGAGTCATCTAAAGTCCTTCCCCGCATATAGGCCAGAGGCGCCACCTCAATAATATCCTTTTCCAGATAACTATTAACTTTTTCTGGTCCTAATACATCAAAGAGAGAGTCATACAGCGGCCTTAAATAGGGGTCAACCTTCTCCTGCATATCTCCTGGTAAAAACCCAAGATTTTCACCGGCTTCAATGGCCGGTCTGGTTAAAACTATTCTGTTAACATTATTATTAAGAAGATTTTTAACAGCCATAACCACAGCCAGATAGGTCTTACCTGTCCCGGCAGGTCCAATTCCAAAAACTATATCAGATCTCTTCATGGCATCAATATATATTTTCTGGCCCAGGGTTTTAGCTTTTATTTCACGGCCTTTATAATTAACCTGTAAAACCTCGTCATATAAATTTTTAAAACTCAAATTACTATCTTTTTGAAGTTGCTCGATAATATATTTGAGCTGCCTTGAATTTACAGGGTTATCACTCTCCTGTAAAGCAAGCATCTCCTCAAGGGTCCTTCTGGCAATAAAAACATTCTCTTTATCCCCCTGAAGCTTAATCTCAGTCCCCCTGGCAATAACTTTAACATCCAATCTATCTTCTATTATCTTTAGATTATCATCTAACTGGCCAAAAATATTTCTGGCCTTATCATAATCTTTGACTGTAATAATCTCTTCTTTGTTACTCACAATATTCCTCCTTGTAACTGATAATTATTTAAAAATTTATCAAAGCCTTCAATTAATTATAACATATCAGGCTCTGCTTACAAATAAACATAAAAACAGCCATGTTCTCACACGGCTGAATAAATTGCTTTTAAATTTAATTTTTGGTCGGTTTTAGCCCTATTTAA
>CAZLCX010000002.1:38876-85169 GCA_964558325.1 uncultured Halanaerobiaceae bacterium | reverse complement strand
AATTCAATCTGCTCTAAGACTAAATAGGTTGATTCCCCAACTAACCAGACAAATTTAATTACCTAAAATAAAATTATACCACATAAATTCTAAAAAAGCTATACTTAAATCAATAATATTTTAATTATTTTCAACTGTCAGGGCCAGATGACCTAAAACAGCCGTATTAAACTCATTCGTTTTTTCGTAACAGGAAGCATGGCCGGCATCATTAATCGTTAGCAGTCGGCTATCAGGGAGCTCACAGGCAATCTCCTTCATCTTCTCTAAAGGAGTTAAGATATCCCGCTCCCCGGCTACTAATAAAACAGGCATCTCTATTTCAGTCAGCCGGTCCTTAATATCAAACTCATATGAACTTTCTGCCAGCCGATTAAATCTGGTCAGCCAGTCTGCATCCAGAGCATCAGCAAGAATCTCTTCTCTGGATTCTAAAAACTCCTGATTATGTTTATAAAAATAATCTGAGTAGATATAGGGCATCGCCAGCCTGAAAAATTTTCTACCGTCCTTTAAATCAGCAGCCTCCTGCCAGGCCTGGCTGGCAGCCTTAAGGTAGGGCGTAACCCTGGCCACTACATTAGCTAAAACCATTGAATTAACCCTGTCAGGATAATTAATAGCCAGAAGCATGGCCACCATTCCCCCATAGGAAATCCCAACAGGAATAACCTTTTCAATTCCCAGATGATCCAGCAAGTCAACAATATCTCCAGTATGAATATCAATTTTATAATCTTTAGGATAACTATCTGATAAACCCTGGTCTCTAAAATCAACCCGTAATACTCGATAATTATTATCAGTATAGACTGGAACAAAATCAGCCCAGCTGGCTGTACTCATCATTATCCCATTTAAGATTAAAATCACTGGACCGGTTTCACCATCTAAATGATAATTAAGCTTTATTCCATCATCCACAACAAAATCTGCCATTAACTTCACCTCGGTTTAATAATCTTTGGAAGCCTTGATATTAAAGATATCCTTAGGAAAATAATCCGGTTTTTGAGTAATCTTATGATCTGCAGAAATATATCTAACTGTTCCAGTCTTGCTCCTCATTACCAGAGAATAAGTTGTTGCTTTATTCCCATGATAGCGAACACCTTTTAGAAGGTCACCATCGGTAATGCCTGTAACAGCAAACATTACATCATCGCCAGCTGCCAGATCTTCAGTCTTATATATTTTATCAAGATTTGTGATTCCCAGATCTCTGGCCTTCTGTTTATCAGTTTCATCCCGATAAATTAACCTGGCCTGAATTTCTCCACCCAGACATCTTAGGGCGGCAGCAGTTAGAACTCCTTCAGTTGCTCCCCCAATTCCAATAGCCATATCAATTCCATTATCATTTAAAGCAGAGGCTATTCCTCCGGCAACATCACCATCAGCCAGTAATTTTATTCTGGAACCTACCGACCTAATCTCTGAAATCAAATCTTTATGGCGATCCCGATCAAGCACAATTACAGTTAGATCCTTAACGCTCTTATTTAAAGCCTCGGCAGTGGCTCTTAAGTTATTTTCAACACTGGCATCAATATTGATAGCTCCCCTGGCTTTAGGGCCTACCATAACCTTATCCATATAAATATCAGGTGCCTGAAGCAGACTGCCTCGATCAGCCACTGCAACAACTGATAAAGCATTGGGCAGACCCCTGGCCACTAAAGTAGTACCCTCAACAGGATCAACAGCTATATCAAGCTCAGGACCATCTTTTTGATCTCCAATTTTTTCTCCGATATATAACCGGGGAGCCTCATCCTTTTCACCTTCTCCAATCACCACAATTCCATTGATCTTGACAGTATCAAACATTGTCCTCATTGCGTCAACTGCAGCCCCATCTGCTGACTTTTTCTGACCCTTACCCATCCAGGGTGCTGAAGCCAGGGCGGCAGCCTCAGTTACCCTAACAAATTCAATCGCTAATTCTCTTTGCATTATTTAATCACTCCCTATCTCAGTCGCATAATCAACTAAAGCATTACTGATCGATGTTTTACTGATTCTTCCAATAACTTTATCATCTTCAATTACTGGCAGTGAATCCACCTTATTATCAACAATCTTCCTGGCAGCCATAAGTAGCGTCTCATCCTCAACGGCTGTGATCACCTTTGGTACCCTGGTCATGGCAAGACTAACTGGAATTTCATTAAGGTCCCGATTCCCCATTGCCATCTTTAATAAATCCTTCCTGGAGATAACCCCTACCAGTTCATCAAATTCATCGATTACAAAAACTGTCCCGGTATCTTCAAGAAACATTGTCACAATGGCATCATAAATACTGGTATCTTCAAGAAGATTAACTGGCAGCGACATAATCTCTTTCACCTTAATATTAAAGAGAGAATCCAGGGAACCAGGTTCAGGTTCCTTACCCTTATAGAAATAGCCTACTCTAGGTTTAGCATCCAGAATATCCAGTAAAGATAAAACTGATAGATCATTTCTAATCGCTGCCCGGGATAAATCAAGGTTATCTGCTATTTCCTGACTGGTTATCGGTTGATTAGCCTTGACCAGCTCAATTATCTCTTTCTGTCTTTGATTTAATTCCATTTCCTATCATTTCCTCATATTTCGCAAAATTAACCTCTGTTCAACCTGGGCTACAAGCCTCCTTGTATAATTGACAGTATCAGGATTAACACTTATACTATCGATTCCAGCCTCAACTAAAAACTCTGCAAATTCTGGATAAACTGAAGGTCCCTGGCCGCAGATAGAAACTGTATTGCCATATTTGCCCGCAACATCTATTAATTCCTTAATAGCAGTCTTAATGGCAGGGTTTCTCTCATCAAAATAACCCATCCGATTTAAGATACCAGAATCTCTGTCAGCCCCCATAATTAGCTGGGTCAGATCATTACTGCCAATACTAAATCCATCGATTAAAGGACAGAAATCTGCTGCCTGGAAGATAACTGAGGGAACCTCGGCCATGATCCAGATCTTAAAGTCTCTGCTCCGCTCCAGGCCTTCTTCTTTTAATATTTCAAGAGCCTGTTCAACCTCCCAGGTAGTTCTAACAAAGGGGAGCATTAGATTAACATTGGTCAGGTTATATTCGTCCCGGACCTTCTTTACAGCTTTACATTCAAGTCTAAATCCTTCAATATATTCATCAGATATATATCTTGAAACTCCCCGCCAGCCAATCATCGGGTTGTTTTCGACAGGCTCTACTTCTTCTCCGCCTTTAAGGCCTCTAAATTCATTGGTTCTAAAATCACTCATCCTGAGGGTTAACGGTCTTGGATAAACCTCCTGGGCAACCATTGTAATTGCCTCAGAAAGCTGTCTGATAAAGAGGTCTCCCTCACCCTGCTGCAGCAAATAAATAGGATGGGCACCGATTACATTGGAAAAAATAAACTCTATCCGCATTAAGCCAATCCCATCAAAATCTAAATCTTTATAGCGATTTATCAGATGAGGCTCTCCTAAATTCATATAAATCTTTGTTCCAGTTACCGGTTGAGTCTTGATACTCTCTGGGGTCTTTAAGACCGGACCAGTACTCTGACCTGCTGATTCATCCTTAGACTTAACCTTCCCCTCAAAAACGACCCCTCTGGTAGAATCAACTGTTACAATCTGATTATTCTCTAAAATTTTTGTTGCATCGCCACAGCCAACTATACAGGGAATCCCCAACTCTCTGGAAACTATAGCTGCATGACAGGTTCTCCCGCCTTCATCAGTAACAACTGCTGCCGCCCGCCGCATGGCAGGTACCATATCAGGATTGGTCATTGAGGCCACCAGTATATCTCCCTCTTTAACCATCTCCAGTTTATTAAAATCTTCCACAATTACAACTGGGCCGCTGGCATTACCTGGAGAGGCATTCAGTCCTCTAACAAGGGGCTGCAATTCTGCTGCAGAATCAACAACAACCTCATCGTCATTATTATATTCATCAAGGTCAAGGGTAGTAATTGGCCTGGACTGTAATAAATAAACTTCAGAATCTTCACCGGCGATAGCCCATTCAATATCCTGGGGCGCTCCATAAATTTCTTCAATCCTTAAGGCCTGTTTATATAACTTATCTATCTCATTATCAGTTAATGAAGATTCAGTCACAGCCTTTTCACTGAGATAAGAAGCTGTCTTAACAACTTCTGTCCCGACAGCTGAATCTGCTTTTTCTACAATCATCTTGATTTTTTTGCCAAGATTTTTTTCAATTAACTCACCATTATTTTTATCAATTAAATAATCATCTGGAGTAACTAATCCAGAGACAACAGCTTCTCCTAAACCCCAGCTAGAATTAATTAATAGATGGTCTTTATTCCCTGTGGTTGGATCAACTGTAAAGATAACACCAGCCTTTTTCCCACTGACCATCTGCTGAATCACAACACTTAGAGCAACATCAGTCTGAACGAAATCTTTTTCCTGCCGGTAATAAATAGCTCTGCCAGTCCAGAGTGACGACCAGCATTCCTTAACATGATATAATAATTCATCTGGACCAGAAATATTTAAATAGGTATCCTGCTGCCCG
This sequence comes from uncultured Halanaerobiaceae bacterium, assembly GCA_964558325.1. GTDB lineage: Bacteria > Bacillota > Halanaerobiia > Halanaerobiales > Halarsenatibacteraceae > Halonatronomonas. The sequence goes on along the minus strand of CAZLCX010000002.1, from coordinate 80,629 downwards.
GCAAAAGAGGCATCAGGTAAATCCTCAGCAGTTGCCGAACTCCTGACAGCGACCTTTTCAGTTTTAACACCTTTAGTTTTAAGTTCTTCATAGGCTTCTAAGATCTCAGCTCTAATTGCTTCTGGCATCTCAGCCTCAGCCATAAAGCCTCTAATTTCTCTGGATAACTGCTGCAGTTCGCTGGCATTTTCTGTATCCAGGCCCTCCAATAAATTAACAATTTTATCCTCCAGATGATTTTCAGCTAAAAATTCTCTGTAGGATTCAGCAGTTACAGAAAAACCTGGGGGTACATTTACTCCATTATTTGTTAATTCTCCTAAATTAGCACCCTTACCACCAACCAGATCAATATCACCCTTACCAATCTCTTCAAACCATTTAATGTACTTCATTAAGTTATCACCCCTCTAATATTCTATATATAGTATAACATATTTATTTAAAAAGGCCAATAGTGTACCACATAAAATAATAAAGCCCTGATAACAGGGCTTTGTGTTATACTATTAATTTATTATTTATCTTTATATCTCGGCTTATATGGTTTTAGACTTCTTGGAGGTGATAAAATTTCTTTCATCATTATTCCTTTAACCAGTGAATCATTGTCAAAACTCAAGTCACCAGCTATTTCTCCACTGCTGCCAATTTCATCTGATTCAATAATAGATCCTCTCTTTCTTTGAGGTCTGACTGATTTGTGATTATTTTTCTTATCCTTTTCTTCCTGTCTTGCTTTATATTTTTTTACAGTATCAGACTCCAGAATCTCAGGTTTTTTCTTCTTTTCGCCCTTATTCTCACCAAATTTATCATCAATTTCAGATAAATCTAATTCAAAACCTGGGGGAGGCCCTTTTCTAGAACCTGGAGCAGGCCTGGAAGTTTCAGGCTTTCTCTTGCGACCCCTGGAACTATCAGTGCTCCCCTCTGAACTGCTGGTATTATCAGGCCTTTCTTCAATACCTCTAAAGACCTTAATAATAAATCTAATAATCCTGGTTATAATTATAATAAAGAAAAAGACAAATAGCAGAAGTGAAAGTAGAGCTTCCATTTAAATCACCCCTTAGTTTTGGTCCTTATTTGTCTTTTTATTTTCCTTGTCCTTTTGGGCCTTATCAAGTTCCTCATCCTGGGATGACGAAATGCTTTTACGCATCCTGGTATCAGACTCTATATTTTTGAAATTCATATAATCCATAACACCTAAATTCCCATTTCTAAAGGCTTCAGCCATGGCAAGGGGCACTTCTGCTTCAGCCTCAACAACCTTAGCCTGCATTTCCTGAACCCTGGCTTTCATTTCCTGTTCTTCAGCAACAGCCATAGCTCTTCTTTCTTCAGCCTTAGCCTGGGCAATATCCTTATCAGCTTCAGCCTGGTCTTTCTGTAATGTAGCTCCAATATTTTTGCCAACATCGACATCGGCAATATCAATCGAAAGAATTTCATAGGCTGTACCTGAATCAAGACCTTTTTCTAGGACTGTTTTAGAGATAGAATCAGGGTTTTCTAAAACATTCTTATGGGATTTGGCCGAACCAACAGTTGTAACTATACCCTCACCAACTCTGGCAAGAACAGTTTCTTCACCGGCTCCACCAACCAGTCTTTCAATATTGGCTCTAACAGTCACTCTGGCAGTAGCCATAACCTGAATACCATCCATGGCAACAGCAGTAACTACTGGAGTTTGAATGACCTTTGGATTAACACTCATCTTAACAGCTTCTAAAACCTTTCTACCGGCCAGGTCAATAGCGGCAGCCCGTTCAAAGGTTAACTCAATCTCGGCTCTGTGAGCAGCAATTAAAGCATCTACAACCTCATTTACATTTCCGCCAGCCAGATAATGGGCCTCAAGCTTATCACTACTTAATTTAAGACCGGCTTTATGAGACTTGATCATCGGGCCAACTATCTGTCCCGGGGGCACTCTCCTCAATCTCATCCCGATCAGATTAAAGAACCCAATCTTGACCCCGGCAGCTGTTGCAGAGATCCATAAACCTAAGGGAATAAAATAGAAAAACACGACTAGAAATAAAATTACTAAGATAATAATCGCAATTGAAAAAATATCCATTCTTTTACTCCTCCTTTTTTGGTTTCACAATAACTCGTCTACCTTCAACCTTTACAACAATAACAGTTGTCTCAGCATCAATATAACCGCCTTCACTAACAACGTCGATTCTTTCATCATCAAATTCAGCAATACCTGCAGGTCTTAATGTACTAATAGTTTTGCCTGTCTTGCCAATTAAATCTTTAAAATTTTTGCTTGAAACATAACCTGTTTCAGATGTCTGACTTTCAGAAAGAGAAATCCTTCGCCAGAAATAGCTTGTCCCAAAAAGCTTGATTAATAAAATAGTTCCTATTGCAGAAAAGACTAAGACAGCAGCCAGAATAGTCCAGGCCATTGTAGGATCTGGAAAGATAAAAAATAAGCTGGCAAAGATTGCCGCAATTCCTGTAATCCCGGTAAAACCAAAACCTGGAATCACAAATATTTCAATGGCAACCAGCAGTAAACCGGCTAAAAAGAGAACAATCAGACCCATCCCTGCATAACCCTGAATCATATATCCAGAGAAAAATAAAGCCAGACTGGCAACTCCAATTGTCCCACTAACTCCAAAACCAGGTATTAAAGCCTCTCCAATTAAAGCTATAATCCCTAAGGAAAGCAAAAAGACAGAGACATAGGGATTGGTTATAAATCCTGCAAAACTCTCCAGCCCTGTTTTCTCTATTCTGGTTAAGTCTGCTTCAGTATATCCAAGATAATCTAGAAATTCATCAAAATCAGCAAATCTACCTTCGGTAAAACCTAATTCTTCAGCCTGAGATGATGTCAGAGAAAGTAATTTACCACTTTCTATTACATCTTCAATTTCAATATCAGCATCGACCATAGCAGCTGCAATCTCAGGGTCTCTATCTCTTCTTTCAGCTGTTGCAGAAAATTCAGACCTTAAAGCAGAAATATATTTTTCATCATAGGGTCTAGTCTCAGCAGCTCCCATGCTGCTGCCTTCACTCATATAAATCCTATCAGCGCCTAAAGCAACTAAAGTTCCTGCAGACCAGGCCCGGTTACTAATATAGGCAACTACTTCACCAGGATAACTAACCAGCTGATCTCTTAATGAGATACCAGAATCAACTAAACCTCCATAGGTATCAACATCCACTATTACAAGCTCAGCCTGATTCTCTATAGCCTCATTTAAACCCCTTTCTAAAAAAGAAACCATGCCTGGCTCTACATCACCATGAAGAGGAATAAAATAAACCCTGGCTGACACAGGTACTGCCAGTATAAATATAAATAAAATTCCAAAAATAATACCTAAAAAAAGCCTATTTAATTTTAAATTTTTTGCCATATTTATTCCTCCTAAAATTTAGCCTGGAGGCCACTGAAGCTGTCTGCCACCTAATAGATGAAAATGAAGATGATTAACTGTCTGGCCACCTTCAGGACCACAGTTATTGACAATTCTAAAACCATCTTCAAGTCCTTTTTCTTCAGCCAGTTTAACAGCAACCTGATGAACTTTAGCAACTAAATCATAATCTTTAAGATCTACTATAGATGGGATATGCTCTTTAGGGACAACCAGCAGATGAACTGGAGCCTGAGCATTAATATCATTAAATGCCATAAGCTCATCATCTTCATAGACAAGCTCAGTATCAAGCTCACCATCTCTAATTTTACAAAATATACAATCACCCATAGTTAGCCCTCCTTAAAATATAATATATTTAAGCTTTACTTGATTATACCATAGAATAAAAAATTTTGCAGATAATTTATTCTGTTATTTCTACAGGATAGGGCTCATCACCAGTAGTTTTTATTAATCTAACAGATTTCAATTTATTAACTAAATCCTCCTTAAATTCAACTCCAACTCTAATATAATTACCTGTGTAACCAGTTATCATTCCATCATAAGATTTATCTTCAAAGAGAACTTCAAGCTGATTATCACTTATAGATTCTCTATATTTCAGGGCCAGTTTTTCTCCTAATCTATTCAAACGATTATACCTTTCTTTTTTAAGGTCTCCATTTATGTCATCTTTCATTTTAGCTGCTGGTGTACCTGGTCTAGGTGAATAAGAAAATATATGGAGCCTGTTAAAACCAACTTCTTTAACAACTTTTAAGGTTTCTTTAAAATCAGCTTCTGTCTCTCCAGGGAAACCAACAATAACATCAGTTGTTAAACCAATCCCAGGTACTTTATATTTTATATTCTCAATATAGTCTAAAAATTCCTGCTGGGTATAGGGCCTGTTCATCTTCTCTAATATCCTATCACTTCCGCTCTGCAGTGGCAGGTGAAGATGAGAGCAGATTTTATCTGATTCCTGCATTAGATCCAGCATGGCATCAGTGACCTCACCGGCCTCAATTGAACTTAATCTAATCCTAAAATTTTCTTTAATATCTATTAATTCTCTTAAAAGAGCAGCCAGGTAATCCTTTTCTCCCTTGAAATCTCTCCCATAGGCACCAAGATGAATCCCGGTCAATACAAACTCTTTAACCCCCTGCCTGGCAAGTCTTTGAAATTCCTCAATTACATCTTTCAGGGGACGGCTTCTAAGCCTTCCTCTGGCATAGGGGATAATACAGTAACTACAGAACTGGTCACAGCCATCCTGAATCTTTACATTAGCTCTTGTTGTCTGATTAAGGTCAACAAGCTTAAATTCCTGAAATTTATCAATATCTTCATATTCATCCCGATTGCCCAGCCATCTTTGATCACCATTATCTTTTAATTCAGCTAACAGCTCAATCAGATTATCTTTATTTGAGGTAGAAATTAAATAATCAACTTCTTCGACATCCTCAACCTCCTCAGGAGATACCTGGGTATAACAACCGGCCATAATCACAATAGAATCCTCGCCACCACGCCTTTTGGCCTGGCGGGCCAGACTTCTTGATTTACTGGCTGCTGAAATCGTTACAGCACAACTATTAATTAAATATAAATCAGCCTCAGAATCAAAATCTACAATCTGATAACCAGCTTCTTTTAGCATCTGTTCTAAAGCTTCAGCCTCATATTGATTAACCCTGCAGCCTAAATTCTTGATTGCTGCCTTAACACCTGAATTTACCATTTAAATCACCATCCAAAATCAAATTTCCCCTTTTTCATATAATATCAAACCAGTTACAAGTGGTGCAACTGTTTCTGTTCTTAAAATCCTGGGCCCTAAATTAAATCCATAAGCATTATCCAGAGCCAGGACTTCTTTTATCTCAAAATCAGTAAAACCACCCTCTGGTCCAACTAAAATCAAAATCCTTAAATCTTCATATTCAGAATTAGTGTCAAGACTACTAATAACCTCTTTTAAACCCCTTGCCTCATCTCTTGCTCTAGCTATCAAAACAGCATCAAATTCAGGAAAACTCTCTATTAATTTATCTAACTCAACTGGTTCATATAATTCTGGAATCTCTCCCCGCTCTGATTGACGGGCAGCCTCTTTAATTATCTTCTCCCAGCGATTTAATTTTTTTTCTTTTTTTGAATCCTTAATTTTAACAACAGTCCTTGCAGTTTCTAAGGGATAAAACCCGGCAGCCCCAATTTCTGTCGACTTCTGAAGAACATATTCAAAATTATCTTTTTTAGCGATTGCCTGAGCAATAAAAATTTGAATGCCAGGCTCACCACCTGTTTCAGCAATAGATTCAATTCTGCAGTCAGCAGATTTCTGGCCAACTTTCAAAATCTTCACTTCATATTTTAGGCCGTTGCCATCAAGTAATAATATCCTATCCCCTGGCTCAAAACGCAGACTATTGAAAATATGATTGTATAGTTCACCGGCTATAGGAACAACCTCTCCCTCACTTAATTCAGCCGGTTTATTGTTAAGAAAAAATCTACGCATTTTCACCACTCCGTCTGGCAATTAATGAAGACCATTCATTTTTTTCTATCTCTTTAATTACATCAAACTTATTATTCATCAGTCTATCTCTTAATTCCTCAGATTGTCTATTTATAAATCCACTTAAAATAATAAACCCATCAGAAACAACTCTATTAATAATATTTTCAAAATTTGCATGGATTATCGGTGCCAGCAGATTTGAAACCACAAGTTCATATTTTTTTAGTTCAGCCTGACTGATATCACAAACTATCGTTTCAATTTCTCCTGTTAAATTATTATACTTAAAATTTTTATTACTATTCTCGATTGCAGTTTCAGAGATATCAATAGCTGTCACCTGTTCAATTCCAAGTTTTTTAGCTGCAATTGCTAAAATACCACTGCCTGTTCCAATATCAAGCATTGTTCTGACCATATGCCCTTTTATTAATTCTGTTAAATTACATAAAGCCAGATAAGTACTTTCGTGACTCCCTGTACCAAATGCCTGGCCAGGATCAATAATTATCTGCTCTTTACCACTGTCTTTAATCTGGTCAATTTTCCAGGGCGGCAGAATAATCCAGTCAGCCCCAACTTCTATCGGCTGATAATTTTCACGCCAATTCTCAATCCAGTTTTTTTCTATATATAATTCTCTCTTTAAAGTATAATTAAATTCTTTTTTCTTTAAATACGAATTCAATTTAAGCCAGTATTTATCATAACGTTTATTTTTATTATTCAAAGGAATATTCATTTCAATATAACCAGAAAATAAAATTCTGCCGTCAGAAAGACTCTCAGCAAGAAATCCCTCAGGAAAAACCTGAGAGTATAATTCCTCACCAATTGCCTCGAATTCTGACGGCAGTTTTAAATGATATGCTATATATTTCATTAATTACCTCCAAAGGCATCCTTTACCCGACTAAAGAAACCTTTGCTTTCCGGGTTTATTTCATCACCACTTATTTTAGCAAATTTCTGGAGAAGCTCTTTCTGTTCAGAGCTTAAAGACTTTGGAATAACAACTTTAATCTTAATATATTGATCGCCACGGCCACTGGAACGGAGGTGATTTATACCTTTATTTTTAAGACGGAGACTATCTCCAGGCTGGGTTCCTTCAGGAATTTTTAATTTAACCTCTCCCTCCAGAGTTGGAACCTTAATTTCATCTCCTAAAGCTGCCTGTACAAAATTAATTGGTAGTTCATAATAAACATCATCACCTTTTCGCTCAAATAAGTCATGGGGTTTAACATCTACTCTGACAAACAGATCACCAGATGGACCTCCTCGTTTACCGGCACCACCTTTACCAGAAAGTCTGATTCTCTGACCGCTGGAAATACCGGCAGGAATTTCAACTTTAATATCTCTTCTCCGGGTGACCCTGCCTTCGCCATTACAATCAGGACATGGTTCATCAATTATTTCTCCTTTGCCCTGACAGCGATCACAGGTCTTAATTTGAGCCATATTCCCAAATGGAGTTCTCTGATTAACTCTTATTTGGCCGCTGCCATCACATTTAGGACAGGTTCTCGGATTACTTCCTGGTTTGGCACCTGAACCATTACAGGTTTGACAGGTCTCCTGCCTTGGAATTCTGATAGTTTTCTCAGTTCCAAAAGCGGCATCTTCAAAAGAAATTTCCATCCGGTATTCTAAGTCTCTTCCTCTGGTAGGTCTATTCTGAGTACGCTGACCCATTCCAGAAAAACCTCCACCCATGAACATTTCAAAAAGATCTTCTAAGCCGCCAAAACCGCCACGGGCAAAGTCTTCATAATTGAAATCATCTTCACCAATTCCGGCATGACCATATTGATCATAACGGGCTCTTTTATCTTCATCACTCAAGATACCATAGGCCTCTGATATCTCTTTAAATTTTTCACTGGCTTCAGGATCATCTGGATTACGGTCAGGATGATATTTCTTTGCCAGTTTTCTATAAGCTTTTTTAATTTCTTTCTGATCGGCATCTTTATCGACACCTAAAATTTCATAATAATCTTTTTGGCTAGCCATAAAGAATCACCTTCCTGCAATTAGACAAACAGTTAAAAGAAGGGAGCAGACGGCTCCCTCCTTTTACCAGTAAATCATTTTTATTAATTTCTATCTTCTTCATCGACTTCCTCATAATCAACATCAATAGTATCATCATCTGCTGAGTCAGCATTTGCCTGCTGGCCTGCAGCTCCAGCCTGGCCTGCTGCAGCTTCTTCAGCAGCTTCCTGCTTGGAATATAGCTCCTGACTCAATTCAGTCATCTCTTCTGTTAATGTTTCCATTTTTTCATCAATTAAATCAATATCAATTTCTTCGCCTTCAAGAGCTGATTCCAGGTCTTCTTTTGCTTTTTCAACTTTTTCAACGATTGCGGCATCAACATCATCACCGGCTTCATCTAAAGTTTTTTCTACAGAATGAACCATAGCTTCAGCTTCATTTTTCTTTTCAATTCTTTCAACTTTCTTTTTATCTTCTTCTGCATGTTCTTCAGCTTCTTTTACCATCTCTTCAATTTCTTCTTCACTTAAACCGCTGTCTGATTTAATGGTAATATTCTGCTCATTTCCAGTTCCTTTATCTTTAGCTGAGACATTAACAATACCATTTTCATCTATATCAAAAGTTACTTCAATCTGTGGAACTCCTCTTGGAGCAGGTGGTATATCTGTCAACTGGAAACGACCAAGAGTCTTATTATGCTTGGCCATCTTTCTTTCACCCTGCAGAACATGAATATCTACAGTTGTCTGATTATCTTCTGCAGTTGAAAAGACCTTACTTTTAGATGTTGGTATTGTTGTATTTCTATCAATTAATTTTGTAAATACTCCACCAAGTGTTTCAATACCTAATGAAAGTGGAGTTACATCAAGGAGAACAAGATCATCAACATCTCCTGAAAGAACTCCAGCCTGAATGGCAGCACCAACTGCTACAACTTCATCTGGATTAATCCCTTTATTAGGAGCTTTCCCAACACGTTCTTCAACAGCTTCTTGAACCGCAGGAATTCTAGTTGAACCACCGACAAGAATAACTTCATCAATTTCACCATTGCCAATACCTGCATCTTCAAGAGCCTGTTTGGTTGGCCCCATTGTCTTTTCTACAAGATCTTCAGTCAATTCATTGAACTTAGCTCTTGTTATATCAATATCTAAATGTTTTGGACCCTCATCAGTCTGAGTTATAAATGGTAGATTTACATTTGTCTCTTTAACACTGGATAATTCAATCTTAGCTTTTTCAGCAGCATCTTTTAAACGCTGAAGGGCCATCTTATCTTTCTTTAAATCTATTCCATATTCATTTTTGAATTCTGATGCCAGATAATCAATAATTCTCTCATCAAAATCATCGCCACCTAATTTATTATTCCCACTGGTGGCTACAACTTCAAAGACACCATCTCCAATTTCAAGAATTGAAACATCAAAGGTACCTCCACCAAGGTCAAAGACTAAAATTGTCTGATCTTTATCGTCATCTAGACCATAAGCAAGTGCAGCAGCTGTAGGCTCATTAATTATTCTCTTAACTTCCAGACCGGCAATCTTACCAGCATCCTTTGTAGCCTGACGCTGACTATCACTGAAATAGGCTGGAACAGTAATTACAGCTTCTTCAACTTCCTGTCCTAAATAATCCTCAGCATCTCTCTTCATTTTTTGAAGAATCATTGAGGAAATTTCCTGTGGTGTATATTCTTCACCTTTAAGATTAACCCTATAATCTGTACCCATCTCTCTCTTAATAGATTGAACTGTCTGATCAGAATTTGTTATTGCCTGACGCTTGGCATGTTCACCAACAATTCTTTCTCCTTTTTTATTGTAGGCAACAACAGAAGGTGTTGTCCTGCCACCTTCTTTGTTAGGAATAACAGTTGGTTCGTCACCTTCCATAACAGCCATACATGAATTAGTTGTTCCTAAATCAATACCTAATATCTTACCCATTATAACATCCTCCTTAAAACTTTTTTTATTTTAACCAGCTACTTTAACCATAGCCGGTCTTACAACAACATCTTCATAAAGATAACCTTTTTGAACCTCTTCAACAACAATACCTTCTTCTTCTTCAGATTCTACTTTCTCCACAGCTTCATGATATTCATGATCAAATTCTTCTCCAATTGCATCTATCTTTTTAACTCCTTCCTGTTCTAAAACAGTCCAGAGTTGTCGATAAATCATTTCTACGCCCTGAGAAAATCCATTATCTTCACAGCCACTGGCAAGAGCTCTTTCGAAGTTATCCAATACAGGAAGAATCTGCTCAATTATTTCAACCTTATATTTTATAGCTAAATCGGCCTTCTCTTCCCTTGTTCTCCTCCGATAATTAGCAAAATCAGCCTGAGAACGTTTCAATTTATTTAAATATTTCTGATTCTCTTCTTCTAAACTCTTTACTTGCTCTTCCAGTCTTTCTATCTTTTCCTGCATTTCTGCAGGTTCTAACACACACTCTACCGCTTCCCCTTTTTCTTCTTCAATATTTTCATTCCCATTTTTTTCACCATTCTTAATCTCTTCATTTTGAGAATCCATAATTATCACCCACCTGTACTAGAAATTAACTTACTCAATAATTCTGCAGCCAGATCGACTGAAGATATTACTTTGGAATATTCCATTCTGGTCGGACCAATAATCCCTATCCGGCCACTAGCTCCTCTAGCAATATGATATCTGGCTAAAACCAGACTACAATTTTCCATATCTTCTACTTCATTCTCAGTTCCAATTTTTATTGAAAATTCATCATTAATATCATTTAAAATTTTTCTTAACTCTTCTTCTCTATCAAGAATCCTTAAAACTTTTTTTAAGCGATTAATATCGTTGAATTCTGGTTGTTCTAGAATATATGATGTCCCATCTAAATGGATCTTCATGCCATTTTTAGTTGAGATATTTGACATCTCTTTTTGCAGTGATTCTAAGATTTCAGCTGTATAATTAATTCTTCTCTGCAATTCTTGCTGAAGATTATTTAAAAATGCCTGATCGATTTTTTCTATAAAAACACCTTGTAACCGCTTATTTAAAATCTTATTTAAATCCTCTAACTGCTTATCATCTAAATTTTTATTCAGGTTAATTATCTTATTATTTACCAGACCATTGTCTGTTATTACTACCAGGAGTAATCTCTTTTTACTGACCGGTAATAATTGGATTCTGCTAACCCTGCTTTCAGAAAAAGCAGGCTCACTTATAAAAGCTGTATACTGGGTTAAATTAGCAAGTAACCTTGTCATACCAGACATTACATCTTCAATCCCAGAATACTGGTTTGCCAGCTGCTGTAGATAGTTTTCAATTGATGAGGGAGAATTTAATTCGCTTTTTTTAAGGTTATCTACATAAAAACGATATCCCAGATCAGTCGGGATACGTCCAGCTGAGGTATGTGGTTGTTCTAAAAAACCCATCTCTTCTAAATCAGCCATTTCATTTCTAATTGTTGCAGGGCTAAAACCAAAATCATATTTTTTGGCAAGTGTTCTAGAACCAACCGGTTCAGCAGTTAAAATATGCTCCTGAATGATGGTCTTTAAGACTCTAATCTTTCTATCTGTCATTTCTTCAACCATCTTTATCACCTCTGTTTAGCACTCAATACTAGAGAGTGCTAATAACTATTTATAAAATACCATACTGATATTTTTTTGTCAAGGCCAACTAGTTAATAAATGCTAAAAAAACTTGATTGGCAAATAACCTGCCTTTATCCGTCAGTTTAATAACTTTATCAGAAGATTTTAATAAACCTTTTGCAGTTAATTCATTAATTTTTTTATTATAAAAATACTCAGGGGTCTCACCAAATAATTCTCTAAATTCTTTTTTTAATATACCTCTGGCCATCCTTAACCCTAAAAACATAAATTCACTTCTTAAATCCTGAATATCTAATTTAATAACTTCCCTATCTGGTTTTTTATTATCTGAGCTTAATCCAACATATGAATCTATATCCTTTAAATTCTCAACTCTGTTAAGTTCAATAAAAGAATGGGCTCCAGCTCCAAGACCTAGATAAGGAATAAATCTCCAATAAGCACTGTTGTGCTTTGATTGATAACCTGGTAATCCATAACTGGAAATTTCATAATGTTTATAACCGGCAGCCTTCAATATTTCCTCAGTCATTTTATAGTTTATTGCATCTACCTCTTCTGATATTTCAGGCAATTCTCCATTAGCAACTGAATCAAACAATTCTGTTCCCTCTTCTAACTGCAAATTATAAACTGAAAAGTGATTTGGTTTATATCCTGCCAGTTCTTTAAGACCTGCAAGATAATCAGAACTCCGCTGACCAGGCAGACTGGAAATTAGATCTACACTAAAATTTACTCCAATATCCTTAAAATATCCAATAACCTCTCTGGCCTTCTCGCTATCATGACGCCTTCCTAATAATCTTAACTCCTCATCATTTAAAGACTGAACTCCTAAACTAAATCTATTAATACCAGCTTCCCTATATTCAAGCAGCCTCTGTTTGGAATTAATATCTTTGGGATTGATTTCAATTGTAATTTCTGATTCCAGTATTAAACCAAAATTTGATTTAACTTTTTCTATTAATAAACTAAAATCAGCTGGAGAAAATAGAGAAGGGGTCCCTCCTCCAAAATAAATAGTAGAGGGCTCGGGATATAAGCTGCTAAATTTCTCCCCTAATAACTCCAGCTCAGTAACTAATGCTTTGATATATTCTGTTTTCAAGCCAGATCTTCCAGTTAATGAATAAAAATCACAGTAAGAACATTTTGACTTACAAAATGGAATATGAAAATAGAGAGAAAGACCTCTGCTTCTAAATTTACTTAAAAGCTCTTTTTTTAAATTAATCATCATCGTTCCTCTCAAGAACAGCCATAAATGCATCCTGGGGTATCTCGACACTCCCAACCTGTTTCATTCTTTTTTTGCCTTCCTTTTGCTTTTCAAGCAATTTTCTCTTTCTGCTAACGTCACCGCCATAACATTTCTGGAGAACATCTTTCCTCTGGGCAGGTATATTAACCCTGGCTACAACATCATTACCAATAGCAGCCTGAATTGGAACTTTAAACATATGGCGAGGAATTATCTCCTTTAATTTTCTGGCCAGGCTTTCCCCCAGCCGTCTGGCACTATCACGATGAACTATTGTAGACAGAGCATCAACTGGCTCTTTATTAACTAAAATATCTAATTTTACTAAATCTGATTCTCTATAGCCAATCTGTTCATAATCCAGTGTTGCATAACCCCTGGTACTGGATTTAAGCTGATTAAAAAAATCTGTAATAATTTCATTCATTGGCATATGATAGTTAATAACAACTCTATTCTCGTCAATATATTTCATATTAACAAATTCGCCTCTATTATCTTCACATAATTTCATAATTGCACCAATATATTCTTCTGGTGAGCTAATATTGGTTTTAACAAATGGCTCAGAAACTGTCTCTATCTCATTCTGTTCAGGGAAGTTAGATGGATTTTCAATCTCCAGCTCTTCACCAGTTTTCTTTTCAACCTTATAAATAACACTTGGAGCAGTAATTACTAAGTCTAAATCATATTCTCTTTCCAGCCTTTCCTGGACTATCTCCATGTGAAGCAGGCCCAAAAACCCACATCTAAAGCCAAACCCCAGGGCTTCAGAGGTTTCTGATTCAAAGGTCAGGGCAGCATCATTTAACTGTAATTTTTCCAGGGCTTCCTGGAGAACTTTAAAATCATTATTATCTGTTGGATACATACCACTAAAAACCATCGGCTGAACTTTTTTATATCCTGGCAGAGGTTTATCAGCAGGATGTTTAAAATCAGTAATAGTGTCTCCAACCCGACAGTTCCTAACATCTTTAATGCCAGCCATTAAATAACCAACTTCCCCTGCTGTTAGTTCTTCAACTTCTTTAAACCCAGGATTAAAAATCCCCACCTCATCAACTTCATATTTCTTTTGACTGGCCATTAAATAGATCATATCACCTTTTTTAATTTTACCTGATACGACCCTGATATGGGGCACAACCCCCTGGTATGAATTATAGATAGAATCAAAGACTAATGCCTTTAAGGGTTGCTCAAGGTTAGCTTCAGGAGCTGGAACTCTTTCAATAATTGCATCCAAAACATCGGTTATTCCAATTCCTTCCTTGGCAGAGGTTAATAGAGCCTCGTCTGGATCTATTCCTAAATCCATTAACTCTTCTTTTACCCGATCAGGATTGGCCGCCGGTAAATCAATCTTATTAATTACTGGTATAATCTCTAAATCATGTTCTAAAGCCAGATAGATATTGGCCATCGTCTGAGCTTCAACACCCTGGGCTGCATCAATAATTAATAATGCCCCTTCACAGGCTGCCAGACTTCTTGAAACTTCATAAGCAAAATCAACATGACCTGGAGTATCTATAAGATTTAACTTATAATCTTTATATTTAAGGGAAACTGCCTGGGCCTTAATTGTAATGCCTCTTTCCCTCTCTAAATCCATATTATCAAGAACCTGTTCCTGCATATCTCTATCTGTAATTGTTCCAGTCTGTTCTAAAATTCGATCAGCTAAAGTAGATTTTCCATGATCAATATGGGCAATAATACAAAAGTTTCGTATTTTTTCGTTCTTCAAATTAAAGCCTCCTGTTAAAATTATATAGACACGGATATAATTATACCATTATATTAAGAAGCTAATCAAGCTCATAAGAAATTTAAACTGATTTTGCTTGCAATTTATTATTATTTTTGGTAAAATGATATTCGCTAAAGAAAAAGATTTAATCTGGTTAAACCAGATTGATTAGGAGGTGTTTCAGAAATGCCAATAATTGAATCTGCTAAAAAGCGGGTAAGAACTTCTGCTAAAAAAGCCGAGCAAAATAAAAAGTGGAAAAAGGCGATGAAATTTGCCATAAAAGACTATAAAAAGCTTATAGAGGGTAGCCCTTCTCAGGAAGAAGCTGAAGAAAGTCTGGCATATGCCTACAAAATGATTGACAAAGCTGTAAAAAATAATATCATCCACGAGAATAATGCTGCTCGCAAAAAGTCTCGCTTAACCAGAATGCTTAACGAAAAACTTAACTAAAAATATACCAGGCCTCCTCGACGATCATGAGTGGCCTGGATTTTTTTATGGATTAAATTTCAATAAAAATTCTTCTACTAACTCCTCAGGGCTTCCGCCCTTACCAGTTACAATCTTATAATTTACTTCCCAGAGATTTTCTAAAAATAATTCTAGCCTGGAAAACGATATTTTCCCACATTGCTGGTATACTTTTTTAACTGGATAGGGATGTTCATTAATCTCTTTTGCTATCTTTTTATGATTAAATCTTCTTTTTTCTTTAAGCTCTTTAATCTTTATCAATAATTCTAATTGCCTATGAATCATAATTAAAATATAAATAGGACTCTGACCATCTTTAATAAGTTCTCTATATTCTTTGATAGTTTCATTTTTTTTACCTGCCACCCAATTATCTAACATATTAAAGATAATATTTTCCGCCATCAATCCATCTTTACTTAAAATCTGATAAGAATCTTTAAGGCCAATTTTATCCTTTTCATAATTTAAAGTTATTATTTTTTCAATCTCTTTATCCAGAGCTTCCAGCCTATTATCAAAAAGATACTCTAAATATTTTACAAGTCTATTATCTACTGTTTTTGAAGACTCCTTAAACTTATTTCTAATCCAATTATCTAAATCTCTATATTTAGGTCTTTTAAATTCAAAGAACTTACCATTTTTCTTGAACTCTTTATAAATTTTAATTCTTTTATCAGGACTGGAATTTAAAATGAAAACTACAGTTACTTTTTCCAGTTGTCTTGAAAATAATTCTATAACCTTACTGTCATACTTACTCTTCTTGGCAAACAATTCTTCGCATTCAACTATCACCAATTTATATTCTGTCATCAGACTAATCGTCTGAACAGACTGGATTAATTTTTGGAGAAAATCTTCAGACTGATCATTAATTCTTTCTCTATGTATATCATTTACCCCTGATTTTTTAATATCTTGTTCAATATTATCCAGTTTGTTTCTAATTAAATAACTCTCTTCTCCTGCAAGCAGATAAAAAGAATTGAGAGATTCTGTCACTTTTTAACCTCCCTCTTTAAATTAAGATTATCTATATTAAATCATAACATATTTTATAAATAAAGAACAATAAGATTTATGGAAGCTATGATAATTACTAATTTCCAGCTTAAAATTAACAAAGATCTATTTCTTAACCAGTTCGGCTGATTAACATTATTGCAGACTACAAATAAAGTAATATAAAAAACTATTAATGGCAGCGGCATAAAAAAGTTAGCCTCATAACTAAATAATTTTTCTATGAAATCTAATTTAAAATTAAATGGCAGTCCGGCAAGATAGGCACCGGTATGAATAAAGACAGATATTAAAAAATCACTTATTTTAGAAAGGAATAAACTTATATTAGGAAATATCCAGTGAAAAACTAAAATCAATAAATTAATAATATAAATTGGAATAAAAAATGGTATCAAAATCAAATTACTGACCAGTCCATTTAAATTTACCTCCTGACTTATCCAGCTTAACCAGGGTAAAGAACCTATTGTTGCAGCCAATGATACAGCCACTGGCATTGGCAGATTTTTAAACTTATTAATAAAGAAAAATAAACTAATTACCACTAAAAACGAAATCTGAAATCCTATCTGATAAAGAACCTCTGGATTGATTAACAAAATTGCAATTCCTGAAATCCCTAATAAATTTAAAATTGATATTTTAATATTTACAACCATTAATAATCTTGCAATAATCCACATAAACCCTGCCCTCATCAGGGACGATGATGCTCCTGCCAGCAATATATAACCAATCAGCAAAAAAATCTCACTTATTAATTTAAGATAAAGGTTAATTGGCAGGTATTTAAATAAAATAAAAATAAACATAGCAGCATATCCAACATGCATTCCTGATAAAGCCATAAGATGGCCGACTCCTGCCTCCCTAAGCATGGTAATCAAGGCATCAATTCCTGATCTTTCACCTAAAATTATAGCCCCAACAAAGTCTGCTCTTTCAAATGAATAATATCCCTGAAAAACCCCTAATAAGGTCTTCTGGAAGTTTATCAGACGTTTAGTTCTTAATAAGCTGATAATATCTATACCTTCAAAATAAACCTCAAAGATTAATCTAAAAGCATGAATAATAATGATTCCCTTAAATAAATTATTCTGAGCCAGATTACTATAAAGATTAAAATTTTTAAATATTATTATAAAAACTAAAAGATAAGATATAAAAGTTAGATTTATTATATCATTTGACAAAATCAATAAAAAAATCTCCTGCCAGATTATAAATAAAATAAAAATAATAAAGATATTATAGGGATGATTATACCTTAACATTAAATTGTAATATCGTCTTTAATATTATTATAAATCTGAATTCCAATCCCGGAAACATTTTTTATCTCTTCAATTTCCTTAAAACTACCATTATTAGATCTATATTTTATAATCGCTTCAGCTCTAACAACCCCGATTCCATTTAATGATAAGAGTTCTGCCTGGCTGGCCTGGTTTAGATTTACTTTATCATCTGAATTACTAAAACCATTAGAAGAAAAATCAGCTGGATTGTCTGAAGAAAGATAAGAAGGAATAATTATATGCTCGCCATCATTTAATACTCTGGCTAAATTTATCTGGTCTAAAACTGCTTCACTTGTTTCTCCTCCAGCTATTGAAATAGCATCTATTACTCTTGCCCCTTTTGCAAAACTAAAAACACCAGGATTATTTACTTCTCCGCCAATGTGAACAATTATTTCATCACTTTTATCCTTTCCACCTTCTAGATTATTTATAACTTCTTCAGTTCTATTTAACTCAATCTCTACCATTTCCTGCTCCTCAAAATTTAGATCTCTCCCGCCTAACCAGTAAGCTATCACTGTTAACAAAACTAATATTAGCCAGAGTTTATCCTGATTTAGTTTCATATTACTCACTCCTAATTATCATAGTGAATAATATTTCTTCTTATAACAAAAAATTCCTGCAAAATATATTAAAAAAACCTAACCTTTTTCAGGTTAGGCTAAAATTTAATTGACCTTTAGATGACCTTTTATCTTTTCTATTAATAAATCATTGGCAATTTCATTTAAACCGCCGTGGGGAATAATAATATCTGCCCTTGATTTACTCGGTTCTACAAACTGCTCATGCATAGGTTTAACAGTTGATAAATACTGTTTTTTAACAGATTCAAGACTCCTGCCTCTCTCATTAATATCTCTGGTTATTCTTCTTAATAATCTAATATCACAATCTGTATCTACATAAATTTTTAAATCATAATGTTCACAGAGCTTTAAGTAATATAAAGAAAGTATTCCTTCAACGATTAATATCTTAGAAGGTTTAACAACTTTTGTCTCCTCCAGCCTCCGGTTTGTTTTAAAACTATAAACAGGCCTTTCAATCTTTTCGCCTTTCTTTAATTTTTCCAAATGCTTAATTAATAAATCTATCTCAAAAGAATTAGGATGGTCAAAGTTAATTTCATCTTCTGGAACCTCGAAATGATCTAAATCATGATAATAATAATCTAGTCTCAAAATTGTTACATCATCTTTAAAAGATTCCTTTAATATCTTTGCAAGCGTTGTTTTACCTGAAGCAGAACCACCTGCAATACCAATAAGTAATACACCCATCTACTCATATCCTCCTATATGAAAATTATATTATATTTTTTTTATAGATTTCTTATTATCATGTTTTATTATATGATAATATCCCTCTGTTTGTACAGTGTTTTTTTTAAAAATTTCTTTAATCTCGTCTATTTTATCTAAATCAAATTCGATTCCAAATCCGCAGTCTGCTGATATAGATGGGGGTATCGGACGCATCTCCACTGAAAAATTTTTATCCTTCAATAATTTTTCAGATTTTAGAGCATGATGGGTAGTCGCAAATGATATTAATCCATATTCATTATTTTTCATTAAAACCTCTCCATTTCTCATTTAATAACTCTTACCTTTGAATCTCCCTTAATAATTTCTCCAATAATTTCGGCCTTTTCTCCTCTTTCAAGTAGTTCACTTAAAAATTTCTTGGCCTGATCAGGATTAACTGCTATCAATAATCCACCAGAGGTCTGAGGATCATATAATAAGTCAGAAATATCTTTTTTAACTTTATTTTCATAACTAACAATTTTGGAAAAAGCATTTCTGTTTTTATAAAGTCCTGCAGGAACCAGACCAGAATCCATCATTTTCTTTGTGTCAGGGAAAAACTTGATTTTATCTAAATACAGTTTGGCACCAACTTTACTGCCCTTTAACATCTCGTTTAAATGACCTATTAAACCAAACCCTGTAATATCAGTACAACTGCTAACATCATAATGTTCCATTATTTCAGCAGCAGTCACATTTAATTTAACCATACTTTTAACTGCAGGATGATTTGATTGATCAGCAATCATACCAGCTTTAATTGCTGTTGATATTATTCCAGCCCCTAGTGGTTTAGTTAATATTAGTTTATCTCCAGTTCTTGCAGTTGAGTTAGCCCTAATCTTATCAGGGGGAGCTATTCCTGTCACTGCCAGTCCATATTTAGGTTCATCATCTTCAACTGTATGTCCCCCACCAATAAAAGCCCCTGCTTCCTTAACTTTATCATTACCACCTTTTAAAATTTGATTTAAGACTTTTCTATCCAGACAATCAGGAAAACCAACTACATTCATTGCCAGAACAGGTTTTCCTCCCATAGCATATATATCACTCAGAGAGTTTGCTGCAGCTATCTGACCAAATAGATACGGATCATCTACAACAGGAGTAAAAAAGTCAATAGACTGGATCATTACTCTATTTTCATCCAGTTTATAAATTATTGCGTCATCACCATTCTCTAAACCTACAATTAAATTTTCGTCATTAGAACTAAAATCTATTCCCTTTAAGACCTCGGCCAGCTCCTCTGGCCCTAATTTAGCTGCTCATCCAGATGATTTGCTATATGAAGTCAATTTTAATTTATCAGACATAATAAAACCTCCAACTAATAAAAAATTTATATTAAATAAATAAAATCTAATTATAATTATAGCAACTAAAGTATATGATAACAAGCAAAAATCCCCTTTTGTTTAAACAAAAGGGGATAACTTTAATTCATCAGCCCCTGCTGAGCATAATTCAAACGCTTTATCAGCGGGGCTCTACAATAAATTTAATAGCTGTTCTCTCTTCTCCATCAATCTCAATATCGGTGAATGCAGGAATACAAACTAAATCCACACCTGACGGAGCCACAAACCCTCTGGCTATAGCTACTGCCTTAACTGCCTGATTAATTGCTCCTGCGCCTATTGCTTGAAGCTCGGCACCACCATCTTCTCTTAAAACACCGGCTAGAGCACCGGCTACAGAATTAGGACTAGAATTTGCTGCTACTTTCAGTACATCCATGCTGCAAGAATACCTCCTTATAGATTTAATTGGTATTTTGCCCGGGGCTGGGGCTGATATTAATATAATTATCTATTGGGAAACAAACTCCTGCATCTTTTTCTATAAAAATGATAAAATTCTCAATATTAACCTGATTTTATTATCTTTTAAACTAATGTTTACTATTATTATTTTAAAACCTGAAATTATTATTAATTAACATATTAAGGCAACCAGGCCGGCCTGGTTGCCTTAATAAAACTTTATTGATTATTTATTTAATATTTTCGTAATCTTGGGATGAAAAGATTTTTTCTTTCTTAGAAAATCATCTACCTTACGAAGACTAAAAAACGATATAATCAATAAAACCAGAGCTCCAATCATACCGGCAGGTTCAAAACCAATCTCAACAAATTGAGGCAAATATGCACGAAATAGAAAATAACCGACAAACATAAATATTAATGGCAAAAGATATACCAGAATAGAAGCAAAATAAACTTCTTTATCTCCCATTTCTAAAGCAACTCTTTGCCCTGGCTTAGCATCAATGGGATTCTCAACCTCAACATTTAGCTCTTTTATTTCATGGCTATCACCAGCTAAGCCACAATCATGCTCACAATGCTGACAGGCTGACTGTTTTA
The DNA here is from genome assembly GCA_964558325.1 of uncultured Halanaerobiaceae bacterium. Classification (GTDB taxonomy): domain Bacteria; phylum Bacillota; class Halanaerobiia; order Halanaerobiales; family Halarsenatibacteraceae; genus Halonatronomonas. The sequence goes on along the minus strand of CAZLCX010000002.1, from coordinate 59,503 downwards.
TCAACCTTACTTCAGCTCTGCCCTCTAATGATTTAACAACTACTGCTTCTTCTTCCATTTTATCACCTGCTTAAACAACTATATTTACCAGCTTATCTGGTATAACAATTACCTTCTTAAGTTCTTTTTCACCGACATACTCCTTAACCTTCTCTTCTTTAAGAGCTTTTTCTTCTAAACTAGATTTGTCAAGGCCAGCTTCCACTTTCATATGATCTCTGACTTTGCCATTTATCTGAATTACAATCTCAACCTCATCTTTTTCCAATGCCGATTCTTCATATCCAGGCCATTCCTGCTGATGAATACTAAATTCATTTCCTAGTTTATTCCAGAGTTCCTCAGTAAAATGAGGTGTAAAGGGGGCAAGCATTAACAGAAGTTTCTCAATAACATGTCTAAATAGACTGGTATTTATATCTGCTTCATTAATATATGAATAGAGTTCATTGGTTAATTCCATTATACCACTAATTGCAGTATTAAAGTTATTTCTCTCCCCAAGGTCTATTGTAACCCTTTTAATAGTTTCATGAAGCTTTCTATATAGCTTTTTGTCTAAATCTTCTAAACTATCAGGTTCAATCTCTGTTGAAGTATCTTTAATAATATCAAGATTATCATTAACAGCTCTCCAGACTCGATTAACAAATCTGGCCTGCCCTTCTATTCCTTTATCACTCCATTCAAGATCCTTTTCTGGAGGAGCAGCAAATAGAATAAATAATCTGGTTGCATCAGCACCATAATTAGAAAGAATATTTAGGGGATCAACAACATTACCTTTACTCTTTGACATCTTGCTGCCATCTTTTAAAACCATACCCTGAGCCAGGTAATGGTCAAAGGGTTCAATTGTTTCAGTTAAATTAAGATCTTTCATAACCTTTGTAAAGAAACGTGCGTATAGTAAATGCAAAATAGCATGTTCTACTCCACCGACATAAGTATCCACTGGAGTCCAGTTGTCAGCATTCTTTTTTTCAAAAGGAACCTCTTGATTATTGGCATCTAAATATCTCATAAAATACCAGGATGAATCTACAAAGGTATCCATCGTATCTGTTTCCCGGCGTGCCGGTTTTCCACATTCAGGACATGTAGTCTCAACAAATTCAGCTGATTTTTTAAGTGGAGATTCTCCTCCTTTGCCAAGCTCTATTTCATACGGCAATTTTACAGGAAGATCTTTTTCTTCAACAGAAACTATTCCACAATCATCGCAATAGACCATAGGAATCGGAGCTCCCCAATAACGCTGTCTGGAGATTAACCAGTCTTTTAGCCTATAATTTACGTTCCGCTGACCAATTCCCGCCTCTTCCATGTATGCAGCTATTTTATCAAAGGCTTCATCTGAATGCAAATCATTAAATTTATCTGAATTGATAAGGATTCCAGGTTCTGCATAGGCTTCATCTAAATCATCTGATTTTTCGTTAATTTTGTCTTCTGGTCTGATAACCTCTCGAATCTTGATATCATATTTTTTGGCAAAGTCAAAGTCTCTCTGATCATGGGCAGGAACAGCCATAATTGCACCAGTACCATATCCCATCAAAACGTAATTAGCTATATAAATAGGTATTTCTTCCCCTGAGAAAGGATTAACTGCCTTTACCCCTGTATCAATACCTAACTTTTCTGAATCAGGTGAAGTTCTTTCATCTTCTTCCTGTTGACTGACCATTTCAATAAATTGATTAAGTTCAGCTTCTCTGCCTGAAATCCCTAGAAATTTATCAACAAGTGGATGCTCCGGCGCTAAAACCATATAAGTTGCACCGTAAATAGTATCTGGTCTGGTTGTAAATACTTCTATCTGATCGTCTGTAGCTGGAACAGGAAAATTTATTAATGTCCCTTCACTTCTTCCAATCCAGTTTCTCTGCATTGCTTTAACTCTATCTGGCCATTTATCCAGAAATTGATGATCATCAAGAAGTCTATCTGCATAATCAGTAATTCTTAAGAACCACTGAGCCAGTTTTTTCTTTTCAACATGAGTTTCACAACGTTCACAGGCATCATCAACAACCTGTTCATTTGCCAGCACTGTTTCACAACTTGGACACCAGTTAACAGCAGCTTTTTTTCTATAAGCCAAATCATTTTTAAACATCTGAATGAAAAACCACTGGGTCCAGCGATAATAATCTTCACTCGCTGTTGTTACCTCTCTATCCCAGTCATAGCTTAAACCTAAACTCTTCATCTGCCTTTTCATTTCTTTTATATTGTCCCAGGTCCAATCCTTGGGATGAATATTTCCATGTTCTATTGCAGCATTTTCAGCTGGAAGGCCAAAGGCATCCCAACCCATCGGGTGCATTACATTATAACCCTGCATCCTTTTATAGCGGGCAATTACATCTCCAATTGAATACACCCTTACATGGCCCATATGTAATTTACCTGATGGATATGGAAACATTTCCAGAACATAATGTTCCGGGCTTTCTTCAATATCTACTTTATTTAATTCAGCAGATTCCCATTTCTCCTGCCATTTCTTATCGAATTTTTGATAATCATATTTTTCAGACATTTATTATCATCTCCTTTTAGATATTATAAATAATTAAAACCCCATCCCAGATAGAAAAGGGACGAGGTTTATATACCCGTGGTACCACCCAGATTAACCTTATAAATAAGGCTCACTCAAAACATTAACGCTGTTAAACGTCAGAAGCTAATTTATTCACTCCTGCAACTCCAGAATGAGTTCAGTACAGGGACTGATACTGGTTTCCAGATACTCCAGCTCTCTTTAATCAGTTTAATACCTACTACTTTCTATCTTTGTTTTTTTGTATTATTTATATATTAAAATTATATGATTATTTATTTTGCCTGTCAAGGTATTTTTAGGCATCTTCTAATAATTTCTTGGCATCTGCCCACAATCTTTCAAGATCGTAATACTCTCTCTCCTGATAATGAAATATATGAACGATAATATCCTGATAGTCCAATAAAATCCAGCGACCCTGATTTCTCCCTGCAATTTTATGTGGTTCTATTTCATCCTCTGCAAGCGTATTTTCTATCTCTCTGGCAATAGCCTGAACCTGATTTTCATTCTGACCACTTATGATTACAAAGTAATCGGCCATAGGAGTCAATTCATTAACTTCCAGAACAGAAATATCCTGCCCTTTCTTATCATCTGCTATATCAGCAATTTTCAAAGCCTTTTCTTTACTACTTATACTTTCCATTCAGTTTATACCCCTTCCTCTTCTGATTCCTTTTCCAGATAATCAAGTCCTATGATAATTTCTATCTTATTTTCATCTATATCGTCTTCTTCCTCTTCATCTTCAACATATACTGCTTCCCCACCAATATAATTCAATAAATTATTTACCGCTGAACTTTTTTCTTCAGAATAATACTTTATTTTCGTTTTCTCATAATCAAAGTTATCTGCATTGGTAATCCTATTAATATTAAAGCCAACTCTTTCTAAATCATTTGCCAATTTACCTGCTACACCTGCTTTCCCATTTCCATTACTTATTACCAGGTCAATTTTATTATTAGCTATATACTCCTTACTATGAATTAATTTATGAACAAGATCTTCAGTTTCTTCCTGGTCAGGAACCCAATAACTTGCACCATTTATATATTCAGGTTCCCCAGGTAGCATGGCTGTTTCAACATTATTTAAATCAACATCTTTAGCTAAAAATAAAAAAGATGACATATCAATTAAGGGAATATTTGTATCTACAGAGTTATTGACTTCCTGATATATGGAAGGGAGCCTGGCAATAGTTGCAGGGTTTAAGGCCTGTTTGATAACAGCATTTACAAATTTTTTCTGTCTCTCAACTCTACCTATGTCTCCTCTAGATGATTCTCTGTATCTAACATAATTCAATGCATCAGAACCATCCAATCTCTGTTTGCCTCCTGATATATCAATATTAAGATCTCCTGCCTCATCAGTATAATTTAAATCTTTTTCAACATTAATTTCTATTCCACCCATTGCATTTATAATTTTAATAAATCCATTAAAATCTAAGTCAGCATAATAATTTATTTTAATATCTAAAAATTCTTCTAAGGTTTCTACTGTTAAATCAATGCCTCCAAATGCATAAGCAGCATTAATCCGATTAATTCCTCTGCCAGGAATATTTAACCTTGTATCTCTTGGAATAAATAAAATCCCTGCCTGACGGGTATTAATATCAATACTTGCCAGGATAATTGTATCTGTTCTGCTAATACCATCATGATCCTTATCATGACCGGTAATTAATACATTTATTTTTGAATCAGAAAAGGGATTACTATCCTGAGCAGAAAAACCTGTTGATAAATACTGACTGGCAAAACTACTTAAAAAAATAATTAATACAACTGCAATAACAAATAATTTCCCTTTGAGAGGAATTCTTTTATTCATTATTTTCTTTACCTCCCAAAACCTTATTTCTCAATAAAACTAAATTTGGATGAATTTCAATATTTTTATCTGTTAAATACTCTAAATTATAATTGGATAGTTTCAATACAGCCTGGTCTATATTTTTAAAAGATAAACTATAAATATCGTCTCTTCCTGGATAATTCCGACCTGGTTCAATCTTATCAGCTAAAAATATAATTTTACCAACTAGGCCTAAATCCGGGTGACCGATAGTATGATATCTGATTGCTTCTAAAACCTGACTATCTGTTATGTCAAATTTAATTTCAGCTAAATATGCAGAAGCAGGCCCGTGTAATAATGATTCTTTATTATATTCAAAAGATTTTAAAGGCCATCTAGACTTTGCAACTAATTTCTGTAACCTCAAATTTTCATAACCTTTACAAAGATCATGGCAGAGAGCAGCTATCTTTATTTTATGCAATAATTCTTTTTCTGGATTTATTTTTAAAGCTGTTTCAAGAACCCTTAAAGTATGATTATATCTATAATCAGTCAAATTATTTTTAAGATAATCTTTAATCTCAGTAATTAAATTTATATCTATATCTATATCTTTGCCATTTGAGGTCATATATAACCTATTCCTTACAATATATTCTTCAACTTCAAATGGAGTCATATACTTAATTCTTTTATTATTTCTTACTCTATTCCTGATCTGACTTGAAGAGAAATCAATTCTCCCGGTAGTTAATTTTTTAATATTATCAAGATAATTTTTATATTTTTTATCTGATAAAATTTCATCAATATCATAATCTTTTCTAGGTAAGACAAGCAATTCACTATTTTTTAAAATATAATCAGGTTTCTTCCAACTAAAAATTTCATCCAGAGAATCAGCACCGATTATAAATGATATCTTAAAACCCTGATCTTTAAAATACTTTAATGTTCTGGCTGTAAAAGATAAACCGGTCTGTTTAATTTCAAAATTAGATACATTAAAATATGGGTTATCCTTAGTAGCTAAATAAACCATATTATATCTATCTCTAGAATTACTGATCATTTTATTTTGTTTATGAGGTGGATCACCAGCTGGCAAAAAAACTACCTGCTCAGCACCCTGTTTTTCCCTGGCAGCTTCAGCCAAAAATAAATGGCCTAGATGAGGGGGATCAAAAGTACCACCATAAATAACAATATGTTTATTTTTTTTAATCAAACCTTATCACCAGCCTAAATTCATGATATCATTATATTAGATGATATAATGATATGCAAGTAAAGAATATATAAAGGAGGCCATAGTATGAACTACCCTTTTAATAATCTGGAACCAGAAATCGATAATTCAGCCTATATTGCCCCTGGAGCCAGATTAATTGGAAATATAAAAATTGAAGCAGACTGCAATATCTGGCCCAACGCTGTACTCAGAGGAGATCTAAATAAAATAACAATTAAAAAAGGTTCAAATATTCAGGATAATGCCACAATCCATGTTGAAAGCAATCAAAAAGTATCAGTCGGCAAAAATGTTACCGTTGGACATTCAGCTATTATTCATGGATGTATTATTGAAGATGAATGTTTAATAGGTATGGGTGCAACAATTTTAAATGGTGCTAAAATTGGAACTGGAAGTATTATCGGCGCCAATGCTTTAATTCCAGAAAATAAAGAAATCCCACCTAATAGTCTGGTTGTCGGTTTACCTGGTAAAGTTATCAGAGAAACCACTAAAAAAGAGAGAGAAAGAATAAAAGATTCAGCTAAACATTATATTGAGCTAAGTAGGGAGCATAAAAACTCCCAAAAATAAATTACTGACTTCTTTTACTTTTCATAATTTCTTCATAAGCAGCTTGAATTTCAGTGAATTTTTCTTTAGCCATCTCAACAAATTCATCTGGTAAATCTTTAGCTATTATCTTATCTGGATGATATTTTTTGGCTAATTCACGATACTTTTTCTTAACCTGACTTTTATCAGCATCTGGCTCCAAATTAAGAGTCTCATAAGCTTCCTTTAGCCGGTTCCTGGTAGACATTCTGCTGGAACCGGTTCTTCTACCCTGATAACTGGTATTTCTATAATTTCTGTCATGACTTAGTCTAAAAATAAATTGTAATTCATCTAAAAAATCTTCCTGCTTTTGACTGGGCCCATTATTGGCATCGCTTAAGCGGAATAAAAGATTCATTATAGAATTTAAAATATTAGGATTATATCTCACTAATTTTGCAATATTTTCTGCATAATGTTTTAGATCATAGCCATTTCTTTTTGCCTGATCAAAAAATTTAATTGCCATTTTTCTATCCTGTTCACTTAAATTCAATTCATGTCTAACAAAATGATCAACTATTTCTATTTCTTCTCTAGAAACAGATCCATCTCCCTGGGCAAAAACGGCCAGTAACCCAAATAAATTTTTATAAAATTCCTGTTGTTGAAGATTACGACTGCTATATGAATATCTTCTGCTAGTACTACCTGAATCACCCTCAAATAAATAACCAATCAGAGCTCCAAGTATAGCTCCTGGTATATTAAAAACTAAAAATCCTATCATGGCCCCAATTAGGGGAAGACTGCAACCCAAAAGAAAAACCTCCTCATAAACTATATACAACTTAAATACTATCATCTTATATTATAACATACAATCAGAAAAAGTTTAATTTAATTACAGGATATTTGCATACTGGATAATTTATTGATATTATTATTTTATGGATACTTTTACCCAATTTAAATATGAGGAGTTAATAAAATGAATAAACTTTTTAATTTTATTTTATCTTTAATAGGTCTAGTATTAATCATTATCTCAATATTAATTATTGGCTTAACTCTCTTTACAGATATAATACCTGAACATTCCCTCATTTATGTATTAGATATTCCAGAAGTAGCCGTAGTTGTTGGCATTGTATTTATTTCCACATTATTTTTATTACTTCCTGGCTTAATTCTTATTTCTCTTTCAAAAATCATAAAACTTCTGGAAAACATCAACAAAATTGAGTAAATGAAAGGAGATTAATATGAAAAAAGAATTAGACAAAAATAAAAAAGTCGCCTTAAAAAGGGCTAAAGAACTTAGAAATACTATAAAAGATTATTTAGATGAAAGCCCAAAAATCAAAACTGGCTTAAACTTAAAAAAAGAATTAAATAAAAATAAAGAAAAAATCATGTTCAAAATGCAGGCCACAGCTGATGAATGGGATGACTGGAAATGGCAGTTAGATAATAGAATATCTACTGTCGAAGAATTAAAATCTTTAATTAAACTGCCTGAAGAAAGACTAAAGGAAATTAAAGATATTGAAGAAAAATATCGCTGGGCAATATCCCCTTATTTTTTAAGTTTAATTAATCCTGATAATCCTGATTGTGTAATAGGCAAACAGTCCCTCCCCTCTTCTTTTGAATTACAGGATTTTGGCGGAAAATTAGATCCAATGGATGAAGAACTAACTAACCCGGCAGGTACCATAACCAGAAGATATCCTGATCGGCTCATTATCAAATTAACTAATATTTGTGGAATGTTCTGCAGACACTGTCAGCGGAGAAGAGAAATAGGCCAGACTGACCACCACCAGACTCAGAAAGAAATTAATGAAAGTATAGAATATATAAAAAATAACCAGGAAATTAGAGATGTATTATTAACTGGCGGAGATCCTTTAACCATGACTAATGATCAATTGGAGCCAATTTTAAAAAAATTAAAGGCTATTGACCATGTAGAAATTATTAGAATCGGAAGCAGAGTTCCGGTAACTATGCCCCAGAGAATTACTGATGAGTTATGTGAAATGCTAGAAAAATATCACCCCCTTTATATGAATATTCAGGTCAACCATCCTAAAGAATTAACTAAAGAAGTTTTCCAGGCTACAGACAAAATTAGTAAGGCTGGAATTCCATTAGGTAATCAGGCAGTATTATTAAAAGGTATAAATGATAGTCCCCATGTAATGAAAAAATTAAATCAAGAATTATTAAGAGCCCGGGTTAAACCCTATTACATCTTTCATGCCAAAAAAGTAAAAGGTACCGGTCATTTTAGAACTTCAGTTAGTACTGGCATAAATATAATGGAAAAGCTTAGAGGCTATACTTCTGGAATGGCTATTCCCACATATATAATTAATGCACCTGGAGGATATGGGAAGACACCAATTAATCCTATCTACAATATATCCCAGGGTAATGAGCATATAAAAATTAGAACCTGGGAAGGCAGAATAATTGATTATCCTGACACAAGATAAATTTATTACCTCTCTTATCTTTATTAAAATAGTTCACTAGTTAAATTAAACAAATTATGTTATTATTAAGTTAAGTTAATTTATAGTGATAATTTAAGGGAGATGATTAAAGATGCTTGAGAAAAACTTTAAAATTTCTTGGTTTATATGTCTATTTATTATCTTCTCAGTAATTACTATTTCATTTATCGCTCCTGGAGTATCTGTTTTCGCCCAGGAAAAACAAGCAGTTGTCGAAGAATGGCAGCATAAACTAGAAAACTTTAATGCCCAGTCAATAACCGTTGATAACAACAATAATATTTATATTGGAACTACAGATAATGCTGTAAGGAAATTCGATTCTAATGGTGATCTTATCTGGAACTTTACTGGACATAACGGTCCTGTACAGGCAATCGCTTTAGATAATGAAGGTAATATTTATAGTGGAAGTTCTGACAACACTTTAAGAAAAATTAACAGTAATGGAGAAGAAATCTGGCAATATGACCGTCACTGGTCTAATGTCACATCTATCGTTGTTGATTCTGATGGATATGTCTATACCGGCAGTCGTGATAATTTTGTAAGAAAATTTGACCCTGAGGGAACCAGATTATGGACATTTGAAGGCCATAATGCTCCTGTCCATGCTGTAGCAGTTGATTCTGAAGGAAATGTTTTCAGTGGTAGTACTGATAAAACTTTAAGAAAAATAGATGCAGATGGCAATCAGGTCTGGCAATATAATCGTCACTGGGATGCTGTAACAGCAATCGCTGTTGATAATGAAAACAATATTATTACAGGCAGCAGGGACAATGGTGTCAGAAAGTTTAACCAGGATGGTACCAGGTTATGGACATATAACGGCCATAGTAGTACTATTCAATCAATAGATATTGATTCTACTAATAACATCTATTCTGGAAGTACAGATACAAATTTAATTAAGTTAGATAAAGATGGTGATGAGACCTGGAAATATGAAGAGCTTACCGATGGAATACTTTCAATAAAACTGGATAATCAAAATAACATCTATCTAACTGATAGTAATATGCTAATAAGAAAACTAACCCAATAAAATGAAAATTTCTATATTAGCAGAGTCAAATTATATTAAAGTCTACCAAAAACAGCCTGGAGAGCCAGGCTGTTTTATTATATAATATTTAACTAAAAATATAGAGATCAATTTCTTCTTTTTCTTTTAAAAGATCAATGGCAGGTTCTACTCTATTTAGCAAATCCCTATAATTTTCCCCTGAACGCAAAGTTGTAACGCCAAACCTGCAATCAATTTTAGCAATTTCATCAAATCTCTGCTTATTAATTTCTGATTTAATTCTTTTACCTAAATTAATAGCTGCTGAAAGCCTGGTATCAGGATTTACAATCAACAATACATCTTTACTCCATCTTGCTAGAATATCAGCTTTACGAATTCTTTGAGATATTATTTCTGATAATCTTAAAAATAATAGATTCCAATATTTATAATTTAATTTATTTTTTTTAATTTTAACTGCATCAAAATTAAAGATCAATAATGAAACCAGTCCACTTGATCTAAACTGACGATCAATTTCTTTTTTTAATTCCTGTTTTAATTTACTTTTATCACATATTAAGTTAATTTCTTTGCTGGCAACTAAGTCTTGATTAAATTCCTTAGGAAGGTCTCTATAATCCGGACTGACTTGATAACTATAAATTAGGTTTACACATTCTGGATCTTCCTGATGAGTTTTCTGAATTTCCTGATATATTTCTGTAATAGATTGATAATCCATAATTATCCCCTCCTTTTTTGAAAAATAAAATAAATAAATCCAAAATAAATAATATAGATCTTTCATTGGAAGGGAAATTAATATTTATAAGTTCTGATTTAATTATATCAAAATAAAAATACAATATGAAGCAAATTTAAGATTATTAGACCTTTGACCTGTTTTTAATAATAAAAATTTTAATTATTGCAGGTATATTGGTCTTTCATCAAGAATTAGATTATTAGAATATATTAATAAAGGTTGTGATAATAAATGGAGATAAAATATCTAGCAGAAACAAAGGAAAATCTGCCTGAAGTTAGTGTCTGGTTATACAATCAATGGGGGGTCTATTATGAAGATTCCAGTCCCATTAAATGGTACCAGGATTTAAAAAATAGGCTAAATAAAAAAGAAATACCTGCCTGTTTTGTTGCTTTAATTAATAACAAACCTGTTGGAACTGCTTCATTAATTGAAAACGATATGAAAACCAGACCTGAATTAGGTCCCTGGCTGGCCGATGTTTATGTTTTACCTGAAGAAAGAGAACAGGGAATAGCAACTGAATTAATCTCCAGAGTAAATCAGGAAGTTAAAGCTATTGGGCTGGATAAATATTATCTATTTACAAGACATGCAACTGGCCTTTACCTCAAATTGGGCTGGGAGATAATAGAAAAAACAACCTACATGAATAAAAAAGTTGATATAATGGTTTATCACCTTAAATGATTTTTATTATAGCAATTATATTATTTATTAATGACCTCTGATAATAATTATCAGAGGTCTAATTTTTTAAAGTAGATTTTATTTAAAGACTTGCTGACTAATACCGCTTATGATAAAATATTTATACAGATGTTCGGTTTGCAGGAACCGGCTTATCCAGACATAACAGCAAAGTTTTAAAGAGGGAGGATAGAATGAGAGGAAAATCCGGTAACATTGCCAGTCTAAAAGATCAACTTGACAATTCTAATAAATTTTCTAATTTTCAAGCAGATAAAGGTACCATTTATTTTTTAAGTAAGAGCCATCAAAAATATTACAACTATTTAATCAAAAAAGTTAAAGTATCTGGGAAATCCCAAAAGGTTCTCGCCCTCTTTTACATTCTATCAAGCTTAAAAAAATTCAGAGAAAAACCTGGATTATTTTTAGATTTTAAAGATCTTAAAATAAAACCCCAGATTTTCAAGAAATCTTTATCCTGTCAGGAGCAGGCTTTAATCCAATTAGCTTTTTATCTTTACACCGAAAAAAATATTTTTAACTTAAATATCATGGACCTTTTTGATATCCTCGATCAAGAGAGAGCATCTATTGCCATCTCAGCAGTGAAATTAAGATTTAAACTATATATTTAAAGCTTTTCTATAATAGCTAATGTATTTTCCAGTTCATCTATTTCAACCTGCATGGAAGATATAGAATTCAGTCTATAATTCTTTTTTCTCTGCAACTTATTAAGCCGATTGGTGACCTTTGACTTAAATAATTCTAACTCGTCTTCAGTATACTTTTCTGATTTAAGATTTAGTTCTATTTTTAATTCATCCAAATCAAGTTCAGAAACTGCATTATTTTTAATCTCCTGAAGTTGATTTTCTTCAATTTTAATATTCAAATTATTTTCTAATCCCCTGAAAAAGTCCAGGGAACTATACATATGAAATAAGGTCTTTCGCTCTTCCATTTCCTTTTTCATAAAATAGGTGGGCCCAAAGTTTAGACCTCCAGCCTGCTGCCACCAGTCCCCATTTGTTTCATCTGTTATAAAAATAATTGGCTGTTCAGTTGTTTCTGCTTTTTTAAGTATCTGTTTCCAGATAATCAGATCGCCATATTTCCTGTTATCATCAAAGTTATAGTCCAGCCTACTCTTCTTATTTTTATCCTTATAACCAGGAGAGAGCCCTTTTTCATATCTGATTTCTCCCTCCTGATATATCTCTTCTAAATCTTTTTCCGTTAATTTATCCCCGATTCTATTCTTAAATATTTTTGAATATCTGGAACGGATATCATCCTCTTTAAATCTAGCTGGCAGCCTAGCAGCCTCAGCCTCAATATAATCATTAAATTCTGTTTTCATCTTTAAAATTATATCTTCTATCTCTTCCCAGTTATAGATTGGGGTATACTGATCTTTATGGTCAACTATTTTTGATTGAATATAATTGGTAAAACCTTTGATTAGATCTGTTTTTAAATTCTCTGTCTCTTTATAAATCGACATTATTACATTCAATCTATTCTGATGATATTCATAAACCACATTATATGGAAGCCAGATCCTATCACTCATACCCTCTAAAATATCAAGGATTCTATTGCTGGTTTCTTGACTCAAATTATATAAACTTAGTAATATATTTGTATCAAAGATAAAGATTCCTTCCTGCCAGAGCTTTTCTAGCTCTGAATCTGTTGGATAATAAAACTCAGAAAATTCTTCTCTCATTATGTTTCCCCCTGATAATCTGGATTTGTAATTAACTTTAAATAAATGAATCTTTCTTGAAATCTTGATAAAGCAGGCTTTTCTGGATCCCCTGATTATTTTGATATTTACCACTAATATATTTATCATAATCGCCTTTAATGGTATGATAATAAATCTGACAAATCTCTATTTCTGGATAGATTTTAACTGGCTGAATGCAAAAAATCTCTAAAGTCCAGTAACCTTTAAAACCGATATCCCCAAAACCGGCAGTAATATGAACAAATAAGCCAAGCCGGCCTATGGAAGATCTGCCTTCCAGCATCGGTACATATTTATCTGTGCCTGTATATTCAACGGTTCTGCCTAGATAAAGCTTACCTGGCTCAAGGATTAAACCGTCAGATGGAATTATTATTTCTTCTGTGGTATTTTCTTCTTTTAAATCCAGAACATCTTCCTTATAGACCAATAATTGATTATGAAGTTTTAAATTATAACTATTTGGATTGACCTGATCTTCTGAGAAGGGATCAATTATAATCTCATTACCTATTTTTCTTTTAATCTCTCTGCCTGAAAGGATCATAGCTATTCACCGATTATCTTGACAAGGACTCTTTTTTCTCTCTGGCCATCAAATTCTCCATAGAATATCTGCTCCCAGGGGCCAAAATCAAGCTTGCCATCGGTCACAGCTACCACAACCTCTCTACCCATAATCTGACGCTTTAAATGGGCATCTGCATTGTCCTCAAAGCCATTATGAGCATACTGTGAGACCGGTTCATGAGGTGCCAGTTCTTCAAGCCATTCTTTATAATCCTGATGAAGGCCACTCTCATCGTCATTAATGAAGACACTGGCTGTGATATGCATAGCATTGACCAGACATAACCCCTCTTTGATACCACTTTCTTCTAAAATAAATCTTACCTTACCTGTAATATTAATTAATTCCATTCGCTGATCAGTATTAAAATATAGATATTTTCTGACTGATTTCACCTTGCTCACTCCTCCTATAAGAATATTTTAGGCTTAATAATAATATTAAAGATTCAAACGGTTTTATCCTTTATTTGATTTGAAATTTGTTTATAAAATAATTAATGAGAGCGAATTAATGAAGTGTTGGTGTAGGGTTGATGTAGGAGGGAAATAAAAGCAAAATAGACCCACTCCTTTATCAGGACTGCGTCTAAATAATTATTATTTTATTAAAAAATGGTACCCCCAGTAGGAATCGAACCTACGCTCCTGGCTCCGGAGGCCAGTGCTCTATCCACTGAGCTACGGGGGCTTATTAATTTGTAATTCCTTAATAATATTAACAGATCAGCCTCTCTATGTCAAGATAGTGTTAATGCACAATTAAAGTTAAATAACCTCTTCCCATTGAGAATATAATTGATTGAGCTCACTATCTAACTCTTTCTTTTTCTGTTCAAGCTGATTGAGTTTCTCAATCTCACTATTATAGCTGGCTGTAATCATCTCTAATTCAATTTCCTCTTTTTTATTTTCTAACTCTGCTATTTTTGTTTCAAGTTGATTAACCTTTCTCTCTCTTTTTCTTTTAGCCCGCTGCCTGGCCTTCTGTTCATAATAAAATTTTTCATCTTTACCAACCTGATTAACTTCCGTTTCACCGGGTTCAGCCTCCTGATTGGAATAAAGGTCGTTTCTTTTCCTTAGATAATAATCATAATCACCAAGAAATTTGATCATCTCTCGATTTTTTATTTCATAGATTTTATCAACAACTTTATTTAAAAAATAACGATCATGGGATACCACCAGAACTGTTCCCTGATAATCATTTAAGGAGGCCTCCAGTATCTCCCTTGAATCAAGGTCAAGATGATTGGTAGGTTCATCCAGGATTAAAAAGTTGGCACTGCTATGCATCAATTGTAAAAGTCTTAACCTGGAAATTTCTCCGCCGCTTAAGGCACCTACTTTTTTATAGACATCTTCCCCTCTAAAAAGAAATTTAGCCAATAAATCTCTAGCTTCTCCTGTTTTAAGGCCTGTCTTCATCTGTAAAGCATGGAGCATTGTATCTTCAGAATTAAATACTGGTTTCTGTTGGGCATAATAACCAATTTCTACCCCATGACCAATTTTTATCCTACCAGAATCAGGCTCTATATCTGATAAAATCATTTTTAATAATGTGGTCTTGCCTGAACCATTGGGGCCAATTAATGCAGTCTTGTCACCTCTAAATAGTTCTAAATCAACACCATCAAGAAGTTTTTTTCCTGGAAAACTAAATTCAAGATCTTTTATTTTTAAAACTTCATCTCCACTCCTGGTTGCTGGCTGTAGATTAAGTGATATATTTTCTTTTTTACGGGGTTTAGGAATTCGCTCCAACTTTTCCAGCTTTTTCTCAAGACTTTTTGCCTGACGATGAAATTTTGCATTATCACCAGCTCCAGCATTACCAAAAACCCGGTACTGTTCAATTTGTTCCTTAATTTTTTTAATCTTTTTTTGCTGTTCCTGATATTTTTTAAGCCGAATTTCATATCGCCGTTCCTTTTCTTCTAAATAAAATGAATAATTTCCTGGGTAATCTTCATTTTCTCCAAATTCAATCTCCACTATTCTGCTGATAGTTCTATCTAAAAAATATCGATCATGGGAGATGATAATAACTGAACCTGGATAATTATTCAAATATTCTTCAAGCCATTCAACTGATTCAATATCAAGATGGTTTGTGGGTTCATCAAGCAGCAATAAATCCGGTTCCTCAAGAAGTAACTTAACCAGACCAACCCTGGTTTTTTCACCACCACTTAGCATTTCAATCCTTTTATTTAATTCTTCATGTTTAAATCCAAGACCAATGGCAACCTGTTTAATTTTACTTTCATAACTATAACCGGCTGACTGTTCAAACTTTTCTTGAATTTTACTGTATTCTTTTAGCAGTCGGTCTGTTTCTGCCTCTGAGTCTGAATTAGCAATTTCATCTTCTAAGTTACTCAACCTTTGCTGTAATTTAATTTCTCTAGCAAATACCTCAAGACATTCTTCAAAAATTGTATTTTTTTGATTTAGATCTGGCTGCTGACTTAATATTCCTATTTCTATCTCGTTATTAATAATTATTTCACCGGAATCTGGTTCTTCCAGGCCGGCTAAAATTTTAAAGATTGTAGTTTTACCGCTACCATTCCTACCAATTAATCCTATTCTTTCCCCTTTTTGCAGAGAAAGATCAAAATCTGTAATAACCTCCTCTATCCCAAATGATTTTTTTATAGACTTTAATTCAACAATCAGCATTTAATTCACCCCAAAAACTTTAAATATATTAATTATTTACTTGCATTTACTTATTAAAAGATATATAATTATAAAAGATTTCAATTTAGAACTTATGAGGAGGATAATTTTGACTCAACTTGATAAAAATCAACTATTAATTTTAAATGGTAATATCACAAAAGCAATCCTGGTCCTGGCTGGACCTATTATAATGAACAATGTTGTTCAATCTACTTATAATATTACAGATACTTATTTTGTAAGTCAACTAGGCTCTATTCCAATGGCAGCCATGACTTTAGTCTGGCCAGTTATCTTTTTCTTTCTGGCTATTGGTATGGGCATGAATATTGCCGGAACTTCTTTAATAGCTCAATATATAGGCAATGGTAAAAGAAAAGAAGCCAGAAGAACTGCCGGAGAACTCATTTCAATATCTATTATTCTTTCTCTGGGTTTAGGATTACCTGCTGCCCTTGGCAGTTATAAGATTGTCAGCCTGATGGGGGCAGAGGGCGAAGTCCTTATTAATGGCGTAGCTTTTTTAAGAATAATGTTGCTAGGTATGCCCAGCCTCTTTTTATTCCTGGCCTATGCCGCAATCCTGCAGGGGCAGGGCGACACAATGACCCCAATGAAATTAAAACTATCATCATTAGTTTTAAATATTATTTTAGATCCCCTGTTGATATT
Source organism: uncultured Halanaerobiaceae bacterium (assembly GCA_964558325.1). GTDB lineage: Bacteria > Bacillota > Halanaerobiia > Halanaerobiales > Halarsenatibacteraceae > Halonatronomonas. The sequence continues at coordinate 42,621 of CAZLCX010000002.1, read as the reverse complement.
TGTCTTTAATTTTGGGATAGCCGGTGCTGCTATTGCCACAGTTTTTTCTAGAGGAATTTTTGCCGCCTATGGGCTTAAAACTTTATTTTCTGCCAAGGATAATAAATTAGTTATTGATTATAAAGATTTAATACCTAGCGAAAGAATTATTAATTTATTTAAAGTCGGACTTCCTAACTGTATAGGTCAGTCAATGGCTGCATTTGGTTTTATGTTTTTAAATATTTTTATAATTGCCTATGGCAATGAAACTATAGCTGCTTTTGGTATTGGAAATCGCATCTCATCATTCGTTTTAATGCCGGCAATGGGAATTGGGACAGCTCTGGCTACAATAGTTGGCCAAAATCTTGGAGCAGATCAGATTCTGCGAGCTAGATCTGCAATTAAAAGAAGTGCCTTTTTATCAACTGTTATTATGGGAGGAGCTGGCCTACTATTTTATCGATTCATCCCAAATCTAACTGGTTTTTTTACCGAAGATATAACTGTTTTTAATCAGACAGTTGATTACCTGCAGTTAATAATTCTAACCCTTCCATTAATGGGTTTCTTCCAGGTCTTTATTGGTACCTATCAGGGCTCAGGCCATACTGTTTATTCAATGATTATGATGGTAGGTCGCTTATGGGCTCTTAGAATACCTTTGATTCTATTCTTTAGAGAATTTACAAGTTTTGGACCTACCGGAGTCTGGTATTCAATGATTTTAAGTAACCTGATAATTTCTCTGGTTGGATTGGCTATTTATCATACTAGGGTCTGGGAAACAAAAGTTATCTCAGATTCTAAAAAGAAAATTAAAAGTGAGAGTGCTTACCAGAATTAGTTATCAAACTACTTCTGGTTCAGCAACTCTTTCTTTTCCTCTGAAAAAAACAGAAACAGTACCCTGCCCGGCATGAGAACCAATGGCAGCCCCTATCTCCCCAATAAGAAATTCTTCAGCGCCAAACTTAGTTTTAATCTTTTTCCTAATTCTATCAGCTAATTCAGGACAGGCTGAATGATTTATTCCAATCATTTCAGATTCTAAGGCTACACCAGAATCTTCCATCTCGTCAATCAAAAATTGAAGCATCTTTTTTTTACCTCTGACCTTTGAATAAGGTATAATTTTACCATCTTCAAAATGCAAAATCGGCTTTATATTTAATACATTAGCTATTAGGGCTTTGCCACCTGAAATACGACCTCCCCTTTTAAGCATCTCAATTGAACCGACTGCAAAGATATGTTCCATATAAGCTGAACTATCCACAGCTAAATCGACTAGTTCTGATAATGATTTTCCTTCTTCCACAGCTTTGGCAACTCTTAAGACAGTAATTCCAAAACCTATGGAAGCACCTCTGGTATCAATGACTTTAATATTTTCAGTGCCAATATTCTTTTTAGCCAGGGCAGCTGATTGAAAAATCCCACTCAATTCACCAGAAAAACACAAAGCCAGTACCTGGTTGCCTTTATCAAGTTCTTCTCTAAAAACTTTCTCATATCTGTCTGGAGAAATCTGTGAGGTAGAGGGCATGACTCCTTCTTCTAATTTCTGATAAAACTCTTCATTTGTTAAAGTTTCTCCATCAAGAAAACTTTCATTTCCTATATGTACCGGAGTAGGTAGCATCTTGATATCATATTTTTTAATTATATGGTCCGGAAGATCCGAACAACTATCTGTGACTATTTTGATTTGACTCATAATAAGCCTCCTTTTTACATGCTACCTTAATTATTCAAGTAAACTCCGAAAAATCCTGCCTATTGAGGTATATTATATCCAGATATTTCAGGATTTTCTCTGTAAAGTAAAGCTACATGACCTATAACCTGAACTACACTGGAATCTGTTAATTCAGCTAATTTTTGTGCTGATTCTTTAGCTGATAATTGATTATTATCTAATACTCTCAATTTAATCAATTCATGATCTGTTAATAATTCTTCTGTTTTATCAATAGTTGATTCTGAAAGGCCATCTTTACCAATCTGTAATAATGGATCCATTCCATGACCTTCGGCCCTTAAATAACTTCTATCCTTGCCAGTTAAATTCATCAATAACACCCCCATTCTTATAAAATATAATCAAATTCTAAACTTCCAACTCTTACTGTTGCTCCAGAAGGAATATTTTCATTTGCCAAAAGATCATATAAACCTTCTTTTCTTAGAATATGAATCATTCTTCTTACAGCTGCATCATTACTCAAATCAGTCCTGCTAACAAGCCTTTTTACCAATTCTCCCTTAACTTCATAGTATTTATCCCCTATTTTTTCTACAGTTAATTCTGGCCCCTTTTCCTGGAAATCAGGTGTTATTACGACCATATCTTTTTCTTTAGAATCTATAATCTCTTCAGGTGTTTCATATTCTGTAATTAATCTTCCGAGATCTTTCTTTAATACCTTGATTCCTTCTCCAGTAACTGCTGAGACAGGATAAACCTCATAACCACCATCCTGAAAGTATTTCATTAATTCAGCAACTTCCTGACGATCATTAAAAAGATCTATTTTATTTAAAACAACTATCTGAGGTGATCTTGATAATTTTTTACTGAAACTTCTTAACTCATTACTTATTTTTTTGAAATCTTCTTTTGGATCTCGACCTTCGATTCCAGAAGCATCAATTACATGGGCTAATAATTTTGTTCTTTCTAGATGACGTAAAAATTCATCTCCTAACCCTTCTCCTTTATGGGCTCCTTCAATTAGGCCAGGCACATCTGCCACCACATACGATGAATACTGATCATATTCTACAACTCCAAGATTAGGGCTAATTGTTGTAAAATGATAACTGGCAATTTTAGGTCTGGCTGCTGATATTTTTGAAATTATAGTTGATTTACCAACATTAGGAAATCCAACGAGCCCAACATCAGCTAAAAGTTTTAACTCAAGTTCCAGGTCCTTTTCTTCTCCTGGCTGACCTTCTTCAGCAAATTTAGGAGCCTGGCGAGTTGAACTCTTAAACCTGGCATTCCCTCGTCCACCCTGTCCACCTCTAGCAACAATAAATTCTGATTCTGGCTCAGTTAAATCCGCTAATTCATTACCAGTTGAGTCATAAACTATTGTTCCTGGAGGAACATTTAAGATTAAATCTTCTCCTTCTTTGCCTGTCTTTCCTTTTTCTTGGCCTCTTTTACCATCTTTAGCCTTATATACATTATTATATCTTAAGTGACTTAAGGTGTTTAAACCTTTATCCACCCTTAAAATGACATCACCACCATCGCCGCCGTCGCCACCATTTGGACCTCCTTGCGGTTCATACTTCTCACGGCGAAAACTGACTGCTCCATTACCACCGCGCCCTGCCTTTACTTTAATCTCAATTTTATCTATAAACATATAATCACTCCTGTAGGCTCGATATAAAAATCCCCCAGCACCATGTACTGAGGGAGTTTAAAAAATTATTCAAAACAGTATTTATTGAGCCATAACTTCATACTGTTCTGGAGTGTAAACGCTAATTTTACGTTTCTTCTTACTTGGTCTTTCAAAATTCACGTAACCGTCTACTTTGGCAAAGAGGGTATCATCATTTCCCCGGCCAACATTAAAACCTGGATGAAATTTAGTCCCCCGCTGTCGGACCAGGATACTGCCGGCAGTAACAAATTCTCCACCGAATTCTTTTACTCCAAGTCGTTTCGATTCACTATCGCGACCATTCTTCGAACTACCAACACCTTTTTTCGTTGCCATTTATCCTCACCCCCTGTATC
>CAZLCX010000002.1:8811-38776 GCA_964558325.1 uncultured Halanaerobiaceae bacterium | reverse complement strand
TTCTTCGAACTACCAACACCTTTTTTCGTTGCCATTTATCCTCACCCCCTGTATCTGAAAATAAAATCTATTAAAATTTCAATTAATAATTATCCATTTATTGAATCAATTCTAATTCTGGTATACGGCTGTCTATGTCCAGTTTTGGTACGCTGACGACTTTTAGGTTTATACTTAAACACCGTAACTTTTTTGTTTTTACCGTGTTCTAAAACAGTTGCTTCAACTTTAGCATCTTCTATAAATGGTTGACCAACATTTAAACCTTCATCACCAGAAATAGCAAGGACCTGATCAAAATCAATTGTTTCTCCTTCAGGCTCTGTCAATTTTTCAATTTTTAAAATATCACCTTCGTTAACACGATATTGCTTTCCACCGGTTTTTATAATTGCATACATAAAATCCACCTCCTTTACCTCAGACTCGCCAGTTCAGGGAGACATTGCTGCCATTTATACTAGCCCTTTCCTGCGCGGTTTTGGTCAGGCAGGCACTAATTTTAGTCCCTACAGGATAAAATATTATCATATAAGCTTATTAAAGTCAAGAATTGGAGAGTAGTTTTGCTTTAGCATAAGTTCTATGAACTGAATCAATCTTAACCCGGCATTCCTGACCTACTCTATCACCAGCATTTTCAACAATGATTATATAGCCTTTATACCTGCTTATTCCAGAGGAACTATTTTCAGAATGCTGATCTTCAATTTTTAGTCTATATTTTTGTCCAGATTGAACAGGTAAAGCAAGATTTTTTAATTCTTCTTTGCTTCCTTTTTTAATAACCTCAAAATCTTCCCGGTGTAATTCATTATTTCCTCTAATATAAATATCTTTATCCAGATCCCTTTCTAGTTGATTTAACTTTTCGCCACCATTTCCAATTAAAACTGCAGCTACATCTGGATGAACTTCACATAATATGGCATCAAAATTTTCTCTTGAAGCAAGAGAATTAAGTTCTCTTATTACTTTAAAAGCCATTGTCGTTTCAGCAACTATTCTACCTGTACCCTCACAATAAGGGCATTCTTTTTGAACTAACTCGCTTAATCTTTCTCTGACTTTCTTTCTGGTCATTTCAACCAGACCAAGTTTTGTTAAACCCAGAATAGATGTTCTGGTCCTATCCCTTGCTAGTTCCTGTTCTAGTACTTCAAGAACCTTCTTTCTATTGGATTCAATATCCATATCAATAAAATCTATAATAATTATTCCGCCAATATCCCTTAATCTTAATTGTCTGGCAATTTCTTTGGCAGCTTCAAGGTTGGTTTTAAAGACTGTATCCTGGAGATTTTTTTTGCCAACGTATTTACCGGTATTAACATCAACTGCCACCAAAGCTTCAGTTGAATCAAAAACAACATGGCCCCCTGATTTAAGCCAGACCTTACGACGCATTAATTTGTCTAATTCCTGCTCTATTCCATAAGTTTCAAAGATAGGTCTTTCTCTTTGATATAAAAATATCCTGGAATTAATGTCTGGATCAAGTCTTTCTGCAAATTCAGAAAGGTTTTTATAATCTTCTCTATCATCAATTACAACCCTGTCAATGTCTGAACCTAAATGATCTCTAACTATCTGGTGAATTAAATTAATATCACTATGAAGCAACTTAGGGGCTCTAGATCTTTTATAACGGGACAATATTCTCTGCCATAATGAATTTAAAAAATTATAGTCCATCTTCAAAAGCTTTTTATCTTTATTTGCGGCATTTGTCCTAATAATAACACCGGTATTGCCATTGATTAAATTCTTAGTTATATTTTTTAATCTACCCCGTTCTCCATGATCTCTAATCCGTCTCGAGATATTTATTCTATTTTCATTTGGAAGAAAAACATAATACCTTCCTGGTAGGCTAACTCTGCAGGTTAATTTAGGCCCTTTTTCTCCAATTGGTTCTTTAGTTACCTGAACCATAATTTCCTGTCCAGGATTTAAAACCTGATTAATTTTTAATTTTCTTTTTGAAAAATTCTTTCTCTGTTTATCATTAAATAATGGATAAGCATCATTTATATGAAGAAAACCATTACGTTCACTGCCTATATCTACAAAGGCAGCCTGCATACCTGGTAGTACATCTTTAACTTTTCCCCTGTATATACTTCCTTCATTACGTTCATAAGTATCTCTTTCAAAAAATAGATTATCTAAATTATCATTGACTAATATTGCCGCTCTCTTTTCACGAATACCTGAATTGATTAAAATCTTCTTACTCACATCTTATCTCTCCTCCAAAACCTGATCACTAAGCGGGGAAATTATTTTTTCTCCCATTTCTACAAAAAGTCCTGATCGATAAAAATCAATTACAGAATGATCAGGTATTTCTGATTCTAATTTCTGTAAAGCTTTAATTATTTCTTCAGGACGAACATTACCTGAACTGCCTGTACTTACTAAAAAAGAAATTTTATCATCTGATAACGCTTTTGCATCAAAAACAAGTGGTCTAATATCATATTCTCTATCTGGTTTATTTCTCCTTTTTCTAATAACAACTAGCTCGTCTTTTTTCATTAATTCTTTAATTAATTCTTCACTATTTTCTTTTAATTTACCTCTGGCTATAATATGATATTCTGCCCTGTTTAAAAGTGCCTGCAAAGATTTTAAACCGGTCTGATCTGGAATATACCTGGCATCCAATATTTTGAGACCATCAGGTAAAAACGAGTTTAATCTAGCTTTAAAACCTTCACCAGTAAGAGGTTTTGTTATCTCTAAATCTAAAAACTCGCCACCGCCAGCCATCCCCACAGGTAAAGGTTGAGAAAGTGATAAATTTAAAGTAGGATTAAATCCCTGGCTGTAAGCGCCTGGCAGACCAGCACGTCTAATCCCTTTTCTAAAAGTATCCATTATCTCTAAATGAGAGATATATCTTAAATTATAATCTCTGGCAAACTTTGCTCTAATCAACATTATCTATCACCTGATTATTTTCCAGACATAAACCTGAATAAGGTTTATAGCAGACTCCACAATCACTACAATAACTCCAGCGACAATCAGGAGTCTCGTCTATTGCAAGTGATTTCTTATATTCAATTTTTAGAAATTCTTTATTGATCCCTGGAATCAGATGGTCCCAGGGCAGTGGTTGATCTTGATTTTTTTTGCCAATAATGCTTTCAATTTCAATATTAAATTTTTTTAAAGCTTTAAACCATCTCTCAGGATAAATGTTCTCATTCCATCCCTCTAAACGACTCCCCTGCTGCCAGACATCATAGATAACATCTGACATTCTTCTGTCGCCTCTGGCAATTAAACCCTCCAGTCTACTAACTTCTGGATCATTCCAATCAAAATTAATACCTTTCTTTCTCAAATGTTTCTGAAGAAAACTGATTTTATCTTTGATTTCAGAAAGTGAGGCCATTTTAACCCACTGAAATGGTGTAAATGGTTTTGGAATAAAAGTAGTTACATTTACCTGAACTTCAATCTTTTTCATTCTTTGATCAGTATTCTTTCTTATTTCCTGGCCTATTTCCAAAACCTTTTTAGCCATATTAGCAATACCTAAAAGATCTTCTTCAGTCTCTCCAGGCAATCCTAACATAAAATATAACTTAATTCTATGCCAGCCATAGGAAAATGCCGCCTGAACAGACTTATACAAATCTTCTTCTTTAATACCTTTATTAATTCTTTTTCTCAGACTATCAGTTCCAGCTTCTGGAGCAAAGGTCAAACCGCTTCTCCTAATCTTCTGGACATTCCTGGCCATCTCAACTGAAAATTCATCAACCCTTAATGAAGGTAATGAAATGCTAATATTACTGGAATCATACCTTTTGCTTAACTGATCTAAAATCTCTCTGATCTTGGTATGATCAATTGTACTCAGCGAAGCAAGAGCAATTTCATCGTAGCCAGTACTGGCTAGAGTTTTATCTGACAATTCAATGATTTTTTCAACAGACCTTTCTCTTGTCGGTCGATAAGTCATACCAGCCGCACAAAATCTGCAGCCCCTCTGACAGCCCCTGGATACTTCTATAACAGCCCTATTATGAACTATTTCCATATATGGTACTATATAATCAGTTGGACAGTAGGCTTCATTTAAATCCTTAACCTGCTGTCTTTTGATATTTGTTTTAGTCTCATGGCTTATAGGTTTTAAGCCAGTAAACTTTTGACCAGTATAACCAGGTTTATACAGGGATGGAACATAAACACCTGGCAATTTAGAGAGATTTTCCAATATAATGTCCCGGTCTAAATCATCTTCATTCCATAATTTTAGAGAATTAATTACATCAAGTAAATTTTCTTCTGCTTCACCGATATAAAAAAAATCAATAAATGGAGCAAGAGGCTCTGGGTTGAAAACAGTTGATCCTCCAGCCATTACAAAGGGATCACTTTTAGTTCTTTTAGAACTATAAACAGGCATTTTACCTAATTTTAACATATTTAATATAGTAGTATAACTCATCTCATACTGAAGGGTAAAACCTAATAAATCAAAATCTTTAAGTTCTCTTTTGTTTTCCAAAGAAAAAAGACCGATATCTTTTTCTTTTAAAAGCTCTTCCATGTCAATCCAGGGAGCAAAAACTCTTTCACATAATAAGTTTTCTTCTTCATTTAACATATGATAAATTATCTTTAAACCTAAATGAGACATTCCAATCTCATAAGTATCTGGAAAACCTAAACATATTTTATAATCTATTCTATCCCAGTCTTTAACTATCTGATTCCATTCCTGACCAATATATCTTTCTGGACTATCTACATTTATTAATAAATCATCAATCTGACTAAAAACCTCGGACAAATTACCACCACCTTAAAAAACTAAAATATAATCTTTTTCCTTCTCATATTTATATTAATAACAAGCCCAATAGCTATTAATGAGATAACCATCGAACTCCCACCATAACTAAGAAATGGCAGTGGTATCCCGGTTATAGGCATTATCCCTAAAACCATACCTACATTTTCAAGAATATGGAATAAAAACAGAGCTAAAACACCTATAGATATAAGCTGCCCAAATCCGTCCTTTGCTTTAGATGCTACTTTTAAGATTTGTAATAAAAGTAATAAATATATTATCAAAACTACAGCAATGCCAATAAAACCAAATTCTTCTGCTAATACGGCAAAGATAAAGTCGGTATGTTTTTCTGGAAGAAAATTCAATTGATTTTGAGTTCCTGCCAGAAAACCTCGCCCAGAAATCATACCTGAACCCACAGCTATCTTAGATTGAATAATATTATAGCCAATACCATAGGGGTCTATATCTGGGTTAACAAAAGCTATTAACCTGTTTAACTGATATTGCTGCAAAAATGGCAATGGAGTTTCTAATATAACATGACTTGTAATTAATAAAACTATTATCAAAAATCCCCCGCCAAATATCATTAATAAATGTTTTAATTTACCACCTGCACCATAATACATAAGCACAAAAATAAAAATCAAAACTAAAGATGTTCCTAAATCATTCTGTAATATGATTAATATAAAGGGGGGCAAAATAAATAATAGACTTTTAAAGAGATCTTTTAAACTATTTAATTTATTTTTATTTCTGTCAAGATAAGCAGCCAGAAATATAATCATAAATATTTTTGAAACTTCAGAAGGCTGGAAATTTACAGGACCAATTAAAATCCATCGTCTGCCCCCGGAAACTGTTATTCCTAAAATAAAAATAAAACCAAGCATTATTATTGTCAATATATAAATTATTAAATCATAATCTTTTAAAATTCTATAATCAAAAAATAACATAAGAATTATTAAAATAATTCCTAATACTGCTGCAGCTATCTGTGTCCTAACAAAAGGTCGATAATAACCATCAGCTATACCTGTAGCGCTACTTATAATGAATAAACCAATTATTATTAAAGAAAGCACCAGAACAGGAATATATATGTTTATATGTTTTAATAATTTTTTATTCCAGTGCATAAATAAATCTCCTTAATTTCTTTTCTTCAAAGGAAAATTAGCAATCATAGCCATCATTTCTTCTTCTCTTGAGATATCCATTTCAATTTCATTGTCATCAACATCAATATACTTTTTTATTACCTCAAGAAGTTCTGACTTCATCTCTTCCATCTGTTGTGGTGAAAGCTTAATTCTATCCTGAACCAGTATAAACTGGAGTCTTTCTTTTGCAATATTCTTGCTGCCCTCTCCTTTTGTATCAGATTTATTATCTGAAATAAACCATTCTTTGATTTTATCGAATATACTACTAATATTAATCGCCCCCTATGATAGACCGACAATTCTTTTGACTTTATTAAAAAATGTATCTTTTTCTAATTTCATTAATGGGATATCCTGACCTTCCATTCTTTTAGCAATATTATTAAATGCTTTTCCAGAATAAGTCTTATCTTTTAAGACTATTGGCTCACCTTTATTTGTTGATATAACTATATTTTCATCTTCTGGGATTACTCCCAGTATTTCAATTGCTAAAATTTCAACAATATCATCAATATTCATCATATCACCACGATCAACCATATCTCTTCTTAACCGATTGATTAATAATTGAGGATCATTTAATCCCTCAGCTTCTAAGAGTCCAATAATTCTATCAGCATCTCTAACTGATGAAACTTCTGGCGTTGCAACTATCAGGCCTAAATCAGCACCTGCAATTGCATTTCTAAAACCCTGCTCAATCCCGGCTGGGCAATCAACAAGAATATAATCCATGTCTTTTTTTAAATCATTTATTAAACTTTTCATTTGCTCTTCACTAACTGCATCTTTATCTCTGGTTTGCGCTGCAGGAAGTAAAAATAAATTTTGATTTCTCTTGTCTTTTATCATTGCCTGTTCTAAACGACAGTTGCCTTCAACAACATCAATTAAATCATAAACAATCCTATTTTCAAGCCCTAAAACTACATCAAGGTTCCTCAATCCTATATCTGCATCAATTAAACAGACCTTTTTATCAAGCATAGCCAGGGCTGTTCCTAAATTTGCTGTTGTAGTTGTTTTGCCAACTCCACCTTTTCCTGATGTTATTACAATAGCTTTTCCTTGCAATATAATCCCTCCTGCTTATCTAAAAATCAATCTCTTCGACTATAATCATACCATCTTTTATAAATGCCTTCTCAGGTCTAAATATTTGAGCTTTATTATCCTCTGGAGGACGTGATATCTTATTAGCAATTCGAATTTGAGTAGGTGCCATTTTTAAAGCTGCAACCTGGGCCTCTTTTTTCCCACCAGCTCCTGCATGGACTAGGCCCATTAATCTACCGAAAACTATAATATCTCCGCCTGCTTTAACTTCAGCCCCTGGGTTAACATCTCCAAGGATAACAAGATTATGAGGATGTTCAACAGCCTGACCAGATCTTATTGTTCCCTTAACTAAAACAGTATCTCCTTTAAAAGATACCTCTTCTTCAATTATTGGTTCCCTTTTTGGTTTTTTTTCTTTAGAAAGATCAACTCCCTTTTTATTATCTTCTTGACCAATCACATATATTCCTGTTTCTGAGTTTAAATAATTCTCTGCAATTTCAAATAATTCCTTAAAATACTTTAAACCTAATTCTTTAGGCCCAATCTTAAAATAAAGATCAGTCCCTTCATAAAAAGTACCAGCTTCTTCAAAATGATCCTTAAGCGATTCTTTAATTCTATTAAATTCGCAATCCCAATCAAAGTCAATTATAACACCTTTAGCCGTCATTTTCGTATTAATAATTTGCATTAATTATACCCCTTTGCTTACTCACTGTCTTCAATCTCTTCATCTTCAGAAAAAAGGTCATAGTAATAAGAGTAAATATCTGCTGCTATTGGTACTGCATTGCTACTTGTTTCCCCCTGATCAATGAATATTACTACAGCAATTTCAGGTTCTGGCACAGGACCATATGAAACAAACCAGGCATGACTGGAACCAGAACTCCCCATCTGAGCTGTACCAGTTTTGCCAGCTATATCGATTGGAAAATCAGAAAAAGGAGTTGAAGCAGTACCTCTATCATGCATAACAGTTTCTAGCATACCTTCTTCAACAATTTCATATGTCTTATTAGAATAAGGTAATCTCTTTACTAATTCTGGTTGATAATCTTCAATTAGTTCTCCTGAATCTGATCTTATTTCATTGACCATTCTAGGTTTATAAATCTCTCCTCTATTAGCCACAGCTGCAGTCATTTGAGCTGCCTGTAAGGGGGTTATTAAAGTATCTCCCTGGCCAATAGACATATTAACTGAATCTCCAGGGTACCAACTTTCTCCCCTGGTTTCTCTTTTCCATTGTCCATCTGGAACCAGACCCTTTCTTTCTTCAGGAAGATCAATTTCAGTTTTCTTGCCTAAACCATATTCTCTGGCTGTTTCAACTAATTTTGAACCGCCAAATTCTTTATATAATTCATAACCTAATTCATAAAAGATAATGTTATTTGATCTAGCCATAGCCCTTGTGAAAGACATCTCCCCTTCTCCATATCCAAGCCAATTTGTAAATGCTCTGCTCCATCCAGGAATATTAAATCTGCCTGTCCTGTCAACAAAACTAGTATCTGCCTTAATATCAAGATTTTCAACAGCTGCTGTTGCAGTTACTAATTTAAAAATAGAACCAGGAGATTCTGTAGTCATAATGTTTCTATTTATTAAAGGTTTTAAAGGATCCTCTAATAATTGATTATAATCGCTAGTTCTAAAACCATCTGCAAAATCATTAGGATTAAAATCAGGATAACTTACCATTGATAATATTTTACCGGTTTCAACTTCCATCACAATCGCAGAACTACCTTGAGGCATTGCTATATCATCATCCTCTTCTGCTTTTTCCTGCAATTCTGTAATATATTGTTCCATAATTTCTTCTACATGTTTTTGGAGATCCCAATCAATATTTAAGAATAAATCATGACCAGGCTCTGGACTTTTTTGATCAAGCAGTTCTGTTCTATGACCTAAATGATTTACCTGAATAGATTCAAAACCTTTATCCCCCTTTAAATAATTCTCATATTCTCTCTCAAGACCTGTAATTCCAATGATATCACCACCGGTATAATCAAGTCCATTCTCTGATGAATTTTTAAGATCTGAAATTCCAATTTCTCCAACATATCCAAATATATGTGAACCTGTATTATCATAAACATAATCTCTTAATGCGGCTTCTCTAATATGAATTCCTGGCAATATATCTCTATTTTCTTCTAACCTAACCATCTCCTGATCATTGAGATTTCTTTTTATTAGAATGCCCTCTCCTGGACTACTTCTTTCTTTTCCTCTCTGAAAATCTTTCTCTAACTCTTCTCTATTATAACCCGATGTTTTAGTCATACGTGTAAAAACATCATCTCTGCTTACCCCAGGCGGAAGTTCATTAGGTTGAAAATATAAATTATAAGAAAGTTTATTAGACACAAGTGTAGAACCATCTGAAGAATATATTCTTCCCCTGGGAGCATTAATAGGTCTAATTGATATTCTATTATTTTCAGCAAGTCTAAAATATTGTTCTCCCTGAATAATTTGTAATTGGAAACCTCGTCCTAATAAAATAATAAAAATAATAATAATCATAAACTTTAATAACTTAATTCGCTTTTTCATCTTGTAGTCCTCCGCCTGGAATCAAGTAAATCATTACAATATAAAGCAGCATACCGGCAAGCATATTATAAAAACTGGCAGGTATAAATTTATTGAACATAGCATTTTGAAAATTGATTCTTAAAACAACCTGTTCTGATAAAAGAAATACTAATATCTCATGTATAAAAGTAACAAAAAATAAAATCATACTTAATAAAGGGAAACTTTCTTTATATACATTGCCTTTAAGTAAACCAGATGCTGCCCCTATTAACATTCTAGAAATCACATAAATCCCTAAACCGCTACCAAGTAAAGAACCCTGAATAAATCCAGCAAAAAAACCAATCCCAAGTCCTGTCTGACTACCTGAAATAAAACCAGCAGTAAATACTACAATCAAGATAAGATCTGGACCATAAGGAGAAGCTGGCAATCCTGAAAAAAAGGTCGCCTGTAAAACTAAAACTAAAAATAATATTAATATATAGAATACTTTCTGCCGCATTTATTTCACCCTAAAATTCTAAAATAATTAATAATTCCTCTAAATTTTGATTGCCTAAACTATAATCTATATAGGCAGACTGAGATAAACCAAAATTATCTGTGAAAACTTCCTTTACTTTTCCAATTGGTAATCCTCTAGGATATTGGCCAGAAATACCGGAAGTTATAATTAAATCTCCTTTTTTTATATCTGCATCCCAATTTATCCTTTCCATTATTAACTGTCCAGTTTCTCCTGGTTGACCTCTAACAACTCCTGAGGCCCTTGATGATTCTCTTGATACCCTGCCACCTACAGAAAAATCTGGATCATTTGCCATCATAACCTGTGAAGAGTTAACCCCTGTACTTATTATTTTCCCTACTAAAAAACCATCAAAAGATATAACTGGTAATCTTTTTTTGACTCCCTGATTACTCCCTTGATTGATCATAATTCGTTGTTCCCAGCTTGAGGGAGCCTGACCTGTAACTCTAGTTCCAAGAAGATCTAACTCTTCAATAAAAGCTGAATCTAAATTATAAATATTTCGCATTCTTTTATTTTCCTTTACAACCTCATTTAAACTTATATTAATTATTATCTGTTCTGAAAGTTCTTCTCTCAATTTCTGATTCTCCTGTAAAAGTTCTTGTGATTGAAAAAAAGATTGATAAATTCCATTTAGATAATTACCAGTAAAATCAAGAATATTAAAAAAAGGCGATAATATATTGTAAATACCATTTTCTAACCATGTAAAAATATAGAAATCCAGATCTAATATATTAATAAATAATACTGATATCAAGATCACAAGCAGCAAAACTATAAATTTAATTTTAATATCTTCAAAAAAATCCATTATTAAATTACTCCCTATCTGATTTAGGAAATTTTCTTAGGACTAATCAAAATGCTTTTCAAAGAGTCTATTTCTTCTAATGCTATACCAGTCCCTTTAGCCACACAATCAAGAGGATCATCAGCAATATGCACCGGTATTTGTGTTTTATCTGAAAGCAATTTATCCATTCCATTTAATAAAGCACCACCGCCAGTAAGAATAATACCAAAATCCATGACATCTGCTGATAATTCTGGAGGGGTTTTTTCTAGAGTAATTTTAACAGCCTCAACAATACTCTGGACTGGTTCAGAAATAGCATTAGAAATTTCTTCAGAATTTATTTCAATGTTTTTAGGTAAACCACTTACCAAATCTCTGCCCCGAATATCCATTTTTGCATTTAAATATTCAGGTTTAGCTGCCCCAATCTCCATTTTTATCTCTTCTGCAGTTCTTTCTCCGATCATAATATTATATTTTCTTTTAATATACTGGATAATTGATTCATCCATCTCATCTCCACCAATTCTAATTGAGCGACTACTTACTATCCCCCCTAAAGAAATCACTGCTACTTCTGTTGTTCCACCCCCAATATCAACTATCATATTCCCTACTGGTTCATTAACGGGAAGTTCAGAGCCAATTGCTGCTGCCATTGGTTCTTCAATTAAATAAGCTTTTCTGGCACCTGCCTGCTGGGCTGCATCTAAAACAGCTCTTTTTTCAACCTCAGTAACTCCTGAAGGCACGCATATAATGATTCTTGGCCTTACCAATCTGGTTCTTTTGTGAGCCCTGGTAATAAAATATCTTAACATAGCTTCTGTAACATCAAAATCCGCTATTACTCCATCTTTCATTGGACGAACTGCAACTATGTTTCCAGGTGTTCTACCAATCATTCTTTTGGCCTCTGCACCTACTGCCATTACATCACTGCTATTATCTCTTAAAGCAACAACTGAGGGTTCTCTAATAATAATTCCTTTTCCTTTAACATATACCAGAGTATTTGCTGTTCCTAAATCAATGCCCATATCTCTGGAGAATGGAGCACCTAATAATTTACTAAACATTATCATTTCACCTTCCTGACTTTTATAGAACAAACTTAACAGTCAACTAAACCTTCTTCTCTCATACTAATATAATTACAATCACCTATAATCAAATGATCTATAACTTTTATTCCAATTATATTGCCAGCCTCTATTAATTTATTAGTTATATTTATATCTTCAGGACTGGCTGTTGGATTTCCGCTTGGATGATTATGACCTAGAATAATTCCTGCTGCACTTGCCCTGATTGCGGTTTTAAAAACTTCTCGAGGATGAACAATGGATTTTGCTAAACCACCTCTAGAAATTTCTTCAATTTTTATAACCTGACTCTTAATGTCTAACATTATAACAAGAAATACTTCCTGTTTTTTTAACTTTAACCTGGAGTGAATATAATCTACAGCTTGAACAGGTGATCTTAATACAGTCTTTTTTGCTGGGCCAAAGTCTATAAGTCTTTTCCCTAGTTCAAAAGCCGCCTTTAATCGACTGGCTTTACTTAGACCAACACCTTTTTTCTTTGTAAGCTCATCAACACTCTGATCAGCCAGCCCTAAAAGTCCATCTGATTGATATAAGATATCCTGTGCCAGCTCTATGGCAGTTCTTCCCTTAACTCCACTACCTAAAAGAATTGCAATTAATTCTGGATTTGATAATTTCTCCTCCCCAAAAGTAATTAACTTTTCTCTAGGTCTCTCCTCAATAGGTAATTCTTTGATAGTGTAACCAGTATTTTTCAAAATATTGGCTCCTAATTTTTAAGAAAGTCCTCAAATTATGTCCGCTTTTTATTATATAAATCTATATCATACTCTGGTAATACTTCTGCAAGCTTATGGACAGGAAGACCCATTATAGTAAAATAAGAGCCTTTAATTTCTTTTACAAGCAGACTGCCATAACCTTGAATTGCGTATGACCCTGCCTTACCTTTATATTCTCCAGTTTTAATATAACTCTTAATTTCCTCAATACTATAATTTCTCATCCTTACCTTTGAACTGTCAATATCTGAAATCAATTTTGTTCCAGATTTCCTCTTAATATAAAAGGCTATCCCAGTATAAACCTCATGTTCTTTTCCAGAAAGTTTTTTCAACATTCTAATAGCTTCTTTTTTATTTTCTGGCTTACCTAATATATTTTTACCCATAACCACAATAGTATCAGCTGCTAAAATGATAGCATTATTATATTTCTTACCTACTTCTTTAGCTTTTTCAACAGATAGTAATTTAACTAGTTCAATCGGATTTTCTGCATTATAATTATCTTCATTAATTTTGCTAGGTTCAACTTTAAAATTTAATTTTAATCTTGATAGAAGTTCTCTGCGTCTTGGAGATTCAGAGGCCAATATTAAACTCAAAGATTCTTTCATTCCACAGTCACCATTTTTCCTGGTAAATAATTTTCAGTAAACTGTACTATTAATCCAATTCCAATTCCTGAGGGAATAGCTAAAAGTGTCAAATAAGGCAGATAATAAATCAACCCATAATTACTAATAATAAATGATGCTGTTATAATCTGCCCAAGATTATGAAATACAGCCCCTATTACACTTACACCAATCAAACTAAAATAATCACTAAAAATCAAATAAATAATACTCATTAAAACGAAACTAGCTGTTCCTCCACTTAAACTCATAAAAAAGTTAAATGATAAAAATGTTCCTCCAAGTAGAGAGCCTGCAATAATTCTAGCAAATAAAATTAATAAGCCTGCTTTAAAACCAAAGATTATAAGTCCTAAAAGACTTGCAATATTGGCCAGGCCAATCTTTGCCCCAGGCACAAAAAAACTTAAAGGCAAAAGACTTTCTACTACATGTAAAACTAAACCTATTGAAATCAATAAGCCTAATATCACAATCATTTTTACCCGGGTACGTCTCATTTGATATAACACTCCTAGTTTAATTTAACACTTATCATTGTAACATTTATTACCTATATTGTCCATAAGTATTATATATTAAAGACCTGACCAATTAAGGCCAGGTCATATATTATTTATGTTGTTTTAAAAATTAATATTCTTTTTTAATAGCTCCTTCAACTTTACAAACATTATAACAGATACCACATTTTATACATTTATCCTGATCAATTACATGTTTTTCTTTAAGTTCTCCACTAATAGCATCTACCGGACACTCTGGAGCACATCTTGTACAACCTACACATTCATCCGTTATTTCAATATGTTTTATTTTCTCGCCATAAAATTCTATGGTATTAGTTGGACATTTTTCAGCACAAAGCCCACAATTTATACATTTTTCATAATCCAAAACTGCTAAATTATCCTGCATCTCAATTGCATCAACAGGACAAACTTTAACACATTGAGTACAGGCTATACAGCCAACTTCACAGATACCTCGTACAAATTTACCATCATCATGAGAAGAACACCTTATATGGTTTTCACCAGAGACCGGTGCCAGAACAAATAAATCATGAGGGCATTTTTCAACACATTTATTGCAGGCAGTACATTTATCAGGGTCAACTTCAGGTAAACCATCTTCATTCATAGTGATCGCATCAAAGGGACAAACCTCTGCACAGTCACCCAGTCCTAAACAACCAAAACTACAGCGTTTCTCACTAATACCAGCAACACTTGCTGCCGTACATGTTTCTATACCTTCATATTCAGCTGCTTTAGCAGTTTCTTTTACTCCACCTTTACATAAAAGCTGGGCTACTTCTTCTTCAGACTCACCCGCTTCTTCTCCCATTATTTCTGCTAATCTATCTGCAACACTTTCGCCTCCAACTGGACAACCTGTGATAGGAGCATCTCCATTAGCTACTGCTTCTGCAAATGCTTCACAACCTGCATAGCCACAGGCACCACAATTTGCTCCTGGGAGTGCTTCATTTACTTCATCTATTTTGGGATCCCTTTCAACTTTAAATGCCTTGGAAGCAATTCCTAGTCCTAATGCTAGCAGGGCCCCCAATCCACCCATACTCAGAACAGAATAGAGATAAGTCGATTGCATCAATTACACCTCCGTTTAATTATATGTTAACCAAACCGGCAAAACCCATAAAGGCCATTGCCATAATACCTGCCAGGATTAAAGTAATAGGAACCCCACGTAATGCTTCAGGTACATCTGAAAATTCTAGCTCTTCTCTTAAGCCCGCAATTAATACTATTGCCAGAGTAAAGCCAACCCCGGCACCAAATCCAAACACAATACTTTCAATAAAATTATATTCATTTAATGGTATTAATAGAGCCATACCCATAATTGCACAGTTTGTAGTGATTAATGGTAGATAAATTCCCAATGCCTTATAGAGCACAGGACTGGCCTTTTTGATAAACATCTCAACAAACTGAACTAAAGATGCTATAACAATAATAAAGGACACATATCTCAAAAACGGCAAATCTAATGCTACTAAAATATAAGAATTAATAAAATATGTAGCAAAAGCCGTCAAAGTCATAACAAAAGTTGTTGCAAGACCCATACTAAAAGCTGTATCTATATATCTGGATACACCCAGAAATGGACAGATTCCAAGAAAGCGAATTAAAACAAAGTTATTTATTAAAACCGTACTAATAAAAAGGAGTAAAATATATTGTACACTATCCATTCTGAGATTCCACCTTTCTGTTTATAACATTCATAATACCTACAATAATTCCTAATGTGATGAAAGCCCCACCAGGTAAAATCATAATAATCATTGGCTGATAAGCAGCTCCTAAAATTTCTAAACCAAAAAATGTTCCCATTCCTAGAAGCTCTCTAACTGTACTTAATAAAACCAGTACCCAGGTAAAACCGATTCCCATACCTACAGCATCAAAAATGGCTCTGTGGGTAGGGTTTTTTGAAGCAAAGGCTTCCTGACGGCCTAAAATCAAACAGTTTACAACTATTAAAGGTATAAATAAACTCAATGATTCTGCTATTCCAGGAAAAAATGCCTTTAAAAAATAATCGGTAAAAGTAACAAAACTAGCAATAATCAAAATAAAACTAGGTATTCTTACATTATTAGGAATCCATTTTTTGATTAAAGATATTACAATTTCAGAAGAAATTAAAACAAATGATGTTGCAATTCCCATAGCAAGTCCATTTTCAACAGAATTTGTTACAGCCAGGGTTGGGCATAGGCCGATCACAAGTTTTATTATTGGATTCTCTTTCCATAATCCATTAGTTAATATTTTTAAGAGGTTCATCTAATTTCCACCTCCATAGTATTCCTCGATAGTTAAACCAGCTTCTGAAACAATATTTTTTACTGATCTAGTTGAAATAGTTGCTCCAGCTATTGTTTCAACTTCATGAGGCTCAGTTGGCTCTCTATTTACTAACTCATATTCACCGAATGGTTTATTAGCAAAATTGTCTTTAAACTCTTCTTCAGTTATTCTAGCACCTAAACCAGGAGTTTCCTCATGATTTAAGACAGAAATATATGTTATTTCACCGTTAGATGGGTCTGCCCCAACCATTATCTCAATAGTGCCCTGATAACCTGAACCTTCTGCAATAAAAGAAACTCCAACCAGATCACCTGATTCATCATAGCCTTCAAAGAAAGTAATGTCATCCTTTGTTACCTCTTCATATTCATCAGCACCTTCAAGCACACTAAAAATAGCTTCTTCTCTTGCTTGAGCCTCATGCTCTTCTATATGTGGAGTTGTCCATTGATAAACTACTGATAATAACAAAGCAGAAACAATCCCAATAACTGTTAATGTGATAACTAACCTGGATAAACTGCTATCTTCCTGTGCCATCTATTTCACCTCTCCCAGACTACGAGGCCTAGTATATTTATTTAAAAGTGGAACCGTCATATTCATTAGGAGAATTGCATATGTTACTCCCTCTGGATATCCGCCCCAGAGTCTAATAATAACAACAATTGCTCCAGCACCAATTCCAAAAACCCAGCGACCTATTTTGGTTATCGGACTTGTAACCATATCTGTAGCCATATAAAAAGCACCAAGGATCAAACCACCGGCAAAAAGATGGAATAGTGGATCCTGACCAAATATCCAGCTTAAAATGACAACAGTTGATATCATACCTGCTGGAATTCTCCAATTTAAATAATTTTTATAAATCAAATAAGCAGCCCCTATCAACAAGAAAAATGCTGAAGTTTCACCGATAGAACCTGGAATAGTTCCAATAAATAGCTGCCAGTATGATGTAGTTTCCCCTTCCATTAACATTAAATTTAAAGGAGTTGCCTGAGTAACACCATCTAAAGTCCAGGTTGTCATAATTACTGGATAAGCTGCTGTAACAAAAGCTCTTCCTACTAATGCCGGATTAAAGGGGTTATGTCCAATCCCCCCAAAAACCTGTTTTCCCAAACCAATAGCTACAATACCGCCTATAACAACCACCCAGTGAGGTATAGAAGGCGGTAATGTCATGGCAAATAAAAGACCTGTTAAAACTGCACTACCATCTAAAATTGATACCTTCTTCTTTCTCACACGTAAAAATATATATTCTGTAAGCAGACAGGTAGCAATGCTTATACCCACAACTGTAAGAACCCGTAAACCAAAAATATATGTAGCTGCTAATAAAGCAGGTAGTAAAGCCATTACAACTGACCACATAATCTCTTCTACTGAAGATTTATCTCTAACATGTGGAGAAGAAGTAACAATAAGATCCTGATTTTGCATTAATTGACCTCCTTAATCTGTTTTATTTCTTGCTGCAACTTCCGCTTTACCAATCCTAATATTATGGACTAGTGGCCTTCTCGAAGGGCAGATATAACTGCAAGAACCACACTCAATGCAATTCATAACCTTCATTTCTTCTAATCTATCAAGTTTTTCTAGCTCAGCTAATTTTGCAATTGTAGTTGGAACTAGATTAGTAGGGCAGACATCAACGCATCTAGCACAATTTATACATGGATCTGGTGAATAATTTTCAACTTCATGTCTCTGGAGTACAAGTATTCCTGAAGTACCCTTAACGACCGGTACATCTAGTGATGGCTGAGCCTTACCCATCATTGGGCCCCCAAGTATAACTTTACCTACCTCTCCATTAAATCCGCCTGCCTGTTCAATTATATCATTAATAGGAGTGCCAATTTTTACATTAATATTCATAGGTTTAGTAATTCCAGAACCGGTTATTGTAAGTGGCCGCTCTATTAATGGTTTCCCTAACTTTACTGCTTCATAAACAGCTGCTGCTGTTGAGGTATTATTAACCACAACCCCAACATCTAAAGGCAATCCTCCGATTGGGACTTCACGATTTAAAAGGGCTTTAATCAACATTTTTTCTCCGCCCTGGGGATATTTTGTCTCAGTTTCTTTTACCTCAATATTAGTTTCATCAGCAACAAGTGATTTTAATGTTCTGATGGCATCAGATTTATTATTTTCAATCCCAATTAAACCTTTTTTGGCACCAGTTGCCTTGATTAATAATTTTAAGCCCTCAATGATTTCATGACCCTTTTCTAGCATCATTCTATGGTCTACAGTTAAATATGGTTCACATTCTGCACCATTTAAGATGATATATTCAACTTCTTTTCCATCTGGAACAGCAAGTTTGACATGGGTAGGAAACATAGCTCCCCCCATCCCGGCAATACCAGATTCACGGATTCTTTCTCTGATTTTTTCAGATTCTAATTCTTCTGGGTCAGCAGTTAAAGGTTCCATGAATTTATCATTGTCTTTTTCAGAAACCTCTATCTTAATAGCATTAACTCTACCACCACCAGGATCATTTACTTTTTCAATTCCCTTTACAACTCCAGAAACTGAGGCATGAACTGGAGCAGCTACAAAACTGTCAGTATCTGCTATTTTTTGCCCTCTTTCTAC
Organism: uncultured Halanaerobiaceae bacterium; assembly: GCA_964558325.1. Taxonomy (GTDB): domain Bacteria; phylum Bacillota; class Halanaerobiia; order Halanaerobiales; family Halarsenatibacteraceae; genus Halonatronomonas. The sequence goes on along the minus strand of CAZLCX010000002.1, from coordinate 19,869 downwards.
CTCATCCCCTCTTTTTACAATAGGTTTTAGAGGGGCACCGATATGCTGCTGCAGGGGGATATAAACTACATCTGGCCTTTCTGCCTCAATTATTTCTTTATTTCTTGTTTGATCTTTATTATAAGAAGGATGGATACCCTGCTTAAAAGTTAATAAGCCCATTTTTTATATTCACCTCACAATAAAATTTCCACATACTATTATAAACTAAGATTGGAATAATAGCAAGACGTTAAATTAATAACATACTTATTAAATATTTAAAACAATAATTTATTCAGTAATTATTAAAGTTTCAAAACCTAAACTCTGTAATTCATTAGCAATTTCTTCGGCATCATCTCTAGTATTTCCGCCAACAATTTGAACCCTATAAGGTTCAGAACCATTTATTCTTCCCTGAAATCCCCGGCCTTCAAGATCTTCCAATAAATTGTCAGCATTTTCTCCATTACCAAAAGCTCCTACCTGAATATAAAATTCTGCATCATTTTCAGTTGTATCTGAATTTGTTTCCTCCATCGCTTCATTGTCTTCTGAATCATCAAGGACTTCCTCGCCTGAGATCTCATTTTCTTCTCCTGGAGTAACTATTTCTTCATTAGTTACATCTTCTTCTATTTCATCCTCTTCTATATCTTCAGACTCTGGAACAGCTTCATATATTTCCATTTCTTCCTGGTCAGATTCCATCTGACTTGCAAAAAAACTATTTCCTACTTGAAAGCCAATAAATATTGCTATCATTGATAATAATATTAAGAGAATAATAAATCTAAAATTATTAGATTTATTTTTTCTCCTATCAGATCTTTTACCCAAACTAATCACCCCCTGTTTCTTTTTAGCAGATAATCTCTTAATTCAATAACTGAAGAAAGAGAACCGGTGATTGAAATGACTTCATTTAATTTCTGTTTTTTCAATTGCTCTTCGACTGTTTCTAAAAGTTTTTTATTACTTTTTTTTATTCTACTATTAGAACTAATATTAAGGTCTTTTACCCTTAGAGCTCTAAAAGAATTATTTTCTGTAAAAATCAATTCAACATTCTCACTAAATAATAAGTTATCTATAATTGATTTAATATCTTTATCTTTAAGAACAGCCAGTACAACTTTAAATTTATAATTATCATTAAAATTATCTTTTAAAAAGTTTACCAAAGTCTTAACGCCTTCGGCAGTATGAGAACCATCAAGAATAACCGGTGGTTCTTCATTTATAACTTCCAGTCTTCCAGGCCATTCGACATTATTTAAACCTATTTTTATCTCCTCAATGCTGACTGGAAAAACAGACTGCAATATTTGAACTGCTGATAAAGTTACTTCAGCATTCTCCAGCTGATATCTACCTTTTAAAGACATTTTCATTTTGTAAGAAAGGTTATTAAAATTAACTTCAAATTCCTGTTCTTTAAGATTTTCTTTGATACGAGATAAATTAAAAAAGTTTTTACTTTTATAAAAAGTAGCTCCAACTGAAGCCGCTTTATCCTTAATTACATCTAAAGCTTCTTTTTTAGTTTCCCCTGTAACAACAATGCTGTCCTCTTTTATTATACCAGCTTTCTCCTTTGCTATTAAAGATATCTTATCCCCTAAATATTCCGTATGCTCCAGTTCAATTCTTGTTATTATTGATAATAAAGGAGAAGGAATTACATTGGTTGCATCATACCTACCACCTAAACCTGTCTCTAATAAAATTATATCTGGCATATTCAAATAAAAATAATATAAAGCTATAACAGTAACTACTTCAAAAAAAGTTGGTTTACCAATATCCTGCCAGTGTATTTCTTCTTCATAGAAAGGTTTGATAATTTTAATTAGTTTATTTAATTCTTTATCAGTAATATCCTGACTATTTATTTGAATTCTTTCATTAAAGGTTTTCACATGGGGGGAAATATATTTACCTACTTTATAACCAGCCTGTTTATATATTGAATTTAACATTGCAATCGTTGAACCTTTTCCATTGCTTCCTGCCACATGAATAAAATTAAGGTTTTCAAGATTAAATTCCAAGAGTTTTATTAATTTACTAACTCTATTTAAACCAGGTTTAAAACCTTCATCAGTTCCAAACATTGGTAACGAGTTTATAAAATCTAGAGCTGAATTCATTATCTCACCTAACTTTATAAATAAATATTAATATAGACTTGTCAACTTCACTAATTATATTATAAAATAATATTACTATCAATAATTTCTTGAATAATTTTTGTTTGGGGGTATTAATATTAAATGCAACCTTTAACGGCAGCTCTAACAGCCTTGTTATTAGCTCAAGTTTTAAAAATTTTTACTGTCTTTCCTCCCAGATTTTATAGAATTATTGGCTCAGGAGGAATGCCCAGTTCTCATGCCGCTTTTGTTACATCCTTAACCGCTATGATTGGTATTAAACATGGGCTTGATTCTGACCTATTTGCTATTGTTACAGTTTTTTCACTAATAATTATCTACGATGCCGGTGGTGTCAGAAGAGCAGTTGGTGAACAGGCAAACGTTATCAACAGACTGGTTCAAGATTTAGACCTAACTCGACTTGAAGAGGAAAGAGAATATATTAAAAAAGAATTAAAAGAACTTATTGGCCATACCCCTTTTGAAATATTTGCAGGTATACTCCTGGGTATTATAGTTGCTTTTCTGGCCAGCTAAAGACTTAAATAAAAGTTTGTATTTCTAGAGTATAACCTGTAGGATCTTTAAGGAAAAAATGATAGATGCCAAACTCTCTATTTAATTCAGGAGATTCTTTGGTTTCTATCATAGCTTCTTTAAATCTTTCAAAAACTCTATCAACTGAAGCTTTATCTTCCGTTAGAAGAGTAATGATTGGGCTTTGATCACCAGGAGTCTCTTTTAAATGCCTACAGAAACCTAAGTAACCTCCGCCATCTACTTTAAAAATCAAGCATTTACCCTGATCTTTATATAATTCTATACCTGGTATCTGGAGGTAAAATTGAGAAACTGTTTCTAAATCTTTCGCACCAAAAAAACTTATCATTCCTTTTAATTTAGCCATCATCATCCCCCTTATTTGATAAATTTTAGTTTTATTCTGTCACCTGTTTTTAAACTATCTTTAAATTCTCCTTCTTCTCCATTGATAAAAATTCTGGCATTCTCTTTCATTTTATCTGAAAGGCTATAATTAATTATATCTAAAGTTTGATCTACAGTTAACTTTTTATTAACGAACTCTATGCTATCTTCATTTTTTAATTTATAATTGAAACTTACTTCTTCCCCATTTATTTTAATTGAAGAGATTTTTTCATCTATTACCAGTCGGCTCCCATTAAAAAATAATTCTGTTTTATTTTTTTCAAAATCAAGATAATTCAATAAGTCATTAACTGTCTCGACTTTTCCCATTCTTTTTACTTCTATATTTTGCTTATGTTTTAAAGGAGATGATAAATCTAGTGGTCTAGAACCATCTGTTATAAACCATTCGCTTCTTGGTAAAAATTTTTCTTTTCCAGAAATATTAGCTTTGATATAGTTATTTTCAGGAATATAATCTAACTCAAGCAAATTGCGGATTGCCTGGCCTATAGTTTTAACCGGCATAAACTCTATCTCCATACCATCTTTTACCCTTAAATCAGATTCAACTAAACAACCATCCACTTCTATTTTCGGTTTTATAGATATATTTTCTCCCTGATATTGGATAACCTTTTCCTCTAACATATCATCTGAAAAAAGATCTTTAATTCTAGCTCTAGCATCACTTCCTTTACGCCCTGATTTAAATTCTATTTTATCTCCATTTTTAAGTTCCTGATTAAGTTCAACTTCTTCTCCATTTAATTTAACATAACCAGGAGAACCAAATTCACCTGGGATAGTTTTAAGTTCACCATTAACTGTGCAGGTTATTCCTTTCCCAGGCCTTCCCTGTATCAATTTAGGATCTACACTGGCAGATATTAAAGCATCTCTTACTAACGGCTGCTGTAAAGAAAATAATCGAACATCCTCCCCATTAACAGATACTCTAGTAAAGATTGTTTTTTCTTTATTCTGATCAGCAATTATTCCTATTCCGATAGGAGTTATAGTCTGGGTTCCAGCAATATCTTTAACTTTACCCTTAATATTCCTGAGGTCATCTGCATCCCTAATCCCAACCCTATCAGAAGGCAAATTTAGTAATTCAGCTAATTTTTCTGTAAAATTAGGAGTTAAACTACCTCCGCCGATACAAATTACTGCTTTAGGTGGCTCATTATTTATCTTTAGAATCTTTTCAGCTATTAGACCAGCCATTGATTCTATCTGACCGGAAATAACTTCTATTATATCTTTTTTTTGAATTTCAGTAGTCATGCCAATTGCATTTTTTACTTCAAATTTATCAGAATTATCAAGCCCACATTTTATATCTTCAGCTGAATGATAATCAATCAAATATTTTTCTGCTATTTTTTCAGTAATCTCATCACCAGCAACAGGAACCATACCATAGCCTATCATCGATCCGGACTTGGTTACGGCTATATCAGCAGTTCCAGCTCCAATGTCAACTAAAGCCAGATTAAAATTATACATATCTCTTGGGATAACTACTTTTGAAGCAGCAATAGGTTCTAAAGTTAAACCTGAAACTTCTAAGCCCAGTTCATTAATAACTGCCAGCAAAGAATCTACAACTACCTGAGGCAAAAATGTAACTATTAAATCTGCCTGAATATTACTACCCCTTTGTTGATGGAGATCAGTTAAAAACATATCATCTAATCGAAATTCTCTAACTGAATAACCAACAAAATGGTAATCAGCTTTACTATTCTTTTCTGATCTTTTTACAACTTCTTCCTGGGCCTGCTGAATAGCGGAAAATTCTAAAGCATTTATATCTTCTGCTTTAACTGTTTTTTTCTGGTTAAAATCTATTTCCCCTGTGACCTCAACTGTTTCTAAAGCTCTACCAGCAGCTGCCAGCGCAACTTTTTTAATTTTAAGACCAGATTCTTCTTCTATATCAGTTATTAAAGAACTACAGCGACTGGCTACCTCCTGGATATTATGAATCTGTCCATCCATCATAGCCCTAGTTGAATGATAAATAACCCTTGAAGTTAAAACTTCATATTTTTCGCCTTCTTTTACCATTAATACACCGATTAGTGTTCTTGTCCCTATATCTAAAGCGAAAATATAATCCTCCTGTTCCTGCTGGGCAGTCAATTCAATCATCCTCCTTATAATTCAAAAAGCTTACAGCTAAATTATTAAAATACCAAAAACCCAATAAAGTTATAATAATATAAAAGTAATATAAGAGCTGTTCCTACCAGAACTAATATTAACTGGGAAATAAACCTTTTTGCAAGTGGACCAAATTTTATTAACTGATAGACCATTAATAATAATATTAAAATCATAATTATTGGGGCTATACTTAATAAACCAGTAATTTCTGGCCAACTATATGGATTATCCATTAAATAGATAAATATTCTTGCCTGAACAAACAGATAAACTAATCCTATTAAAGAAAGAATAATACCTGGCCAGGATGGAATTTTTTCTCTATCTTCAAAGCTTGAAACTTTCCTGCTTTTAAATAATGAAATCAAATTAGAGAAAGGCGTAATTAAAAATACCAGAACTGCCAAACCTAAAATTAATAAGTGGAGACGGGCTGATTCCAATAAAGAAACCTTTGAAAAGACAGCTGTCGGATTATTTTTGTAGGCAAAATAATCTATTGTACCATCTTCTTTTCTGTAAAATTTAATTTCTTCAGTACCTGCCTGATTAATAAATCTATCATCTTCTAATTTATAATAGCGCTCTTTTTCAAAGCCATCAACAATTAAATAATTATCTTCTATTGCAATTTCAATCTGAGACAGGCGGGAAATTAATTTTTCAGGACTGCTATAATTTCTCCTCGATTGTAAATACTCTCCCTGATAATCATCTCTGGTTAATTCTTCTCCGCTGGTCACCACCTGATATTGATCTTCAGCATAATACTGCCTATCCAGGGCCTTGATTAAATCAAGCCTGGCCATTGTTCCCCCTGGGCCATTATAAGCAACAAAGATTGCCATCTCCTCTTCAGGAATAAAAAAAAGTCCGGTATGAAACTGCAAAGTGTCTCCACCATGCCAGTAAATAGTCTGATTTTTAAGATTCAGCTCCATTAATCCATGGGTCCAGCCTGCCATCTCTTCATCTATCGAGAAAGCTCTTTCAAATAATTTGTCATTATATTCTTCACTCAAAAATCTCCAGCCTAATAATTCGCCGTCATTTAAAATACCTAACATTAGGTTTGCCATATCATAACCTGTAACAGTATGACCACCGGCAGGATATTCCTGAAAAATTTCAAATTCTCCTGCTTTTAAAAACCCTTTATCATTAAAATAGCCAGTAGAGATATTATCTGCTAACTCTGAATCAGTAGAAATATCCTGTCGGGAACTGCTCTTATTCATTCGAAGAGGGTTAAAAATGTTTTTCTCTAAATATTGATGATAACTAAGACCAGTTACTTGTTCTATTATATAAGCTGCAAGAGTCGTCCCATAATTTGAATAAGCTGGTATCCTGCCTGGTTCCCTAACAATCTCTGGTCTTGTCTCCTCGAGATAATCTTCTAAACTGACTAGATCATCAACAGATTCATCCATAATACCTAGCAGAATATCTTCAAAACCTGAAGTATGGGTCATTAAATCAATTACTTTAATTGAGTCATTTTGGCCATAATCAAATTGAAGATTTTCTGGCAGGTAATAATTTATATCTTCTTCTAAATCAACATTCCCTGCCTCAGCCTGTTGGAGTAAGGCTAACCAGGTAAAGATTTTACCAGTAGAACCAGTCCTGACTAATGTCTCTCCAGGATCCAAATCTTTATTTTCATCCAGCTTCGCATGGCCAAAACTATTACTATAGATCAAACCATCTTCATCTACTGCTACAGCTATAATTCCTGGTATGTCGGAGTCTTCCAGCTGCTGCTGAAAGACTCCATCCAAAAAATCAGTAAAACCAGGATGTTCTGTATTAGCTCCTGTTGTTCCTGAACTACTTAATAATATTATCAGAGTTAGAGTTATTATAACTGTTAATTTCAGTTTCTTTTTCTGCACATATATCTCCACCTGACCGCATATTTTTCAGAACTAATCTTCTAGATTATCTTTTATATCTGCAACAATATTATCAACTGAAAAGCCAAAATCTTTTCCTACTTCTTCACCTGGAGCACTTTTACCGAATGTTTCTACGGTGTAGAGTAGATCCTGGGAACCTAGAAATTTAAACCAGCCCTGGCCGACACCGGCTTCAAGGACAACTCTTAAAGCTGTTTCTGGTTCAAGCATAGAACTATTATCTGAAAGAGTTTGAGTAAATCTCTCTCTATCCGGAACTGAAATAACCCGAGAAGAGATCATGTCCTGCTCCAACTGATGAGCAACATTAACAGCAAGCGAAACTTCACTTCCACTTGCCATTAAAATTACATCTGGATCATTTGAGTCTTCAACAGCATAGCCACCGTTCTTATAGCCGACTGGATTTGATTCTTTAAGTTGTTCTAGCCCCTGTCTTGTTAAAACAAGTGCTGTTGGTCCAGTTTTCTTTTCAAGAGCCTGCTGCCAGGCTAGGGCTGTTTCTCTGCCATCTGCTGGTCTTAAAACAGTAAGATTTGGTATTAATCTTAATGATTCAAGCTGCTCAACAGGTTGATGAGTTGGACCATCTTCACCGAGATAGATTGAATCATGGGTGAAGACATAGATTACTGGTTGACCCATTAAAGCCGCCAGGCGAATTGCCGGGCGCATATAATCTGAGAATATTAAGAAGGTAGCTGTAAATGGCCTTAAACCTCCATGTAAAGCCAGCCCATTGGTAATAGCTCCCATGGCATGTTCCCGGACACCGAAACGAAGATTCTGACCAGAGTAACTGTTTTTTTGTACTTCTCCAAATTCTTCAAAATAAGTCTTGGTAGACGGTGCCAGGTCTGCTGAACCACCGACTAAATGGTCAATCTCTGCATATAATTTATTTAAAACCCTGCCACTGGATTTTCTGGTAGCTTCTTTACCACTAAAATCAAATTCAGCTATTAATTTATCAAAATCCTCTGGCAGAATATCTTCATAACCTTTATCCCATTTTTTAGCAAGTTCAGGGAATTTATCTCTCCATTCTGAGTAGAGTTCTACCCAGTTATCATAAGCTTCCTCCTTTGCAGCTACCTGCTTTTGCCAGTATTCTTTAACTTCATCTGAAATATAGAACTTCTTATCAACTGGTAAACCAATATTTGCCTTTAAACCTTTAATTTCATCCTGGCCTAAGGGAGCTCCGTGAGATGATGCCTTTCCTTCTTTTGTAGGCGAACCATGGGCAATTTTAGTATTAGCAACAATTAAAGTTGGACGATCCTGATCTGCTTTAGCTTTACTGACAGCATCCCTTATTTGATCAAAATCATGACCATCTACATTATCAATTACCTGCCAGTCATAACTTTTAAATCTTTCAGCAACATCTTCAGTAAAGGCTAAATCAGTACTGCCTTCGATTGATATCTGATTTGAATCATAAAAAGCAATTAATTTGCCAAGACCTAAATGGCCAGCGAGGGAAGCAGCTTCACTGCTTACACCTTCCATCATGCAACCATCACCGGCAATTGTATAAGTATAATGATCTACTATCTCATAGCCTGGGCGATTAAACTTTGCTGCAAGCATCTCTTCAGCCAGGGCCATGCCTGCTGCATTAGCAATACCCTGCCCCAGTGGACCAGTAGTTGTTTCAATACCTGGGGCATGACCATATTCTGGATGACCGGCAGTCGGTGAATTAAGCTGCCTGAAATTTTTTAAATCATCAAGACTAAGGTCATAACCACTCAAGTGCAAGAGACTATACAATAACATCGAACCATGGCCTGCGGAAAGAACAAACCTATCTCTATCTGGCCAATTTGGATCCTGAGGATTATGTTCCATCATTTCTGTATATAAGAGTGTTCCAATTTCAGCGCAGCCAACTGGCATTCCAGGATGGCCTGACTGAGCTTTTTCTACGGCATCAACAGCTAAACCCTTAACTATATTAGCAGATTTTTGTAACATATCTTATCTTACCTCCTATTAAATTATATCTAACTTTCTTCGTTCATTATATCATTAATTTCTTTTTCATCAAAACTATATGACTGATCACAAAAATGGCACTGTATTTCAACTTCTCCTAATTCTTCCAGAACCGAATCTATCTCTTCTCTGGATAGACTTTTAACCAGGAAAGTAATTCTATCTCTGCTACAACGACAATGATACTTAACTCCTGTCTTTTCCAATATTCGATAATAAATATCTCCCATTAATAATTCAAGAATTTCTTCAGGACCTTTACCGGCATCAATATGACGACTTAATGATTCTATATTTGCAATATTAGCTTCAAGTAAATCTATATCTTCATCAGCAGCATCTGGCATTACCTGAATTAAAAACCCGCCGGCTGCTTTAACAGTCATATCTTTATCTACTAAAACCCCAAGTCCAACTGAAGACGGAATCTGTTCTGAGACTGTAAAGTAATAGGTAAGATCTTCTCCAATCTCTCCACTAATTAGTTTTGTACTCCCTTCATAGGGTTTCCCATTAGCAAGCATTTTTCTGACTGTAAGCTCTCCCTCTCCAACTCCAGCTGCTACATCAAGCTTCCCGTTTTTTAAGGGAAGATGAACATCAGGATTTTTTAAGTAACCTCTGGCTTCACCTTTATAATTAGCCTCAGCTACTATTTTTCCTAGAGGACCGCTGCCATCAATGGTTAATGATACTTCATGTCCTGACTTCAAAAGTGAGGCCACTAATAAAGCACCTGTAAGAGTCCTGCCTAAAGCCGCAGTAGCTAAAGGCGAAGTATTATGTAATTTTCTTGCCTCCTCAACTAAATCAGTTGTTCTCACTGAAAGAACTCTGATCTGACGATCTTTGGTAATTGCTCTTACTAATCTGTCCTGGTTATCTTGATTATCTTTCATGCTATCACCTATTTCTTTGAGTCTGCTAATTTTTTATTCTTTTTGTTCTTACCCATTGTATATAAAAGACCATAAATTATAATAGTACCACCGACTATTGTTAATGGAGGAATTTCATCTCCTAATAAGACCCAGGCCAGTAAACTGGTTAAAACCGGTTCTCCAATAATTGTAGTTGAGACTAAGGTTGCTGGAACATACCGAACAGCTAGATTCAAAACTGAATGTCCAATAACTGTTGGGCCTAAAGCCAGGCCAAGAAATAATAACCAGTTAGTCTGGCTATAGCCTGTAAAACTATAACCACTAAAGATAACTGCCAGTAATAAAAATCCTGCAGCATAGGTATAGACTGTATAAATATAGGGAAAATAATCAAGTTTCTTTCTTAAACTCCTGCCTGAGAATAAATAGAGGCCGGCAAAAAAAGCTGCCATAATAGCAAGACTGTCTCCTCTAATATTAGTAAATAAATTATTTAAATCTCCAGCCCCTACTATTATACTTCCTGTAATTGCAATAAATAACCCCTTATAAATTCCTGGTCGCAGATCATCCCTGGCCCATATCTTCTCAAAAAGGAGAGTAAAGATTGGCTGCAGGGCTATAAAGATTACTGCATTGGAGACAGCTGTATATTCAAAGGCTGTTACCCAGAGAATAAAATGAATTGCTAAAAAGAAACCAATAATTACCGGTCTCTTATCAAAAAACATTTCCAGCCTGCAATCATCTCGATAGATAAAGACTGGGGTGAGTATTGCTATAGTTAAAATCATTCTATAAAAAGCAATAATAATTGCTGGCGCATCTGCCATTGCTACAAATACACCTGCAAATGAAATTACAAAGATACCTGCTGCTAAAATTAGATAAATTCTTTTTTTTATATCTATTTTCAGCATCATTATTCACGCCAGGGTAACTGGCTGAAATCCCTGTTATCAAAATTATATTCTTTATCTGGTTCTAAGTCATATCTTTCAC
>CAZLCX010000002.1:0-8711 GCA_964558325.1 uncultured Halanaerobiaceae bacterium | reverse complement strand
AAATCCCTGTTATCAAAATTATATTCTTTATCTGGTTCTAAGTCATATCTTTCACCGCAATGATGGATGTAAAGAGGTTGATCAGAATATAATCTGTAACTGGTTTTTTCAGGACCAACTTTAACTCTCAACTGTCTACCCTTAAAATATATTGTGAATTGATATCCCTTTAATTTTTCTGGTAAATAGGGATTAAATTGGATCTCACCATTATAATTTCTCATCCCGGCAAAACCAAAAACCAGAACCATCCAGGCACTACCCATTCCAGCAGTATGAAGTCCCTGATGAGCGTTTTCATTAAAATCATCAAGATCTAATCTGGCTGTCTGAATAAAATATTTATAAGCCTCATCTAAATAACCAACCTCTGAAGCAATAATACTATATACCGAAGGAGATAATGATGAATCATGGGTTGTTTTTGGTTCATAATAATCATAATTAGCCTTTTTCTCTTCCAGGCTAAACTTATTGCCCATCATTAACACTAAAAGAATTACATCTGCCTGTTTAATCACCTGATAACGCCAGATTGTTAGAGGATGCCAGTGAGCTACTAAAGGCATCTCTGAATGAGGAATATCTCTGTCAATATCGATTGGGTCTTTTTCTAAAAAGGAATCATCCTGGGGATGAATTCCTAATTTCTCATTAAAGGGTAAAAAGACTTTACTGGCTGCCTGCTCCCACTGATCCAATTCCTGATCATCTAAATTTATTTTTTCTTTTAAATTCTCATATCGCTCTGAGGCCTCTGCCTGCATCTGCTTTAAGACTTCTGCAGCATATTCAAGGTTAAATTTGGCCAGATAATTGTTATAGCAGTTGTTATTGACCCCTGGCTTATATTCATCTGGACCAGAAACTTCATTAAAGCAGAATTTACCACCATTTTCATGGATATAGTTGCCTCTACTGCACCACATTCTAGCTGTTTCAGCCAGGATTTCTGCTCCTTCCTTATAAAGAAAATCCATATCTTCTGTAGCTGTGACATATAAATAAATAGCGTAGGCAATATCGGCATCAATATGGAACTGAACAGTTGAGCCCATAAAGAAGCCTGATGCCTCTTTACCATTAATTGTTCTCCAGGGGAAAAGGGCTCCTTCAAGTCTAACTCTATCTGCATTCTCCCTTGCCTGCTCTAAAGTATTATATCTATATTTAAGTAATTTTTTAGCCATCTCAGGACGATTAAAGATATAAAAAGGAACTATATAGGTCTCTGTATCCCAGAAATAATGGCCCTGATAAAATTCACCAGTTAAACCTTTAGCTGCAACATTATTGTACTCGTTCTGACCTGTAGACTGAAGAAGTTGAAAAGCATTATACCGCATAGCCTGCTGAAGTGAACTATCACCATATAGTTTTACATCAAAATCTTTCCAGAATTCTTCTAAATACTTCTTTTGATCTCTCAAAAAAGTTACCAGCCCATCTTCTGCTGCCAGATTTACATCAGTCAAAACCTGACCAACCAACCTATGGGAATCAATATTTCTGGAAGTTTTTACAGAAAAGAATTTAGTTAATTTGCACCAGTGTTCAGGTCTGGCTTTAATTACAAACTCTTCATGCAAACAGTTATCTATTTCATATGTATCTTTCCTATAATTTAAGTCTGCTTGAGAATCAAATATATTTTTAACAGCAATAGCTACTTCCAGACCGCTGGCCTGAGTGGCCTGATGGAGATAATATCTGTTATTAGTAAAACCAGAATTTTTAATCTCCATAACATTTTTATCCCTAAAATGATGGTAATTCTGGTTATTACCATCTAATTTCGAAATAATCCTGATTTCACCTTTAAAATTCAAGGGTCTGAACCGATAATTAATAAGACCTTCATGTTTTCTTTTAAATGAAAGTAACCTGATAATTTCTACTTCAATTTTTTTGCCTGAAGGACTCTGCCAGATAAAATTTCGCTCTAAAATGCCCTTTCGCATATCAAGTTCCCTATTATATTCTATTACTTCTCCCTTAAGTAGGTCTAATTTTTCATCTCCAAGATAGAGATTAATACCAGTCCAGTCCATAAGGTTGACAATTGTCTGGCTTTTAGTAGGTAGTTGGGGAGCGTCTTCGCCATAAATAATCTCCTCACTATCATAAAATCCATTGATATAAAAACCTGGAGTTGTTGTTTTAGCTGGCCCTGAATAATCTTCTTCAATTGTTCCTCTAAGCCCCATATAACCATTACCAAGACAGAAAATTGATTCATGGTGATGGTTATTTTCAACCTTAAAATCTTCCTCAATTATTTTCCATGGATGGAGCTTAAATTGTGGTTTTTTAGTTAATTTTTTTGCATGAAAATCTCTCATTAAATCACCCCTGAACCCTTTGATTATAAGATATTTTAACCGCCACCTAGAAGAGGAAAAATACTGATAGTTTCTCCTCCAGTAAGTTGATAGCTTCTTTTGACATGTCTGCCATTAAGAAGAATGACTCTGGCTTCATCATCAGGAATCTGATAATAATCAATTACTTCCTGAACAGTCTTAGCCTTAGCAAGCAGAAGCCTGTTGCCCTTTCTAATTCCGGCTGGAGAATATTCTTCTAAACCTCCGTAAAGATTAATATAAATATAATCCTCACTGGATTTATTTTTAATATCTTTCTTGTTCATGATAAGCATTCCTCCAAACCTTACTGGATACCTAACTCTATTTTATGGGCAATCTCTGATAAATTCAAATCATTAATTATATTTTCTTTAGGCCGGCCTGTTTTATCCCAGCCTCTTAGCTCATAATATTCATTTAAAAGCTTATCCTGATCTACTAAACTGTCTATGCTAGGTCCTGAACCGCCCTGGCTGCTAAATCTTTCTGGTAAATAGTCATTATCTCTATCAAAACCTATTTTAACATTAATAATTCTTTCTAGATTCCAGATTCTAGAACCTATTACAAAAAATTTATCTTTAAAATCTATCCCGGTAACTGCCTCCAGCATCTCCTGATAAAAACCGGCAGCCAGAGCCAACAGGGTAAATTTACAGACTATTAATGAATCGAGAATAGCATTAAAATCCTGCTGTTCAATTAATAAGGCTGCTTTGCCTTCCTCTGAGTAACGATCTATTTTTTCCTGATCAGCAAAAATTTCCAGGTTCATCATATTGGCTCTAATATGACAGGCACCTCGATTAGAGGTCATATAACCTAAGGCCTGGCCCTTCATACCCCTTGGATCAAAGGCCGGTAGATCAAGACCTTTAACCTGCATGGCAAGTTCTGGATGGCCTTTTGAGCTGGCAAATTCTTTAGCCCCTGCAGCCATTTCATCGCCAATTCCTTCTCTGGCGGCAATTTTTTTTATAAGCTCTTCTATTTTTTCTCCATCACCAAAGTTTATATCTGCATCAATTAAAGATTTCTCAGCCATCTCGATATAGGCAGCTATTACTGAACCTGTTGAAATCGTATCAAGTCCCAGCTGATTACAGAGATGATTGAGTTGATTTACTTTATCCAGGTCATCTATTCCCAGATTGGACCCTAATAATCCTAATGATTCATATTCAGGGCTGGATTTATCCTCTCCGCCTGAAGTTTTAAGTTTTCTGGAGCAGATTATCGGACAATTATAACAGCTTGATTTACTTGAAACCGTCTTCTTTTCAAGTGATTCACCAGATATTTTATCGGCACTGGCAAACTGGGTCTCCTGAAAATTTCTAGTCGGTAAAATTCCGGCCTCATTTACCAGGTTAACTAAAATTGATGTACCATACCTGTTCATGCTACTTGAGGTTATAGGATTATCCTCCAGCCAGTCTGCTGCCCTATTCCGAATTTTAAGAGCTTTATTTTGATCATAAATTTCAACTTTTTTATCTCCCTTAATTGAAATAGCCTTAATATTTTTACTGCCCAGGATTGCACCAAGTCCGCCACGGCCAAAGTTTCTGTTCTTACCGACGGTTATTGATGAAAAACAAATCTGATTTTCTCCGGCAGGACCTATATAAATATGGCGGTAATCTGGTATTAATTGTTTAAGCTGTTCCCAGGTTGAGCTAGCCTGCTTATTTTTAAGTTCAGCTGCTTTAATAAACCTGACCCCACCAGCATCTATTTCCAGCCTGCTAAGATGATCCAGACCACCTTTAATTATGATTGCATCATAGCCGGCCTGCTTTAACTCTACCCCCCAGAATCCTCCGGCATTTGAATCAAAGATAGTACCGGTCTGTGGAGATTTGGAAATAACAGCCAGCCTGCCTGAAGATGGAATGATAGTGCCTGTTAGAGGACCAGTGGCAAAGATAATCGGATTATCTCCACTTAGAGGGTCAACGCCTGGTACTGCATAATCTAAAAAGAGCCTGACTCCCAGGCCTCTGCCTCCTAGAAATTCAAGATAATAATCCTCGCTAAGACTGATTTCTCTATATGACCTATCTCTTAATGAAATTTCCAGTATTTTACCGGTCCAACCATCCATAATTATCTGCCACCATTTCTTTTAAAATAATTATTCATGTTCAGTTATTTCTCCCTGGAGCACTTTAATACCATGGGGGATAATGCCAATAACTTCCTGTAAACATTGAGAGACAGCTTTCGGGCTGCCTGGTAGATTAAGAATTAATGTATATTTTCTGATGCCTGCTCTGGCCCTGGATAAATAACTGAGTTCAGTAAATCTGGAGGTTCCTGAACGCATTTTCTCTGCCAGGCCAGGTACTTCTTTCTCTATCGATTCCAGGGTTGCTTCCGGGGTATGATCCCTGGCTGCAAATCCTGTACCTCCAGTGGTTAGAATCAGATCAGCCTGATTATTATCGGCAAGCTTATTTAATAATTCTGTGATCTCTGATTTTTCATCAGGAACTATCTGATAATCAACTACTTCCCAATCTTCAGTCTCAACCATCTCTCTAATCTTCTGGCCGCTGATATCTTCTCTCTGGCCCTTAGAACCTTTATCACTAACTGTAATAATAGCAACTCTAATCATTTGCAACCAGCTCTACTTTATAGGAATCTCCTGGTCTGATTTTTCCACCAGTTAAAACCTTGGTGAAAATACCTTCTTTCGGCATGACACATTCTCCTACCTGCTGGGCAATAGCACAGCCTGAATGACATTCTTTACCTATCTGGGTTACTTCCATTTTAACTCCTCGCTGGAAGGTAATAATATCCCCTGGATGTAGGCTGCCGATATCGACCCCTCTTGTTGTGATATTTTCGGCAAAATCACCGTAACCGATTCTGATCTCCTGATCAGTGGAATCTAACATCTTCTGAATGCTTTCCTCGGCTAGCAGACTTACCTGGCGATGCCAGTCGCCTGCATGGGCATCTTCAACAATTCCATGATTTTCTTCTAAATTTATTTCCAGTAAGGGCTTCTTTTTAGTACCCTTTGCAATACTGGTTGAAACAGCAACTACCTGACCCCTTAACTGCTCTGAAGCTATGAATTCGCCAGTCCGGCCACCTCTTTTTTCTAAGAGCCTTATCTGACCTATTTCCATTGTTTTATCAACTGCTTTAGCCATATCATAGATTGTTAGAGCTGCTGAGCTAACTCCCTGCAATGCTTCCATCTCTACCCCGGTCTGGCCAGAAGTTTTAACTCTGCAGATTATTCTAATAGTCTCTGGTTCAATAATTTCAAAATCTATTTTAACTGAGGAGATAAATAAAGGATGGCAGAGAGGTATTAAGTCTGAAGTCTTTTTAGCTGCCATTATCCCAGCCAGTCTGGCTGTCTCCAGGACTGCCCCCTTTTCAATCTGGCCATCTCTAATCAATTCTAAAGTTGCCGGTTCCATCTCAATGACCCCGGCAGCTACTGCTTCTCTAGCTGTTGTTGGTTTGCTGCTAACATCGACCATCTTAATCTGACCTTCCTGATTTATATGACTGAATTCTTTTTTATTTTTATCTGTCATTTTTTAACCACCTATCTGTGACATATTTCTTCCGTAATTTTCTTGATTAGCAAAATCATGCTGATCCGGTTTTAAGGAACAGGCCTGATTTAAAACTGCTTTTAATTTTTCTTCTGGTAACAGCTTACCTGCCTGATCATAAAGGTCATATTCCTTAGACATAGCCAGACATGGCCTTAATTTGCCATCAGAGGTCAATCTGAGGCGGTTACAGCTGCTGCAGAAGCTGTGGCTTATCGGAGAGATAAAACCGACTGTGGCCTGTGTATCGTCAATCTGATAGCTGGCTGCCGGACCACCACCTGCTATCTCTTTAGGAGTTAATTTAAAACCTGCAGCTTTTATCCTGGCTTTAATTTCATCTATTGAAATATATTTATTGTCACTGTCCTGGCTGCTCCCATTTAGAGGCATAAATTCTATGAATCTAAAATTATAATTATTGGCTTTAGTAAATTTAATAAAATCTAAAACTTCATTATCATTAAAACCTCTAATTAAGACAGTATTAATTTTAACTGGATCCAGGCCGGCATTTCTGGCAGCTCTGAGGCCGGCTAAAACCTCTGGCAGTCCATCTACCAGACTAATCTCTTTAAATTTTGCTCTGTCCAGGGTATCAAGGCTGACATTAATTCTATCTAAACCTACTTTAGCCAGTTTATCAGCAGATTCAGTTAGGAGATAGCCATTTGTAGTCAGGGAAATATCTTCAAGGCCCTCCAGCTTATTAAGCTGATAGATTAATTTATCGAGGCCTTTTCTGACCAGTGGTTCTCCCCCTGTCAATCTGATCCGTTTAACCCCTGCTTCAACAGCGATTTTAGCAAAGATTAAGATCTCCTCATAGCGCATGATTTCAGCATGGGGCTTATAGTCGACTCCCTCTGGAGGCATACAGTATTTACATCTAAAATTACAGCGGTCTGTTACTGATATCCTTAAATAATCAATTTCTCGCTGATAACTTGCATTAATTGCCATAAATTTACCTCCTCCTGGACGGCTTGACGTTCCTGATCTGGCCGGTATCTCTGAGATCATAGCCAGTCTGTTCAGTTAAATAACTCTGAAATTTTTCAGTTTTGATTAATTCTTTTAGCTTTTTAATTCTATAATCATCGGCCAGTCTGGCTGGATATATCATTTCAAATCTCTCTGAAAATAATGGCTGGAAATCAAGCCCGAAGGCCTTTGCTACTGCTCTGATTCCAAGGCCTGTATCAGCAGAACCTACAGCTACAGCCTGGGCAACAGCGGCATGGGTATATTCCTCCCGGTCATAACCCTTGATCTCGGCTGGTTTGATCCTGGACTGCTCCAGCTGATAATCAAATAAGATTCTGGTTCCTGCCCCTGGCTGACGATTGATAAATGTTATATTTTCAGCTTTAAGATCACTAATATTTTTGATTTCAAACTGGCTATCAGGCTTTAAATAGAGGCCCTGATCTCGCCAGGCCAGAGTTAATAACTCCAGTGGTTCTCCGGCTATCTCTTTCAGATAGGGAAGATTATAATCACCGGTTTCAGGATCTAGCAGATGGGCTGTTGTTAAATCAGCCTCACCTCTAATTAAAGAATGGATACCGGCCAGACTGCCCCGGGACTGAAGTCTTAGCTGAATCTTCTGGTCTGAGATGATTAAGAGTTCCTGGAGCATCTCCAGGAGAGGATCGTTGCTTCCTGCCAGAACCAGGTTATCTCTGAGAGAGCTTTCTGGATAGAGCAGGTTAACCCTGGCCAGCTCATCTACTGCCAGCCCTTCTCTTTCAGCAGGTATTTCCAGGATACCATCGGCCTGGGCCTGGGATTTCATGACCGCTGAGCCTCTCCTTCTAGGAATGGCTACCGGGAAATCTTCCTGGCCAGACTGGGTTTTTTCAAAGGATAGATTAACTCTTAGATATTCAACTCTCCCTGGTTTGGAACTCAGTTTTCGCTTAACCTTTGCCTGGATATAATTACTGTCATCTGTTAAATCTTCCTGTAATCTCTTAACTGCTGGAACTCCAAAATGTTTAAAGGCCTGGAGACAGGATAAAGGAAACCCTGGAAGACCTATGAATGGAGTATTTTTGATTGAACCTAAAAGCAGAGGCTTACCTGGCTGAATTTCAACACCATGAACAAAAATCTCACCCTTTTCTTCTACTATCCTGGCAGTAAAATCCTTGCTGCCTGCCGATGAACCGGCTATTGTTATGATTAAATCTGAGCTTTTTTCAGCCTGATCAATTGCATCTCTTAAAGCTGACTCCTGGTCACTTACGATCCCATATAAATTCACTTTTGCACCAGCCTCTTCAGCCAGCTTTTGTACCATAGTTGAATTAAAATCTACATACTGGCCAGGCTCTGGTAAAGCTTCAGGTTCAACTATCTCATCTCCAGTGGAGATAATTGTTAATTCTGGTTTTGAATAGACTTCTACCTGAAAGACTCCTGCCTCCAGAAGTGCTCCAAGATGATAGGCTTTAAGTTTCTGATTGGAGGTTAAAATCTGGTCACCTTTCATTACACTCTCGCCGATTGTCCTGACATTATGCCAGGGGGAAACAGATTTAAAGATCTTAACTCCCTGGTCTAACTGGTTAATATCTTCTATTTTAATAACGGCATTATACCTTTCAGGTAAGAGATTGCCGGTATTGACATATTCAAATTGATTATTATTTAAAATAAGAGGTTCCCGTTCTGTTGCCCCAATAGTATCCTCGGAACTGACTGCTATTCCATCCATGGCCGAGGCATTAAAATTTGGTGCTGACCGCCGGGC
>CAZLCX010000001.1:114441-157553 GCA_964558325.1 uncultured Halanaerobiaceae bacterium | reverse complement strand
TCAGCATCTATTTCACCAGCAAAGCTTTCATCTTTTACTTTAATTATTGGTTCTCTTTCAGGATCAAAATTATTATTTGTTTTTAGTTTAAGGCCTGAATCTTCTAAAATAGCAACTACTTTCTCTGCTATTGCAGGTGAAGCTGTTAAACCTGGGGAATCAATTCCAGCAACATTAATGAAATTAGGCACCTGACTCTCTTCAATAATAAAGTCATTCCGGTCAGAACTGGCTCTTACTCCTGCAAAGGTTGTGAGGGCCCTTTTTAAATTGAAATCAGGAATTGATTTCCTGGCTGTTTCTATAATATTTTCTAATTCTTCAATGGTTGTATCAATATTTTCTGGTTTATCTATTTCTTCACTATTTGGCCCAATCATGAAGTTACCATGATAAGTGGTGGTTACCAGTACCCCTTTAGTCTCAGGAGTAGGGGTCTGAAAAATAACTTTTTCAACGAGGTCAGCCTGATCCTTGCCAAATAAGATATACTGGCCCCTCCTGGGAGTTATTGAAAAATTATCTGCCCCAAGATAAGAGGCTACTTTTTCGCTGCCAGTCCCGGCAGCATTAATTACATATCTGCTCTTATAATTTTCTTTTTCAGTGATAATTTCAAAATAATCTTCTTTTTTATTTAGATCAGTAACCTCTGAGGATAATTTGAGCTTGACTCCATTAGCAACTGCATTTTCAGCTAAGGCAATAACCATTTCATAGGGAGATGCCACCCCGACTGAACGGCAGTAAAAAGCCATTTCAACTTCTTCATTGATATTTGGCTCTAATGATTTAATTTTATTATAATCAATTATTTCAATATCGTCTTCTTGATGGCCAACTGCCAGTGCATTCTCATAAATCTTTTCAAGCTGTTTTTTATCCTTTTGATTAAATCCAATCACCAGGGCCCCAGGACTTCTAAAGCCAAAATTTAATTCTTGATCAAGTTTTTTGAAAGCCTGATTACCTTTTATACATAGTTCACCCTTTAATGTCCCTGCCTTACCAACATAGCCACCATGTACAATCCCACTATTTGCCTTTGAAGCCCCGGTACTAACATCAGATTCCTTTTCCAGTAAGACAGTATTTAATTCATATTTGGAAAGTTCTCTGGCAATTGCAGTCCCAACTACTCCCCCGCCAATAATTGCTATATCATACATTTTAACCCTCCATTTATCTAGCTAAATAAAGTCATTAAACTCCCGGCAATACTTACTGATATTATTAATCCTAGAATAATTAAACTTGCAAATGAACCAAAAATTGTTAAAAGAGAACTAAATAAAGATATCTCCTGAGTTTTTCTGATAACTTCAATTGCAAGCAAGAAATACCAGATGACAATTAGAACTTTTATAAAGTCATTTATCATTAAGATTGATGTAAATTCTGCAATGAATAGCCCAACTGGCAGAAATATAAATACTATTGTGCTTAGTGATAGACCTGTAACCAGGGGAAAATAATCACCGGAACCACCTAAAAACTTACTCAAAAAAGTAAAGACTAAAGTTAGAAAAATCATTCCAAATATATAACCAAAAACACTAACTAAAGATAATGGCAAAAAATTTATTATATCAGCCCTAAAAATTAGATTTGTATTTGTTATAGTTAGGATGAAAGAAGATATAAATAGAACAAAAAATCCAGCCGCTATCGGTTCAAATTTCTTGATTTTTAAGATTGTCCTTTGAGGCGCAAAAATTATGCCATAAATCAAATCATAAAATCTCATTTTATCATCTCACTTTCTAAACAAAAATAATTAAAAACCTGGAACCTGATATTTTAAGGCCGGTTTTAAACCATTTTCTAATCTCTCAAGTAAAATAAGTTCAGGATCTTTTTGTCCCTGGATAATTTGAGGGATCTTAACAGCCAAATCACTCATCCTCTGAAAAATCCCAGGCTCTGATGGATAATAATATTCTGGATCTTCTATACCTGATAATTCACCAGCTATTTTTAAAGCTTCGCTGCGCCCTCCTAGAGAATCTACTAAATTATATTCTAATGCCTGACTCCCTAAAAATATCTCTCCAGTTGCGTGGGGTAAGATATCGTCTTCTTCCATATTCCTGCCCTCAGCTATATGATTTATAAACTGATTATAGGCTTCATCTGATAAAGTTTGCATTTTTTCTCTTTCTTCCTCAGTTAAAGTTCTAGAAAACATATCTTTATGTTCTCCAGACATAACAGTTTCTCTTTCTATACCTAATTTTTCTAGAAGTCCATCTGGGTCATAAAAAGTTGTTATTACTCCGATAGAGCCGGTCATGGTTCCTGGATGAGCTACAATCCTATCTGCTGCAGCCGCAATATAATAACCGCCAGAAGCTGCCATATCTCCCATAGAAATAACAACTGGCATTTCATAATTTGAAATTAAATTATATATTTCCTGAGAAGCTCCAATTGAGCCTCCTGGAGAATCTATTCTCAATACTACAGCTTTAACTCCATTAACATTTTTAACATCATCTAGACTTTTTGCAACCCGCCCAGGTGTTATAACTCCTGTTCCAAAACCTGCTAAACCTTCCTGAATTGGACCCTGAAAAGAAAGAAATGCTATTTTATCTTCCATAACATCTGCATCGTTAGAATAAAAAAATAGACCAAAAATTGCTCCAGCAACTATTAAAACTAAAAAGACAACAAACAGTTTTCGTAAAATCATTTTATCCTCCCTTTCTAAAATAAGATTAAAAATACGACCGGCAAAAAGCCGGCCGTAACATAAATAATATTAATTTAATTTACTTTACAATTAAGACAGATGTTTTGGCATGATGGACAACTTTGTCGGTTATACTGCCTAAAAGAAATCTTTTAACTGCTCCTAATCCTTTATCAGCTATTACAATTAAATCAAATCCATGTTCAACAGCATAATCACAGATTAAGTCAGCTGGATCTCCAACATCAATTTCTGTTTTAGCAGTTACTCCCTCTTCAGCAATCAACTCTTTAGCTTCATCTAAAATATTCTGGCCTCTTTCCATATAAGCTTCTCTTCTTTCCAGTAATCCTTCTGTCTGGACAGTTGCATAATAAGCCGAAGCTGAGCTGGCAGTAATCTCCGGGACAACATTTATCAATGTGACTTCTGAATTAAGAGACCTGGCCAATTCCGCACCCTTCTTAGCAGCCTTTTTGGAATGCTTAGAACCATCAACAGCAATTAAAATCTTTTTCATGATTTTGCCCCCTTTTTATGCTAAAGACAGGTTATTTTATTTTGTTTTCTTAATAATATAATTATAGATTAATTATGAAACTCCTTGTTAATAAATTATATTTTCTTACTTTAGATGATTCTGGCTATTAAAGAGTTTTAAGACATAATTATTATCATAAATATCTACCTTAGTAATACCGGTATTAGCAACTTTAAATTTACGATAGTTAATTAGGGGCATCTCTAAAATAGTTGCCAGATATACCATGATAACTCCACCATGTGTTATTATTACATTTCTTTCAGCCTCTTTTTCTAAGACTTGATTAAATCCCTGGAGAACCCTTTTTTGAAATTCTTTTAAATTTTCACCTGAAGGAGGAGAATACTTAACTGGATCTTTAATCCACTTTTGAAAGTTCAGAGGATTTTCATTCTGTATTTCTTTAAAACTCTTACCTTCCCAATCGCCAAAATTCATTTCTCTAAGTTCTTTCAATTCTAAAACATTATTCTGATGAAATGAAGCTATAATTTCGGCTGTTGTCTTTGCTCTTTTTAAATCACTACTGGCGAAATAATTAATATCTAAATTTGCCAGCTCTCTAGCTGCTTCTTCAGCCTGCTGCCTGCCCCAATCATTCAATTCAATATCCATATGGCCCTGATATCTCTTGATTTTATTCCATTTAGTTTCACCATGTCTAATTAAAATAAGCTCCTTTTTATTTACCAATATTAATTACCTCCATAAAAAATTAAATATAAAAAGCTGAAAATATAATTAATAATATTATTATTTCTCCAATTTCATTTATCATACCATATATATCACCGGTTAAACCATCAATTTTACCAATCGTATAATTAGCAATATAAATTATAATCCCTGTGGGTATTATCAATAAACCAATCATTAAACCTAATGAAATTATACCATAAAATAGATAAATTAAAATAATTAATACTGGCAAAACAGAGGAAATAATGAAATCTTTATTGGACATCTCATAATCAAAACCTTCTCCAAGGCTGCTTTTTTCAGCCCTAGGAAAAAATTTAATTGCAAAAATTATCAGCCATCTACTTAAAACAGGAAATATTATCAATGCAGTTATAATATTGGTTTCCTGAAGTTTATAAAAAAGGGTGAATTTCAATAACAAATATACCACAGCAGTTACTGTTGCAAAAGAACCATTCAAACTATCTTTCATGATTAATAAGATCTTTTCCTTTGATCTATTGCTAAATAAACCATCAACAGAATCTAGTAGCCCATCTAAATGAATAGCCCCTGTTAAATAAATATAAAAACCTAAAAGCATAACAGCTACTAACATAGGTGGCCAAAAAAAACTAAAAATTTTATAGGCCAGAGCTAAAATCAAACCTAACAATAGACCTATAAAAGTAAAATATTTCAAAGAGAGAGAGGGAAGTTTATTATTGTAATTAACTTGATAGTTTATTGGGATTCTAGTTAAAAATGTCACTGCAAAAAAAATCGCCTGAATTTCCTGTTTTAGAACATTCATCTGCTTTTACCTCCAGAATAAAAACTTTCTGGATTTAGAATATCCTCAGTTAATTTCTTTTTATCTAATTCCATTGGAATTCCTGCAACTGTAAAAAAAGTTTTATCAGATTGGGCTGCTACCCACTGATTTAACCTGCCAGCCTCATCCCTGAATTGTCTTCCTAATTTACTGGCAGGCACAATCCCAAGCCCGGTCTCATTTGCAACAAAAATAATCAAACAATTTTTCTCATTCAAAGCCTTTATAAAGTCCTTTAATTCCTCTTTTATTTTCTGAAGCTTAAATTCTTCTTCATTGATCATATGATTTGTAAGCAGTAAAGTTAAACAATCTAAAATAACGACTGATTTATCAGGAATCTCAGCGGATTTAATAGCCTGATAGGGATATAACTCTGCTTCAATTGTCCACCAGTTATCCGGTCTTTGTTTCTGATGCTTCTCAATCCTATTTCCCATTTCTTTATCTTTAGCTTTAGCTGTTGCCAGATAAATAATCTGCCGGCCATATTTATTCTCCTGGCCGGCAGCAATTTTTTCAGCTAAAGAGCTTTTGCCGCTCCTGGCGCCTCCAATAATAAAAACAACCATTAAATATCCTCAAGCTCTTCCTGTAATTCTGGGTAAATAGCCCCCACTAACTCCTTAAGACCATCAATTAATCTCGGAGATGGACGACTGACTAAGTCCTGATCAATGATATGAACTCTTTCTTCCTGGATAGCAGTCAAAACTTCATAATTATCTCTGCTTAAAATTTCTTCTTTTGAAACCTGATGATCTGAACTATGTGGAGTTGAGATATAAACTTCAGGATCTAAATAAATCAAATCTTCCAAGCTAAATTGAGGCCAGCCACTTCCGGCTTCAGCTCCAATATTTTCACCTCCTGCTAGAGTAATCATATTATCAATAAAGTTATCGCCACCGGCTGTTGTTAAGGGGTCATTCCAGATTTCATAAAAAACCTGAGGTTTCTCATCTCTATCTTCAATTAAGTCTAAGACCTGCTCCATTCTTTCTTCCATATTATTTACTAACTCAGCAGCCTCATCAGTATTTCCAGTAACTAAACCAAGTCGAGTCATTGCAGAAAAAGTGTCCTGAACGCTGGCTGGATAAAAACCTACTACATTCATATCCAATTCTTGTAAACGTTCAATAACTTCCATAGGGTTAATGCCATCAGAGACTATCAAATCAGGATCTTTACTAACTATTGCTTCAATATTAGGTTCTGTTATACTCCCTATAGTATCAACGTCCATTGCTTCTTCAGGATAATCACAATGAGTAGTTCTTCCCACCACTCTATCTCCCAGACCTACTGCAAATAACATCTCAGTTATATTTGGAGCCAGAGAAATAATTCTTTTAGGTTCTTCCTCTAATTCTACCTCATTATTTAAATCATCTGTTATCCCAACAGTTGCAGATTCAACAGCTGGAGAAATTACTAAAGCAATTAACAATAAAACACAACTTATTTTTGTAATTTTATTAAATGATATCATTATATGCCCTCCAATTTTATTTTAAATTAATTTTCCTAAATAAGTGATCGGAATATCTATTTTATCTCTATAATAATCAAAACTTGCATTTGAAATTAACAAAACAGCTGTGGCAGGTCCTGCTGATATGTTCTCTAATTCATTATTTAAAGATTTGTATTTCAATCCAGTTTTATTTAATATATTTTTTATCCTCTGGATTGCACCCCCGGAACCAATAGGTATTATATTTTTAGTTGATTTAGCTTTCATTAGCAATTGAAAAACTTCTGCACTAATTATTTTATCCCTTTGACTTAAAACTTTTTCACCAACTAAAGGTTCTCCAATAATAAATAGATTATCTTCTCTTTCTGCCTGCAACCAGCGTAATTTGTCTTTGATTGCAATCCCGGTTATCATAATTGAAATTGATGTCTCTTTAGATTTGAAATTATCTTCAGTACTTCCTGTGATTTTAAGATTCATATCTAGCGACCATTCACTTAATAACTTTAAGATTCCAGCTTCAATATCGTCATAATAATTATTGGCTAAAGAAGTTGCAAAAGAGATTATCACCGGCTCACCACCAGCAGCCATTAGATCTAACATGGCAACTCTAGTTGTAAAATATGCTATTGTTTCAGCTTCTACAAAAAATTTATCTTCTTTAAGTATACCTATACCTGAGGCAATATCAATACTGGTTAAAATAAATTCATCTTTACCCTGGGTATATAATTCATTTTTATAAAGCCCAATCTCAACTGGTAAAATGCCATTAAGTTCCTCTGACATTCTCAAATCTCCTCTCTAATAAGATGACCATCAGGCTTGCTACTGATATATTAAAAAAAGCACCAATTGTCAATACTGGAATCATTGATAAAAAGAATGGTACACCTAATAATGGAATTAAAAAAGCATTAACTACCAGCCCATTCAATATAACCCCAACTAATCCAGCAAGCCAGTGATTATATTTTTGCCAGAAATAAGAATATATCGGGGCTATTCCTGCCATTAAAAGAGCTATTATTACATGAATCGGACCCAGGGGAAGCCCTGCTCTAATAGCTGATAAAATATGACCTAAACCCAAAACTAATGCACCTGATCCTCCGCCCAATAAGACTGAGGCTATAAAGCCTGGAGCTGAGTCTAGTGCAACAGATCCTATAGGCCCTGGGAGCATAATATAAGAACCAATCGCTGAAAGCGCTATAAATAATGCAATCAGGGTTAACTTATTTACAGGCAGCCCATTATCCAAAATTACACCTCCTCCTGCCAGCTAATTTTTACATACATTCAGGTCTAAAATAAAAAAACCTGACTAACTACATCTTCAGTAGCAGTCAGGGTATTTTCAGCCTATACGCCAAAATTACATACCATGACCTACAATCCTTGTCCCCGAAGCATGCAGGTTTTGTCGATATCAGGCAGGTCTCCTGACTCCTGTCATTAATGACAGTTACAGTGGCGGGCCCGTCCAGGTCTTTCACCTGATTCCCTATTCTCCTCTAACAATAGTTAAAGGCACCAAATATCGCTTATTTATTCAATTTTCTGGCTTAATATTAATATTCTCTATTTCTTTTTAATTTCCTGCAAATAAATATATTTTATTTTAAAGAAGAGTAACTCCAGGAAATTTTATCACTCTGTCTCATTCTAAATCCAGACTTAAATTTAACAAACTTTTTGCCTGGCTCATTATTTTTTAAAATTATAAAAGGAATTAAGCCAAAAATCATTAATAAAAGAGCTATAAAAAATATTTTATTAAATGAAATATAGTTAATTAACAAGCCACCTATTAACGGTCCTATTAAACCCCTTAAACCTAACCCTGTTAGGTAAATACCACTATAAACTGCAGCTTTTTTATTGCCTAACTTAATAATTTGATTTAACCAACCAACCTCTAAGGCCGAGCCAGCAGCCCCTGCTGATATTGATGCGAGTGGTAAAATATAAAAATTTGGATCTAAAAAATAGATGACCGGAGATATTAAAAATAATAAAATTGCAGATTTAATAACAATTAGAGGATTTTTGCTATCATTTAAACTACCCCAAAAAGGAGCAGAAATAAACCAGCCAATCATCCAGAATACCGATAGTTGTCCTATTTGAAAATTGCTTAGACCCATTTTGCCTACCTGATATAACGGATAAATAGGCACTAACAACATATTACCTAGATCAAAAACAAAAAAACCTAACATAGTTAATCTAAATAATCTATCTCCTTTTAGTATGCTAATCGTTTCTTTTACAGAAAACTTTCTTTTTTTCAATGATCTATCAGTTATTTCCACAGGATCTTTAACTTTTCTAATTATATAAGAAGCTATCATACCTGAAATACCTGCTACTATAAATAACCTGCCATGGCCGAAGTGATCAATCATTAAGCCAGCTCCATAAGTTACTCCAACCCTGCAGATTCCAATAATAAACTGGATTAAACCCATTAAACGGCCTCTTTCTTTAGCCGGATAGATATTTTGCATTAATGCTGTAAATGCAGGCCAGCCTGCAGCTGCAATTACAAAATGGAGAATTAACATGATAGCAAAAATTGTTGAATTTGTAATTAAGCCTAAAACAATTAAGAGCATTCTGGAAATAAAACCACTATAAAAAACAAATTTTCTTTTTGACTTATTTTCGCTATTATGACCCCAGTAAACTGCAAATATATGACCCATAAATGGCGAAGCAGTCAGTAAAGCCAGCAAAATTCCATCTATACCTAATCTTACGGCAGTGGCCGGAAAGAATGGATATAATACCCCTGCATACAGGGCAAAAAATATAGATGCTGTGGCATCAATTTTAAAATTATATTGGACTGATTTATCTAAACTGCTTAATAACTTGATTTTTGGTACTGCTAAATTCATTTTCTCACTTCCCTGACAATTAATTATCACCTGCTAATTTTGCATATATAAACCGGCCCAGTGAAAAGGACCGGCATTAAAATCTCATATATAAAATAACAAACTCATATTAATATAACGCAGTTAATAGTCTTTGTCAAGGGCTAAATTTAAATTACTTAAAATCTTTTCTATCTGGAATTGGAGGCATATTTAATTTATGCTCGGCAGAGGCTCTTAATTCTTCAATTCTATTTTCATATAGTTCTCCAACATCTTTTCCTAATATATATCTATCAAGGGTCTCATAGCTTACTCCCATCTCATTCTCATCTGTCTGCTCTTCCCAGAGCCCGGCAGATGGTTCCCGTTCTATTATTTTATCAGGTACCCTTAAATATCTGGCTAACCCTCTAACTTCAGTTTTTACAAGCCTGCCTAAAGGAGCCAGATCAATTCCACCATCTCCATATTTAGTAAAATATCCAGTATACAACTCACTCCAGTTATCAGTTCCGACCACCAGATAATTTTTTCGAGCCGCTATATAATATAAAGCTATCATTCTGAGCCTGGGTTTGATATTTGATTCAGCTAATTTATCCTCACCTGGAATTACAGTTTTAAAATCTTTTAATAGATTATCATAATGTCTTGAGAGATCTAATTCATCATATTCTAAATTTAAGGTCTCTGCAACTAATATTGCATCTTCTTTATCTTTTTTATTGCTATGACAGGGCATTATTAGGCCCAAAGCTTTAATTTCTGTTGATCTTTTCAATAAAGCAGCAGTAACAGCAGAATCAATCCCCCCACTTATACCAACAATCCCACCTGATTTATTGGCGTTATTAATCTTTTCTGTAATCCATTCAGTTAAATATTCGGCTACCTGCTCATAATCTAAATCAAACATAAAATACCCCTTTCAGTTTAAATATCTCCAAATTCTCCTTTGATTATCTTTTCTAAAAATCCTCTAATGCCTGTTATCTGCCAGCGCCTGTCAACTTTATTAAGTCTTAAATAATCTTTTGCCTCCCAGTTAAGCCTTTCACCTTCAGAATTAATAAAAAAATTATAATTTGCTTCAATAATAACTTCATCATTTTCCTCTAAATAATCTAATTCTAAAGATTCTATTCCAAAAAAAGAATCCTCCTGATTGCTTTCAGATATATCAACATTCTCACCAATATCAGGGAGCTCTTCATCAATAATTTCATCTGATCCTTCTAAATCTGGGCCAAGATCTAAATCTGGATCATCTTCTAAAGAAATCTCAATATCTTCTTCCTGCCCCTGCTCAATATCTTCAGATGATGTTTGTAAATCATAAAAATCTCTAACCGTTTCCAGTACGTGTGTTTCTGTAACCATTCTTCTTAATTGCCCTAAGTCCATTGAGTTTGTATCATCAAGCATGGTAACATTTTTATCATCAATTCCTTGATAAAATAATTCTACAACCTCATGGGGTTGATGGTTTGAAGTCACTATCTCATTTGTTCCTGTTGTTAAGAAAATTGCTAAAAGTCCAAGCGCCAGAACTAAAAAGAGACCTAAAACCTGCCAGCGTTGCTTTAAATTATATATAATTGTTTGCTTCATCTGAAATCTTTGCTTCTTCTTTTTATTATTATCTTTTACTTTTTCTAGATCATTCCTTACTGCTGCCTTATTAATCTGCATATCTTTTAATTTTTTAAGTAAAAATTCTATATCTGGCCTCTCATTAAGATCTGGGTTTAAACAGCTATTTATTAAGTCACTCAGGTCATCTGAAAGTTCTGATCTAATTATACCTGGTGCCAGTCTTCGCCCAGCAAGAATTCTATCCAGGGTATCGGACTGATCTTTTCCAGCATATGGATTTTCACCTGTAATTAATAAATAAATTATAACTCCAAGACTGAAAACTATCGTTTTTTCACCTTTATTAAATTTCTGGTTATTTATATCTTCTGGCGGCCTATAAGAATTTAAATCTAGATATCGCTCTTGTAAATTATATTTTGTTATTACTTCTTCAACTGGTTCTGGCAACAATTTTATTTGATTATTGTCCTTTAATCTTAAATTTTCTAAAGTTAAAATATACCAATCTTTCTCCCAGGGTTCAACCTCAAGTAATGCCTTTAACAGTTTCTGCCACCAGTTTAGTACTTTTGATATTTCCAGACCTCCAGCTTCTGGCTTAAGAAAACTATTCCAGCTGATAGAGTCAGTCATTAAATAATAACTGCTTTCTCTTTTCTCTAACTTTTTAAAATCAACTAAAACATCTTGACTATCAGAAGACCATTTTGTTATCGAGCTTTTTAATTGATTTATTATATCCCGGATAAGCCTTGATTTTGGTTTTTTCTCTATAAATAATTCCAGGCCATATAAACCGTCATCTTCAAATTTTTTAAAGTCTGTAACTTTATCCATTGACATACTGATAGCCTCCTGAAAAAATCAAAAATTAATTTAACTGCTTATAAACCCTTGCCTCATAAGGTTCCAGGTCAGGTAGAGAATCATCTGGGTGCTCTGTTTGATTAAAGTAATTTCCATAAACATAAGTTAAAATGGAATAGAAAGAATCAGCCAAAAAACTCTGCTTTTTATCAGAAAAATTTAGTAAAATTAAATAACTATCCCCATCAAGTCTCCTCCAGTAAGCAAAGATTTCTTCATCATCAGCAGCTATTTGTTCAAAAGAGCCTGATATTAAAGCCTGATTATTTTTTCTAAATTCTATCATGTCTCTATAATAATTAAAAATCGACTCTTTATCATTCCTCTGTTGTTTCACATTAATAGTTCTATAATTAGGATTAATTTTAATCCATGGTTCATTATCTGTAAACCCAGCATTGTTTTCTCCTGCCCATTGAACAGGAGTCCTTGAATTATCCCGACCCATTTCAGAAATTCTTTTTAAAACTTGATTCTCATCATCTATTTTGATTCTACTTTTATAATAATTAATAGACTCAATATCTCTTAATTCATTAAAATCTTCAAACTCATAATTGGTCATCCCAATCTCTTCTCCCTGGTAGATGAAGGGGGTTGCCGGTAATGTCAAAAGCATTGTAGCCAGAATGGTTGCAGACTGATAATGATAATTTTCAGCATCACCTAATCGACTTACCGCTCTTGGTTGATCATGATTATTAAGATAAAAAGCATTCCAGCCCTGAGGTCGGATTTCCTGATCCCAGGTCTCAATTATATTTTTGAAATCCACCAGATCAAATTCAGCTTTATCCCATTTGCCATCTCCATGATCAACCGACATATGCTCAAAATGAATAAGCATATCCAGAGGATGATTCTCTGAACTAATAAAAGTTTTAGCCTGCCTGGCATCTGTTGCTATCGTCTCACCAATAGTAACCATATCATAATGGCGAAAAACCTGATCATTCATTTCAGCAAGATACTTTTCTAGTCTCCTGCCATTGGTATAATAGGGAACTCCATCACCATATTTCTGACCCTGATAGACCTTGCCATCAGGATAACCATCAGTTTTATCAAGGAGATTAATAACATCGAGACGAAAGCCATCAACACCTCTATCAAGCCAGTATCTCATCATCTTATAAATCTCTTCTCTGACTTTTTTATTTTCCCAGTTTAAATCAGGCTGTTTCTCATGGAATAAATGGAGATAATATTCCTGACGAAGATCATCCCAGGACCAGGCCGGGCCACCAAAAAATGAACCCCAATTCGAAGGCAGTTCTCCTTCTTTACCAGAATGCCAGTGATAAAAGTCTCCATATGGCCCAGCTGGATCCTTTCTTGACTCTTGAAACCAGACATGCTCATCAGAAGTATGATTAACAACCATATCTAAAATCAATCTTATATCCCGGCGATCTAACTCTATCAACAGTTCTTCAAAATCTTCATCAGTTCCAAATTCAGGTCTTATCTTATAATAATCGCTAATATCATAGCCATTATCAGCATCAGGGGACTCATAAATAGGACTAATCCAGAGCATATCAATCCCTAAATAATCTAAATAATCAAGCCTTGATATTATACCAGGAATATCACCTATCCCATCACCGTTTGAATCCTGAAAGCTTTTTGGATATATCTGATAAATAATACCATCTTTCCACCAGTTAGACATTTAGTATACACTCCCTTATATAATCAGATCAGAATCAGCCTCAGGCTTGCTGGCAAATTCCTCAGCTTTATCCTCATAATTTGCCCTGCCAAGAATACCATAGGTATAATGCTTGCCTAATTCAACACCAGGCTGATTATAGGCATTAATATTCATTAATTCTCCGACAAAGGCTGTCTCTAACTCCAGCATATAAATGAGCTGACCAACAGTATATTCATTTAATTCTGGAAATATAATTGTATTATTCATTCTATTTCTCTTTGTTAGAGCAAGCTCAGTGGCCTGCTTTTCAGTATTAATTAGCTTTTCAAGGCTGTGGCCTCCTAGATAATTTACACCATCTAAATCCTGGTATTCTTCAGGAATCTCAATATCCCGTGTATGATTTTCTACCTCCAGAAATGTAATCAACTTATCAAATGGCCCCTCCATATATAACTGGGCCTGGGAATGCTGGTCAGTAGCTCCCAGAGCTTTTACAGGTGTCGGTCCAAGATTAACAGTCTTACCTTCACGATCAACCTCTTTACCTAAAGACTCAGCCCAGAGCTGTCTGTACCAGTCAGCAAAATCCTTTAAGCCATGATTATAGGGCATCATTACTGAGATAGTCTTACCTTTCTGATAGGCAAGATACTGCAAGATTCCATGCATATAGGCAGGATTATTCCAGATATCAGAAGTCTCAGTCCTGTCTTTCATTGCCTCTGCCCCGGCTAATAACTTTTCAATATCAATCCCGGCAAAAGCCGCTGAAATCAAACCTACTGGAGTTAATACCGAAAACCTGCCGCCAACATTATCTGGAATATAAAATTTAGGCATCCCTTCCCGTTTAGCAATTTCAATTAAAAATCCAGAATCCCTGCTAGTTGTAGCTAAGAAATGATCTTTAATAGCATCCTCTCCTAATTCAGCTGCAACCTCACCTCTAGCAATCAAAAATTGGCTCATAGTCTCGGCAGTACTTCCAGATTTAGAGATTACATTAAATAAGGTCCTGCTTAAATCCAGAGTTTCCAGCAGGCTTTTAAACCTATCAGGATCAACGTTATCAGGAAAAAATACCCTGGGATGTCCATCTCTGTAATCTTCATTCAAATTGTAATAAGGGTTGTTTAAAGCTGTCTGAAGGGCAATATTCCCTAGGGCAGAGCCGCCTATTCCTAATACAACAAAATTATCATAACTATCTAGATTAGCTTCTACAAATTCATTGATCTCTCTAACAATCTCAGCCTGCCCGGCAGGCAGTTCCATAAAACCAGGTTTTGAGTCAACTATCTGCTTATGGGCAGCTTCAGCAGCAGGCTTTAACTTTTCTATCTCTTTAAAACTAATCCCATGTTCTTTGCCTATTTGATCTGCCATCATATTATTATAATCTAATTTAATCTCTTTATTATTCATTTCAGCAACCTCCCTTTATAATTGATAGCCTGCCCCTAAAAATTGTTTGTGGGCAAGGGCTATCTCTGCACCTAATCTGGCATTATTTTTCACCAGGGAAATATTGGCTTCAAGACTTCGGCCCTCAGTGATCTCTTTGATTCTATCCAGTAAAAAAGGCGTAATCTCTTTACCAGTAACCCCCTTATTTTCCGCTTCTTTAACAGCTTTAATAATCTTAGGATTAATCTCCTCGGCAGGAATTTCATCCTCTGCAGGTATTGGATTGGTCACTAAAATACCATTATCTATCTCCAGCGATTCCTGAGCTGCCACTAATTTAGCAATATCCCTAGCAGTATCAAGTCTAATCGGAGCCTGAACACCACTTTTTCTTGAATAAAATGCCGGAACTTCATCTGTTCTGTAAACAATTACTGGAACACCTTCAGTTTCAAGTTTCTCATAGGTCAGGGGAAGATCCAGAATCGCCTTGGCGCCTGCAGCAATCACTGTAACTGGAGTTCTTCCTAGCTCAGTAATATCAGCAGATATATCAAAGCTATCACTGCCTCCACGATGAACTCCTCCGATGCCCCCTGTTACAAAAAATTTAATCCCAGCCCTGGCTGCAATAGCCATGGTTCCAGCAACAGTTGTCGCTCCATATTTACCCATAGAAGTAACCCAGGCCAGATCTCTTCTACTGACCTTTTGAACCTCCTGATCAGTCTCAGCCAACTCCCTTATCTCCTCTTTGCTTAACCCCACTTTTATTTTACCATTAATTATAGCAATTGTGGCCGGTTCAGCACCAATTTCTCTAATGATATCTTCAATTTCTAAAGCAGTCTCAACATTCTCCGGGTAAGGCATTCCATGGGTAATAATAGTTGATTCTAGAGCCACTACCGGTTTATGCTGATATTTAGACTCTTCAATTCTCGGAGCAATCTTTATTAATTCTGACATAATTATAACACTCCTCTTTCTTTTAGCTTCTTAAAACTATCAGCCCGAACGGTCTCATCAGCAAGAATATTCAAGCCAGCCATCTCCTGGCCAATTCTAACAGCTTCTTTAATAGATTTTAATCGACTTAAACCATAAATAATCCCGGCATTCAAAGCATCTCCAGCGCCAGTAGTTTCAATTATTTTATCATTTAAATCGACTGCAGGTTCCCAGAAAGACTGGTCAGGTCCGGAATAAATAACACCTTCAGCTCCTAAGGTAATTATCAATTCTGTCCCAGGACTTTTCTTATTTCTATTAGAAGCTATCAGTCTTAGTAATTCTGAAATATCTTGTTCAGAAATTAATAAATCTAATTCTGAAAAGTCTATATCATATAAATAACAGAATTCAATTAAATTTGGCGTTAAAATATCTATATTTTCTAATTCAGCCTTTATTTTGCTTGATTTCTCAATTGATACAGGGTCTATTATAATCTTACCAGAAAAACTCTTATTAAGCAGCCAGGTTATAACCCCTTTATTTAAATTAGTATCAATAAAGATCCAGTCAGCAGAGTCTAATACATTCAGGTTATCTTTTAAATAATCTGTATCAATCCCATTAATGATCTCCATAGAATTAATTGCTCCAACCAGTTCCCCATCTGCATCAATAACTGCCAGATATGTTCCTGTTGCATGGTCATCCATTCTTTTTATATATTCCAGATTGACCCCGCTTTTTCCTGTATCGGCCAGCAATTTTTCTCCTCTATAATCACTGCCGATAGCAGTTAATAATTTCAGCTGGCAGCCTAAATACCCAAGATTAGCAGCAACATTCCTGGCTACCCCACCTGAGCTCTCCTTTATTATACCACTATTTGAGCTGCCTGGTTGAAAGGTATTTGCAGAATAACCCTTAATATCAATATTTGCTCCACCAATTACTACAATTTTAGATTTTACTGCCATAAATTTCAACCCCTAATGATTAAGTTCAAGATATAAAACCCCCGGCAAGCACCGGGGGTCAATTATATTCTATTTGAATTTATTACTCTACAGTAATTTCCTTGCTGGCTTCCCACTGGCCATGAAGGTTGCAGCTTTCAAAAGCTCTAAGTGTGCAGGATTCTTCTAATTTAATCTGTAAAGTAGCCTCTGCTTTAACTTCAGGAGTGAAATCTACTCTAGCAAGCTGGAAATAATCAGCATAAAGCTCTACATACTGAATAAAATGACCTTCTTCCATAGGATGATCAATCTCTTTACCCATTTGAACAGTAACTTCAAAAAGCTCTCCCTTTTTTACTTTATCTGGAGCGGTAAAGTGAGGAACATGCTTCTTTTCAAGAGCAGTCTTATCATCATGGTTAACAAGTGTTTTGATTTCATATTTTGACATTTAATATAACCCCCTAATAATTTTTGTTCTTAAGTAAAAATTTTAAGCAAAAGTCTCAAACTTCTCTTCTGGTTCGCCACATATTGGACAATAATCTGGCATTTCATCTTTTATGGTATAGCCACAGACACTGCAGACATTAACCTCATCTAATTCAATATCGTTACCTTCCTCAACAGCATCCTTTGCCTGATTAAAAAGTCTGGAATGAGCTTTTTCAGCTTCCAGAGCATAATGAAAAGTTTTAATCGCATCATTTTCTTTTTGATTTTTAGCAACTATTGAATAAGCTGGATACATTTGCTCAATCTCATGGTCTTCGCCTGCAATAGCTCCCTCAAGATTCTCTACAGTGTCACCAAATCCAAAAACAGCTCCAGACGCTACTAAATGATCACCTTTAATATTTTCCAGTGCTTTAAAGTGATTGGAAGCATGGACCTGTTCAGCATAAGCAATCGCTTCAAAAAGAACCCCTACATTTGGAAACCCATCATCTACTGCCTTTTCTCCCCAGACCATATATCTCTGGTAAGCCTGACTTTCTCCGCCATAAGCTGACCTCAGATTTTCTGCTGTCATATCATTGTTGACCATAGGCATCACTCCTTTTCTCTCTGTGGCATTATTTTAAAAGTTATACAAATTTTATAATCTTACTCGCTTTAATAATATCACTAGTAATCATTTTTGTCAAGGAGTTACCATTTTAAAGTGAAGAAATTATCATACAACCTTCTTCCCGGTATGGCAAGGATATAAATAGATTAGAATCCTGATAAAAATAATCCCCATCACTGATTGTTTCCCCATTAAAGGTCACCTTTACATCCTTAGATTTTAGATTTAAAATTCTAATCTGAATGTTTTCAAGCTCAGTCTCATAGCCTGTCTCTTGATTGATAAATTCAATTTTGATTGCATTATTGTCTCCAGAAACCTCATATTCAATTAAATTATAAACTTCTTTCTGATATTCAAAGCTGATCCCGTCATCTTCATAAATCCTATCTCTAAACTCAAAACCATCCTCATCAAGTACAATATTTAAGGTTAGATCACTGAAACTCCCCTCAATATATTGAACTGGTTCTGTTGTTATAAATGAACTTCCTGCCTTAATAAATAAGGGAAGCCTATCCAGTTCTGCCTGATAAAGATAAGAATTTCTGCCCTCATATATTTCTCCTGTCCAGAAATCATACCAGCTGCCCTCTGGCAGATAAACACGTCTCTCAGTTCTATCTGGCCGCATGACAGGTGCCAGCATTATATTTTCACCAACTAAAACCTGATCGCTTAGATTATAGGTCTTTTCATCATCCTGATAGTGAAAGAATAATGGCCTCCAGACAGGCAAACCTGACTGACTCTGCTCATAAAATAATTTATAAATTTGAGGCAAAAAATAATATCTAAGTTCAATATATTCTCTAATAATACTGGTATAGGGCTCACCATAGGCCCAGGGCTCCTGTTCCTTTGAACCAATCGTTGTATGATTGCGGAAAAAAGGCATAAAGGCAGCTAACTGATACCAGCGAGTTAGTAATTCTCCAGAGGTATCCCCGGTAAAACCACCAATATCACAGCCGGCAAAACCGAGACCGCTAATTCCCATATTTATAAGCATCGGTATCGACAGCTCTATATGTTCCCAGAAACTCCGATTATCTCCGGTCCAGACAGCTGAATATCGCTGACTCCCGGCAAAGGCTGCCCTGCTCAAAACAAAGGGGCGCTCATTTAAATATTTCTCCAGGGCCTGGCTGGTAGCCATAGCTTCAAAAAAACCATAAAGATTATGAAATCTCTTATGGGGTCCAGGATCTCCGTCATTCTTATGCTCAACCATCTCATCCATGGTCATAGTCTCATTAAAAACTGCCGGTTCATTCATATCATTCCAAAAACCCCGAACCCCCTGCTCAATCATCTCCTGATGGAGATCACGCCACCAGTTTCTAACAGCCTCCACAGTAAAGTCAGGAAAAACACTCTCTCCAGGCCAGACATCTCCAGTATAAAGCTCACCATCCAGATAGCGGCAGAAAAAATCATTGATCTGCCCTGAACGGTAAACATCATATTCAGAATCCTTTTTAACTCCAGGATCAACTATATTAACAATCTTAAATCCGGCATCACCAAGCTCAGTTAACATCTTTTCTGGCTCAGGAAACTTATCTTCATCCCAGGTAAAGACCCGATAATCATCCATATAATGGATATCAAGGTGGATAACATCACAGGGAATCTCCTCTTCCCTAAATCTATCAGCCAGTTCATAAACCCTCTCTTCAGGATAATAACTATACCTGGACTGATGATGGCCTAAAGACCATAAAGGCGGCAGAGGAGTTCGACCTGTCAGCCAGGTATATTTTTTGACCACATCTCTAGCTCTGTCAGCAGCAATAAAATAATAATCCAGCCTGCCTCCAGCGGCCTGAACTGAAAGAATTTCCTCCTGGGCTGCCCCTAGATCAAATTCTGTTCTATAACTATTATCAAAATAAAGACCGGAACTTAACCTGCCATCAAAGGATAGGTAAAAGGGTACAGAAATATAAAGGGGATCTGTCGAAGGAACATGGGGATCAAAGGTATCAGTATTCCACATCTGATAGCTTTTCCCCCGCTTATCTAAAAACCCTGTCTTTTCCCCCAGGCCGTAGATTCTTTCATCAGACTTTAAAATCTTATTAAACTTAACTTCTCCTCGATTAAAACCATAGGCCTGCCCAGGAAAATCAGCCTGCAGCAGGTTATCTTCTTTATCAAAAAATAATAAACCAAATTCATCTAATTGAACACTAATCTCCAGCTCCGGCCCAAAAACTCTAACCTCAGCTTCACTGTGAAAATATTCAAGATCAACATCCTGATTTTGAGCCACTATTGCCGGAGTAGAAGGCTTTCTATCAAAATCAACTCTATCATCAATTAAGACCCTAACCAATCCAGGCCGGTACCAGATAAGTCTAACCTCTTTTTCAGCAAAATAAATACTGAGCCCTGCTGGATTTTCCCTGACTGATTCAGGTTGATTAAGGTATTTGAAAACTTTTTTCTCTTTTACCTCATCTCTATCCTTAATTGCCTCACTATTCATTTTTCAAAGACTCCATATACTTAGAAATGTTAGCTTCAGGATCAATCACAGGCATGAGTTTAGATTCTTTAGAGGTAAGAATAGTTGTTACACCAGGACCATGCCCCATCTTGATGCAGTCGCTGTGAACTACAACTCCAATACTGCCGGCACCGGTTATATATTCCCGGCCATAAGTATTATCACAATTAGATAAATAAACTAAATCCCCTAATTTCAACTGATCAATCCCATACTCTTCCATAATCTCTTTATCGCCGGTAGTAATATCATAATCTCCCATGGCTACAGTAGAAGAACCAATCCCTGAACCCATGATATGGCCTGGAATCTCAGCAGCAACTGGCACTGCCAGCATCCCATTTTCTTCTTCAATTCCAATTTCCTCTAATAGCTCAGGAGAGATATTAAATACTTTAACCTCAGGATAATCCACCAACTCCAGACCCTGTCCGGCGGCCTTAACCAGGATTTCATCGCCAACCTTCATCTCTTCCAGATCATCTCTGTCAAAATCAATTAAAACATGATTAATCCCGCCATGGAGCCCGGTAACATATCCTTCTGCACCCTGGGCTTCTCCACTGACAACTTTAGCTTTATTGCCTATACAGGCCAGCAAACCCAGGCCATAATTATCAGTTGACCGAGACTTATCACTAATTTTCATGCTAACCCCAGGCTCAATATGGTCCCCGGCCCAGCCAAAGGCAGGATCTCCAACCCTGACATTATAGGAAATACCACCTGTCCCGGGTATATTATGTCCCTTACCCTCTCTATCCATTCGATAAGGTAATCTACCAGCCCCGGGATGGGAAATACTGCCCTGGACCGACTGAACTACAATTCTATCCTTATTAGTATTTAACATCTAATTATCGCCTCTTTCCAGTAATGGTGTAAAGTCCGTTGATTCAATCAATATTTTAACCGCCTTTTCTAAATAATCTTTATCCTCTCTATTAAACCTGGCCTCAGCTGGACTATCAACATCTAAAACCCCAATAATTGTACCATCAATCTCCAGTGGGATAACAAGCTCAGACAGAGAGGCAGGATCACAGGCAATATGGCCATTAAATTCATGAACATTCTCTACCAGCTGGGGTTTACCCTCAGCAACAGCAGTCCCACAGACCCCATTGCCCACTTTGATTCTCACACAGGCTGGCTGTCCCTGAAAAGGTCCTAGAATCATCACATCTTCACTATCCATAAGATAAAAACCCACCCAGTTCAACTTAGGAACAAGATTATAAATTAACGAGGCAGTATTTGCCAGATTAGCAAGCCAGTTTCTCTCATCTTTTAGTAAAGACTTTAACTGCTTTAAAAAATCAGAATAATATTCTTCTCTTATCATCTTTTCACCTCTGGTAAAATAATATTTATCTAACAATACTTCCTTTTTATATTTTACCACAAAAAAGATACCAATCAAAATGAATATAATTTGCAAAAATCAATATTTAGATAAGAGACCTCCTGGTTACCCGACGGTTACCTGCCGGTATCTTTTAACAAATTTCACAAAGTATTAACTGCCTTAAAAAACTAGACAAATTTTGAGCATTGAACTTAAGAGCAGGCAGAAATTATTGACATAAATACTTTTAAAGATTATAATTATAAACAATAAAGCTAAATATATCCTAAAAAACTAAGAGGTGAAAAAATGGTTGAAAATAAAGCCAGTCGATTCAAGATAGACAAAGGTTCTTTAAAACAAGAACTAGAAAATCATACCGAAGATTTTGTTCTGGATAAACTTGAAGAAGTTTTAAATAATGACGATCAATTTAATGATATCTGCACCTGCCAGGACTGCCTGTTAGATATGGCATCCTATACATTAAATCGAATCCCGGCTAAATATATCTCCAGCCCCCAGGGTTCACTCCATGCAAAATTAATAGAATTTGAACAGCAGGTAAATGTAGATATCATCTCAGTTTTAACTAGAGCCATCAAGATTATATCCAAAAATCCCCGCCATGATAAATAAATATTGCTTACAAATTAATTTCCAGGGAAATTTAACTCTTCGATAAATTTTTCCTGGAAATCTGCATCTTTAGATAGTTCAATATATTTTATCCTTTCCTTTAACTGCCCAACTATCTCTTCTAAATCTCTATCCAGTAAATATAGACTGGCTCCAGCACCTGAGCCATTACCAAACTGGATAATCTTACCCTCAAAGACCTCTGGAAGCATTCCAATCAAAATAGTATTATCAGGGTCTAAATAATTAGCAAAACCTCCAACTAAATAAACTCTATCTATTTCCGTTAATTTAATCTCAAGCCTTGCCGCTAAAACCTCTATCCCTGCTTTAATTGCACCCTTAGCCAGTTGAAGTTGTCTGATATCTTTCTGGGTTAAACTTATTTTATTAGCTGCTTCTTCTTCAGAAAAAATTACAACCTCTTTATTATCCTCATCAAACCTTTTCTGCCAGAATTCAGGCATCTTATTTCTATCATTGAATTTCCCCTTTGGATTTATCACCCCTATTTCTAAAAACCCGGCAACTAAATCCAGTAGACCTGAGCCACAGATCCCCTTTGGTCTGCTGGCATTAATGGTCTGATAGTCGAAGCTATCATCCCTTATTGCAAACTTTTCAACTGCCCCGGCCAGGGCCGCCATTCCAGAGGAGATATTACTCCCTTCAAAGGAAGGCCCGGCAGCAACAGAACAGGTATAGATCTCACTGCTATTTCCCAGGGCAATCTCACCATTAGTCCCAATATCAATTAATAATTCATTATTTTTATTCTCACCAACACCAGTTGCCAGTAAGTCACCTATAATATCAGCCCCAACATAGGCTGAAATTGAGGGTAAAACTAAAAGTTCTGCCTCAGAATTTATCTGTAAATCAATTAAAGCAGGTGACAAATTTAAACCCTCAGTAAAATCAGGAATAAATGGCGATTTAGCTATATCAATCGGGTCAAAACCTAATAATGTATGGAGCATAGTTGTATTGCCTGCAAAGGCTATCCTATAAATATCATCGACCCTGGCACCAACTTCAGCAGTTAAATCAAAAAGCGCCTGGTTTAACCTTTCCACCAAAACCTGCTGTAATTTTTCTGTATTTTCTTTAGATTGATTGGCAAACTGAATCCTGGAAATAACATCTGCCCCAAATTCCTTTTGAGGATTATACATGGAATCAACAGCCAGTTTCCTGCCGGTCTCTAAATTATATAAATAAAGAACCAGTGTAGTTGTTCCAATATCAACAGCAACCCCAAGCAGTCTTTTTTCTTCAGCAGCAGGAATTAATTCTACCAGCTCTTCCTGGCGACAGACTCCATTTAACTCCTGAATTTTAGAATCAAGAGCTTTAATATCACCGATAATTTTATCGGCAATAGAGTTTGCACCAGTATTTTCTAAATATCTCGTCAGATAGCTTCTCTGGTCTTTAAGCTGAGTCTTTTCAGGTTTAAATTCAACCATCCTCCAGCCTGAATTTAAACGGCCTTCTACCTCAGCTGTCCCGGTTAAAACATTGATATCCCCTTCAGTATCAATCAAGACCTCAATATCTCTTTCTATCTGATGCAGACAGGCCAGTCTAAGCCCCTGGGCCTGCTCCCTTTCAGAAAAAATCTCCTTTTCAATATTTTTAAGTTCTGGAGGAGGCTGCAGCTGTACCCTGCATTTTTTACAGGTCCCCTCACCGCCACAGTAAGCAGTTAACTTAAATCCTTTCTGATTAATAATATCATACAGATTCATTTTTTCTTCAAATTCAAATTCTTCAATTCTATCTCCCTGGATTATCCTAACATGATAAGACATAATACCCCACCTTATTCTTAATTTTGTGAAAATTATATTAAAAAAAGAGACCAGGCAGCAGTTACTGCCTGACCTCCATTATATCTTCAGATTAATATCGATTTAGAATAAACCACTAATCTTTCCATTTTCATCGATATCAATATCTTCAGCAGATGGTCTCTTTGGAAGACCTGGCATGGTTAAGACCGGCCCGGTTAAGGCAACTAAGAAACCTGCACCTGCAGAGACATTAATCTCCCTGACAGTAACTGTGAAGCCTTCTGGCCTGCCCTTTAGAGCTGGATTATCAGAAATTGAATTCTGAGTCTTGGCCATACAGATAGGCATTTTATCGTAACCATAGCATTTATATAGTTCTATCTGCTTTTTAGCTTCATCACTGAATTCAACACCATCAGCACCATAAACTTCTTTTGCTATTTTAGTAATTTTTGCAGGAATAGTATCTTTTTCATCATAAAGGAATTCAAAGTTTGATTCTTCATTCTCTAAAATATCAATAACCTTCTTACCTAATTCCTCTCCACCTTCGCCACCTTTGGCAAAGACTTCTGATAGAGCAACATTAACCCCAAGAGCTTCACAGCGTTCTCTGACTAATTCTAATTCAGCTTCAGTATCATCAGGGAAGCGGTTGATTGCAACTACTAAAGGCACTCCAAACTTCTTGATGTTTTCAATATGCTTTTCTAAATTCTCAATACCTGCTGACAGGGCATCAAGATCTTCCTCAGTTAAATTATCTTTATCTTTGCCGCCGTGCATCTTAAGGGCTCTAACTGTTGCAACTAAGACTGTTGCATCTGGATGTAAGTCAGCAAATCTTGACTTAATATTAAAGAACTTCTCAGCACCTAAATCAGCACCGAAACCAGCTTCAGTAACGGTTATATCACTAATTGACATAGCCATCTT
Organism: uncultured Halanaerobiaceae bacterium; assembly: GCA_964558325.1. Lineage (GTDB taxonomy): Bacteria > Bacillota > Halanaerobiia > Halanaerobiales > Halarsenatibacteraceae > Halonatronomonas. The sequence continues at coordinate 132,669 of CAZLCX010000001.1, read as the reverse complement.
AGTAGCCATTACACTATTACAACCATGGGCTATATTGGCAAATGGACCACCATGGATAAAGGCTGGAGTATTTTCTAAAGTCTGAACCAGATTAGGCTTAATGGCTTCTTTAAGAAGAGCAGCCATCGCACCATGAACACCAAGTTGCTTGGCAATAATTGGTTCATCATCATAATTATAGGCTACAACAATTCTGCCGATTTTTTCCTTTAACTCACTAATATTATTAGCAAGACAGAGAATAGCCATAACTTCAGAGGCTACTGTTATCATGAAACTATCCTGTCTTGGATAACCGTTGGATTTGCCACCAAGGCCGACTATAATATCTCTAAGGGCCCGGTCATTCATATCTACTACCCTTGAAAAACTAACTCTGGTTGGATCGATTCCAAGCTCATTACCCTGCTTGATATGATTATCAATCGTCGCTGATAATAGATTATGTGCTATACCAATCGCATGAATATCCCCGGTAAAGTGAAGGTTAATATCTTCCATTGGAACAACCTGGGAATAACCACCACCGGCTGCACCACCTTTAACTCCCATTGTTGGTCCCAGGGAAGGCTCTCTAATAGCAATCGCTGCATTCTTGCCAAGACGATTTAAGGCCTGGCCTAAACCTACAGTTGTTGTTGTCTTACCTTCACCTGCAGGGGTTGGAGTCATAGCTGTAACTAAAACCAGCTTGCTGTCCTGATCAAGCCTATCTAGGACATCTAAATTAACCTTGGCTTTATACTTACCATAATGTTCTAGTTCCTCTGCTAATAAACCTGCCTTCTCTGCTATCTCACTTATTGGTTTCATGTCTGCTGCCTGTGCAATTTCAATGTCGCTTCTCATTTCTTTAAATTCCTCCTTTGTAGTATTATACTTTTAAATAAAATTAAAATACAATAAAACTCAAATATTTTTATAACCTATCAATATACTTCTGTAATTTTTCCAAAATTCCTGCTTTTAATTTAGGCTTATTAAAATTATTAAGTAGTTCTTTATATTTAGCACTGGCTCTTGCTGCAGTTTCTGGCTGTTCTTTATCACTGAAATACCGCTCTCTTTTCGATAATAGAGGCACTCTCATATCTTTCATATGCTTATAAGTGTGATCTGTTGAAATAAAATTACCACCTGGCCCAATTTTAATGATATCTTCAGCTGCCAATTGATCTTCATCAACTTTTAAACCTTTAGTTAAATTTTCAACTATTCCACAAATCTCATCATCAATGATAAATTTCTCATAGGACATTGACATATAATTTTCTAAAAGCCCGGCAGCATGAAGAATAAAGTTAAAACCATTATTAACTGCCGACATAATATTTAACATCGATTCATAACCAGCCTGGGCATCAGGGAAGAGAGAATCAGTTAAAGCGCCTCCACCTCTACAGGGAACCCCATAATATCTGGCTATCTGGGCAGTTCCATTAAACATCTTGGCAGTCTCCGGGCTACCAAGAGCCAGGTCTGCTGTTTTTAGATCAACCACACTGGAGGCTGAGCCATAAATCACCGGAGTACCTGGGTTGATTAACTGAGTTAAAACTATTCCAGTCAAAATTTCTGCATTCTGCTGAACCAGCGAAGCCGGCAGAGTAGTTGGAGATGTGGTTCCAGTCATACTCAATGAAGCAATAACCATTGCCTGCTTATTTTCCGAATAAACCATAAGGGCATCACTCATCCGTTCATCAAGCGTTAAAGGGCTATTTGTATTAATTAGTGAGATTAAGACTGGATGATTTTTTACAAACTCCTCGCTTTCAAAAACTATACCGGCCATCTCTATTGACTCTTTAGCCTTTTTCGCCCCCATGGCGCTGCCCATCAGGCATTTATCACTATATTTAACTGCTGCCTCCAGCATCTTAGCATGGCGGATTTCATCATCAATATCTGTCGGTTCAGCTAAAACCCCCCCAACAACATCAATATTATCACTGGCCTGAGCCAGCTTTGTAAATTTAATATAGTCATCATATTTTGAGGAACGCCGCTTCATTTCCGGGTAGTCCATGACAAAGGGAGCACCATAACCTGGTGCCAGCACTGTATTCTTGCCACCAATTTCAACATTATTTTCTTCGTTTCTGGCATGAAGGGTAAATTTTTCTGGAGCCAGGCTTAAATATTCATCAAGATCTTTCTGGCTGAGATGAACATTTTCCCCATCCACTCTGACACCGGCACTTTTAAAGATCCCCCTTGCCTTCTCAGACTTTATTTCTACTCCAGCTTTTTCAAAAACTTCAAGAGTCGCTTCATGGATTTTTTCTATATCTTCTCTGGAAAAAATATCAAGGCCTTCTCTACTTCTCTTTATCAAACTCCTCACCCCCAAAACTATTTTTACTACTTAAAACTCTTCTGGCATATCCAATAATTCCTGATAACTAAAGACTGGCCCATCTTTACAGACATAACGGTGACCAATATTACACTTCCCACATTTACCAAGGCCGCAGGACATTCTCATCTCAAGGGTAGTAATAATATCATTAGGCCTGATTCCAAGCTCAAGGAGTTCATTTATCACTGATTTAATCATTATCGGGGGACCGCAGACATAGTATTTTGCCCCTTCAGTAAGGCATTCGATTTCATCTTTAATCAAATTATGGGGAAAACCAACGCAGTGGTCCCAGCCTTCGCATGGTCTATCGATAGTATATTTGATCTCTGTATTATCTGCCTCTTCCCAGCGGGGCTGGTCATAGTCATAGAGCATATCTTCTGGAGAACGGAAAGCCTGTAACATCTGAACTCTGCCATAATTCCTGCGATTATCAGGATCAAGAACATAATCAATTGCGGAGCGGAGTGGAGCCAGACCGATACCACCACTGATAAAAATCATTTCATTAGATTTATGCTCTTCAACAGGAAATGAATTACCATAGGGCCCCCTTAAGCCGACTTTATCGCCAACAGTAAGTTCATGGAGGGCTGCTGTTACCCTGCCAGTCTCTTTAACTGAAATTACAATTTTATCTCTATTAGAAGGCGATGATGCCAGTCCAAAAGGAGCTTCCCCGACACCATTAACCGTCAACATCAGAAACTGGCCAGGTTTAAAGTCAAAAATTGGCTTATCTCCTGTAAGTTTAAGATGAAAGGTCTTTATATTTAAATTACTGCCTGTCTCCTGAATAATTTCAATAATTTCAGCTTCCTCTGGAATATAATCATCTCTCTTCACTGGCCTGACCTCCCTCAATTAAACTATTATCAACAGCCTTAATAACTTTTCTAATATCTAAATTAACCGGACATTTATAAATACAGCGGCCACAGCCTACACAACCTGGCTTACCCCCGTAATTCTTGGGATGGTAGGAAAATTTGTGGAGTAATCGCTGCCGCCAGCGTTGATGCTGTTCTTCTCTGGGATTATGACCTGAGGCATGTTCAGTAAATAATGAGAACATACAGGAATCCCAGGCTCGATTTTTAGTACTCCCATCCCAGAAAAAATCAAAACAGAAACAGGTTGGACAGTAATAGGTACAGACACCACAGCCAAGACAGCTTGCTGTTGGCTCCTGCCAGTCCACCTGATTAAAGGCTACCTTCTCGGGAAATGGCAGCTTGTTCTTGATTTCAAATTCTGACTCCTGAGCAAATTTAGCTTCCCAGTCAGATAATAAAGCTTCTAGCTGTTCGATTTCACCGGTTTTCAGTTCTTTTAGATAATTTTCAACTACTTTAGGAAATTCAAAACCGGCTTTAATTTTGAGATAATAATGGTCTCTACCCCGGGCCTCTATATCTTCATAGAGAAATGCCGGTGCCAGTTGATGATCAAAATAATCTATTCCTAATTCTTTCTGAAAATTATTAGGTGGCAGAATCTGATTAGAATAACCAATGAAAATATTGCTTTTCCTTCTTGCTTCATAAAATGGGTCAAGATAATCTTCATCTAAAAAGACATCATCAAACAATTCAATCGCTGCCAGATCACAACTTCTAACACCAAAGAAAAGCCTGGTCCTTGTTTCATCTGAGCTATCTTTATCTTCTCCATCGTTAAAATCAAGGCGTTCATCCCTGGGCAGAATAAAGTTTTTCGGTGTTGTCTCAGGGAGCTCTTTAAGATAGATAGCAGGAATTTCCTCAGCCCGCCTTATTTTACGATAAAGAACTCGATTTAACCTTCCCTGCTCAACTTTAAATGGAGCTATCAAATTATATTCAGCAAATAAAATTTCCAATAGTCCTATAAGTTCTTCTGAATTCAATTTTTTTAATCTCATATTTAATCTCCCTCCTGCTGGAGGAAACCTGGTTCTGGGTCTTCCTCATTATAATCTGAAAAAAGTGATGTCTGATCCGGTGATAACCCAGGCCGATAATCAAAATATTTTCTTGCCTGATGGTATAAATGAGATGTTAAAGAGCGCATCTCTATTCCTTCAGGACAGGCCATCTCACAGGCTCCACAGTTAACACATCTGCCAGGCATATGCATTGTCCTCATCAAATGAAAGACCATATCTTCTTCAGGTCCACTGCCCTCTTCAAGCCAGACCGGTTGATTGCTCTCAACAAAACAATGGTCACAATAACAGACTGGACAGGCATCTCTACAGGCATAACACTGGGTACACCTCATAAACTCTTTAGTATAATGAGTTTTTCTGGCAGCCTGTTCTTCATTTGATTGGAGATATTTTAAATCTGTCTTATCCCTGGCAAATTCTTCCTCTGGTAAGGGCTCCCCTACATAATAATCGGCAATTACCGGGTTCTTTGTATCACATTCATCGCAGGCTGTATTTCCCTCAATTCCTGGGCAGCCATTAATTCCAATAATTATTAGATTATCTCTATCAATAATATTTTCTGATACATAAAAGGCTATCGCTCTGGTATCACATGGTTTGGCCACTACCACCTGCTTTAAATCTCTATTCTTTAATAGATATTTACTTAACATTTGATAGGCTTTATCAGTGAATTCTATCCTTTCTAAATCTAATTCGGCCTCTTTACTAATTATTAATGGTTCTATCAAACCTGAAAAAACTCCTCGACTATAAGCAAGCAGCTGCTCAAAATCCTCCTTCTCATAGATTAGTTTAATTTTTTCCTGAAGTTCCTCAGTTATCTCTTTATAAGAATTGGTCATCAATTACACCGCCTTCATCATCAGGCTCAGTACTACCAGGATTGCCTGCTTCGCTATCAAAATCAGCCAGTAACTCTGCTGCCAGATAGCCCTCCCAGGGCCCAACAGACTTAACTCTATCAACAGTCTGCCTGACAACACTGGCAAACCTCCGGCCCTCAGCTGCAGAACACCAGGTAAAATTAAGTCTTTCAGACTCAACCCCTGCATATTCCAGCAATTCCTTCAGCATAATAAATCTCCGTCTGGCATAATAATTGCCATCTATATAATGACAGTCCCCAGGATGGCAGCCTGAAACCAATATTCCGTCTGCCCCTTTCTTAAAGGTCTTGATTATTATTAAGGGATTTAATCGACCTGTACAGGGGATTCTGACAGTTCTAATATTTGTCGGATACTGGAGCCTGCTGCTGCCGGCAAGATCGGCTGCGGCATAGCTGCACCAGTTACAGAGAAAGGCAATTATTTTTGGTTCAAATTCTTCCTTCACAGCAGTAGCTTCATTCTCTGCCATTAGAGCATCCCCCCTTTACTAAATTCTTCTTCATCCTTAGCTAAAAGCGTCTCAACTTCATCAAGGATCTGTTGGTTCCTGAAACCTTTTAAATCTACTGCATTGGGGCGACAGACTCCAAGGCAATTTCCGCAACCCTTACAAAGAACCTTATTAACTTTAGCCTTATTATCATCAGGATCTACTTCAATAGCTTTATAAACACAGACTCTTTCACAGTCACCACAGCCAATACATAAACTCTCATCAACTTCAGCAATCATAGCTTCCGTTAATAAAAATTCTTTAGATAATATTGAGGCTGCCCGGCCAGCAGTTGCCCGGCTCTGGGAAATAGTCTCAGATATGTTTTTAGGACCATGGGCCAGACCTGTCAGGAAGATTCCATCTGTTGATGAATCAACTGGTCTTAATTTAACATGGGCCTCAAGAAAGAACTTATCTTCATTTAATGGAGTCTTTAACATCTTGCTAATCCTTTCGTTATCTTCTCCTGGCAAAACAGCTGCTGCCAGAATTACAAAGTCTGGATTATCTTTAATAATTCTTCCAGTTAATGGTTCTTTAAAGCTTATTTCAAGTTTATCCTTTGCTATTGCCTCAACCTCTGGTTTATTATCAAGATCAAACCTGGAGAAATTAACTCCTAAATCTCTGGCTTCTCGATAAAGATCCTCGTAGTAACCATAACTCCGCATTTCTCGATAGAGGATAGTTATTTCTAAATCAGGGTTTAACTTCTTTAACTCAATAGCATTTCTTAAAGACTGAGTGCAGCAGAGTCTGCTACAATACGGCCTATCTTCTTCTCTAGAGCCAACGCATTGAATCATGTATAACTTTTTAGCATCAGCAAGTTTTTTAGAATTATCAGTCATCAGTTCTTCTAATTCCAGAGCTGTCATAACATTATCTGACTGCTGATACTGATATTCTTCTGGCTTTAACTCCCTGCCACCAGTTGCAACGATAACGACTCCTCCCTCAAGCTCAATGTCCTGAGGTCCTGAAAGCTCAAGCTGATAATTACCAACAAAACCTGAAATATTTTCTATCTTATAACCTGAATATATATCTATCAGTTTATTATCTCTTATTTCGCCAGTTAATTTTTCTAAGAAAGGTTTAACCGGTCTGCCAAAACCAGAACGATGAATCTCAGCAGCCTTACCTCCCAGCCATTCCTCCTCTTCAACCAGCGAGACTGGAAAACCAAGATTTCCTAATTCCCTGGCAGCTGTCATCCCGGCTACTCCGCCGCCAAGTACTAAAGCCCTGGTAATATTATCGACTTCTCCCCGTTCTAAAGGCAGAGCATTCTTTATTCTGGCAACTCCGGCCCTGACAAGCTCATAGGCCTTCCAGGTAGCCTTCTCTTTTTCCTCCTTATGAACCCAGGAACCCTGATCCCTAATATTGGTCATTTCCATTAAATGGGGGTTAAGGCCTGCCCTTTCAACTGCATCCTGGAAGAGCATTTCATGGGTTCTTGGAGTACAGGAAGCTATCAGAATTCTATTTAAGTCATATTCCTCAATTCTATCTGCAATTAATTTCTGACTATCGGTGGAACAGAGATATTTAACATCTTCAGCCAGCTCAACAAAGGGCATTTCAGCAACCCGTTCTGTTACCTCTTTTACATCTATAACACCTGCTATATTGGTCCCGCAGTGGCAGATAAAAACACCAATTCTTGTCCTCTGATTGGTAACTGCCCTGCTGGCAACTGGCGGCGCCTCTGTAATTCCTAACTCATTAATATCAAGGGAGGCCAATTGACCGGCCATAACAGCCGAACCACTTGCCTCTGCAACTGATTCTGGAATATCCTTGGGCCCTGTCACTGCACCACAGGCAAAAATGCCCTCTCTTCCTGTTACAAATGGTGAAAATTCATCTGTATCGGCAAAACCATATTTATTGGTTCTAATCTTTAATTTTTGTAATTCCTCAGTAACCTCTTTTTTAGGAGCAATTCCTGTCGCCAGGACAACCAGGTCATAATCTTTTGCCTTAAACCCATTATCACCATCAGTAGTTTTTAAATTAAGCTTCTCAGCCTTTGTATTTCTTTCAATTTCAGCTACTCTACTCCTTATAAAATTAACTCCTTCAGTTTCCTTAGCTCTATTAAAATATCTTTCAAAACCTTTACCATGGGATCTTATATCCATATAATATAAATCAACTTCTGTATCTGGTAAATGATCTCTTGTTAGTAGGGCATGTTTGATTGAATACATACAACAGACTGAGGAACAATAGTTATGGTCACAACTATAATCCCTGGAGCCTGTACAATGAATAAAGGCAATTTTTTCAACTTTTTTACCATCAGATGGCCTAATTATTTTACCATCTGTTGGCCCTGCAGCATTTAAGATTCTTTCAAATTCTAGACTTGTGACAACATCCTGGTGATTTCCATAATGATACTGACTGACAATATCACCATCAAAGGCATCATAACCAGGGGCAAAGATGATAGCAGCTGCCTGGACTATAAAGTTTTTTTCCTTCTGACTGTAATCAACTGCATCAAAATTACAGACTATCTCACAGAGTCCACATTTATCATCCTGAAGTTTCCGGCAGTGTTCTGGATCAATCACAGCCAGGTTTGGAACTGCCTGGGGCTGATATTTATGAACTGCTTTCTGTTCAGTTAATCCTAAATTATATTCATCAGGAATTGTCTCCGGGCATTTTTCAAAACAGTCAGCACAGCCGGTACATTTATCTTCATCAATATATCTTGGTCTTTTTTTAAGTCTGACCCTAAAATTACCTGGAGACCCTTCAACATCGACCAGTTCAGTCATTGTATAGGTTGTTACATTCTTATGGTTATAACAGGAAGTAATCTTAGGTGCTAAAATACAGGTGGAACAATCATTGGTCGGAAAGGTCTTGTCCAGCTGAGCCATTCTGCCTCCAAGGCTTGGGCTTTTTTCAACCAGGTAGACAGGGACCCCCATCTCAGCCAGATCAGTTGCAGCCTGAATTCCAGCAATACCACCACCGATAACAACTACTGGATCTGCCATCTTAAACACCACCTGAATCTGGTAGCTCTGCTTCCCAGGTAGACTTGCCAGCTTCAACTCTTTCTAAACTCTTTAACCGATAGCTAACTAAGTTTCTATCAAATTTATCCAGTTCTTCTTCCAGTTCTTCTGAATAATAACCGGCCTCAACTGACATCTCTCTTAAAACCCTTATAATATCAGCAAACCTGACATTCTGGGGACAGGCAGATACACAGCGGCGACACTGGATACACTGCCAGATAGTAAGCTCAGAAAGCAGCTCTTCTTTAAAACCAAGTAATGCCTTTTTAATTATCAGTCTTGGGTTAAAATCTTCTTCCTCTTCACTTACAGGGCAGGTCGCTGTACAACTGCCACAACTATAACAGAGGCTAAGATTTTCTCCACCTGGTTTTGACTTTATCTCATCTTTAAATTTATAATCTAATTCTTTATTATTTTTAACCATTATATCTCTGACACCTCCGGTCTCGGGTAGAGGCCTGCTTCTTCGACAACTCTAGGAGTAATTTCCTCCCAGGCCACCGGCATTAAATGAATACCTCTGACCCCTTCTATCTTTCTCACATGCTCAATAATATCAACTGCCATTCTTACACCTTCTTCTTTCTTATCTTCTGCCTTATCCATTCTCTCAATGATATCATCAGGCACATCCATACCAGCAACATGTTTTTTCATCATTCTTAAAGCTTTAACTGATTTAGTTGGAAGAATCCCGGCCATGATATAACATCTCTCATGAATTCCTCTTCTTCTAATTTCTTCCATCCACCTATCAAATTTTTCTAAATTATAGATAGCCTGGGTCTGGATAAATTCCATCCCAACTTCTACTTTCTTTTCAATTTTCATCAGATGGAGTTCAAAGGGGTCTGCAAAGGGGTTGGCCGCCCCGCCTAAAAATAATTTAGGTGGGAAATCCATTTCTTTGCCATTTAGTAAAACCCCATCATCAACCATAGACCTTGCTGCTTTAAGCATACTTACAGAATCTAAATCAAAAACATTCTTAGCTCCCTCATCCATACCAAAACATTGATGGTCACCAGTCAGACAAAGGACATTTCTTAAACCCAGGGCACTTGCTCCTAAAAGATCACTCTGAATTCCAATCCTATTCCTATCCCGACCGGTAGCCTGAATTATCATCTCCAGACCTTCATCTGCCGCTATTTTAGCAGCAGCAATACTTGACATCCTTACTATCGCAGTCTGGTTATCAGTTATATTTACTGCATCTACATATCCCTTTAAATAATCAGCTTTTTTCCTGATAAAATCAGGATCAGCACCTATAGGTGGACCCATCTCACTACAGACTACAAATTCATCTTCTTCTAATAGTTTCTGTAATTTCGATATATAATCAGCCATCCTCTATTTCTCCTTTCATTCCTGGAAGAACTCTGGATCTTTATGGCTTCTGACCCCTCCATCTTTATGGGTTGACCAGTCTTTAGGCGATTCAAAATTTAATAAGTTCTCGAGCTGACCCAGTTCCTCTGCTCGATCATAAATTTTCTGCCAGCCACATTCTATACTGTCATCAACCTCACAGATACCATCCTGGGAACCACCACAGGGCCCATTCAGCAGGCTTTTTGAGCAGCGGGCTACTGGACAGACACCGGCAAATTGATCAAGAATACATTTGCCACAACCATGACACATTTCTTCCCATTCACCGATATCACTGGTCCGGCCATAAAAAGTTGTATCGAGGCCAGGCAAAACAATTTTATCTGGATATTTTATTGCCAGATGCTGGACACCGACTCCACAGGCCAGAGAAAGCACTATCTCATTCCTGGAAATTGCCAGTTCAAGTTCATCCAGAAACTCATCATCACATTGTCTTTTAACTGTTTCTGTTTCAATTGATACCTCTTGATTATTTGTCTGATAATAAAAATCCAGTAAATTTTTTAATGATTCGACTTCTCTTTCACCACCGGCAAGACTGACTGAAACACAGCTGCCACAGCCAACAATCAGGAGACTTTCCAGATCAGCTGGTAAGCTATCTTTTATTTCATTAACTTCTTTTAATTTACCAACAATCATTGAATAACCGCCTCCTTCCAGTCAGCCAGAAACCCACCAAGATCGTTAGCCATTCGAGGTGAAAGCCTTTTGTAATGAATTCTGTCTTGATCTAAATCCAGCTTAGCTAAATCTTCTTTTATCCTATCTACTACCTGCTGACAGCGATCATGTCCAGTCAGATGTTTACAGGCCTCTGCGACACAACCCAGAATCATTACATCTTTTGAATCTCCAGCTAAAAGCTGAATGATTTCTTTTCTTTGAACAGTTGAAACACAGGGAACTACAACTTTTTTAAAACCTGCTAAAGGATCTTCACCTGTCAGAGAATCATATTTTTCCGCTGCAATCTCTGCAGAATTCTCACAGATAATCAGGGTAGTTTCAGCCTCAAGGCTATCTTTTTGCTGAAAATAATTATAGTCTATTTCAATAGCCGAGGTTGGGCAGCGGCTGATACAGAGATTACAGCCCTGACAGGCTAAGTTCATTACCTTCATTGAATTTAATTCAGCATCTCTCTGGATTGCCCCGTGGGGGCAGACCCGATAACAGGTATAACAGAGTATACATTTTTGATCATCTACAGTTCTTTCGTAACTATCAATCTCTTCAACGCCAGTTAAATTCCTGGAAACTTCTTTTAAGGTAAAATCTAATTCTTCCTGAAAATATGTTAAAGCGGTTGGGCCTCTGCTGCCCCGCAACAAATATAGACCTCTTCTACCACTTAAAGTCGGCTGGAGATAGATATTATCAAGCTGGAGATAATCCTGATAGCCTTCAGCCAGATTAAAGATTTTAGCCAGCCGTTTTGTCTCTTTAGTAGCCTTTAATTCAGGGGCTGCCAGAATCGTACCAGTCAACTCAAGCTCAATATCTTCTCTTTTATATTTAATTTTTAGGTCTTCTGTGACTGTTAGCTGACCAATATCAAACTTTAAAAATACTATTCCAGCTTTTCTGGCCTCTTCATAGAGTCTATCGTTATCTTCAAGAAATCTCATGGCCTGATAGAAATAATAGACTTCTTTATCTGGATAATCATTTTTTATTTCCAGAGATCTTTTCAGACCATCCCTGCTGATAAAGGCTGCAGATAAATCTGGATAATCCTGGAGTATAACTGCCGGCATATCAACATCTAAATTATAATTATCATTCAAAAGTGAAGTTACCCCTTCAATTACAGGCTCTTCCTGATAGGGAAGATTAATAATTATATTTTCCGCCTTAATCTCAGCTGGATTATTCTGATCATTACAGGTAAGGATAAAATCTCCAATTTCTCCCTGACAGGCAACTAAATTTTGAGCAGAGATCTGGATATCTTTGAAATTTGTCTCCACTTTATCACCTATCCAGGCTAATTCATATTCAGGTATGCCTGCCATTAGCTAACAACCTCCTTTTCTAAAGCAATAATCTCATTTGCTACTGATTTACTTTTACTAATTGTTGTTGCAATATCACCTGGGCCTGATACTGTTCCAGCCAGATAGACTCCGGTATCCTTTCCAGGATTAATCTCTTCTAAAAAGCCATCTGAATTCAACTGTAAATTAAAGAGTTTTGACCAGAGCTCATTTTCTTTGCCTGGGTGAATCCCCTCAGAAAGAACTAATAAATCAGTCTTAACTTTCTTCATCTCGCCTACTTCCTGATCTTCATAGGCTATTTCTATCTTTTCATCTCTTTTATTAATTCTCAGAGGCTTGCAATTGAAATATTTAATCTCTTCGTCAATTAATTTTTGAAATGAAAGATCAGTTAAAAAGCCAGATTCCTGCATATCAATGAAGAATATTCCTATTTCCATTTCAGGGTAGGTTTCTCGTAAAACTCTGGCAATTCGATAATTATAGCCACAGCAGACCCGGGAACAATAGGCCGCCTTTTCCTGGGGGCTCCTGGAACCATTACACTGAATGAAATAAGCTGATTCTGGTTTGAAATCTAAATCCAATTCTAGATCTTTACTTTGAAGATAATCTTTCCTTTTAAATAACATCTCTTCAAACTGACCGGACCAGATTATCCTCTGATCTGAAAAGATTTCTGGTGTTCCAGTCTCCAGTTCAGACCAGCGCCTGTAACCTGTTGCCAGAACTATTCTATCAAAATTCTTATATACCTTCTCAACCCCATCTTCTTCACAGTAGAGGGTGAATCTATTATTTTCTTTATAGGAATCTATGACCTGGTGGCTCTTATTTATTTCTATATTAGAATCCTGATGAAGCTGGTTGAAGACTGAATCTACCAGACAGAGATTACAGCGGGTACAGATATCAGTTGCCTTACAACCAAACTCTGAGACCTGGCCACCTATTTCATCTGTTTTCTCAAAGAGGGTGACTTCAAAACCTGCATCTGCCAGTTCTACTGCTACTGTGGAACCGGCAATTCCACCTCCTATAACTCCAATTCTTGTCATATCTAACCTCTCCTTTTACTGAAAACCTTTAATCAAGTTCTCCTGCCCTGGATGCTTTTAGATAGTTCATAGCATGTTGATCTTCATTCATTAAAACTTCAGAAGCCCTGATCAGCTTGATCATATAATCATCAAGGGGATCAATTATTGCTGAATCCATTCCTCTTCCAATTGCCATAACCATAAAGGCCTGATTTAATAGGTGTCTCTGGGGCAGTCCATAGGATATATTGCTTAATCCACAGGTGATATGAACGCCAGTGCCCCAGCTCTTAATTGTTTCAATAGCATTTAGAATCTCTGAGCCCCGGGAACAATCTACACTGATCGGTGTTATAATTGGATCGACAAAAATATTATCAGCTGGAACACCATCATTGATTAATTTATTAATCAGCTTATCTGCTACCTCAATTCTATCATCAGAACTTTCAGGCATACCTTCATCACTCATACAGAGGGCAATTACATTGGCATTATATTCTTTAACTATAGGTAAAACTTTGCCGTATCTATCATCTTCTAAGGTAATTGAATTTATCAAAGGAATTCCCTGATGTTTTTCAGCAGCCTTTTCTAAGGCCTTTTCATTAGGGCTATCCAGGGATAAGGGTTTATCAAGAACATCCTGAGTTATTTCTACTAACCAGAGCAGATGCTCTATCTCATCATGAACAAAGGCCCCGGCATTTACATCAATAAATTCAGCTCCTGCTTTCTGTTGTTTTAAAGCAATCTCCTGGATATAATCTTTATCCCTCTCTTCAATCTTCTCCTTAATAACATCTCTTGTAGAATTAATTAATTCACCAATTATAATCATTTAATATTCCTCCCTACTCAAATTAAGATTAAATTTAAACTAGATCAGTTCTCAAAATAATTCTTCCTGGTTTAAAAACAGCTATTTCATCATTTTCCTTTCCTGCAAGTAACATTTTCAATAGCTCTGGATCACCCTCTTTTACTTCAAACTCTAGATTAATAAAATCTGCTGCTCTTCTGGCATATTCACGGTACTCTTCTAAACCATCAACCCAGGTATTAATAAAAACCAGCCTGGTATAGTTCTTATATTCAAGCTCGATAGTCTCCTGAGCAAAATCAGCTCCCACTCTTTCTTTATAATTCTCAAATTGGCTTAAAGGATCACCTCCAAATTCAATCCAGCCCCTGGATAAATAGATTGTCCCAGGATTTTTACAAAATTCATGATGATAAGACTGACTTGAACCAAGGAGAATAGATATGCAATCATGCATTCTAGGAACAATTAATGAAGCTTTCTGGCTGCTAATTCCTGCGACTCCATTGGAACAGAGCCCATAGCCCAGTCTTATTCTCTGAAAGCCTGCTTTTTCTGATTGATTTACTGCCTCCTGAACCTTTTTATTTAATTTTTCTGGAGCTCGATGAAGACCGTATTCAAGATATTCTGCCTCCATCTCAGGATTTAATGCTTCAATTTCTCTTCTAATTGTTGAACAGGCAATTATCTTATCCAAACTACTGTCCTCCTTCTACCAGGGTTTACCAACTGCTGAAATATCCAGAATTGTTTCAATAAAAATTCTATCCTCTTCTCTGCCACCACTAAACCGACCATACTTATCTTCTCTATCAACATAAATTTCAATATCTTTGGCTGCTGATCTCTCAGCTTTTTCTGTAACTAATTTTTTACCAAGTTTTTCAGCTGTCTCTAATGCAGCCTCCAGGCGTTTATATCCCAGCCTTTCCTCAGGAGTATGAACTGCATAACCGGCACCTACTTCATCTGGCTTGATAACAATTTTAACTCTTTCAATAATCTTCCCCATCACTGTTCCAACGGCATTGGCTACTTCAGCCCATTCTGGTAAGTAAAGTTCTGCTGAAATTCTTTCGACCACCCCAGGAAAATAGGCCCTGGCCGGTGCCCCAACTCCAACCAGTGGCTGGGAAAGCTCAACCTTAAAATCAAGGATGGACCCAGCATTATCCTCTAGTAATTTTCTGTAAAAATACTCGACCTCTCGCCTGCTAAAATCTAATTTATCTGTTTCATCTCTTAGAGTCGATTCAATAATTAATGAGCCAAGCCTGATCTCAATTTCTTTTTCAAGTAAATCAACAAATTCACCAGCTGGCATTCCTTTTCTCCTGGCAGTAATTTCAACTGCAAGACAGGCTGCTTCTTGATTCCAATCCAGGTATTTATCCTGCCAGTGTAACATATCAGTTGGAGTTAAACCGGCCCTGTGGAGACAACCTGTTTTAACCAGTTGATGCCAGGGAAGGACCTCTGGGTCAATATCTAAAATCCTGCCAAGTTCCCTGATAGTGTGGGGTTTTTCCTTGATCTTCTGAATTATTTCTTTCTGAACTGCACTCAAACTATATTTTACCGGCTCTTTAATATAAATCAGGACTGAAACTGGCTGATGATTGATAGGAAAATAATCTTCAGCCTTTATTTTCTTCAATTCATCAATCAGATCTGGATATTTTTCTGAAGCCCAGGCCAGAGGGAAAACTCTTTCAGGGCCTATCTCTAATTGACCTGACTGATCTACCCTGATCTGGCTATCACCGCCAAGCCCAATTGTGGTTATCTTTGCTGCTTTAACCCGGGTTAACCAGCCTCCAACTCTAGCTCCAGCCTCGCTGAGGCCAGGCTGACCATCTTTTAAAAGAGCTAAATCTGTAGTAGTACCGCCAATATCTATTATGATGCCATCATCAATATCCGCAAGCTGTCTGGCTCCAATCACGCTGGCTGCAGGACCAGATAAAGATGTTTCTATTGGTCTCTTTTTGGCCTCTTCTGCACTAATTAAACTTCCATCACCCTTTACAACCATTAAAGGAGCATTAAGTTGATAATCTTTAAGTTTTTCTTCAACTGCAGTTATTAAATCAGTGATTAAGGGCAAGAGCCGGGCATTAAAGACAGCAGTATTTGCCCTTTCCTGAAAACCAAGCTCTGAGCTTAGATTATGGCCCTGGACAACAGGATAACCTGTCTCTTCTTTAATCATCTCTGCAACTGCTTTTTCCTGGACTGGATTGCGAACACTGAGATAACCACAGACTGCAAAGGCATCAACCTTTTCTTTCATTTCATTAACCTTCTGGATAATTTCCTGGGAATTAATTTTTTCTTTGATTTTACCTTTAATTGTGCAGCCACCTGCAACCTCGGCCTGATGCTTTGTCGGCAGTTTTCCGACTGAATTAAAACCTATTAAAATGGCACCTACTTCAGCACCCTGCCCTTCAACAATTGCATTGGTGGCCAGGGTTGTGGAAAGAGAGACCAGTTTTATATCCTCCTGATGGAATTTATCTGAGGAGAGTAAAGCTTTTAAACAATTATCTATGGCCACAGTTAAATCATCCCTGGTGGTAACCTGTTTTGTGGCTGCAATAATTTCTTCAGTTTTTAAGTTAATTACAACTCCATCAGTAAAAGTTCCGCCGGTATCAATACCTAAAGCCAATTCTTCCATTACTGGCCCCTCCTTGATTAATATTATTTTCTTAAAGTTTTGCCTCTGCTTCCTGGACTATCCTGTCTAGTTCTGCGACAATATCATCAGGTAAAGGCTCAGGTTGATGATTTTCTAAGATATCCTTTACCTTTTCATTGCTCCGCTCAAATAATGTCTTCTCGCCTTCCATTTCCCAGTTATCATAGAACTGTCTCTTAAAGAGATCAGGATACCAGGTCTCTTTCTTGAAATATTCCCGGGTATGAGCCTCCCCAAGGAAATGGCCTCCTGGGCCGACTTTGTCGATAATATCTAAACCCAGGGTATCATCGTTTACTTCTATACCCTTAACAATTCTCCGGGCAAAGCCGATCAGATCATTGGAGATAACTAAGTTTTCCAGTGAAGCGCAGTTTCCATGCTCTATATAACCAACATCATGATTTAGGTTAGCACCTGATTGAGCTGTAATCAATATGGATAATGCATCTTCAATAGCCGCCTGCTGATCCACTACCTTAGAATCAGTACAGCCACAGGTTCCAAACATTGGTATATCAAGATAGTTCGATACATCTGCCAGGGCTGCCTGCATTAAATGAAATTCAGGAGCACCATAGGCAAAGATCGTTGTATTCATATCCATAATCGTAAAGACTCCACCCATGATAAATGGATTACCGGCATTTACCTGCTGATTTAAGACCAGGCCGCTCAAGCTCTCGGCAAGTCCTGTTGCCATTGCCCCGGCCAGGGTTGCAGGAACAGTTCCTCCGGCCATAATACATGGTGTATAAACAACTGGTAATGATTTTTTACCTGCAAGAACCAGCTTCTGGGCTGCATCTTCAGCATGCTGAAGAGGTGAGATCGGTTCTGCATATAATGTCATAAAGGGATTATCTCTAAGTTCCTGTTCACCACCAACAATCGTTTCACACATCTTGATTATATCGCCATAACCATCGGCATCATTGGCTGTAATTACAATCGGTTTCGAAGTATTTAAGACCATTGCCTGAAACTGATGGCGATCATAAACTAACTGGGGTACATCCTGAACTATGCCTAAAGACATTACAAAATCAAGATTTTCTAGGGCATCAATAGTCTTAGTTGCCATGGCTACAGTTTCTTTTGAAGTTTTAACCCTTTCCCCGGTATAGGGATCCATGAAATTAGGGGTGTCTGAGCCAGTACCAAAATAAGCATTATTATTAGTCAGATCAACAACCCGCTCCCTTGTTCGACTATTACTTAAGGTAACCCGATTTGGCACTGTGCTGAGAGCATCCTTAACTAATTTATTCGGGATCCGGACCCTGTTTCCTTCTACCTTGCAGCCGGCATTTTTCATTATTTCTATAGCCTCATCATCATAATAAACGACACCGGTTTCTTCTAATATTTTAGTTGATGCTTCAAGCATCTTATCTATCTGATCTTCAGTTAAAACCTCTAGATTTACACCTGCTACAGCTTGATAACTACTCTTCATCTTTTTCCCCCCTGACCTAATTAACTTCTGCTAAATCAAAGACTAAGTCTTTGGCTGA
>CAZLCX010000001.1:90682-114341 GCA_964558325.1 uncultured Halanaerobiaceae bacterium | reverse complement strand
CTTCTCTTCTTCTCCTTTGATTACGCTTTCGCTTAACTTTTCAAAATCTGCCATTATTTTTTGCCCTCCTTCTTGTTCTTATCTTTTTCGGCTTCCCGGGCTTCTGCCCTATCTATAATCTTTTGTATCTCTGCAAGTTTTTCTTCTGGTAGAGCAGGTACCTGATGCTCATCTAAAATTTTATGGAGTTTTTCTTTTATTCTTTCTCCCATTCTTGAACTTCCAGCCTGATGTTTCCAGCCATCATGACGCATTCTATTAATTAGAGTTGGGAACCAGGTCTCTTTCTTGAAATTTTCAACTGTATGACTTTCACCTAAGAAATGACCACCTGGACCTACTTTATCAACTACATTAATCGCCAGGGTCTCATCAGTTACCTCTATTCCCTGCATAATTCTCCTGACCATACCAATAATTTCATCGTCCATAACCAGCTGCTCAAGGGAACCACACTGGCCTGAGCTGATATAACCGCAGTCATGAACCAGGTTTGCACCTGACTGGGCTGCTGTTAGAATGCTCATGGCTGCCTCTGCCGCTGCCTGTTCATCAATAGTATGGGAATCTGTACAGCCTGCAGTTCCAAAGACAGGAACTCCCATATGATGGGCAACTTCGGCAATACCGGCCTGAAGAACATTAAATTCAGGGCTGCCATAACTATAAATTGTGGTATTCATATCCATTATTCCATATACTCCACCCATGATTATCGGGGTTCCTGGCCGGACCAGCTGAGATAAAGTTATTCCTGCAATACTTTCAGCTATTCCCTGGACAAGGGTACCAGCCATAGTTGCCGGGGTTGTGGCACCAGAAATAACGCAGGGCGTATAAACTATCGGGATCTTTTTCCTGGCTGCAAAGATAACCTTTTCAATTGCCTCTCTAGAATGGAGCAGTGGTGAAGTCGGTTCAGAATAAAGGAAAAAGAATGGTTTCTGCTGAAGTTTTTCCAGGGAACCGGCTACAATAGAGGCAATATCAATCATATCTTCATACTGCTCAATATCAAAGCCCCAGTGGACTATCGGTTTAGTTGTGTTTTCAACTAATGTTCTAAAGGCATGGACATCGGCAATATTATCAGTTACCCCAGTCGGGGTTCCTAAATCCATTACAAAATCAATATTATCAAGGGCATCACAAACTCTAGCCACATTTTCAGTATCATCTAAAACTGGCCTTCTATGCTCACCAGTATAGGGATCTCTGTGATAGGTATTAGTTGGCCCTGGGCCATAGTAAGTTCGAGTTGTACTTAAATCTAATTGACGATTTCCTTCCCGGTCATAAAGGATAATTTTATTGGGAGCAGAATCTACAGCCCACTGGCTTAATCCTATAGGAACCCGGATTAGTTCCTCTTCTTCATCATCCTGCCAGCAGCCTGCTTCAATCATTATCTCCCTTGTTTCTTCTGAAAATAGTTTAACCCCTGTTCTTTCCAGGACTTCAAGGGCTGCCAGATAAATTTCTTCTCTCTCATCATCACTTAAAGATCTATAATTAACTGACTTATTAATATTAAACCTTGATCTTGTATATTTGCTCATTAAATTTCCCCCCTGACCTAATTAACTTCTGCTAAATCAAAGACTAAGTCTTTGGCTGAAGCTGCATCTGGTGCCCAGCCGTCTGCTCCTATCTCATCTGCAAATTCCCTGGTTACTGGCGCTCCACCGACTATTACCTTGACTGAATCCCGTAAGCCTTCCTCTATTAAAACTTCTATTGTATTTTTCATTTCTAACATTGTGGTTGTTAAGAGCGCACTCATTCCTAAGACATCGGGCTTATGCTCTCTGACTGCTTCTGCAAATTCTTCTGCTGTTACATCTGTTCCTAAATTGATAACTTCAAGTCCGCCGCTCTCCATCATCATTCCTACTAAGTTCTTGCCGATATCATGGAGGTCGCCCTCAACTGTTCCTAAAAGAACCTTGCCTGCCTCTTCCATATCTCCCTCAACCAATAAAGGCTTAACTAATTCCATGCCACCCTTCATTGAGCGGGCTGATAAGAGCACCTCTGGCACAAACATATCACCTTCTTTAAACCGCTTACCAACAACATTCATTCCGCTAATTAGACCCTGATTGATTATTTCGCTGGGCTCTAAACCCTCATCTATTGCTGCCTGGACCAGCTCTTTTACCTTCTCTTCTTCTCCTTTGATTACGCTTTCGCTTAACTTTTCAAAATCTGCCATTTAAGCATTCCTCCTTAATATAATCATGATTATATAATTGGAAAAAATTTATTATATTGCCTGGCTGGCAATATAGATCAATTACCAGCCAGATTATATTATTTAGTAATCTAAATCAATATCCCCGATAAATTCTCCTTTCTCCATTAACTCGTAATCAGCATTCAATGCTTTAAAGATGCCAAACATACTTACAACTACAAAGAGCATAAAGGGGAACGCCCCGGCAATTGAAGCAGTCTGCAGAGCTCCCAAACCACCTGCAAGTATTAAGACAGTCGCAATTAAACCTTCGATAATACCCCAGGTAACCTTAACCTGAGTAGAAGGATTTAATTTACCTTTAGAAGTAAGCATACCCATGACAAATGTTCCTGAGTCTGCAGAGGTAATAAAGAATGTACTGATTAAGATCGTTGCCAGAATACTGAGAATCGCCCCTAAGGGAAGCTGCTGTAATGTAACAAAGAAGGCAACAGCTATATCATCATGAACAGGTCCTGAGATATCAATTCCTTCCATTATTTCTAAATGGAGAGCTGTACCGCCCATAGTTCCAAACCAGACAATACCGACTAAGGCAGGCACTAAGACAACACCAACAACAAATTCTCTAATGGTTCTGCCCCTTGAAATTCTGGCAATAAAGCCGCCAACAAATGGGGTCCAGGCTATCCACCAGGCCCAATAGAAAATAGTCCACCAGCCAGGCCAGGGGTCACCGGTTACTGAGCCTATATTGAAACTTCTGGTGAAAAATTGATTTAAATATTCCCCGGTAGCTTCAATTGTGAAATTCAAGATAAATACTGTTGGCCCAAATATAATAACAAATGCAAGCAAGATGCCGCCAATAGTTATGTTGATATTACTTAATATCTTAATTCCTTTATCAATACCGGTTACAGCTGAAATTATAAAAGCAAATGTTATTACAACTACAATCACTGAAGCCATGGTATTATTAACTGGCATTCCAAATAATTCATTTAAGCCACTATTAATCTGCTGGGCACCGAGACCAAGAGAAGTTGCTATTCCAAAGAGAGTTGCAAATACAGCCAGAATATTAAAGATCTTTCCCCAGCCACCTTTAACTCCTTTTTTTCCTAATATAGGATAAAGTGTTGAACTTGGTAGCTGTGGTAGCCCCCTTCTAAATGAGAAATAGGCCAGCATTAAACCAAAGAAGGCATATAAAGCCCAGGGATGTAATCCCCAGTGGAAAAATGAAGATGCTCCTGCTTCAAGGGCTGCTGCATTTGTTTCTGCCTCCATCCCAAAGGGCGGAGAAGCATAATGCATGATTGGCTCCGCTACTCCCCAGAAGACCAGACCTATTCCCATCCCGGCACTAAATAACATTGCTATCCAGGAACGGGTTGAGTATTCAGGTTCTTCATCAGGTTTGCCAAGTTTAATTTTTCCTAATCTGCTAAAGCCTAAAACTATAACTAAAACAAAAACTACCATAGTAAAGAGTAAATATAACCAGCCAAAATTATCTACTAAAAAATTGAAAACATTGTCAATAATCCCGCCAAAATGATCAGTTGCCATAGCTCCCCAGACTATTAAGATTGCGGAAATAATAGCAGAAACCCAGAATATCGTCGGATCAATATCCTTTAATCCTCTACCTCTTTCCAGCTTATCTTCTTCTGCCATATTAATCAGCTCCTGGTGATTATTATTTTAAATAAAGATAATTTTCTGACTTTTGCAGGCCTTCTAATCCATCCTCTACTCCTCTAAGCTACAAAATACTGCTCGCTATAACCCCCCCTTTATTATTTTGCCTGACTGCCAATATTATTGAGAATAATCAAAAAATTAATAATAAATAATAATGATTACTGCATAATCAATGTTTATAAGTAATCACGTTTAGAGTTGTTATTTATATTATTATAGATAAATAAGAAAACTCCTCTTTTTTTAATAAAAAAATTGCATAAATATAATAATAACTACCAGTAAACCCCGGGCAGTCCAGTTGTTTTCAGCATTTATTATTAAGATAAATCCAGGCTATCAGCCGGTCACCAGCTAACCGGTAAGGGCTAATTTGAAACTAAAACTGGAAAGATATCTGGTCTGGGGTGGTACTGGGGAGATACTGGGGTGGTACTGGGGAGATGTACTATTAAAGCTTAATTAAATAATAAAACCCTACCTGGAAGTATTTAGAAATAGGTAGGGTTAATCTTGCTTATATTTTTATTTTTATTTGAAGGTCTTTAAATCTGTGCTCACCTTTAATTTAGCTCCTGTTTTAGCTTTTACCTCTTCTACAGATGAATCTTCTGCTATTTCTAATAATAATAAGCCTTTATCTGTAATTTTAATAACTGCTAATTCAGTTACTATTAGATCAACTTCACCGGCAGCAGTTAAGGGCAGATCGCATTCCTTTAGAATTTTGGGATCACCTTTTTTGGTTGTATGGGTAGTGGCAATGATAACCTGTTTAGCTCCAACTGTCAGGTCCATTGCTCCCCCCATCCCAGGTACCAGCTTCCCTGGAATCATCCAGTTAGCCAGATTGCCCTTTTCATCTACCTGCAGGGCTCCTAAAACTGTTGTATCAAGATGGCCCCCTCTTATGATCCCAAATGAAGTTGCAGAATCAAAACAGGCTCCACCGGCTTTGATTGTAACCGGCTGGCCGCCGGCATTGACAATATCTGGATCCTCCTCGCCTTCAGGGGGTCTTGGTCCTACTCCAACAAAACCATTTTCTGTCTGCAGAGTAATATCTATCTCATCAGAAATATAATCAGCCACCATCGTTGGCATGCCGATACCCAGGTTGACCACATCGCCATCTTCAAGTTCCTGGGCAATTCTCCTGGTAATTCTCTCTCTTATATCTGTCATTAAAATACCTCCTGACTAATTCCTTTCAACTATAGTTGTAATCCCCTGGCCCCCGCCAATGCAGAGTGTTGCCAGACCATAATGATTATCTCTTTTAATCATCTCATGAATTAAAGTAACTAAAATTCTGGTACCGCTGGCCCCAATTGGATGGCCCAGGGCAATTGCGCCACCATTAACATTAACTATCTCTGGATCAAATTTTAATTCCTTTAAGACTGCTAAAGACTGGGCGGCAAAGGCTTCATTGGCTTCAACCAGATCGATATCTGAAATTTCAAGTCCAGCTCTATCTAAGGCAATCTGGGTGGCAGGAACTGGCCCAATCCCCATGATAGCAGGGTCGACAGCTGCTGAAGCATGGGCAACAAAGGTGACTAATGGTTTAACATCTAGTTCCTGAGCCCTTTTTTCGCTCATTAAAACTACTACTGCTCCACCATCATTAATGCCTGAGGCATTGCCAGCTGTTACTGTTCCATCTTTTTTAAAGGCCGGTCTTAATTTACCTAAACCTTCAGCTGTTACCCCTTTACGGTAATATTCATCTTCAGCAAAGATCTCTGGATCCCCTTTTCTTTGGGGTATCTCAACAGGAGTTATTTCATCTTCAAAGCGGCCTTCTGCCCAGGCCTTTTCTGCTTTATTCTGACTTTTAGCTGCAAATTCGTCCTGTTCTTCTCTACTAATCTCATATTTTTCAGCAAGGTTTTCAGCAGTGATGCCCATATGATAATCGTTAAAAGCATCCCAGAGGCCGTCATGAATCATTAGATCCATCATTTCGCCATGGCCCATTTTTTCTCCCCAGCGGGCCTTAGGCAGATAATAGCCGGAATTACTCATATTTTCAATGCCCCCGGCTACAACAATATCATGTTCTCCTAACATTATGCTCTGGGCGGCAAGATTGACTGTCTTTAAACCTGAACCGCAGACTTTATTGATAGTAGTTGCCGGAACCGTCTCTGGCAGACCGGCTTTCATTGCTGCCTGGCGGGCAGGGTTCTGGCCCTGGCCAGCCTGAAGGATATTACCAATTAAAACTTCATCGACTAACTCTTTATCTATTCCAGCTTTTTTTAATGCATCTTCAATAACCGCTGCTCCTAAATCGATGGCAGGAACATTCTTTAAACTTTTCCCGAAACTACCAATTGCTGTCCTGGTGGCACTTGCTATTACAACTTTCTCCATTAATATAACCTCCTCAGGTTACTGTGATTTTTCAAGAATATAATCGACAAAAAGACCAGGTGTCATTACCTGATTGGAATCTATCTCGCCAACTTCTAAAATTTCTTCTGCCTCAACTATTACAACCTCAGCAGCTGTGGCTACTATTGGATTAAAATTTCTGGCGGCATAGCGATAAATTAAATTGCCCTTTTTATCTGCCTTCCAGGCCTTAACCAGAGCAATATCAGCCTCTAATGGTTTGGCCAGGATATAATCTTCGCCATCAACATTAATAATCCTTTTATCCTCTGCTACAGTAGTTCCAACCCCTGTTTTAGTGAGAATCCCACCAAGACCGGCTCCACCGGCTCTAATCTGCTCAACCAGGGTACCCTGGGGAGTCAGCTCCACTTCCAGTTCGCCACCATTCATCTGCTTGCCAGTCTCCCGGTTGGTTCCAACATGGGATACAATTGCTTTTTTTATTCTCTTTTCAACAACAAGCTGTCCAAAGGTCTGGTCATCAAAGCCGGTATCATTGGCAATTAAAGTCAACTGGCTGGCTTTACTCTCAAGCAGTATTTTAATTAGCTCGGCTGGAACACCTGATTCTATAAAACCTCCAACCATTATAGTTTGTTCATCAGTAAATAGGGATTGAATCTTTTCTTTACTAACAAGTTTGGTCATCTAAACTACCTCCATTTATTAGAGAACTTAATAATTTCCAGTTATTAGATACCTTAATAATTATAGAATCCTTTTCCTGTTTTCCTGCCTAATTCTCCGCCTCTAACTTTCTTTCTCAATAGGGGTGCAGCTCGATATTTGGAATCTTTAAACTCTTCTTCAAGGGTATCCATAATTGCCAGGCAGACATCCAGCCCAATCATATCAGCCAGGGCAAGGGGCCCAATCGGGTGGTTTGCACCTTTTTTCATTGCAGTATCAATATCTTCAGCTGAGGCTACTCCTTCGGATAACATAAAGACTGCTTCATTGATCATAGGAACTAAAATTCTATTAACCACAAAACCTGGTGCTTCTTCAACTTCTACCGGTGATTTCCCAAGCTCAATTACCAGCTTGCTTGCCCTATCAAAGGTTTTATCAGAGGTTGGTAAAGCTCTTATAATTTCAACTAAGCCCATCACAGGTACTGGATTGAAAAAATGAATACCAATAACTTTTTCTGGCCGTTCGGTTACTGTTGCCAGTTCTGTAATAGAAAGAGCTGAGGTATTGGTAGCCAGGATGGCTTCAGGTTTACAGATGCTATCCAGTTTTTTAAATAGCTCCTGCTTCAAACTTAAATCTTCTGGAGCAGCTTCAATAACAAGGTCGACATCTGCAAGACTTCCATATTCAATAACTGTATCTATTCTACCTATAATATTTTCTTTTTCAGCTTCTTCTAATTTTCCTTTTTTGATTAAACGGTCAAGATTCTTTTCTATTCTGGCAATTCCATTTTTTAATACTTCCTGATTAATATCACGGATAATTACTTCATAACCTGCAGTAGCTAAGACTTGAGCGATTCCACTGCCCATTGTACCTGCTCCTATTATACCAATCTTTTCCATCTTTAGTTCCCCCTTTTTAATTTGTTAAAACAATTATAAGATTATTGTTTATATAGTATATAAATTCTCAAAAATATCTCTAAGTACTTTATTCTCCCGCATAATTTCTAAAGAGATTCTGGCATGGCCTCTGGTATAACCATTACCGATGATCATCTCAACATCCTTACCAACACCTTCAGCTCCTAAAGCAGCTCCGGTAAAGCTGGTAGCCATGCTAAAGAAATAAATTTTACCTCTATCCTTACAGGGCAGGATTGAAGCCATCTCTGTATTTGGTATATTAACACAGTTAATTACAATATCAGCTAAATTTCCACCAGTAGCTTCCCTGACACTTTTATAAACTGCAGTAGGGTCTGTTGCATCTGCCTGAATAATCTCATCTGCCAGACCAAGTTTTTTAATTCTGGAAATGGCCTCAGAACCGTAATCTAAACCTATTACATTTCCAGTAACTCCGGCCCGTTTTTTGGCTTCATGGAGACAGAGCATACCAGATTTGCCACCGGCTCCAATTATTAAAACATTATCTCCAGAGTTAACAAGCCTGGCTGTCTGGGCGGCTGCCCCGGCGACATCAAGTACTGCTAAAGCCAGTGTCTCTGACATATCTTCTGGCAGTTTTGCATAAATACCGCTTTCAAAAAGAATTGCCTGGCCCTCAATATCTACCTGATCGACTGCTGAACGAACCTCTTTAATCTTTTCAATCTTTAAAGGAGTCAGGGAAAGGGAAACCAGGGTTGCAATTTTATCACCGACTTTTAAATCTCTATCGGTTAATGCCGGTCCAATTTCAGCCACTCTCCCTATTAACATACCTCCGGAGCCAGTCACTGGATTATGATGTTTGCCACGATTATTCACTATCTCCAGCATCTTACTTTTAATATTCTCGATATCCCCGTCTGCCTCCTGCTTAATTTGAGTAAAACTTGCAGAATCTATATTTAAAGTATCAACATCTATTAATATCTCATTATCATAGATTTCCATTGTGTTATCAATTTTTTCTGCTGGCTGAGGAAGAGAACCAGCAGGTTTAACAGCTCGATGAATTCCAAATTTATTGCCTTTATCCATTATTCACCCTCCAATTATTTAATCTTTAAGATTTCTCTGGCCTGCTCAGGATTTGCTACTTGCCTGCCCACTTCTTCAGCCAGTCGAACTATCCTTGCCACTAATTCAGCATTACTTTCTGCCAGTCTGCCTTTACTATAATAGATATTATCTTCAAAACCGACTCTGATATGGCCCCCCATCACCAGGGCATGACAGGCCAGACTAAGCTCATGGCGGCCAATCCCTGCCACTGTCCAGGTGGCATCTTCTGGAAGATGTTCAACCATAAATAATAAATTTTTAATAGAGGCCGGCATTGCACCAGGTACCCCTAATACTAAATCAAAATGAAGATGACCGGTAAGAAGACCTTCTCTTTTTAATTGAAGGGCATTATAAATATGTCCTGGTTCAAAACATTCTAACTCTGGTAATATATTTAAATCCCGCATCTCTCTAGCAAAATTTCGCATCAAAGGAAGATCATTGACAAAGATTTCATCACCAAAATTTGTTGTTCCGCAATCCAGAGTTGCCATCTCTGGCTCTAAATAAACTGGTTGAATTCTTTCTTTCCAGCTCATTCCAGCAGCCCCGCCTGTTGATGGTTGGATAATAGCTGAAACTCCCTCTGCCTCAATGGCTTCAATCACTTCAGCAAACCGCTCTTTACTTTGAGTCGGCTGACCGTCTTCATCTCTGACATGGAGATGAATTATTGCTGCCCCTGCCTCTTCAGCTTTTCTTGCCTCAATAGCTATTTCTTCTGGAGTTATTGGTAAGTTCGGGTTATCTTTTTTTGATACTTCTGCTCCACAGATTGCTGCAGTAATAATTAGTTTATCCACCGACTACACTTCCCGCTGTCTTTCTTTAGGAACAACACAGGTTCCTGAAGCCTTACAGACAAGTATTGGTTCAGCAAGGACCTGGGCAGCTGATTCAAATTCTGCACCCTTAACTGGTGCAATAACTTTATAGGCTTCAAACTCCATTTTTCTTGAAGAATTACCTACTTTTACAATCTTACCTCTGGCTTCAATATAATCCCCGGCATAAACAGGAGCAGTAAATTCAACATTATCATAGGAGACAAATAAACCTTCATCTCCATCATTTCTAATTAATAACTCAGTGGCAACATCACCAAAAAGTTCTAACATCTTTGCACCATCAACTAGATTACCTGCATAGTGAGCATCGGCATTACTCATCCTAAGACGTATTTTAGCTGTTATCATTATCAATTCTCCTCCTTATTAATTTCACGGTTTAGTTTTTCTGCTAAAAAAGATGCAACCTCAGGGGGTAGAGTCCCAATTCCAAAGCCAGCATCAAATCCTAATTCAAGGGCAAGTTCATGACTAATTCTAGGTCCCCCGACAACTATTGTAAACTTATCCCTTAACCTTTCAGCCTCAAGAAGTTCAACCAGTTCAGTAAGATTTTTAACATGGATATCTTTTTGAGTTACTACCTGGGAGACTAAAATAGCGTCAGCTTCAAATTCCAGAGCCCTATGGATTAGCTCTTCATTAGGTACCTGACTTCCAAGATTAAGGGTTTTAAACATTGGATAGCGTTCAAGGCCATATTCTCCTGAATAACCCTTCATATTCATGATTGCATCGAGGCCAACAGTATGGGCATCTGAGCCAGTACAGGCTCCAACAACTCTTAAGGGCCGGCCTATATTTTCTTCTATATAATCGTTAATCTCATAATAATCCATTACTGAGGTTGTTGCCCTGGCAACTCTAATTTTAGTATAATCAATAGTTTTATCTGTCTGACCATAGACAACATAAAATGAGAAATCTTCACCTAAATCTTTGGTATGAACTACTTCAACTTCTTTTAAATTGAGTTGGGAAGCCATCTTTCTTGCAGCTTCCTTGCCTTCAGGACCTGCTGGAACAGGTAGAGTGAAACTTAACTGGATTTTACCATCATTCATGGTATCTCCATATGGCCTAACAGTTGTTAAATCTCTATTCACTGGCAGTCAACTCCTTTCTAAATATCTCAGCAAAGGGATTATAATAATTTGATGACTTTTTAATTACGCCATCCTTACCCTTGCCTCCAGCTCTTGGCCTCTCAATCCCGGCAAAGAGACCTGATTCAAGGGCTGAGATTAAGCCTTCCTCAGCTATCTCTTCAAGCATCTCTACAGTTTCGTTGAGAACCTGATCGGCCCGCCTTTGAATTTTACCATCTGACTTAAACTGAATCTCATCGCCAAGATTCCGGGCATTATTAAAGATATATTTAGCATTTTCAAGGCTTAGTGCCCGGTCCTGCATGAAAGGAGTATGAATTGCCTCTGTTAACATGCCTAATAGCTGGATGCCCTGTCCAGTTATAATTGAAGTTAGATTAAACATGCCATCCTGGAGATGGCCTTTAAAGATATCTCCAGTCATATATTTGGTAGGAGGCATATATTTTAATGGAGCTTCTGGAAATAACTGCCTTACCAGTTGGGCCTGGGCAATTTCTAGAAGAAAACCATCTTCAACTGTTGGATCTATTTCAAATGCATGTCCAAGCCCCATAAGTTCAGGAGGAAGTTGACTCCTGCTGGCTAATTCTTCATTAATGAATTGTGAGGCAACAACTGTATGGGCTTCAGTAAGGGCATCGGAGGTTGTAAGATAATTATCTTCTCCTGTATTAATAATAATCCCTGCATAGGCATTTATCAACCTGGAAAAATACTGATCAACAAAGGTTCTTTTCATATTAATATCTCTAAATAAAATTCCATACATGGCATCATTGAGCATCATGTCCAGCCGCTCAATAGCTCCCATGGCTGCTATCTCTGGCATGCAGAGCCCTGAACAGTAATTAACAAGCTGAATATATCGGCCTTCTGCCTGACCGACTTCATCAAGGGCCTCCCGCATAATTTTAAAATTTTCCTGGGTAGCATAGGTACCGCCAAAACCTTCAGTCGTCGGTCCATAGGGAACATAATCTAGAAGGCTCTGAGCTGTACTCCTTATGACTGCAACAATATCAGCCCCCTGCCTGGCTGCCGCTCTGGCCTGCTGGACATCTTCATAAATATTTCCTGTAGCTACAATAACATATAACCAGGGTTTAGATCCAGGAGGATATTCCTGCTGCAGTGCCTCTCTCTTTTGTCTGGCAGCTTTTATCCTGTTGGCTTTATCAACGGCCAGCTCACTCATATATGATTTAGCTTCTTCTAAACTGTGACTGGATTTATTAATCAACTCTACTATATCAAGATTTTTTTCTGCTACTGCCTCAGATAACTCTTCGACAGTTTTCTTACTTGCAAGCAATGCCTGGCCAAGTCTGACTGCAGCTCCTGTTTCTATTAAACCGGCTTTATCAAGTTGGTCGACTATTAAATTAGGCACTGGTATCTCTTCAGAATCAACTCCATCGATTCCATATAATCTTAAAACAGTCCGCTCAACTGAGGTAGTTGTCAGACCCTCTATGTAATTATCAACACTGTCGGCTATTTTAACTGAAGCCCTGCGGCAGCGCTTAACTTTACTCTGATCTAAATCTAATTTCGCCATTCTAAATAACCTCCAATATAAATAAATTAATTGTCATAATAATCTGCTGATTTTACATCATAAATAGGAATATCTGGGAATGACTTTACTAGTTCCCCTCTTAATTTATTTGAATCTAAATTTCTTCCTTCGGGATTATGGGGATTAACTGTAATCGCAGCCAGTTTAATCTTATTTATCACTTCAAGTTTTATCTGATTGCGTTTAAGGAGTCCTAAGTATCTCTTCCCCAAAAAAACTCTGGTACCATCCTGGATAATAACTTTAAAATCTTTAAATCTATTATCTTCTGAGAGTTTTCTTCCCAGACTATCTGTTAATGCCCCTGATAATATTAAGGATTTCTTTGTTTTCTGGTCTAGTCTTAAATTATTTAGTTTTTCATCTAATTCTCTAGAAACCCCAAAAGAACTATTAGAACTTAATTTTATGATTTTTTTAACTTTAAAATTTTTTTCTTCCAGTAGATTTTCAAACTCAATTAGCCAGCCTCCAGGCAACTTATTATTTTTGATAAGATTTAGATTAAATAAATTTTGATAAATATGCCTTTCTTTTTCTGATTGAACTCGGGGTAAAAGCAACTTTTTTATTGCTAAAGAAGTTTTAGCAATCACCCCTTCAATATCTGGTGCCAGAACTGCCCCAGTAGCCAGGATTGTCTTATCAGATAGCCCAGGCAAGGATGAACTTTTCCTATCTAAAGCTCCATCGACAAGCAAATATTCAACCCTTTCTGCCAGAAAATCTTTAATCTTTTTCAAATTACTAATTCGATTGACACCGGCCAATTCAATTTCTTTAGTAAAATAACTGGTATTTTTATAAATATTAACCCTGCCTAAAGTTGTAGTAATCTCTGTTGTTTTATAAAGCTGAAATTCAGATTCCAGGTCTGCTTTTACATGTTCTGCTGTAACAAAAAAAGAACCTGGAGGTATTAATATCCTCGGTTTTTCTTTATTGGTAACTGCATCTATCTCCTCGCCATCTCTGCCAAAGGACATTAAACCAAGCTGATAACCTTGATGGGCTAATTCTGAGACAAGTTGATTAAAAGCTACTGTTTTGCCTGCATTTTTAGCCAGACCGATTAAAGTAATAACTTTTACTCCCTTTACTTTCTCTTTAATTATGATTTCATCTATTAACTTTCCGGGCATTTCACCACCCCATTCTATCCCATTATAGGTTCAATAAAAAAGGAACTAAAATCGGAACTAAAGCTGAGAGAATCACGCCATTAATAAAGGCTGGAATTACAACTGCTTCGCCGCTTGATTCTCTTAATAATGGCAGAGTTACATCCATTGTAGTTGCTCCTCCTGGAGCAATTGCAGTAATACCTCCAAAATATCTAGATATTAATGGGATTGATATTAATGCCAGTAGCTCTCTGATAATATTTGTCAAAAAAGCCAGTGAACCTAACTCAACACTATGTAAATCTGTAAGCATTACCGCTGAAAGACTATACCAGCCAAACCCTGCCCCGACTGCAGCTGTTTCATTGGCAGCTAGGCCAATAATAGTTCCGGAAATAACAGCGCCAAAAATGCTGCCTACTGCCACAAAAACAGGTATAATGATTAAGCGGATACCCAGGGCTTTAATCTGGTTAAATATCAATCTATTCTGTCCAATATCTATCCCGACTCCTAAAAGCAATATTGCCAGAGCGGCGACAGTTAAGTTTTCTAATAATGGCAGTATTGATTGGGGAAAAAATAACCAGCCAATAAATAAACCTGAGATTACAATAGCCATTATCTGACCAGTTAATTTTAATGCCCCACCATTTTCAGCTGCAACCATCTCTTTATATCCATCAACTGAACCATCTTTATGGTCCAGGGCAGCCTTTAAATAAAATGAAAATAAATAAAGAAATAATACGCTGCCTGCAATAGCACCAACAGCAATAATAAAGGCCTGAAAACCGATCTGACCAAGGTCTGCAATCACCTCTTTATCGGCACCTATTCTGGTACCCATGATAAAAATTAAAAACATCAGGCCAAAAAATATTACAAGATCAGATACTCTGCTCACTTTTTTATCCTGATGGCGCCAGAATCCAAATAAGAAGCCAGCAACCAAGAATAACACAATCAACCAAAGATTCATATAAATCCTCCTCTAAGCCTTCTATTATATAAACATGCAAATCCTGTACCAACTTTTTTGATTATTTAACTTCAATGTTATATTTTTTTAATTTATACTGGAGAGACTGTCTGGATAAATCTAATTCTTCAGCAGCTTTAGTTATATTATTGCCAGTAATTTTTAAAGCCTCTCTGATTAGCTCTATCTCTACCTTTTCAAGATATTCTGGTAGGGATTGAAGTTCTTTAACTGAGGGAAGTTGTTCTAACCTCTTTGAAGTATTAATTCTTGAAAAACTATCCTGGTTTAACTTATCCTGAAGATATTCTGGCAAAATTTCAAGATTAATACAGGTACTCTCCTGACATAAATTAAATCCACATTCTATCATATGTTTTAACTCTCTCACATTACCTGGCCAGTGATAGGATTTCATTTTATTTAAAAGTTTTTCACTTATGCCATTTAAGTTCTGCTCAAACTCTTGATTGAATTTAGATATAAAATAATCGACTAAAACTGGAATATCTTCCTTTTTTTCTCTCAGTGGTGGGAGTTCAAAGGAAACAACACTAATTCGATAAAATAAATCCTGTCTTAAAGTTCCTTCAGCAAAAGCCTGGTCTGGACTTTGATTCATAGTTGAAATAATTCGAACATCAACATCTATCTCTTTTTGGCCGCCAACTCTTCTAACTTTCCCCTCCTGGAGAACCCTTAATAATTTAGACTGAAGATCATAATCCAGGGAATTTATCTCATCTAAAAGTATTGTTCCTCCCTCAGCCTGTTCAAAAAGCCCAGGTTTAGAATGGGCTCCAGTAAAACTGCCTTTTTCTGTTCCAAACAACAGACTTTCTAAAAGATTCCTCGGTAGAGCTGCACAGTTCTGGGCTATAAAGGGTTTATCTACTCTGGGACTGGAATTGTGAATTCCCTGGGCAAAAAGTTCTTTGCCAGTACCTGTCTCTCCAATAATTAAAACTGATGAGTCATTCTGAGCAGCTCTAATCCCGGACTTTATTAATCTTTTAAAATTCTCCTTCTCGCCAATTAAATCTTTAAAAGAATAAGTAGTATTATTATCTTTAACTTTATTGGTTTTTTTATCTTTACTTTTGTAAAATTTATTTCTTAAGTCTGAGAAATTATCAACCATTTCCTGTAAATAAGTTATATCTCTAGAAATCTCCATGGCAGCTTTACTGCCATTTCCTAGAACTAAAGGAAGAGTCTTGTTTATAGTAGTTATCTGTTGACCTTTCTTATTAACAAAAGTCTGCTGTTCATTATTATAGGTCTCTCTATTATTCAATGTCTGCATTAGAGTACTGCTCTCATATGTTAGTGAGGGAAAGGCTTCAAATATATTTTTATCCAGAACCTCTTCTGGCTCAAGTCCATCAAGCTTTGAGGCCTTCCGATTATATAAAATTGTTTTCCCTCGCTGGTCAATTATATGCATTCCTTCATCCAGGGAATTAACAATCTGCTGCCAGATCTCACTATTTAATAGCTTTTCTCCATCATCGGTCATTATAATATCATCAAGTTTAACCATCTGATATTTCCTCCCTAATAGTAAAAATAAGCTTTCTAATATTATTATTCAATTTAAAATGAATTATACCTGCATTTTAGCGCAAAATATTTTTCTAAAAGCAAAAAATTTTTCAGATTTCTTAATCTCTAGTTTATATGATATCATTATAATAAGGAGGAAAAATAATGAATGATAGGTTATTTTATAACTGTAATTTAAGAAAAGCATATAATGACTGGGAAAAAGATGCTGCTTTTTTAGTAAGAAATGGAAGGATAGTTGCTGCAGGAGATAAAAATTCATTATTAAGTGCATGGGGAGACCTACCTAAGATTGATCTTAAAGGCAAAACTGTAACAGCAGGCTTTAATGATTCCCATCTCCATTTATATCAATTAGGTAGAGATATCCAGGCACTGGATCTTTCAGATATTAGGTCTTTAGATGAATTCAAAAAAGTAATCTCTGAATGGTCAAAAAATAAAGCAGATAATAATGGTGGACTATTAAGAGCTATCAGACTTCATGACCAAAAATTCCCTGATAGCAAGCTGCCTGACCGAAAGATACTAGACAGTTTAGTCGCCGATCAGCCATTAATAATCACCAGGGCCTGTTATCATGCTGCTGCTTTAAACTCTAAAGCATTGAGACTGGCTAACATTAATAAAGAGACAGAGGATCCAGAAAGTGGTCGGATTGGTAGATATAAAGACGGCCGACCAGATGGCCGAATTTATGATAGTGCAATTAACCTCTTAGAAAATAATCTGCCGAAACCTGATTTAGAAGGTATTACTAAAACTATGATCTCAGCAAGTAAAAAGCTTCTTGCTGAAGGGATTACCTCAGTTGGAACTGATGACTTAAATGCTATAAATAATCCTGAACCTATGCTTTCTGCCTATAATAAGCTAATCAAAAGCGATGCCAGTTTCCCAAGATTATGGCTTCAGCAAAGAGTAAATTCTATAAAAGAAATTGAGTGGTTAAAAGAAAATTCCTGCCAGACTGGCAAAGGCAACTTCTGGAAGCTTCATGGGCCCCTAAAAATCATGCTAGATGGTTCTCTTGGAGCTAAGACTGCGGCATTAAGCCGGCCATATCTCAATAGCAATTCTAATTATGGTGATTTATTGTTATCTGAGGATAAACTTGTTAAGCTATTGAATACCGCTGCTAAATATGATTTTACAGCTGCCATTCATGTCATCGGTGATAGAGCTTTAGATTTAGCTTTAAAGGTTATGGAAAATGCCAGTAAAAATGGTTTCAATATAAATGAATCTTTGCTAATTCACTGTCAGGTTACTAGAAAAGAACAGTTAAAAAGACTTGGAGATATAAACATGAACCTGGCCATCCAGCCTGCTTTTGTTGCTACAGACTGGAGTTTTGTTGAAGATTATGTAGAAAAAGAACTGGCCAGGAATTCATATGCCTGGAAGAGCCTGATTGATAAGGGAGCCTGCCTGGCCGGTAGTTCTGATGCACCTATCGAGCCGACCAATCCTCTCTGGGGAATTCAAACTGCTATAACCAGACAGAATAAAGAAGCTAAACCTGCTGCTGGCTGGAGACCAAATGAGAAATTAAAACTGGATAAGGCCTGGGATTTATTTACTAGAGCAGGTGCTGTTCTAAGTGGCGAAAGCCACTATAAAGGCAATTTAAAGCCAGGACAGCTTGCAGATTTTGTAATTCTTTCAGAAAATCCTAATAATATTCCAGCAGAAAATATATCCGATCTTGAAATTGAAGCTACTTATCAGCATGGGGTTAAAGTTTATTAAGCTTCTTCATCAAGATAATTTCTATAAAGGTAATTGGTGGTCATAGCTGAAAGCATTGCTCCATAGCCAAGTTCAAAGGTAATTAAATCGCCAACTTCAAGTTCTTTTTCTGCATCTGTTACATCAAGGAGGAGATGGTCACTGCTGGCACCAATAACTTCAATGCCTTCAATCGTTGGCTTAACTCCATCTGGTCTAACATCCTGGCGGCCTACTTCCAGGATTGCTCTAAGCCTGGTGCCTTTATCTTCAAACTCTGGTTTCTGACCAAAGGCATCATGGCCTATCTTTCCTGTAGGTACTGATGGTTTATATTTTAGTTCAATAATCGGGGCTGTCAGGGTAATATTCTGCCTGTTAAAGCCAAGTAGATCTCGCTGATGGGTTACATCTGTCCCCTGAATTATACCTTCACCAATTCTAAAATGGTTAATGCCCTTTGGCAGCTGATCTTTTTCTAATAAAATCAAGGTGGCTGTATTCCCTCCAGAGATAACTGGTAGTTTACAATTTAAAGTGGTTTCCAGTCGATCTCTTAAATCCACAAGAACTTTTGTATTTGTAGGGGTTGGAAGAACTCCACCGTAACAACCTACATTAGTTCCTATACCTAAGACTTCTATGCCAGTTAGTTCCAGTGCTTCCATTAAAAATTCAGGCAGATCATCCTGCATTACTCCTTCTCTTAAATCACCAACATCAACCATAATTATAACTTTATGTTTTTTATTTTTAGACCTGGCTGCTTTTGATAAAGCCCTAAGAGTCTTTAGTTCAGTATTTAGACTGATATCTGCATATTCAATAACTTCCTCTACTTCGCCAGGATTGGGCAATCTTAAAAGAAGCATTTCAGCTTCAAGGCCAGCTTCTTTAAATTTTTTTAAGTTTTGAATTCTTGAATCAGCAAGCTGGTCTATCCCGCCTTCTAAAAAGGCCCTGGCAACTTTAAGATCACCGGCGGCTCCTTTAGCTACACCGGCAAGTTTTATACCATTATCAGCACATTTTTCTTTCATCTGTCTAGCATTTTCTCTAATCTTATCTAAATGAATATTGGTACAGGGATATTTAGTCATTATTTATACCTCCAGTTTATTATTGCTTCCCATCTATTATAACAATAAATTATCCAAAATTTCCAGTTTAAGTTTTAAAAAAACAAAAAAATTAATTGGCATAAAACTTGCACTTAATTAATGTGGAGATAAATAATTAAAATCTAAACCGAATTAATAATGCTCTAATTTAAGTTTAAAACTGATAATTCTTAAGAATTACTAACTACATAATACGAGGGGGAATTTTTAATGAAAGAATATCAAAAGATTGATCTATGGAAAGATGTTGAAGAATCTGACTGGAATGACTGGCACTGGCAGCTAAAAAATAGAATTACTGATGTTGATCATTTAAGCAAAGTTATTGAACTAACGAAGCAGGAAAAAAAAGAAATAAATCAGGCCTTAGGAAAATTAAGAATGGCTATAACTCCTTACTATGCAAGCTTAATTAATAATGAAAATCCAGACTGCCCGATCAAAAAACAGGCTGTTCCAGTTTCTGAAGAGTTAAATCTTGGTAGAGCAGATATGGAAGACCCACTCCACGAAGATGTTGATTCTCCAGTTCCAGGTTTAACCCACCGCTATCCAGATAGGGTACTTCTACTGATTACTGATCAATGTTCCATGTACTGCCGTCATTGTACCAGGAGAAGATTTGCCGGTTCAAATGATGAAGCTTTACCTTTAGGCGAAATTGAGAAGGCCATTGATTATATCAGAGAAACCCCCAGGGTTCGTGACGTTTTATTATCAGGGGGAGATGCCCTTTTAATTTCTAATGAAAAATTGGAAAAGATAATCAAAAAATTAAGGGCAATTGATCATGTTGAAATTATAAGAATTGGGTCGAGAACTCCAGTAGTAATGCCCCAGAGAATAACTCCTGAACTAGTAAATATGCTAAAAAAATATCACCCGATTTATTTAAATACTCATTTTAATCATCCTGATGAAATAACTCCTGAAACTGAAAGGGCGGCTAAATTACTTGTAGAGGCTGGAATTCCAGTTGGTAACCAGTCTGTTCTCCTAAAAGGAATTAATGATAAACCAAAAATAATGCGTGATCTGGTTCATGGAATGCTTAAAATGAGAATCAAACCCTATTATATTTATCAGTGTGATCTTTCCCAGGGAATTGAACATTTTAGAACTAGAGTTGATAGAGGTATTAGTATCATCGAATCATTAAGGCAGCATACAACTGGAATGGCCATTCCAACTTATGTTATTGATGCCCCAGGAGGAGGGGGCAAGATACCTGTTAACCCTCAATATTTAATCTCTAGATCACCTGGTAAAGTTGTCTTACGTAATTTTGAGGGAAAAATATTTGCCTATACAGAACCTGGTTATGAAGCAGACGAAGACAGTATTCCAGAATATACTGGTGGTGTAAGCTTATTAGCAGAAAATGATAAATATAGTTTAGATACTGAAAAAGATAATCTAAAATAAATTAATTTATAAAGGGGATTTCCCTGATTGTTGACATTATAAGGCTATGCCTATACAATTAGATTAATCGATAGGAGGTTATAGCAGATGTTAAATTTACTTGCAATCAAGGGAAGTCCCCGTTCTAATAGCAATAGTAGTTTTATGCTGGATAAAATTGTAGATGGCTGTAAAGAAAAAGCTGAAAAAGAAAATATAGAAATATCTGAAAAATTTATCAAGCCCTTTACTATGAATATAAGGGCCTGCACTGCCTGTTTCCACTGTGATAAGACTGCTGAATGTGTATTTAATGATGATATGACAGGGCTTTTAAAAGATTTCGATAAAGCTGATATTGTTTTGCTTTCCTCTCCTGTATTTTTTAATGGCACACCTTCTCACATTAAAAAAATGATTGATCGCTGTCAGCCTCTCTGGGCCAGCAAATATGTTCTAGAAGAGCCTATTAT
This sequence comes from uncultured Halanaerobiaceae bacterium, assembly GCA_964558325.1. Taxonomy (GTDB): domain Bacteria; phylum Bacillota; class Halanaerobiia; order Halanaerobiales; family Halarsenatibacteraceae; genus Halonatronomonas. The sequence continues at coordinate 93,428 of CAZLCX010000001.1, read as the reverse complement.
TGATAGAAATAAGAAAAGAAGATCGGTTTTAATTGGGGCAGCTGGAGCACCTGCTTATGAAGACCAATTTATAGCTTTAGAAAAAGTAACTTCTTTATTCTTTAAGGCAATTAATGCAAAAAAGTTAACCCAATTTTTATATCCAAATACTGATAATAATTTAATTTCTGAAGATAAAGAAGCCTTAAATAAATTAAATCAGATTGGCAAAGATCTTGTATCTGAATTTGTTACTGAATAATCTCTGAATAAGAGCAGGAGGATATCATGGTTTCAAGGATCGATCAAGTTATAAAAATTGAATTAGAAAAAATTATGCGAGATAATCAAAGCTTAATTAATGAAAATCTTTCAACTACGGCTGATAAAGGTGGCGAGGAGATCCAATCAGCTCTTGATAATTTAATTAATAGTTTTGCAGAATTATCTCCTGAAAACCAGAAAATATTTTTTCAGAGCTGGCTTGCTTCTGAACTGCCTTTAGATCCTGAGCTGATAGTGCCTTTAATTGAATTTATTTCTGAAAATCCTGATTCTAATATCCAGAGATTATTGATAGAGTCTGCAGCTTTTCTAAATAGAAATAATCTGCCTGTAAGAAAATTCTTTCTGGAAGCTCTAGGTTATGAAAATCAGCCCCCTGAAAATTTTAATATTAATAACCTCTCTGATTTAATTGAATTTTTTAGAGAAGGTAATATATCAAAATTACTTGCCGAATCAGACAACCTCTCTTCTGCTACTGGAATAGCCTTATTAAATCAGGTTTCAAACTTAAATGAAAAGCAACAACTCCTTTTATACATTGAAATGCCCTTATTCATAAATAGTCAAAGGGAGACTGCAGACAGGCTATATTTAAGAATTACTAAAGATACCCAGGACTATGAGGAGGATAAAAACAAAGGTTACCAGGTAAGCTTTATTATTGATCTCTCAGAAAGTTCAACAGTAAAAGCTGATATTAAAATTCTAAATAGAAGAATTAATGCCAGTTTTTTAACTACTAATAATAAATTAAAAGAAGCCATTGAAGCTAATATGAATCTTTTAAGAGAAAATATTTCTAAATTAAATTATAGTTTGGCCAGTGTCGATGCTAAAACTATTGAAGAAATAGATAATTTAAAGTTAAGAGAAGAAATAATTACTGAGAATATAGATCTCAAAAATGATTCCAGCTTTAAAGAAATTATTGAAAGATTTCAACATATAGATATTAAAGCTTAAAAGGAATGATAATTATGAATGAAAATAATAATAGAGAACAGCAGGCTGCTGCCCTCGGTTATGACCTTGAAAAAGATTCTGCCCCTAAAATCCTGGCCAAGGGTAAAGGAGATATTGCTGAAAAGATCTTGAAAAAAGCCGAAGAGAAAAATATCCCAATTCAGACAGACCAGGATCTTGTTAAGACTTTACTTGCCTTGGAAATTGGCCAGGAAATTCCTGTTGAACTATATGAAGTTGTGGCTGAGATACTGGCATTTATTTACAGTTTAGAGGAATAATTAAGAGTCTTAGAATTAGACTCCTTTACCAAAGTTGCAATCTGGATAAACGCAGGTATCACAGGATAAACATAAGCCTCCATGACCGTAGGCTGCAATATCTTCTCCAGTTAATTTCTCATTAATTGCAATTCTTGGCAGCATTAAATCAAATACTGTAGTCTTAGAGAACATTACACAGCCAGGCAGGCCAACCAGGGGAACCTCATTCTGATAGCCCAGCATAAACATTGCCCCAGGCAGCACTGGTGCACCATAGGTTATTACTTGATCAGCCGCATTCTTAATTGCAGCCGGTGTTAAATCATCTGGATCTACTGACATACCTCCAGTACAGACCACTATATCAACTCCTGAAGCAATCGCCTCTTCGATAGCCTTTTTAATTAAGCCCTTATCATCAGTTACCAGCTTTTTAAAGACTGTTTTAATACTATAATTAGAAAGTTTCTCTTCAACCACAGGGGTAAATTTATCTTTTATTCTGCCATTATAGACTTCGCTACCTGTAGTTATGATGGCTGCTTTTTTAGTTTCATAGGGAATAACATTAATGATTTTTTCAGCTTCTATTTCTGCTTCAACTGCCTTAAGCTCTTCCTCAGCAATTAAGAGAGGAATAATCCTGGTTCCAGCTAAATAATCTCCCTCTTTAACCGGTGTATAATTATGCCTGGTTGCCATCATTAACTTATCTTTAATATTTATTTTAAATAAAAGCTCTTTATTTATTTTTAGCAGTCCATCTCTGGCTGCATAAAGATTAATTTTACCCTCTGAGGGTTCTGATCTCTTAATATTCTTGCCCTGGCCTAAATCTGCAAGTCTGGCTGCTGCTTCATTTTCATGGAGATAACCAGGTTTCTTTTCCCAGATATAAATATGCCTTTTACCTAGATCAAGTAGATGGGGTATATCTTCTTCTTTAATAATATCACCTTTTTTAAAGGCAGGTCCTTTATCTTCACCTGGCTTAATCTCTGTAATATCATGAGCCAGAACATGTCCTACTGCATCTTCAACTGCTAATTTTTCCAATTTTACTGCACTCCTCCGTTATTAAAATTATATGGTTCCAGAAATATATCGACATTGCCGCCACAGATTCCTCCAGTTTCTGCTGAGGTTTCATTATCCATTCTAAAATGAAGTTTTTCAGGCTCTTTCTGCCTGGCCTTAAGAAGCTCGACTGACTTTGCAATAACTTCTGCTTCAGCAGGTCCTCCACCGATTGT
>CAZLCX010000001.1:89467-90582 GCA_964558325.1 uncultured Halanaerobiaceae bacterium | reverse complement strand
TCTATTCCAATCGGGGCATCTACCTGCTCAAGTCTATTTAAATCAAGCTTTTCATTTTTTAAGTCATCTTTTAAGTCATCGAATAATAAGCTGACCTTGCGCTTACTGCCTATCATCCCGAGATATTTCCAGTCACCAGCAATAACTGCCTTTAAGACATCATAATCATACTGATGGCCTCTGGTTACAATCACTATATAATCAGACGGTTGAGGTTGATAATTCTCCAGAAATTCAGAAAAGGACTGACAGTGATATTTATCTGCATCAGGAAAATTATCTGGATTATTGAAATCCTCTCTATCATCTATGACCTCTACCAAAAAATCATTCATTGCTGCAATTTTTGCCAGCGGCTGGGCAACATGGCCAGCACCAAAGAGCATTAAGCGTTCTGTCTGCTGGAGCTTTTCAAGGTATATTTCTATCTCACCATTTTTAGTATTGAACTTTTCTAAAACAGGTTGGTTAATATCACGATACCTATTAAATTTATCCTGAAAATAATCTATATCAATATTGTTTTTATTTTTTGATGAAGTAATCCAGTTATCTTCGGTTATTACTAGCCGGTCACCCTTTTCAAAGGGAGAATATTCATCTGAAAAATCTCCGCCAATAAAGGTGGCAATAAGCCCGTTATCACCGCTATTCATTAGGTTTTCTAACTCCTGCCAAAAAGACTTACTCATAAATTTTGAAACCCCTTTCTAATTCTCTTGATTATACCAGTAAAAAATCGCCTCTAATACTCCTCCTGCTACTGCTAAAGCCTTATCTGAAATATAATAGCAATACTCTTTTTCTGCCCTGGGATCAACATCAGCCAGCTTTGTCCCGGCTTTAACCTTTAGGCCAGGTTTGATCAGGCCTCTAAGAACACCGGCAATCTCGGTCTTCAAGAATCTATCATTAACTTTACCGATCACTTCTCCTGCCTTTACCATTTGGCCAATCTGATAATCTGATTGGAAAACCCCGGCTTCAGGGGCATGGATAACCCTTTCATCTGTAAAACCATTGACACTGCCTGGACTGCCTGTATTTTCTTCAGTAGAACCTTCAGAGATAACCCGGCCTAAATGATGGCCCCGATTGGTTTCTACAGCCAGATT
>CAZLCX010000001.1:87656-89367 GCA_964558325.1 uncultured Halanaerobiaceae bacterium | reverse complement strand
CCTGATAAATCGCACTGGCAAAGGAGACAGTCCTTCTAATTGCAGTTGGTTCTGGCTTTTCAATAATTAGCAAATTGAAACCTGCCCTCTTTAATCTATATCCTATTCCTGAGGCTAAATCCCCACCACCCTTTAGCAAAATATTAATATCTTTTAAATTTCTTATATCCATGACTGATAAACTCCTCTCTATCAAGATGATAGATTGCTGCTGGCTGTTTCCGATAATTTACTCCAGTTATTGATTTTAAATTATCCAGTCCAATATATTCTGAAAATAAATATTTAGCTAAAACTCTGGAAAAGCCTAAAATATCGCTGTTGATTTGGGTTAAGATAAATCTTATCTGTCTGGTGCTTTTAAATCTATTTTTACCCCAATTTTGAGGGCTATAGAGCATTTTATAAGTAGAGAGAGATAATTTTTTGCTGATATCCTGGTTTTCGTAATTATTATTAAATAGTTCTGCTCGATGCATAATTCTTTTATCTATGTTTTTATTAAATGCTCTTTTTAGTGAACTTAAGCCCTGAAGTATAAATAGGTTATCGATAAGGTCTGGCAAGACTGGTTCATGGTCAGCTGGAATTTTAATCGGCCTATTTGCTGCCCCGTCAGCCTCAATTAGATAATAAAACTCTGGAAACTCCTTGGCAATCTCTGTAAGCCAGGCCGATTTTAATCCGATTAATTTTCTCCCTTTAAAAGTGCTTAAAGGGTGGGGCTTAGTAGTTGATGCTAGAACCAGGGCTTCTGAAGTTTTGGCCCGGGCATACTTTGCCAGTTCTTTAGATAAATCCTGATAATTATTGATAAATGCCACCCTGTGGGGGATTCCTTCAGGCTTTAAAATTGCTGTTGTTGTTGAAATTATAGTTTTCTGATAATTGAACTCCTGGGCTAGCTTATTTACTGTTGTGGTTTTGCCACCGGCTCCGATAAACCAGTTAAGTTCACCTGGAGTAATCCCCCATAAATCAATTAGGCCTCTCTGACTTTTCATTGGATACCTCCGTTCGTTATATCTAACTATATATAACGAATCCTAAAAAAATTTATTTTCTAATTCTTTTAAACTCTTTTCTGCTTCTTCCATAAAACTGGCATATTTTTTTAATAATTCCTGACTTTCTTTAGTCAAACTGGAGCCTCCTCCACCTTTACCTCCAGCCTGGGTAGATATTAACTTAAAGCCCAGGCGTTCTTCTAAAGTTTTAATTAAGTTCCAGGCCTGGCTATAGGACATATTCATCTTCTGAGCTGCCTGATGGAGGGAACCTGTCTCCTCAATTAATTCAAGAATCTCCTTGGGCCCCTGACCGAAGACTTTATCTTCTTTTTCCAACCAGATTTTATAATTAACCTTAAATTTACTCAAATTATCACATCCTAAGAATGGTGCTCTGAATAATATTTTTGATAATCTTCATAATAATCCAGATCAATAATTACCCCTTCTTTATCAACATTAAAATAAGCGATATCATCTTCATATTTATCCAGTAAAGCCCTTAAGCCCCCTTCAGGGTCACCCTCTTCACCCAGTTTATAAATTTCTGGAATAAGTTCAGCTGAGATGATTAAAGGATGGCCCCGGCGGTGATTATAACTGGGAACTAAAAGCAGGGGCTCTTTTTCTTTAAAATAATTGATAAGTTGATTATAAATGTCGGTAGTTACCAGGGGTTGATCGGCCAGCATAAATAAGAG
>CAZLCX010000001.1:69682-87556 GCA_964558325.1 uncultured Halanaerobiaceae bacterium | reverse complement strand
GTTGATTATAAATGTCGGTAGTTACCAGGGGTTGATCGGCCAGCATAAATAAGAGACCAGTGGTATTCTGAGGAAGGTTTTTAAGGCCTGTTATAACGCTGCTAAACATACCCCGGGTGTAATCTGGATTAGTTAAGAACTGACAGTTATAATCTGAAAGTTCTTCTTTAATTCTGTCAGATTCAGCCCCTAAGACTACTCTAACCTGACCATCCAGTTCAGATTCCTGGATATTATTGATGACTGTGCCCAGGATAGTGCTCTCTCCCCAGGGCAGTAACTGCTTGAGCCTCCCCATTCTACTGGCTTCACCTGCTGCTAGAATTACTGCTGAGATCATCTCTGTCAACCTCCATACCTGCGACATCTATATTAATAGCCTTTACATCTACTCCTGTAAAATGCTCAAGTGATCTGGCCAATTCATACTTGAAATCATTTAAGGCTTCAGGTATGATATCTCCATACTGGATAATAACAACAATATTTATAGTCATACCCTCTTCTGATTTTGCAATCCGAACATTTCTTAACTGATTGATTACATCGGTATTACTGGATACATAATAAACTACATCTCTAAATACTTTATTATAGATAATCAGGCCGCCTAAATAATTAAACCTAGCTCTAACTACTGTGCTTTCCCTGGACAGGTCATCTTCTTCTCTATTAAATAAAACTTTTAGAGAATCAATAAAATATCCTAGAAACTGACTCTTAACTTCGATAGTTGGAACTGGAATAACATGTTTATTTTCTCTATTTCTAGTCTCAATAGCCTGGGCAATCTCCTCTTCTGAGGCAATATCTTCTATCATGATAAATTCTTTAATCTCTGATAAGTCCAGCCTGGAAACTATCATTTCCACCATTTCTGTAGAAGTACCTAAAACTAAGATTTTATCTGCCTGGCTGTCCTTAATAGCTCTTTTGACCTCTTCTAAATGGTTCTGATGATGGAAAATAGCTCTTTTAATGGCTGCCAGTTTGCTGTTTTCTCTTTTAGCTGAAGAACCTCCGATAATTTTCCCATCCTGAATTAATAAACCGTCATCTAAAATCAAAGGAATCTCATAATCGTAGGCAACAACTCTGGCTCTATGACTTTTCCCGCTTCCACTTGGACCTACCAGTGCATATACTTCCATATTAATCACTTAACCGAAAATTGATAATAGGACACCAGCAGCAACTGCTGAGCCTATTACTCCGGCAACATTGGGCCCCATGGCATGCATTAAAAGAAAATTAGATTTATTTTCCTGCTGTCCAACTTTCTGAACAACTCTGGCGGCCATTGGAACTGCGGAAACCCCTGCTGCTCCAATTAAAGGGTTAATCTTAGTTGTGCTAAAGTGATTCATTATTTTTGCAAGAATAACCCCTGCAGCGGTACCAAAGGCAAAGGCAATAACGCCAAGCCCAAGAATTAATAAGGTATCTGCCTGAAGAAATTTATCTGCTGAAGCACTTGCTCCAACAGCAACTCCAAGGAAGATAGTGACTGTATTAACCAGGGCATTCCTGGCAACATCACTTAACCTGTCTACTACTCCTGCTTCTTTAAATAAATTGCCTAGCATTAACATTCCAACTAATGGAGCTGAAGCCGGCACTAATAGGATTACAATAACTGAGACCATGATTGGAAAGATAATCTTTTCCTTTTTTGATACAGGTCTAAGCTGTTCCATTTTAATCTGTCTTTCTTTTTTATTAGTTAAAAGCTTCATAATCGGAGGCTGGATTACTGGAACTAAAGCCATATAGGAGTAAGCCGCTATGGCTATTGCCCCTAAATATTCTGGTGCCAGTAAACTGGCTAAGTAAATAGCAGTTGGCCCATCTGCACCACCAATAATACCGATTGGTGCTGCTGCCTGACCGGTAAAGCCTAAAAGGATTGCCCCTAAAAAAGTTACAAAAATACCGAATTGGGCTGCTGCTCCTAGCAGCAGACTTTTAGGATGGGCAATCAAGGGGCCAAAATCTGTCATTGCCCCGACACCTAAAAAGATTAAAGGTGGAAATATCCCTAAAGCATTACCCATATAAAAGTAATGAAATAACCCAGCTGGTTGATTTGCTGTGGCTTCTTCCATCAAACCAGACATCGGCAGATTAACTAAAAGCATGCCAAATGCTATTGGAACCAGCAGTAATGGTTCATATTTTTTAACTATGCCTAAATATAATAAGACAAAGGATACAATAATCATTATAAGGTCTTTATAACCAATAAGCATTAAGCCAGATTCACTAAAAAAATCGACAAGTGTTGAGAACAAATTCTTTACCTCCTTCGGCTGGCTCTATTCAATCTTTAACAGAGAATCACCGGAATTTACTGAATCATCTGCAGCAACCATTATCTCAGTTACTTCTCCAGCTGCAGGAGCATATATTTCGTTTTCCATTTTCATTGCCTCTAAAACAATTATTAAATCACCCTGTTTTACTGCTTGATTCTTTGATACTTTTACATCTATAATTTTCCCGGCCATTGGGGCTTCGACAACGCCGCCACCAGTGGCTGCCGGCTGCTGCTTTGAGCTGCTAGCAGGTGACTTTTTCGGGGCTGGAGCCTGGACCCTTTCTGTTGACTGAATTGTTTGAGCTGTTGAAGGATTAGAAGTATTTCCAGAACCTAATTCTTCAACTTCAACCTCATAGGACTTACCTTCTACTGTGATTTTAAACTTTTTACTCATTACAATATTTCCTCCTCAATAATTATTTCTTATTACCGCCTCTGGCCTGCTGGCCCCAGGCGGATAGCTTTTCTCCCTGACTTTTAACTCTCAAAATTTTAAACTTTTTATTTGAACCATAGTAACTCTGGATGGAGGCTGAAATTACTGCAAGTATTTCTGGATTAAGTTTCTCATCACTATTTTGGTCATTGTCGGCCTCTCTATTTTCTAGAGATGACATTCCTTTATCACCTACTTTTCCTCCTGGTACTTCGCCATTTGAATTAACTACTTTCTCCATTATTTTAATTGAAACCATCAATATAAATAAAATACTAAAGACTACAATCATTCCTACTAAAGCTATTTGTATTCCGGCGATCAAGGTATCGCCTAGCGACATTTCTGCCAGTGTTTCAGCATCTCTGACTAATTCTAGAGGTGACATTTTCTCCCCCTTTCAATTCCTGAAATTAGATTATACAGGGAAATTACCATGTTTTTTCTCTGGTAATTTATCTTTTTTCTCTTTGATAGATTCTAAGGCTCTGATAAGTTCTGGCCTGGTATTTTCAGGTAAAATCACATCATCAACGAAACCCTGAGCGGCTGCCTGATATGGGTTGGCAAAGCTTTCTCGATATTCATCTATCTTTTCCTGCCTGACTTCTTCAGGATTATCTGCATTTTTAATCTCTTTGCGATAGATAATATTGGCTGCTCCCTGGGGACCCATTACTGCTATTTCAGCCTGGGGCCAGGCAAAGACATAATCTCCACCGAGATGGCTGCTGCTCATTGCTATATAGGCACCACCATAGGCCTTCCGTAAAATAACATTTAATTTAGGTACAGTTGCTTCACTGTAGGCATATAAAAGTTTAGCACCATGTCTGATGACTCCACCATGTTCCTGTTCAACCCCTGGAAGATAGCCTGGAACATCTGTTAGAGTTAAGATTGGAATATTAAATGAATCACAGAAACGGATAAACCGGGCTGCTTTATCTGAGGAATCAATATCAAGGCAGCCTGCCTTGACTTTAGGCTGATTGGCTATAATACCGACACTGTGGCCCCCTAATCTGGCAAAACCAACGACAACATTGGCTGCAAAATAGGGCTGAACTTCTAAGAAGTCCTGGTCATCGACTACTAATTCGATAACATCTCTGATATCATAAGCTTTATTTGGTGATTCTGGTACAGCTGTTCTTAGAGCCTCTTCAGTTCTGTCCAGGGGATCAGAGGTCTCTTTAAATGGTGGTGACTGCATATTGTTATCAGGTATAAATGATAATAGCCTTTTAATTCTATCAAAGCAGGCATCTTCATTATTGTCGAGGAAATGGGCTACCCCACTGAACTGATTGTGGGCCATTCCGCCACCGAGGTCTTCTGCTGTTACCTCTTCGCCTGTAACTGATTTTATAACCTGGGGACCGGTAATAAACATTTTGCTGGTTTTATCTACCATAAAAATAAAATCTGTTAGGGCAGGTGAATAGACTGCTCCGCCGGCACAGGGACCCAGTATGACTGACAGCTGAGGAATTACCCCTGAATTCCTGGAATTACGATAGAATATTCCACCATAACCACTTAAGGAATGGACTCCCTCCTGAATTCTGGCCCCTCCTGAATCATTCAGGCCGATTATAGGTGCTCCTGCTTTTTCAGCAAGGTCCATAACCTTCCAGATTTTTTTAGCATGCATCTCGCCAAGAGAACCGCCCATGGCGGTGAAATCCTGGGCAAAAACAAAGATATTTCTGCCGTTAATTGTTCCTCTCCCGGTAACTACACCTTCACCAGGGATTTCTTTTTCATCAAGGCCTAAATCTCCGACTCTATGTTTAACAAACATACCTATTTCCTGAAAACTACCATCATCAAGGAGCTTATCTATCCGCTCTCTGGCAGTATACTTGCCTTTATCATGTTGTTTATCAATTCTTTTCTGACCGCCGCCTAATTTTATCTTATCTCGTTTCTCTTTTAATTCTTTAAATTTGTCTTTCAAAGTATAATCCTCCTTACTAAAATCAAAATTATTTTCTCATATGCTTTATTCTAGATTTATTACTACTTTCCTTTTAAAAATTGAATTTATTCCTGAATAATAATTTAAAAAAACTTTGTGAAATTTGTTCAGAGATACCAGCAGGTAACCGTCGGGTAACCGGCAGGTCCCTCATAAATATGTAGCTAAAATTTATAAGCTCCACTTTCTATTATATTCTATGTCGGCTTAATTTACAAGCGTTCATACTAATATAGGGCGGGGAATCCCCGCCCTCTTTATTCATAATTACTATTTTGCTTTTTATAGGAATGCAAAGTAGGCTACAAAGACAACACCCAGAACATATACTAACCAGTGAACATCTTCGCCCTGTCCGGTAAATAGTTTGATCAATGGATAAACTATAAAACCGACTGCGATCCCATCAGAAATTGAATAGGAGAAGGGCATAACTACCATGGTCATGAATGCCGGTAATATCTCTGTATAATCATCCCAGTCTAATTTAGTTATGTTGGTCATCATCATTGTACCGACAATAATTAAAGCAGGGGCTGTAGCAGCTGATGGCACTATTCCGACTATAGGCATAAAGAATAAGGAAAAGAAGAATAATATAGAGACAACTACACCTGTTAGGCCGGTCCTGCCTCCTTCTGCAACACCTGAGGCTGATTCAATATATGTTGTAACTGTACTTGTACCAAATAAAGCGCCACCGGTTGTTCCAATTGCATCTGCCAGAAGTGCCCGACTTGCCTTAGGTAAGTCGCCATTCTCATCAAGATAACCAGCCTGCTGACTAACTCCAACCAGTGTTCCTGCAGTATCAAAAAGGTCGACAAACAGGAATGAAAGTATAACTGCAACTAAGCTAAAATCAAAGACTGCAGCAATATCAAGTTCAAATAAAACCTCATTCCAGGAAGCAAATGAAGGCATCTGAACAATACCATCTGGCATTGGAGTTACTCCATTAATAAAGCCAAATAAAGTTGCTCCAATAATCCCCCAGAGTAAAGCTCCTTTTATTTTTAGTGAGTATAAGATACCAGCAAGAATCAATCCTACCATCGCAACAAGACCAGGACCAGATAAAACTTCGCCTATCGCAACTAAAGTAGAGTCGTCACCAACAACTATACCAGCATTCTGAAAACCGATAAAGGCAATAAATAGTCCTATTCCTGTCGAAATTCCAGTCTTTAAACACATAGGGATTGAATTAACTATCATTTCTCTTACCGGAGTAACACTTAATATAATAAATAATACACCTTCAAAGAAAATTATACCTAGAGCTACCTGCCAGGCTATATCCATTCCAATAACGACTGAATAGGCAAAGAATGCATTAAGCCCCATCCCAGAAGCAAGAGCAAATGGATAATTTGTTAAAGCTGCCATTGCCAGGGTTCCTAAAATAATACCTGCAATAGTAGCAATGAAAACGCCATCATATGGCATGCCAGCATCACTTAAAATTGAAGGGTTAACAAATATAATATAGGCCATAGTCATGAATGTGGTTATTCCAGCAATAACTTCTGTCTTTACGTTTGTGTTATTTTCCCGTAACTTAAAAACATCGTTCAAAAAGCCTTCCTTAGCCGGTTCTACCTGACGATCATTTGCCATATTTTTTATTACCTCCTTGTTTAGTCCAAATCACCAACATGATTTATATTACCCTGAATAATCTCTGCTGTTACTAACACCCCCTTTATAGTATAGAAATATTTAGTTTACAGTTAAATCTATATGTTTTGAAGATTTAACATCATATAAACCTTTATCAGTAATTTTAATATCTGGAATAACAGGTAGTGCTAAAAATGCTAATGTCATAAAAGGGCTTTCTAAATTGATACCAATATCTGCTGCAGCCTTATCTAAAGCTTTAAGCCTTTTAGAAACCTGGTCCAGGGAAAGGTCTGACATTAAGCCTGCAATTGGTAATGGCAATTCTGCCAGAACTTCTCCGTCAGAGATAACAACCTGGCCCCCTGACAATTCTTCCAGTCTTTTGACAGCATCTATCATATCTTTTCTATCTCTACCTGCTACTATAATATTATGAGAATCATGGGCAACAGAGCTGGCTATTGCGCCTGCTTTTATTTCCAGACCACTAATAAGTCCTAAGCCAATATTGCCAGTAGCATTATGCCTCTCTATAACTGCAACTCTACTTAATCTGTTTCTTTTCAAAAAATCTTCTGGATTTTCGCCAGGATTTCTTTCAAACATTCTTTCTCTGGTAATTATCTGGTTTGCAATTAATTCTATTACCCGATAGGTCTTAGCCAGAGGCAAGGAAAAATCTTCTTTTTTAACTTTAGCTATATTTACAGTATCAATAACATTCTGATAAATTTCAGTCTCCTGACCTATCTCTGGAAATTCTATCTCCTGATAATTTTTAGAAATAAGCTCTCCATCTTTATAAACTTCAGAAATTTTTACTTCTTCAAGATCATCGATTATTACTAAATCTGCTCTTTTCCCTGGACTAATAGCCCCCCGGTCATTTAAATCTAAGGCCTTTGCCGGATTTAAAGTAGCAAGTCGATATGCTTTAATTGGTTCCATTCCTAATTTAATTGCCCTTTTAAGCAAATAATCTATCTGACCCTGTAATAAAAGATCATCTGCATGTCTATCATCAGTGGCCAGCATAAATAGATGATTATTAATATCACTAACTGCAGGTAATAACTCTTTCATATCTTTAGTGACTGAACCTTCTCTGATCATAATATGCATGCCCTTTGCTATTTTTTCTCTAGCTTCTTTAGCTGTTGTACATTCATGATCAGCCTGAATACCGCCGAGTAAATAGGCGTTCAGCTCTTTATTGGTCACTTCAGGAGCATGTCCATCTATGAAATAATCTTTAAAAGTTTCAAGTTTATCCCAGACAATATCATTACCATTTATAACTCCAGAATAATCCATCATCTCCCCCAGGCCAAAGATGCCTGGCTCGTTAATAAGCGAATAAAGATCATTGGCGGTTAATTTAGCCCCTGTAGTTTCTGCTTCTGTAGCTGGAACACATGATGGTAACATTAAATGAAAGTTCCAGGGCAATTTATTTCCCTGATCCAAGAAATATTTTATCCCATCAAGCCCGGTCACATTGGCAATTTCATGGGGATCTGCTATGACTGTTAATGTTCCCCTGTTAATGGCCAGCCGGCAAAATTCTGCCGGCTCAACCATTGAACTTTCAAGATGGAGATGAGCATCAATAAATCCTGGAAGAATATATTGGCCTTTTAAATCTTTTTCTTCCCTGCCTTTATATTCTCCATAACCTATGATTATTCCTGCACTAATTGCTAAATCGGCTTCAATTATTTCACAATTATATAAATCAACTATCTTACCATTTTTAAAGACTAAATCTGCTTTCTCATCTCCCCTGGCAACCTTTAATAGTGATTTATTCATATCAATCAGCCTACTGTTGTGAGGGCAAATGTAAGGCGTCAAAATTACATCTGGTTACACATAAGCCACAACCTGCACATTTTTCAGGATCAATTTTTATAAAGTCTTCAGACTCATCTAATTCAATTGCATAATATACACAACTTTCTATGCAGAGCATACAGGTTGTACAATTTTCTTCAGTTACTTCTGGAACTACTGTCTCAAATTTATCTTCACTATACATCTCTTCAATAGCCATCCCTCTAATTTCAGCAAGTGACCCATAGTCATGTTCTTCCATGAATTCTTCCATTTCTTTGACTATCTTGCCATATACTTCTGGGCCTTTAACTATTGGGGCTGTACATACCTGAACAGCCTGAGCTCCCATCATTATCATTTTAATTGCATCAATCCCGTTACTGATACCTCCAACTCCGATTACAGGTATATCAACACTGGTGACAGCCTGATAAACTGCTCTTAAGGCCAGGGGAAAGATTGCTGGTCCTGATAACCAGCCAAAACCATTGGCGCTCCCCATTAATGGCCGGCCATCTTCAACATCAAAATCTATTGTTGGGCCAAAGGAATTTATCAAGACAAGACCATCTGCTCCCGCTTCTTCAGCAGCTTTAGCAAACTTTGGAATGTCAATCTGCGGACTCAATTTTACCCAGACTGGGAGGTCTGAAGCTTCTTTTGCTGCCTTAATGCTTTCAATAACCGGGGTAGGGTCATCTCCTAAATAGTGGGTTGATAATTCCAGGGCATCAGCATATGGCTCTACTTTACCTGCAAGTTCTTTTATTTCATCAGCAGAATAGCCCAGCCCTACAATTACAGGCAGGCCAAGTTTAGCTATTTCTGGGTATTCATTGTCAAGCCATTGGTCTGGCCCCATTTCTGACCAGAGTTCAGTATTCATAAACCCTCCACGAATTGAAGCCATATTAGGTCTTGGCACCCTGGCAGCTTCAACTGAGATTGTTTTGGTTACAATTGCACCGGCACCACCATCTGCAGCCTTTTTAGCTAGTTTTGCATCTTTTATTGGTGGTCCAGCGGCAGGCATGACAGGATTCTTAAATTTAGTTCCGAATAATTCCAGACTTAAATCAACCATTAAAACCATCTCCTTATTTATAATATCAAATATTTAATTTCTATTTCTCAGGTTTAGCTAATTCAGCCTTAATCTTTTCTGGTGTGATCGGTAAATCCTTTATTCTTACTCCTATGGCATCATAAACAGCGTTGGCAACTGCTGGAGCAGCAGCAATTGTACATGGTTCACCAATTCCCTTGGCCCCATAGGGGCCTTTAGTATCTTCTCGTTCAATCAAAACTGATTGAAATTCAGGACTATCAACTGAAGTTGGTATTAGATAACGGCTCATATCAGCGTTGATTGTAAAACCATTTTCAATTACCTGCTCTTCCATCATTGCCATCCCAATGCCCTGAACAGTACCTCCTTCAATCTGGCCTTCAACTCCCTGAGGATTAATAGCCTTACCGACATCAAGTGCTGTATGAACTTTATCAACAGTAATCTCACCTGTTATAGTATCAACATAAAGGTCTATTACCTGAGATACGAAGGTATAACCAACATATATTTTTTTGGATTCCCCTGTCCTCTTATCAGGTTTATAAGTTTTTGGGAAAAAAGTTCCCCGGCCCTTCAATTTAATATTTTTCTCTTTTAGTTTTTTGGCCAGTTCCCAGTATGTCATTTCATCTTTTTGATCTCCATGAGGAAATACTCTGCCATCTTTAACCCCCATTTCAGGATGATTAGTTGTAAAAAACTGGCTGGCGTAATGATATATATTCCCTAAAAGATCTTCAGCAGCTTCTTTAACTGCATTTCCTGTAAAGAAAGTCTGTCTTGTAGCTGAGGTTGAGCCAGCATTCTGGGTTGTATGGGTATCTCCTTCAACTATTTCAAAATATTCAGGACTTATTTTTAATACCTCTGCTGCAATCTGGGTAACTATAGTCTGAACACCCTGTCCAACATCGGCGGCTGAAGTTCTGATTAATATCTTATCTTCTGTAAATTCAATTTCAGCTATTGAATGGTCAGGAAATCCTTCTCCATATCCAAAACCGAACATTATTGTTGCTAAACCACGGCCTTTTTTAAGCATCACTATCAGCCCCCTTCCAGCCAGATAATTCTTTTACTTTATCTATAGTTTCCCTAACATTAACACTCTCATTTAATTCCTGCTGATTAGGTGTCGTAGAACCTGGTTTGTAAGCATTCTTATAGCGGAATTCAGCTGGGTCTATTTTTAATTCATCAGCAATGATATCCATCTGAGAATCATAGGCAAAGGCCATCTGAGTTGCTCCAAAACCTCTCATAGCACCGCAATAAGTGTTATTTGTATAAACTGTATAACTTACACCTCTTACATTTGGCACTATATAAGGTCCTGTACAGTGGTATAAAGCTTTGTGGACTACAGCAACACCACTTGAAGCATAAGCTCCTGTATCTCCAATTAAAGTGGTCTGCCAGGCAGTTAATCTACCATCCTCTGTTACTCCAGTTTTATGCCTGATTATCATTGGATGACGTTTTGATTGAGCTATCATAGACTCTTCCCGATTATAGATTAAAGCAACTGGTTTTCCTGTTGCTTTTGTTGCCAGAGCAAGATGAATATGAACAGAAATATCCTCTTTTTTACCAAAAGCTCCGCCGATTACAGGTTGTTTTATTCTAATTTTATCTTTACTAACCCCAAGTGCCTGAGCCATATCAGCCTGAGTATCATGGAGCCATTGGGTTGCCGCCCAGACAGTTATTACTTCAGACTCTGGGTCATAATCAGCAATTCCTTTCTCTACCTGTAAAGGTACATGATCTAAAAATTGAGTTGTAAATTCATTCTCAAAAATATGGTCTGCCTCTTCGAATCCTTCTTCAACATTACCCTTTTCAAGATAATGATCACAAATAATATTACTGTGGTTTAGCTCATCATCTATATAGTGAGTAACTTTCATTAAATGGTCCTCGTGAACTTCAGGTGCTTCTGATTTAATAGCCTGACGAACATCAGAGACAACTTCCAGTTTTTCTATTTCTACATCTATTTTATCTCTGGCAATTAAAGCAGCCTCATCATTTTCTGCCACTACAAACGCCAGAGCATCTCCCATAAAACGCATTTTCTCACCAATCCTGACTAAAACTGGCTGGTCTTTAATAATCAGGCCAAATTCATTTAGTTCTGGAAAATCAGCGGCTGTAAAAACTCCAACCACTCCAGGCACTTCTTCTGCTTTACTTGTATCTATTGAACGAAGATAAGCATGGGGATAAGGAGCTCTTAAGACCCTGACATAATGGAGATCATCAAATTCATTTATTAAATCTTCAGTGTATCTTGCTTCTCCAGTAACCTTTGATCTGGCATCGACTTTTTCTATACCTTTTCCAACAAATCTTTCAGCCATTAGCTATCACCTCCGGCAGTCATCTTTTTAGCTGCTAATTGAACAGCATCAATAATCTTCTGATAACCGGTACAACGACAAATATTACCTGCCAGAGCTGTCCTGATTTCCTGGCGAGTAGGTGAACTATTTTCTTCTAGTAAACAATAAGCAGTCATTATCATCCCTGGAATACAAAACCCACATTGGACTGCTCCTGCTTCAATAAAAGCCTCCTGTAATGGATGAAGATTATCACCTTCAGCAAGACCTTCAACTGTTAAAATTTCTGCCCCATCAGCCTGAGCTGCTAGAACAAGACAGGAAGTAACAGGTTCATCATTCATAATAACTGTACAGGCACCACACTCTCCTTTGCCGCAACCTTCTTTGGCCGCAACTAGCCCTAGATCTTTTCTAATTAAATCAAGAAGGCGCTGATTTGGTTTAACCTGTTCAGTTCTTTCTTCACCATTAATTGTAAATTTAATTTCCATTTTCAAGCACCTCCTATATTTCCTCTGCCATTTCTTTTATTGCACTTACTGTTAAATCGTGAGTCACCTGACGCCGATATTGTTCTGTTCCTCTGATATCATCAATAGGTGATATACCAGCTGCGGCAATTTCTCCAGCCTTTTTAGCGTCAACTTTCTCCAGCTTTTGATTTTTTAAATAATCGCCGACATTTTTAACCTCTATTGGAGTTGGAGCTACCGCACCATAACAGGCTCGAGCATTTTTAATTACACCATTATCGTTGACTTCAATTAAAAAGGCCATTGTCAGGCTGGAAATAATAAGAGCTTTTCTTTTACCAACCTTCTTCCAGCGACTCAAAGTATTCTCTGCTGGTTTAGGGATTATAATTTTAGTTAAAAGTTCATCTGACTCTTCAACGTTCTCTTTAGGACCAACAAAGAAATCATTTATATCAAGAATTCTTTTTTCTCCCTTTGATTGTAAAACAATTTGTGCATCATAGGCTAATAAAGGAGCAAGTGTATCTCCAGCAGGTGATGAAGTAACAATATTGCCTCCTATTGTTCCCCTGCTCTGTATCTGCCAGGCGCCAACCTCAGAAGAGGCCTTTGCTAACATCGGTAAGTATTTCTGTAAATCTGGATGTTCAGCAATTCTTTTATGGGTAACTGTTGAACCTATAATAATTTCTTCATCATTTATTTCAATCTTTTTTAATTCATCTATTTTATTTAAATCTAGCCAGCTATTGACCTCATATAACCTTTCAAAGTAATCAACCATTATATCTGTGCCACCGGCAATCACTGTTGCTTCAAATCCATATCTTTTTCTATAGTCTAGTGCTTTCTCCAGACTTTCTGGTGCTAAAAAATCTGCACTTCCGATTGGAACTTTATTAGAATCTTTTCCAGAAGTCTTCTGCCTGTTCTCTGCATTTTGCTTTGATTCTTTCTGCATCAAGAACTTTCACCTCCTGATTTTTCATAAGAATTTCACCCTGAGCAATCGTTGTATCTACTTTAGCACCTGAAACCCCCATTAATAAATGAAAATAATAATTATCTGAATTCACAGGGGTTGGACCTGAATAGTTGATAACCACTATATCTGCTCCAGCTCCTTCTTTAATAACACCTAACTCTTTATCAAAATAACTGGTTGCCATTTTACCATTTACACTAAAAAGCATCTTTCTAACTATTTCTCCTCCAGCATTAGGATCTCCTGCTTCATGACTGGGGAGAATGCTAGCTACTTTTAAACTTTCAAACATATCAGTCGAATAACCGTCTGTTCCGAGCCCAATACTTAAACCAGCCTTATCTGCAGCCAGCAAATCAGCGGCCCCGACTGCATTACCCATATTTGATTGTGGATTATAAATTAAATTAGTATTCCTTTTAGCCAGTACTTCAAATTCTTCTGGAGAAAGATGAACTCCATGGATAGCTAAAGTTTCTGGTTGTAAAATATTAAATTTATCAAGTCTTTCCACAACACCAGAATAACCCCTCTTTTTGCTATCCACAACATCAGCTTTCCCTTCTGCCATATGGATATGACAGGGAACTCCTAAACTTGATGCTTCTTCGCCAATCTTTTTAAGTGAAGTATCACTCAAAGTAAAAGAAGCGTGAAGGCCAAATTTACCTGTTAAATAATTTTTCTGCTTTTCAGATAAGCTTTCAATAAATCTTATATTTTCCTGAATACTGGCTGCTGATTTCTCTTTACCATTACGATCAGAAGCTTCAAAACAAAGACTGGCTCTAATCCCGGCATCTTCAACAGCTTCTGCCAGAATATCAAGGGAGTTATCTATCATACCAAAACTGGCATGATGATCAAATATGGTAGTTGTACCATATTCTATTCCTTCTAAAATTTGATAGATCGAACTATAATAAAGATCTTCTTTAGTTGATAAAGTTTCATCAACTCGCCACCATAATTTCTCTAAAATTTCAACAAAATCTTTAGGCGGTTGATCTGTTTTAAGATCCATTCCCCTTGCAAAGGTGCTATAAAAATGCATATGAGAGTTTATTAAGCCTGGAATAACCAGTCCGCCTTTAGCATCAACCTCTTCAGCGTCTGGATACTTTTCAATAAGATCGGCTGTTTTCCCTAGAGCAAGAATATTATCTCCTTCTGTAACTATAGCTCCATCTTCAATAACTTCATTATCTTTATTAAAAGTTAGTATAGTTCCATTTTTTACTATAAGCATTATGCTCCCTCCTCGGAAAGCATTTCTTCAGCCAGTTTATTGGTTTTAGCTGCTACTTCTTCTTCATCAATAGTAGTCAACCTGCCATCACGAACTACTATTTTACCGGCAACCATTGTTAAATCAACTTCATGATTGGTCCCAGTATTAATCAAAGTAGAAACTGGATCTGACAAACCACCTGCATAAGCCAGGCGCTTACTATTTATAAGAAATAAATCAGCTGCCTGACCAGGTTCAAGGCTTCCAATCTCTGGCTGTTTAAGGATCTGGCTTCCGCCATTTGTAGCAATTTCAAGTATATCTTCAGGACCAACAGAGGTTATGCCATGATGCAACTTATGAAGCAATAGAGCTAACCGCATTTCAGCTATCATGTTAGAACCATCATTGCTGGCACTACCATCAACTGCCAGGCCTACTGGTACACCTAACTCAAGCATCTCTGGTACAGAAGCTACTCCTGATGATAATTTCATATTTGATGCAGGACAATGAGCTACACCTGTTCCTGTTTTTGCCATTCTTTTAAGCTCATCTCTATCAAGGTGAACTCCATGGGCAAACCAGACATCTTCACCAATCCAGCCTACTTCTTCCATATATTCTAATGGAGTTAAACCATATTTTTCCTGACAGAAATCATCTTCATCTTTTGTCTCTGCAAGATGGGTATGGGCTAAAACTCCGTATTCTCTTGCTAATTTAATTGACTGCTCCATTAGTTCTTTAGTAACTGAAAATGGCGAGCATGGTGATACTACTACCCTCTGCATTGCATGAGGTTTAGGGTCGTGATATTTTTCAATAACTCTTCTTGTATCTTCAAGAATTTCTTGATCTGTCTGAACTACTTCATCAGGAGGCAGACCTCCATCTTTTTCACTTAATGACATGCTACCTCTACAGGCATGCAGCCTGATCCCTATATCTTTACCGGCTTTAAATTCCTGATCCAAAATATTTAAATCCTGCTGTTTAGGAAATACATAATATTGATCTAATGCTGTAGTACAACCTGTTTTAAGCAGCTCACCACAGGCAACAAGGGAACTGTAATAAACAGCTTCCGGGGTAAGATTAGCCCAGATTGGGTATAAATATTTTAGCCAGTCAAATAGTTCTACATCCTGCACCTCTCTTATATTCCTGGTTAAGACCTGATAGAAATGATGATGGGTATTAACGAGACCTGGAAACATAAAATAGTCTCCAGCCTCGATAATCTCTAAATCTTCTCTCTCTGTAAGTTCAATATTTTCTTCAATTGCAGCCACTTTCCCATTTTCTACCATTAAGTCATGATTTAATAGTCTCCGCTTTTGCTCATCCATAGTTATTATAGATCTAACATTTTTAAATAAAGTAGCAGTCACTTAGGCTTCCACCTCACCATCAGCAGCATTTTGGACAGCCTGGATAATTTGTTCATACCCTGTACAGCGACAGAGATTCCCATCTATTGCCTGTTTAATATCCTCACGGGTTGGGCTTGAATTTTTATTTAATAATGCTTTAGCTGATAAAATCATGCCTGGAGTACAGAAGCCACATTGGACTGCCTGATAATCGATAAAGGACTGCTGTAATGGGTCAAGATCATTTTCTGTTCCCAGGCCTTCAATTGTTAAAACTTCTTTGCCTTCAGCCTGAACAGTTGGAATTAAGCATGAATTCATAGCTTCACCATCAAATAAAACTGTACAGGCACCACATTCCCCAACAGCACATCCTTCTTTTACTCCAGTTAAATGGAGTCTATCTCTTAAAGTATCAAGAAGTCTTTCAGTGGGGTCAACCTCTACCTCTACCTCTCTTTTATTTACAGTAAATTTCACTTTAACTTTAGCCATTATTTGCTACCTCCTCCTGAAGGTTCTTTATTGCTCTGCGGAAAAGAGTAGCCAGAGCAGGCTTTTTATAAGGAGTTGACCAGCGTTCACCTGTTATACCAATCATCTCTTCTGCAGCCTTTTCACCAATCTCTTCCGAATCTATCTCTGATAATTTCTTACCTTTAATTTCTGCTTCTACTTTACTAAATGTAGTCGGAACTGGAGTAGCAGAACCAGGAACTAAATTAATATCTTTAATAATTCCAGATTCTATAACTGCTGTAACTGCAAGACTTATTCTGGTAATAGCTAGAGCCTGGCGCCGACCAATTTTTTGAAAACCACTATAAGTTCCTTCTTCTGGTTTTGGCAATATAAATGAAACGAGAATCTCATTTTTATTGATTTCAGTTTCATATGGCCATTTCACAAATTCAGAAACATCCATAGTTCTCATTCCATTAACTGATTTAAGAACTGCTCTAGCCTCAAAGGCAATTAAAGGTCCTAAAGTATCTGCACAGGCAGCAGCATTAC
The DNA here is from genome assembly GCA_964558325.1 of uncultured Halanaerobiaceae bacterium. Classification (GTDB taxonomy): domain Bacteria; phylum Bacillota; class Halanaerobiia; order Halanaerobiales; family Halarsenatibacteraceae; genus Halonatronomonas. The sequence goes on along the minus strand of CAZLCX010000001.1, from coordinate 70,852 downwards.
AAATATTCCCACCAATTGTTGCCCGATTTCTAATCTGGGTTGAACCAACTGACTCAGAAGATTGTGCTAGAGCTGGATAATATTTTCGAATCAAGTCAGACTCAACTATATCTCCATGGGTAACCATTGCTCCAATTTCAATGTAATCATCATTTTCAGTTATATTTTTAAGCTCATCAATATTAGATAAATCTAAAATTCCCTTATAATCATTTAAAAAATCTTCTTCATTCCTTAAATCTACCATAAAATCAGTTCCACCGGCCAGAAGCTTTAATTTATTCTCAGCCAGTAATCTAACTGCTTCATCAACTTTTGTAGTTTTATAAAATTTCAAGTCTTTATTCATGATTTAGCCCTCCCTGCTTAAATCTCTGCCAATTAGAACTCTTTCAAGATTAAGGGGCAGATCATAATGGCGTTTCCCTGTAGCTAAAGCAATTGCATTATTAATTGCTGCTCCACCAAGTTCAACTGTTGGTTCACCTATAGATTTAGCCCCATATGGCCCAGAGGGATCTGGATTTTCTACTATGATTGCATCTATTTCTGGAATATCCTTTGCTGTTGGAATCAAATATTCATCAAAATTAGTATGATTTATAAATCCATTTGAGAAACCTAAATCTTCCATCAAGGCATGCCCAACAGCCATCACAACTCCTCCATAAATCTGTCCCCGAACATTAGCAGGATTTATTGCCTTACCAACATCATGGGCTGCAGCCATATTCAAGACTTTAACCTGACCGGTTCCAGTATCAACTTCAACTTCTGCTATCTGACAGCCATAAACATAGGTAAAATAAGGTCTACCCTGTCCTGTCTCTTCGTCCCAGGAAATATCAGGTGCTTTGTACCAGCCATAGGACGATAAAAATACTCCGCTATGAAAAGCATCAGAAGCAACATTTGCAAAGTCTTCTATCTTTTTACCTGACTCAGTATATAAGGCATTATCTTTAAAGATTATTTCTTCATTTACACCATATTCATCTTTTGCAAATTCTATCATTGTCTTTTTAACATTTTTAGCTGCTTTCTTGAGAGCATTTCCGCCCATAAATGTACTTCTGGAAGCCACAGTTGAGCCACTTTCAGGTGCTACAGATGTATCTGCTTCCATATAAGTTATTCTATCAAGATTAACTCCTAATTCTTCACCAACAA
>CAZLCX010000001.1:47432-69582 GCA_964558325.1 uncultured Halanaerobiaceae bacterium | reverse complement strand
TCTGCTTCCATATAAGTTATTCTATCAAGATTAACTCCTAATTCTTCACCAACAACCTGAGAAAAAACTGTCCTTAACCCCTGGCCATTTTCTGCGAGACCACAATAAAGAATTATACTCCCATCTTTCTGGACAGCAACAATTCCTCCTGTAGTATCTATAGCTTCAGCCCCTAAGCTAACGCCACGATAACTCATTGCCAGTCCAATACCTCGTTTTATTTCACCAGGCTGCTCTTTAGAATACTCTTCATATTTTTCATCATAATTAATTGATTCCTTAGCTTTATCAAGAACTTCCTGTAAACTTACAGTATGATTATCTAATTTTTGATTACTGGCAGTATAAGAATTCTGTCTAAACATGTTTTTCTCTCTTAACCTGTCTGGTCTCATATTTAATTCTTCTGCCAGTTCATCCATTAAAGATTCCTGAGAAAAACAGATCGGAGGAGAACCATAACCCCTCATTGCTCCAGTGTATGGATTATTTGTATAAAAGCCATAGGTATCAGTTTTAACATTGGGAACTTCATAAGGACCTGTAGCTTGAACTACAGACCTCCAGGTCACAAATGGAGTCTGGCAGGCATAGGCTCCACTGTCTGCTACAGCCTCTATCTCCATGGCAGTTAGTTTGCCTTCTTTAGTAGCTCCTACTTTATATTTTAGATTATATGGATGGCGTTTATAACTTTCAATTATTGACTCTTCTCTTGAGTTAACCATCTGGACAGGCCTATCAGTTTCCAGGGCCATTACAGCAGCTCTTGCAGCCATAGAAGAAATATTTTCATCTTTCCCTCCGAATGAACCACCCATATTATCCTGGATAATTCTCACCTGACTTAAGTCGGCTTCTAAAACTCTAGCTACAGCATCTCTGGTGGCATATGGGTTCTGAACTGAACCATATACAGAGACCAGAGTCTGTCTCTCATTAGGAACAACAGTAACTGCTTCTGGTTCTAAATAGGCATGTTCAATATATTGAGTTGAATATTCTCTCTCTAATATAACATCTGCTTCAGCAAAACCAGATTCAACATCTCCCTTCCTTAAAGGATGATGAACAACCTGATTACTATCAGTTCCCTCCATTACTAATTGGGCATCTGGTTTTCTAGATTCCAAAGGATCATGAATACCTTTTAGCTCTTCATATTCAATCTCCACTAATTTTGCTGCTTCCTCAGCAGCTTCTTTGCTTTCAGCCGCAAGCATTACAATCCCATCACCAATATAAATAGCCTCATCTTCAGCTAATACTCTCTGGTTTTGAATAATAACTCCAAAAGTATTATTAGGTATATCCTTCGCTGTCATCACTACTTCCACACCTGGATATTCCTTCGCTTTACTTATATCTACGTTTTTAATTTTTGCATATGGATATTTTGTTCTTACTACCTTACCATATAACATATTTGCAAATTTAAGATCTGCACCAAATTTTGCTTTACCTGTTACTTTGGCCTTTGCATCAATTCTTTTTTTCGACTTGTTAACCTGTCTAAAATCAGTCACAGGTTTCACCTCCAACTTTATTTTCACTAAAATTGTTCCGTGATTATTAACTTCTAGTTAAACCATCCCAGGTCCTTCTTAAAATTTTTATTATTCAGAAGAACCACCTGGAAGTAATAAATTAAGAGAAAGCGCTAATAGGGCACCAACTGTAACACCAGATTGTAAGACTGTCGATAAGACATCAGGTAATTGATCAACAATTTCAGGCATATAAGTAACTCCTAAACCAAAACTTAAAGCAATAGAAAATATGAATAGTTTTCTATCAGTTAAACCCTTTTTTGTAATAATTTTTATACCTGATGTTGCAACCATTCCAAATAAAGCCAATGTTGCTCCACCTAGTACCGGTTTTGGCATAACACTTACTAAAGCACCAATCTTAGGAATAAAACCTAATATTAGTAAAATTACTGCTACTGCATATCCAACTACTCTACTTCCTACTTTAGTTATCTGGATTACACCAATATTCTGACTGAAGGTAGTGTTAGGCATTGTATTAAAAATAGCAGCAAGAGCACTTGCAATTCCATCTGCTAACATTCCCGCTCCTAAACGGTCACTGTGAATTTTACCGGTAACAGGTTCTCCAGATGTTTCAGCTATTGCAGTTAAATCTCCAATTGTTTCAATTGATGTAATAAAGTAAGCCAGTATCCAGGGGATTAAATGGCCCCAACTAAAATCTAAACCAAAATATAATGGCCTAGGAGCAGTAAACCAGCCTGCATCAGCCACTGCCTGAAAATCAACCAAACCAAGAGGTATTGCCACAATATAACCAGCTACTAGCCCAATTGCAACTGAACCAACCTTAATAAGTCCTTTACCAAATCTATTGGCTAATATAATTACAATTAAAACAAATAATCCTAATGCTAAATTTATTGGAGCTCCAAAGTTTTCAGCTCCTGACCCTCCACCAAAGTCCGTCATACCTGCTTCAATTAAACTAAGACCAATTAAAGTTACAACAGTACCTGATACTATTGGTGGGAATAATTTTCTTGCCTGTTTAACAAAACGACTTATAATCATCTCTACTGGAGAAGCGGCTAAAGCCATTCCGAGTACTAACGGAATACCTCCTGCATTGGCGGCACTTATTGCCATTGGAACAAAGGTGAAACTTGTACCATGAACTCCAAGCAGACCAGAACCAACAGGACCAAATTTTCTGCACTGTATAAATGAAGCAACACCGGACATAATAAGTGCCATACTCACAAAGAAACCTGTTTCTGCAGAATTTAACCCTGCTACCCCTGCAATAATTAATGGCGGAGTAATAATACCGACAAACATTGCTAACATATGTTGAAGACCTAAAACTATAATTTCATGTAACGGCGGAACATCTTCTAGTTCATAATATGCATTATTATTAACTTTGCTTTTTTTAGCTTCTGACATAATATTACCTCACTTTTTGCCTTTACTCCAGGCTTATTTTTAATAGATGAACTAAAACAAATTTTCAGTCAATTAAGTAAAAGAAAATAATAACAAGAGCTAAAAGAGGAAGTTTTAAGACTCCCTCTTTTAGTTTTAAATTTGATTTACTCTAAATATTCTGGTAGGGCTGCATAAAGCTCTGCCGCTTTAACCAGGTGTTCTACAGGAATCTGGTCATTAACAGTATGAGCATAAATCTCATTAGCAGGTCCAAAACCAACACATGGTATGCCTGCTCTTCCCATTATTGAAACACCATTTGTGCTAAATGTCCATTTATCAACCTTTGGCTCTTCTTCAAAAACATCTTTATAGGCCGAAACTGCAGACTGAATTACAGGGTGATCTTCTTCTAATACCCAGGTTGGATAATATTTCTCTGTCTCATAGACAAACCCTGTATAACTTGGAGTATCATAATTTAAGATTCTTACCTCAGCCTCCATACCTGCTTTCTCAACAACCTCTTCAACCTGTTTAACTGCCAGTTCTTTATCTTCACCAGCTGTTAATCGGCGGTCAAGATGGATAGCACTTCTATTAGGAACTGCACATAAACTTGGGGTATCATTAGTTATATGAGTAACTGCAATTGTTCCCTTCCCGAGAAAAGGATCAACCTTTAATTCTTCATTTAATTTCTCAATTCCTGAGATTATAGGCGCTATCTTATAGAGAGAATTATCTCCTCTCTCCGGAGCACTACCATGACAGGAAACACCTGTTGTAATAACTTCCATTTCCATTCTTCCACGATGGCCACGATATATATTTAAATTAGTTGGTTCAGTAACAACTACCATTTCAGGATCTAAAACTCCTTCATTAAGTATATACTGCCAGCAGAGACCGTCACAATCTTCTTCCTGGACTGTTCCAACCATATATACACTAAACTCATCATGAAGTCCTAAATCTTTTATAACTTTTCCAGCATAGGCCATAGAAACCATGGCACCTTCCTGGTCAGTTGCTCCTCGACCATAAATGATTCCATCTTCCATCTTTCCTTCAAATGGGTCCCAGTCCCATTCATCTGGATTTCCTATGCCAACAGTATCAATATGAGCATCATAGGCTATTATTCTTGGCCCAGTGCCAACTCTTCCAAAAATATTACCCATTTCATCAATAAAAACTTCATCAAAATCTAAAGCTTCAAGTTCTTCTTTTATCCTTTGAACTACCTCCTTTTCCTGGCAGCTCTCACTTGGGATACTAATAATATCCCGCATAAAATCAACCATATTATCTTCATATTTTGCTACTTCATTTTTAATCTTGTCAACCATTTCAGTTCTATCCATTATCAACCTCTACCTCCCATTGTTAAAGCCATAACGGCTTTAGCAGTATGGAGCCTATTTTCAGCTTCTTCATATACAATTGATTGCGGTCCATCAATCACTGAATCTTCAACCTCATTACCTCTATCTGCCGGCAATGCATGCATATACATTGCATCGTCTTTAGCTAAAGCCATCTTTTCTTCTGTACATTTCCAGTCCTTATTCTCTTCTAATAATTTACTCCCTAATTTATCTTTAGGATCACTTACCCAGCTACCCCAATTCTTAGGAATAACAATATCAGCATCTGTATAAGCTTCATCCATATCATGGGTGATTTTAAAGGTGCCGCCATTATTCTCTGCATTCTCTCTAGCCTGTTCAATAACCCAATCAGGCATCTCAAAGCCCTCAGGATAGGCCAGGGTAACATTCATGCCATAACGTGGGAATAAGAGTGATTGTGATAATGGTACAGAAATAGGCTTCTTATGACTTGTAGCATAAGCCCAGATAATTGAAATATTTAGATTTTTAGTTTTTTCTTTCTTTTCTTTTATTGTCATAAGGTCTGCAAGGGCCTGCATTGGATGATAAAGATCACATTGCAAATTCATAATTGGAACATTTGCATGCTCTGCCATATCTCTTAAGTAAGCATTTCCTTCTCCCCAGAAACAGTTGCGACAGGCAATACCATGACCATAGCTTCCTAAAATCACTGCAGTGTCTTTAGCAACTTCACCATGGGAAATCTGCATTGTTGATGTATCAAGAAAGTTGGCATGGCCTCCTAATTGAGCAAGTCCTGCTTCCATTGAGTTCCTGGTTCTGGTAGATTCTTCAAAGAACATTAACATTGCAACTTTATTATTTAAATATGGGGTGTCAATCTCTAAAGCAAACTTTCTTTTCAAGTCAAAAGATACATCTAATAAAGTGTCAATTTCCTCGACTGACCATTCCTGCAATGTAATAAAATCTTTGTTTCTAAATACTGATCTCATTTAAAATTCCTCCTATTAATAATATTGTATATTCTATACCATCCAAACTTAAAAGTTTGGAGGTGTTATAGCTGAGACAAAAACAAGTGGTTCGTCACCAATACTTAATAATCTATGGGGTATACTAGCCAGATAATAAATACTATCTCCTGGTTCTAATATATAGTTTTTATCCCCAACTTTTATATCCATCTTTCCTTCAAGAACTAAGGTACACTCCTCTCCCTGATGAGAAAGGGGCATATCCACTGTTGATTCACCAGGTTCAAGCCTGACTTCAATTAATTCCATCTGATGATTTAAATCAGGACTTATTAATTCCACTTTAGAATTAGAATTAGGATATCCTAGTTGCTTTCTCTCATTCTTGCGAACAACAGCATTATGTTCCTCATCATCAACTAAAAAGTAAAATATAGGAACATCCAGGGCTTTAGATATCTCTCTCAGTGCTGTTATGGAAGGTTCTGCTAAACCTCGTTCTACCTGGCTTAAATAACTTGAAGTTTTATCAATTTTATCTGCCAGTTGTGCCAGACTCATATTCTGAGCTCTTCGCATTTCTCTAATTTTTGAACCTAGTTTAAGATTTTTCTTCATCAGCCCTCAATTACCCCCTGTCGGATAAATTCTTGTTCCAATAATTCTATATCTGGCTTAATTGATAATGGTTCTTCTGTCGCTTTTCTTGCATTCTTGACATCTTTTAAACCATTACCTGTTACTACAAAACCTACCTTTTCATCTGACTTTATTCTATCCTGAGAAACCATTTTGCGAATACCAGCTAATCCTGCAACACCTGCAGGTTCTCCAAATATGCCAGTTGTTTTACCTAATAATCTCATCATCTCGTAAATCTCTTCATCAGAAACATTAATCATCTCACCATTACTGTTTTTTATTCCTCTAATAGCTTTTTTAAAGTTTCTAGGATTGCCAACAGCTATACTATCAGCAATTGTGTTTTCATCAACAATGGTAAGAGGTTCGTCAGAATAAAAAGACCTTGTAATTGGAGCACAGCCTTCAGCCTGAACACCAAGGAGTTTAGGAACTTTTTCAATAAAACCTATTTCATTAAGATCCTGTAAAGCTTTCCAGGCACCGGCAATAGTACAGCCATCGCCGACAGAGAAAACCAGCCAATCTGGTAAGTCAAAATCCATCTGCTCCGCCATTTCTAAAACTGCAGTCTTCTTTCCTTCAACCATATAAGGATTAATGGCTGCATTCCGATTATACCAACCCCACTTATTAATAGCTGCAGCTGAAAGATCATATGCTGCCTGATAATCACCCTGGACTGAAACTACATTTGCTCCATATATTAAAAGTTGAGCTAATTTTCCTCCTGGAGCTCTGCCTGGAACAAAGATTACTGTTTCTAATTTGCCGCCCATAGAAGCTGCGTTCCCAGCTAAAGATGAAGCTGCATTACCTGTTGAAGAACAGGAGATTACCTTAGCACCTGCCTCCTGAGCTTTGACAACAGCCATAGCAGAAGCTCTATCCTTTAAAGAACCTGTTGGATTTAAGCCATCATCTTTAATCCAAATATTCTCAAGTCCCAGTTCTTCTGCTAATTTTTTTGATTCATATATTGGAGTATTCCCCACCGATAAGGGGGGTAAGGGAGTATCATCTTCAATCGGTAATAAGGGACGATACCTCCAGATCCTCTGATCACCTGTAGCTGATAAATCTTCTTTACTCCATTTAGAAGCAATCTTATCATAATTATATTCTACCTCTAAAAGACCCTTTTCTCCACAGTCATCGCAGAGATAACGTTCAGGAAGAGGTTCATATTCTTTTCCACAATTAATACAACTTAAATGACTAACATTTTCCATTTATTCTTCCAACTCCTCCAATAAACCTGTTCTTTTATTAAATTCATTTATTAATTCATCAATTTTTGGAGCCAGTTTATGGAGATCTCCCCAATAATTTTCATAATCATACCACTGAGCATTTAATTCTTCTAAATCTTTTTGCTGTTGCTCAATCCAGGTATAATATTTAAGATTATGAATTCTCTTTTTAGTATAATAAGTTAGTTCTTCAACATGATCTATAGTTGTACCTAATATATAACGCTCATAATCAACTGCAGCATCTATTTTCTCATAACCACCTGCTTCTTCTATCATTTCTTCTACCCTGGAACCATATAGTTCCATTGAATCTGTAAAAACAGTCACTATAACATCATCTTCACCTAGTTCATAGTATTTAGCAAATTTAATCGCAGAAAGCATATTAGCGATACTTGAAATTCCCATTAAATCCAACTGTTTAACGGTCTCTTCAGGAACACCTATCTCTCTTAAATAATCCTGTCCAACCTCAGTATTAAAGAGTCGGACCAAATTCATAGCATAATTATCATCGACTGCCATCACCATATCAGTGTTTCTTACATTATGAACCCAGGGAACATGTTTATCTCCAATTCCTTCAATCCTATGAGCACCAAAACCATTATTTAAAAGTGTTGGACATTGTAATGCTTCAGAAACAGCCAGTTTGGCATGGGGATATAATTCTTTAACCCTATCTGCAGAACCTAAAGTCCCAGCAGAACCAGATGCTAAAACAACTCCTGCTAAGTTTTTACCATCCATATCTTCAAAGGCTTTTGCCATAGCATTACCAGTAACTTCGTAATGCCAGAGATGATTTCCAAGTTCATCAAATTGATTAAATACATTAATATTATCTCTAGTTTCTTTTAATTCCCAGCATTTATCAAAGATTTCCTTTACATTACTTTCGCTTCCAACTGTGGGAATTACTTCATCAGCCATATTTTCCAGCCATTCAAATCTTTCTCTGCTCATCTCTTCAGGTAAAATTGCAATAGAATTACAACCTAATAATTTTGAATTATAGGCTCCTCCTCGACAATAATTGCCAGTTGACGGCCAGACAGCTTTTTCAGTAGTGGGGTCAAATTGACCGGTAACTAACTTAGGTACCAGACAGCCAAATGTTGGCCCAATCTTATGAGCACCTGTAGGCATCCATTTACCAACTAAAGCAATTATTCTTGCATCTACTCCAGTTAATTCAGAAGGTAATTCAACATAATTAACTCCACCATACTGTCCTCCGCTTTCACTAGGCTCATTATGCCAACTTATTCTAAAAAGGTTGACTGGATCCACATCCCAGAGACCAACTTCTTTAAGTTTTTCTTTTACTTTTTCAGGAATTAAGTCTGGATTTTTCATCTGTGCCAGAGTTGGAATAACAACACCTTTTTCTTTCGCCCTTGCCACCGCTTTTTCTAAAACTTCTTCATTCTTTCTTAAATCAATCATTTTATTCCTCCTTATAACTTATAAAATAAACTTAAATAAATATTCAATTTTGTTTTTTTCTTTAATTACACTTTATATATTCAATAATAATTAATAAATTCCTGCCTGAATTAAAAAGTTTTCTAAAAATAAAAAAAATAGGCCAGTATACTCTGGCCTAAATGCATAAGTTTTTATCAATTTATTCAGTTGATATTATCTCATAACTACCTTTAATTTCAGCCGATAAAGAATTACTTGCGGAACAATACTTATCCAAACTTAAATTCACAGCCCTTGATACTTTTTTATCTGTTAAACCGGCTCCCTTTATTGTAAAATGAAGATTTATCTTTGTATATTTTTTTGGATAATCATTTGCCCGTTCTCCATCAACACTTATTTTAAAATCATCAATATCTACTTTCATTTTCTCCAGAGTTTTAACTATATCAATTCCAGTACAACCTGCAATTCCATGTAATAATAGCTCCATTGGGCGAGGACCTTTATCTTCTCCGCCAACCGCTCTTGAAGCATCCATTAATACTTCATGGTTTGATTCACCTTTTGAATTAAAAGCCAGCCCGCCGGTCCATTCCGCATTGATTTCCATAAATTATCTCTCCCTTTTCAAATTAAAATTATTTGCATTTTACACATCACTAATATTATATTTAATTAAATTTAAGACATCTGTTAATAATGCACATCCTATTTATGATAAGGTTCTCCAGAAATGATTTTAAAGGCTCGATAAATTTGTTCCAATAAAATTAATCTAATCATCTGATGAGTAAAAGTCATGTGTGATAAAGAAAGATGATAATCAGCTGAATCAAGTACTTTCTTTGAAAGGCCAAGTGACCCACCTATAATAAATGTTATATTACTCCATCCCTGAACCTGAAGATTTTGAATTGAGCTTGCCAGCCCTTTTGATGTCATTGGTTTACCTTTAACATCTAAAGCTATTTTATATGAATTATCAGGAATTCTAGCAAGTATTCTCTTACCTTCTTTATTTTTTACCATCTCAGCCTGACCAGTCAAATTTTTAGGGATATTTTCATGATCAACTTCAACTATATTTAAATTACAGTATTTTGATAATCTTTTACTGAATTCAGAAATCCCTCTATTAATATAATCCTCCTTAATTTTACCCACAGCAATAATATTAATTGTCATCATGCTGAATCAGTCACTTCCTTAATTATTTCACCAGCTTCAATATTAAAAATTTCACTGGCTTCGTCTCTTGGTGCACATTTTAAAATTAAATCTTTTCCCAGTTTATAGCCTGCTGCACAGACTGAATTCTTTACTGTTAAGTAAGCCAACTCAGGTCTATTATTTTCTGCACTCAAGTGTGAAAGCAAAACTACTGGACATGTAGACTTTTTATTTGACTTTAACAACTCAGGTAATAACTCTGCAGTTTCATCATTTGATAAATGTCCTTCATCTCCCCGAATTCTTCTTTTTAACATACCTGGATATGAACCTTCTCTTAATAAGTCAATATCATGATTTGCCTCTAATAAAATACAATCTAAATTTCTAAGATAATCATAAAGCTCATTAGTAATACAACCAATATCAGTTGCCAGACCAAAATTGACTTCACCATCATTTATTACGTAACCAACAGGGTCAGCAGCATCATGTGGTATAGGAAAGCTTTTAATCTCAAAATCTCCTAATTGCCATTGAGTTTTTATTACCCTTTCAAAATTTTCATCAATTTTACCTAATTTTTTTCTGGCTGCTTTCCAGGTACCAGAAGTTGCATATATAGGAATATCATATCTTCTAGACAACACCCCGGCACCTTTAATATGATCTCCATGTTCATGAGTAATCAGGATTGCCGAAATATCTCCTGGGTTAAGATCAATACTCTCCATTCTTCTTTCTAGCTCTTTACCAGATAAACCAGCATCAATTAAGATTGCTGTATTCTTAGTTGATAAGTAAATAGAATTGCCAGAACTTCCACTGGCCAGTACTGCCATTTTCATTGCCAAATTAATCACCTCATAATAATTGCAGGATTTTAAGGTTTTAAAAAGAATAAATAAATATAAGACTAATTATATTTTAGTCAGGAGGAATTATATGATAAAAGTAATGGTTGTAGACGATTCAGCTTTCATGAGAAAACTTTTTAAAGAATCTATAGAAAAAGATGCTAACCTAAATGTAATTGAAACTGCCCGAAATGGTAAAGATGCTTTAAAGAAATTAAAAGATATTAAGCCTGATGTTATAACACTGGATATTGAGATGCCAGTAAAAGATGGCTTAACCACATTAAAAGAAATAAACAAGACTTATCCTGAAATTCCAGTAATTATGGTAAGTGCTCTTGATAATCGGGATACAGTTATGAAAGCACTAGAAATAGGTGCCTTTGATTTTATTCCAAAACCATCCGGTTCTATATCCCTTAATATAGATGATATCATAGATGAGCTTCAAGAGAAAATAAAAGTTTCAATTAATGCCGAAAATAATCAAAATAAATCTGTTTCAGGTGCCTTTAGAATCAAGAAAACAATAAAAAACAAAATAAGAAATAAAAATTATACAGAAAAAAATTTTCCGATTGTAGCTATTGGAGCTTCCTCTGGTGGTCCAAAAGCTTTAAAAGATGTTCTAACTCTCTTCCCAGCAGATTTTCCTGGAGCATTAGTCGTTGTTCAACATATGCCTGCAGGCTTTACAACTTCACTATCAAACAGACTTAATCAACAATCTAACTTACAGATAAAAGAAGCCAGCCAGGGTGATAGAATAAAGCCAGGAATAGTTCTTATTGCCCCTGGTGATTATCATCTTATTATTAACTCTGAAGGAAAAGTTGAACTAAACCAAAAACCAAAAAATTGGGGAGTTAGACCCTGTGCTGATTATATGTTAAAATCTCTTGCAAAAAATTATAAAGAAAGAACAATTGGGGTTATTTTAACTGGAATGGGCCATGATGGTGGTGAAGGCATGATTGCAATAAAAGATAATGGTGGTTATGGCATTGTAGAAGCCAAAAGTACTGCTCTTGTTTATGGAATGCCGGGAACTACAATAAAAGCAGGTGCATATGATGAAATATTGCCCCGTTACGAAATACCAGAATATATTATAAATTTAATCGATAAGGAGATGAATTAATTTTGGATTTTGAAAGTTTTAAAAATGAAGCAGCTGACTTACTAAATATTAATTTTGATGGATATAAATTAAAGAGGGTTCAGCGAAGAACTGATAGTTTAATGCGGAGACATAATGTTGATGATTATCAAGAATGCATTAATAAACTTAAAAAAGATAACTCTTTTAGAGATGCTTACTTAAATCATTTTACTATTAATACATCTGAATTTTTTAGAAATCCTAAAAGCTTTGATTATCTTAAAGAACAGGTCTTACCCGATATAATCAAGAAAAATAATAACAGAATAAAAATCTGGAGTGCTCCCTGTTCTAATGGATCTGAACCATATTCAATCGCAATTATTTTAACTGAATTAGGTTTATCTGATAGTGATTTTGAGATTCTGGCAAGTGATCTGGATAAAGAAATTTTACAGACCGCAAAGAAAGCTCACTATAGTTCTAATTCACTTAAAAGTTTACCAGATAAGTTGATGGATAAATACTTTAGTCCTGTTCCTGGTGAAAAAGATCTTTTTCAATTATCTAAAGAAATTAAAAGAAAAGTCAAATTTGAAAAGAAAGATCTAATTAATGATAGTTATTCATCTGGATGGGATTTAATTTTAAGCCGTAATTTTTTTATCTATTTAACTAAAGAACAAAAGGAAATTTTAACAGATAAATTTGCAAAAAACTTAAAAAATAAAGGTTATCTTTTTTTGGGAAATACAGAATTTATCTTTAATCCAGATAAATTTAATCTTGACAAAATAAATCTTTCATTTTATCAAAAAAAAGCTTAAGTTTTAAATTGCCAGCCTGATACAGGCTGGCAATTTAATTATTATTTATTTTGACTCTCTTCTTCATCCCTTTTTTTCCAGCTTAAATGATAAATTAAACTAACAAGACCTATAGCAAGATCTTCATTTCTTACAGTAACATCCTCTGGAACATGAAGACGGACAGGAGCAAAATTCCAAATAGCTTTTATTCCCGCCTCCACCATATCATCAGCAACTTCTTGAGCTGAATCAGTAGGTACAGTAATAATTCCTAATTTAACATTATTCTTTTCTACAACCTCATTCAATTTCTTTGTATTCTGAACTTCAATGCCTCCAATTTTATTACCGATTTTTGATGAATCAGCATCCATAAGTCCAACCAATTTTAATCCCATTTTTTCAAATCCTTTATAATCAACCAGAGCTCTACCTAGATTTCCAGCGCCAATTAAGACTGCTGTCCAGACTTCATCTACCCCTAATATTTTACCTACAGACCTCTTTAAATCAAAAACGTCATAACCTACTCCCCTTCTACCGAATTCTCCATAATAAGATAAATCTTTTCTAACCTGAGTTGGAGGAATTCCTAACCTTCCCCCTAAATCCTTTGAAGAAACAACATCGACATCCTCAAAATTAGCTAGTTTATCGAGGCATCTGTAATATAATGGTAATCTTTCAATCGTTGCTTTTGGAATTGATTCTCTATCTTTCATTCTACTCACTCCTTAAAATGTATTTATATAGATTATTATTTCACAAGTTATGGAAAAAAACAAGGCCTAAATCGATAAATTCACAAATGTAATGATTTAAAGCCATTATTTTATTAATTAACTAACAGGGCTGCCTGGATAAATGGGCTTAGCAGGACTAATTATTGTTAATTCTGAGTTCTTTTCATCTCTAGCCGCTAATAACATACCCTGAGATTCAACTCCAAATATCTTGGCAGGCTCAAGATTAACAACTACCATAATCTGTTTATTAATTAAATCTTCTGGTTGATAATAATTAGCTATCCCGGCTACTATCTGTCTTTTCTCATCACCTAAATCAATCTGTAATTTCAATAATTTATTACTATCTTCTATTCTTTCAGCTTCAACTATAGTTGCGATTCTTAAATCAATCTCCTGAAAATCATCAAAGCTTATAAGCCCTTCCTCTTTCACTTTCTCTTCCTCCTGATTTCCTTCTCCATCAACTAACTCTTCTTTTTTATCATAATATTCTTCAAGATCTATTCTTGGGAAAATAGGATCTCCCTTTACAATAGTTCTTCCTACTGGAAGTTTTCCCCAGGATAAGTCATCCCAGTTAGCCTTTTTAATTTCTAGCTGAATACCAAGTTGTTTGCCTATCTCTTCAGGTGTATCAACTAAAAATGGCTTCAATAAAATCCCTATTATTCTTAGAGATTCTAATAAATTATAAAGAACCGTTCCTAGCTTGTCACGATTTTTTTCTTTTCTGGCCAAAACCCAGGGCTCAGTCTGATCAATATATTTATTAGTCCGTCTAACAAACTGCCAGATTTCTTCTAAAGCTCTGGTATATCTAAGTTCCTCTAATTCTTCAGCAGCCTTAGCCACAGTGGTAGCAGCCAGTTCTTTTAAGCTACTATCATATTCAGTTTCTCCAACAGGCTCAGGTATTTTGTTTGAAAAATATTTTTCAACCATAGATAAAGATCTGTGTAGTAAGTTTCCTAAATCATTGGCCAGGTCTGAATTAATCCTTTGAATTAAAGCCTCAGTTGAATAAATTCCATCTGTTCCAAAAGAAACTTCTCTTAATAAATAATATCTGATAGCATCTCTACCAAAATCATTAATTAACTCAATTGGATCAACAACATTCCCCCGGGACTTCGACATTTTACCAGTATCACTTAGCAACCAACCATGTCCAAATACCTGATCCGGCAGTGGTAAGTCCAGAGCCATTAAGATAATTGGCCAGATAATAGTGTGAAATCTTAGAATATCTTTTCCAACTATATGGATATCTGCAGGCCAGTATTTATTAAATTTAGCCTGATCTCTATTATAGCCCATTGCTGTGATATAATTACTCAATGCATCAATCCAGACATAAATAACATGATCTGTGTCTACAGGAACCTCAATCCCCCAATCAAAAGTTGTTCTGGAAACACTTAAATCTTCAAGGCCGCTTTCAATAAAGCTAATCATTTCATTTCTTCTTGATTCAGGCTGGATAAACTTAGGATTATCTTTAATATGATTAAGTAACCTATCAGCATACTTACTCATCTTAAAGAAATAACTTTCTTCTTCAACCCATTCTAGAGGTCTTTTACAATCTGGACAAACTTTTTCATCCCCTTCTAACTGTCTATCAAGCCAGAATGTTTCGCAGGGAGTACAATACCAGCCTTCATATTTACCTAAATAAATATCTCCCTGTTCATAAAGCTGTTTAAAAATCTCCTGAACAACCTCTTCATGATTATTATCAGTCGTTCTAATGAATTGATCATAACCAATTCCTAATCTATCCCAGAGATCTATAAAAGTAGCAACAATCTCATCAACATAGTTTTGAGGTTCTTTACCGGCTTCATCTGCCTTTCTCTCAATTTTTTGGCCATGCTCATCAGAACCTGTCAAAAACATGGTATCATACCCTCTTAAAGCCTTATATCTAGAGATTGCATCTGCAGCAACAGTTGTATATGCATGTCCTATATGTAAGCGATCACTTGGATAATAAATTGGTGTGGTTACATAAAAAGTTTTCTCAGCCATGATTTCCCCTCTCTTCTAAATTTATTCTCTATACTTAGATCTTGCATCTATTGCTATAGCCTCTTTATAAACTTTGCTTTTTGGAATTTCTCTAATTTTTGAAACCTCTTTAATTGCCTTTTTCTTAGTATATCCATTTTCAATTAATAATTCAAGATGTTCCAGAATTGACAAATCAGTAATTTTATCTTCTTCTGTTAATGATTCATTCCCAGAAATAACAATTACAATTTCCCCTTTTAGCTCCCTATCAGCCAGCTTTTTTTTGAGGTCTGCAGCAGTTCCATAAATCTTTTCTTCATGAATTTTACTTATTTCTCTAATCACTGCAATCTCTCTTTCAGCCATAACTTCGGCTAAATCATTGATTGTATCTTTAATCCGATAAGGTGATTCATATATAATTGTTGTTCTTTCATCTAAATTTATACTGGCAAGCCTATCTTTGCGCACCTGGCCTTTCCTTGGCAGGAAACCTTCAAAAACAAATCTATCAGTGGCAAAACCAGAAGCTACTAATGCTGGCACTGCTGCAGATGGCCCAGGTAATGGAATCACTTCAAAACCCTCATTAATGACTGCTTTAATTAAAATTTCGCCAGGGTCTGAAAGCCCTGGCATTCCAGCATCACTTACTAATCCAATATCATGACCCATTTTTAATTCATGAATAATTTCTTCAGTCCGCATCTTTTCATTATGCTCATGATAACTGATTAAATCATTATCTATTTCAAAATGTTTAAGCAGCCTGCCAGTTCTTCTTGTATCCTCACAGGCGATCAAATTAACCTCTTTTAAAATCCTGATTGTCCTATAAGTTATATCCTCCAGATTTCCTATTGGGGTCGGGCAGATATATAATCTTCCTTTCATATAGCCCTGCCCTCCTCCATTTGATTTTCCAATAGCTGGAGACAGAATAAACAATCCCCATGACGTTTTTCTCCAAAGCTTAAATGACAGATATGATAATTCTCCTGATATAAATGGGCCAGATTGCTATATGCTCTCTGGGTAGGGGTTATATCCTCTTCCTCAGCACCGTTATTTTGTTCAAAGAGCAATCTCTTTAAATCATTATTTTCTTTTTCCAGCTCTTCATTCTCTTTATATAATTTATAGGTTATATCCTTTAATTTCTGAAATTTTTGAGAAAGTTCCTCTATTTCTTCCTGAAAATAAGCAAGGGTACTTAAAATTTCTTCATCCATTCTATAACCCCCTATTCACTTAGACCATAATCTTCAAGGTCGTCAACATCAACTTCAATTGATTCCCCATCTATAGATACTTTAACTGTCTTTTTAATTAAATTTCTATCAACAACTTTACCCTTTGTGCCAGTTTCTAATTCAACTTTTTCGCCATATGATGGCATCTCCTTTTTCATTCTCCGATAGGAGTCTGATTCATACCTGAGACAGCACATCAACCGACCACAAAGCCCAGATATTTTAGATGGGTTTAAAGAAAGATCCTGTTTTTTTGCCATCTTAATTGAAATAGGTTTAAATTCTCTAAGAAACCTTGTACAACAGGTAGGCATCCCGCATGGTCCCAGACCACCTAAATGCTTGGCTTCATCCCTAACTCCAATCTGTCTCAACTCAATCCTGGTCTTAAAAACTCTGGCTAAATCCTTAACCAATTCTCTGAAATCGACTCTGCCATCAGCGGTAAAATAAAAAATTATTTTATTATGGTCAAAAGTATATTCAACATCCACTAATTTCATAGGCAGCCCGTGGTCATCAATCTTATCAAGACATATTTTAAAGGCCTCTTTTTCTAATTCTTTATTTTTATCATACTGAACCTTATCTTCTATCGTTGCCTCTCTAATAACCGGTTTCAATGGAGAAACTATCTCCTCTTCATCTATTTTTTTAGGATTATCTACAACCATTCCAAATTCTATTCCTCTTGATGTTTCAACTATCACATAATCATTTTTCTCTAATTCAAAATCCTTTGGATCAAAATAATATACTTTACCCGCCGGACGAAATGTTACTCCTACTACTTTCTTCATATTTACACCTCTTAATTCGCAACTTTAATAATAAATACTGGAGTGCTAATTCAATTTTTACATTTGCATTTATACTGGCATAAACTTCCCGAATAAGGTCTAATTCCTTAATAAGTTCTAACCTGGTATATTTATTCCTTAAAGATACAATAGATCTTAAATAGTCATCATTATTAACTTGACCATTTTTTACATCTTCAACTACTATTATATCTCTATACCAGTCTATAAGCAAATCAAAAAGAGGTAACCCCTCCCCATACCATTCTTTCCACTTATCAACTTCTCTAAATACCTCAACCCTTGATTTATCTGCTAAATCAAGTAAAAACTGAAAAACTTGAGTTCTTTTTTTAAATATTTCTTTATTATCAATAATATTTTTAGCCTGAACTAAGCTTCCTTTAGCGAGCCTAACCATTAATTTAATATTTTCATCTTTTATACCCTGCCGCTTAAAATAACTTATTAAAATTTCATCTGATAAATATTCAAATCTAATTTGCTGACAGCGGGACAAAATCGTTGGCAAAACCTTACTTTCATCTTCTGCTATTAAAACCAGAGTCGCATAATCAGGAGGCTCTTCTAAAGTTTTTAACAAGGAATTAGCAGCCTGCTCAGTCATTTTATCAGCACCTGAGATTATAAAGAACCGATGTTTTGCTTCATAGGGGCGATATGCAATTCTTTTCTGCAAATCCCGGATAAGATCAATCCCAATCTGATCCTTATTTTCTTCAGCCTCCAGCAGATCAAAATCTGGATGATTGGAATGCCTGACCTTAATGCATTGAGTACATTCTTCACAACTATCTTCATCCATAATCTCACAGAAATAAGTTTTGGCCATTGTTTTAGCAAGTTCAATCTGGCCGACATCCTCAGGCCCTAAAAAAAGATAGGCATGACTTAAACGCTCACTATTAAGCTGATTTTTAATTAATTTTTTCGCTTTCTCCTGGTCTGGTATATCGGCAAATGCCATCGATTTCACCTCTAAATTTTATAAAACTCTTCTACATCAACAACAAAAACTGTTGCCCCGCCAACTTCAACATGCATTGGAAATGAATAATGATCTTCTAAAGTATTGGCTACTGGCGACATTGAAGGAACAGTTTTATCTCGATGCTCACAATTTTCTTTTAAAATTTCTATTAATTCATCTAAATATTTAGCTTCAGTCCCAATTAAAAAAGTTGTATTTCCTTCCCGTAAAAAGCCTCCACTGCTGCTAAGTTTGGTCGTCTGAAACCGGGCCTTATTTAAATTACTCTGCAAACTGGCAGCATCACTATCATTGACTATAGCAACAACCATCTTCATCTTTGGAGATTCTTCAGCCATCTTATATCATCCCCTCAATTTCCTGCAGAATTTCAGAATTAACTTCTTCTATTTTTCTATTAGCATCTATAACCCTAAATCGCTCTGATTCTTTAGCAAGTTCTAAATAACCAGCTCGAATCTGCTGATAAAAATTAAGTTCTTCCCGTTCCAATCTATCTCCTAATTTATCTGCTGTTTGGGCTCTGGCCCTGGCCAGCCCAACTTCTACTGGCAGATCTAAAAAGAAAGTTAAATCCGGTTTGAGATAGTCAACAGCCCAGAGATTAATTTTTCTAACCATCTCAATATCCAGGCCCCGGCCATAGCCCTGATAGGCAAGGTTAGAATCAAAATATCTATCAGATATAACTATTTTACCCTTTTTTAAGGCAGGCTTTACAATCTCCTCAACGTGCTGGGCCCTATCAGCAGCAAATAAAAGAATCTCTGCTCTAGGAGTCATCTCATCCCAATCCGGGTCAAGTAAAAGCTGCCTAATTTTTTTGCCAAGTCTTGTAGCACCTGGCTCTCTGGTAAGGATAACATCTAAACCTCTATCCCTTAAATTTCTAACAACCTGTCTTTGCTGGGTAGTCTTACCTGAGCCCTCAAGACCTTCAAGTGTTATAAATAATCCAGACATCGTTAAAAGTGCCCCTCTCAAATACAGTTATTAAGTTAATGATACCACAATATTAAAAACAAAAAAAGGGTGCCTCCTGGCACCCATAAAAATAACTTTTTTATTCGTTCAAATATGCGTCTAATTCCATCGCTGCTTTAGCTCCACTTCCTGCAGCGGTAATCACCTGTTGATACCTCTGATCCTGGATATCACCAGCGGCATAAACACCTGGAAGATTTGTTTCCTGTTTATCATTTGTAATAATATAACCAGCATCATTTAGCTTTAATTTTCCTTCAAACAAACTATTATTTGGGATATAACCAATCGCGATAAAGATGCCGTCAACATTATCTAATACCTCTGACTTACCCTGCTTTTTATCGAAGACTCTAATTCCAGAAAGCCCACTTTTATCCTCTAGTAACTCTTCAATTTCATTGCTACATAGACATTCTATATCAGGATTTTCTCTAACTTTTCTTGCCAAAATCTCAGAACCTCTAAATTCATCTCTCCTGTGAATTAAATATACCTTTTTAGCAAATCTTGTTAAAAAATCAGCTTCTTCTAAGGCAACATCTCCGCCACCAACAACTGCAACTACTTTATCTCTATAAAGTGCTCCATCACAGGTTGCACAATAGGAGACACCGCTACCGATCAATTTGTTCTCATTAGGCAATCCAAGCTGTCTTGGCTTGGCCCCTGTTGCGATGATAATAGTCTTGGCATAATAAGTCTCTAAAGTTGTATCAATCCTATAAGGCCTTTTTGATAAATCAACTTCTTCGACAATATCAAAATCAAGATCAACCTCAAACCTACTTGCCTGTTCAATCATTTTCTGGCCAAAATCCGGTCCAGAAATTCCTTCTGGAAACCCTGGAAAATTATCCAGGGTACTGCTATTTATAATCTGGCCTCCAGGCTGCTCTCCACCAATTACAACAGGCTTATGACCTGCTCTTCCAGTATAAATTGCAGCTGTTAGGCCTGCTGGTCCTGCTCCAATAATTACAACATCTTTTAGATTCTTTTTTGTTTCTTTCTCTTCCACTTAAGATAACCCCCTCAAACTATATCCATTGGAATATTTTTATCACACTATATTATAGCTTAACTTTAGAGCTGATCATTTACAGTTAAATAGAATACAATCTAATCTACACTATAATTTGGGGCTTCTCTTGTAATATTAACATCATGGGGATGGCTCTCTTTTAAACCAGCCGCTGTAATTTTAATAAATTTACCCTCACGCTTCAAACTATCGATATCTTTAGCGCCACAATAACCCATTCCTGAGCGGAGCCCACCGGCCAATTGATAAAGTGTATCAGAGAGAGGTCCTTTAAATGGAACTCTGCCCTCAACCCCTTCAGGAACAAGTTTCTCAGCTTCAGCTTCAGCCTGAAAATATCTGTCCTTACTGCCCTTTTTCATAGCTTCAATTGAGCCCATACCCCGATAAACCTTAAAGCTCCGGCCTTTATAAATCTCCTTCTGACCAGGACTCTCTTCAGTACCTGCCAGAATACTTCCAACCATAACTGCATCGGCTCCGGCAGCAATCGCCTTAACAATATCACCGGAATACTTAATACCACCATCAGCAATTATCGTTTTATCATATTTATGGGCGATACTGGCTGCATTCATGACAGCTGAAATCTGGGGCACACCAACGCCGGCAACAACCCTGGTTGTACAGATAGAACCTGGACCGATACCAACCTTAACGATATCTGCCCCGGCAGCAAATAAAGCCTCAGTAGCCTCTGAGGTAGCCACATTCCCTGCCATCAGATCAACCTCCGGGTAATTGCTCTTAACCCTTTTAACCATCTCAATCACCCCTGAAGAATGGCCATGGGCGGTATCGATTACAATCAAATCAACTTCTGCCTCGATTAACTTTTCAACCCTGGCAAACTCCCCATCTCCGACACCAACAGCAGCACCTACCTGGAGCCTTCCATTCCTGTCCTTGGTTGCATCAGGATATTTCTTGGCCTTCTCGATATCCTTGATTGTGATCAGACCCATTAAAACATCATCATCATCGACCAGTGGTAGCTTCTCTATCTTATGCTCCTGCAATAATTTTTTAGCTGTCTCTAAGGTCGCATCTATGGGACCGGTCACCAAATCTTCAGAGGTCATAACCTCAGAGATAGGTCGGTCATAATCTTCGATAAATCTTAAGTCCCGATTGGTCAAGATCCCGACCAGCTTCTTATCCTCATCAACAATTGGGACCCCGGAAATTCTAAATCTGGACATCAGATTCTCTGCCTCTTTAATTAAATCATCTGGCCCTAGATAAAAGGGATCGATAATAACTCCGCTCTCTGAACGTTTCACCCGGTCGATCTCAGCAGCCTGTTCGTTAGGGCTCATATTCTTATGGACAATTCCCAGGCCGCCTTCCCTGGCCATGGCAATCGCCATATCTGAATTAGTTACTGTATCCATGGCAGCACTCAGTATAGGCACCTTTAAACTGATATTTTCAGTTAAATCTGAATCTGTTGAAACAGCAGCAGGGACAACCTCTGAATAGGATGGCACTAAAAGAATATCATCGAAAGTCAAAGCTTCACCCAGTATTTTTTCCTCTCGTGAGTACATTAAAAAACCTCCTAAAAGTTTTTCGCCTTTTAAATAAAACTTGTTCTAGCCGCAACATAATATTTGATCTAGTTTAACAGATTTTTCGACAGCTGTCAAGATAATCAGCGATTTAATAACCATGATAATCGTCTATATTCTAGGCAAATAGAAAGAATACCTGAAATAAAATTATAATTTTCAAATTAGTCGGCAATTATTATCAAAAA
>CAZLCX010000001.1:45907-47332 GCA_964558325.1 uncultured Halanaerobiaceae bacterium | reverse complement strand
ATATACAGGAGGTATCATAAATATTATGAGTTCAAAAGTCTTTTATGCATCAACCAGGGCAAATAAGAAAAACCAGAGTATGATTGAAAAATTGTACAAATTATTCAAAAGGGCAGGTTTTGATGATTTAATCGATGAAGATGAACTGATCGGAATCAAACAGCATTTTGGAGAGATCGGAAATACAGCCTTTATCAGGCCTATCTACACCAGGAGAATTGTAGAAGCTATTAAAGAAGTCGGTGGCAAGCCCTTCTTAACTGATGCCAACACCCTTTATGTCGGAGAACGGGCAAATAGTGTTGATCATTTACATACTGCCCACAAAAATGGCTTTGGTTACAGTACGGTAGGTGCTCCCTTAATAATTGCAGATGGCATTAACGGCAAGTCATATCTTGAGATTGAAGTTAACTTTAAACATTTTGATTATGTTAAAATCGGTAGCGAAATCTGTAATGCTGATGGCATGATCAGCCTGGCCCACTTTAAAGGCCATCTATTAACAGGTTTTGGCGGCACCTTTAAAAATATTGGAATGGGACTTGGCAGCCGGAGCGGCAAACAGATGATGCATTCCACTGTCAAACCTTCGATTACAGAAAAACACTGCATTAAATGTAAAGAATGTGTCCTCTACTGCCCGGAAGATGCCATTGAAATCAATGACGATGCCAGTTTTATCATAAAAGAAAAATGTATCGGCTGCGGTGAATGTGTTGTAACCTGCCCAACTGAAGCTATCTCAATTCAATGGGAGGGCGGCAGCAAGGAAGTCCAGGAACGCCAGGTTGAATTCACCGCCGGTGTCCTTAAAGCCATTGATAATAAAGCCGGGTATGTCAACTTCGTCAACAATATTACCCCTGACTGTGACTGCTCCCCCTGGAGCGATCAGCCATTAATCAGGGATCAGGGAATCCTGGCCAGCAAAGACCCGGTAGCCCTGGAGCAGGCTTCATTAGATCTAACTGTTGAAGCAGAAGCCCTATCTGGAACTGCTATACCAGAGGATGAAGGATCTGCCAGAGGCAAAAACAAATTCAAACTGGTCCATCCTTCAACTGATGGCGGGGTAAGGCAGATCGAATATGCAGAAGAGTTAGGCCTGGGCACTAGAGATTACCAATTAATTAAAATTTAATCACAAATAAAAAATCTCGGCTGGGCTTTTAATCCAGTCGAGATTACTAATTTCTATTTAATTGGCTCTAATTTTCTCTTATAAAGGTTCAGTTTTTATCCAGTTAAAATCCGCTTAAGATACGGTCATTTTTCGGTCTGGCTTCGGTTTAATTTCGGTCTAACTTCGGTCTAAATACGATCTAACCACCCCAGCTCCCAGCCAATAAAAATTTTCCCCTCCAAAATTAGTCCTGAGCCAGGATAAAAATCCTCCAGTTATGCTCCGGCTTTTCTCCGGGA
>CAZLCX010000001.1:22947-45807 GCA_964558325.1 uncultured Halanaerobiaceae bacterium | reverse complement strand
TTAGTCCTGAGCCAGGATAAAAATCCTCCAGTTATGCTCCGGCTTTTCTCCGGGATTGCTTCGGGAATTCTCCGGGATTGCTTCGGGAATTCTCCGGAATTGCTTCGGGAATCCTCCAGCTTTTCTCCAGGATTGCTCCGAGACAACCCCGAGATAGAGCTATCAATTAAAATCAACAACTAAATATCTAACTTAGGCTGATTGGATTATGACTCAATATCCTATCTCCAACTATATCCTATCAAATCAGCCAGGTAAATAACCAGACTTTGCAAATTAAATTTAAAATCCCTATCCTGGCATCAACCAGAATAGGGTTAAATTTCTATTAGAGTTCCTGGCGTCCAGCCAGAGACCTGGAAAGAGTAACTTCGTCAGCATACTCAAGATCCCCACCGGCAGGTAATCCCTGGGCAAGTCTCGACAATTTAACATCCAGATCTGCTAACTTCTTCTGCAAATATAAAGCAGTAGCATCACCTTCAGCACTGGGGTCTGTTGCAATAATAACTTCTTTAGTATTAAATTTTTTAATTCTTTCCTCTAAATTATCCAGGCTCAATTCTTCAGGTCCAATATTATCCAGAGGAGAGATCAAACCATGGAGGACATGATAGACTCCTCTAAATTCTCCAGTCTTTTCCATTGCAATCACATCTCCAGGACTCTCCACAACACAGATTATATCTGTATTCCTGTCTTTCTGCTGACAGATTGAACAGAGCTCCTCAGATGTTAAGTTGTGACATTCCTGGCAGAACTGAATATCCTTTTTAATTGAAGTAATTGCCTGGGCCAATTCCTCCAGGTCATCCTGCTGTTTCTCTAAAAGATGAAAACTAAGCCTGGTGGCAGTCCTGCTGCCTATCCCAGGCAGTTTTTCTAGCTCGGCCTTAAGCCGATTAAATGCTCTCGGATAGCGATACATTTAAAACATCCCCGGTAGATTCATTCCTCCGGTAAGATCGCCCATTTCGTCATTGATCATATCCTGGACATTTCTCATACCTTCATTAATAGCTGCCAGCACCAAATCTTCAAGCATCTCGACATCATCAGGGTCAACTGCATCTGGGTCTATCTCTAAATCCAGCACCTGAAACTTACCATTAACAACTACTTTAACAACCCCACCACCGGAAGTTGCCTCAACAGTTCTATCCTCCAGTTCTTCCTGCATCTTCTCCATTTTAGCCTGCATCTGTTGCGCCTGCTGCATCATTTTCTTCATGTTCATTATTATTACCTCCTTCAAATTTAGAAATCATCTCATCTGAGACTTTTATAATTCTTCCTCCAAAAACCTTTTGGGCCTCTCTTAATAGAGGAAATTCTTCCTGAGAATTTCTGCCTGAACTCTTCTGCGAAGAATTTTCCTCTTTACTAAAATTTCCAGAACGATTCTCGCTATCATTTCCAGTATCACTATTACCATCGCCTTCAATTTCAAGCTCTATCCTTAAACTGTCGCTGGCAAGTTGATTAACAACTCTTTCTATAAGAGCAGACTTCTTATCAGCCTGTTGATAATGGAACTGTTTGTCCCTGGGAAATATAAATTTAAGTTTATTGCCTTCCTTTAACGGTATCTGGCTCTCTTTAACCATGGCATGAGTTCGAACATCCTCATCCCTGATATCATTTAAGATCTTCTGCCAGGTCTTTTCTGGAATAGGTCGGCTTTCAGAACTTTGAGGGCTATCAGCCATCTCTTTTTCTTCAGAAACTGTTCTCCTATCTTCTATTTTATCAGATTCATCAGCTATTTGTTCAGAAGCAGACTGTTTTTGGTTAGTCTGTGCTACTTTCTCAGTAGATTTATCCTTACTAACTGATTCAGCAGCTTTGCCTGCTTCAGTCTCAGGCTCTATTGTTTTTTCTCTAGCCTCTGCCTGAACAGCTTCTCTCGTATCTGAAGAAGTCTCCTTATTATCGGCAAAAGAAGTTCCCTGGCCGGTTTCAATTTCAGCCAACTTATCCTCGAGTTTAGTCAAGCGCCTGGCCAGACCGGCTCTACTCTCATCTGCTGCCGGGTCAGTTAATCTAACTAAAGTAAGTTCCAGTAAGATATCCGGTCGTTCAGCATATCTGAGTTCTCCATCAAGTTCAGTCAACTTAGAAACTATATAATTTATCTCTGCCGCTGAAAATAACTGAGCATCATTTTCCAATAAATTTTTCCTTCCAGAATCAATCCCTCGATAGGCCAGTTTAGGGCTGCCATTTGCTATCAACATCAACTGGCGGCAGTAATCGATTAAATCAGAAACTATCCGGCCAACTGTCCTGCCTGCAGACTGGAGCTGACCTGAAAGCTCAATGACACTGGCAGTATCATTTTCAGCTAAATAATTAACAAATCTCGAAAGGGTCTTAACTTTAACCCTGCCTAACATCTCCTCAATCTGGTCTAAAGAAATTTCCTTGCTGGAATAGGAAATAGCCTGGTCTAAAAGACTGATAGCATCCCGCATTCCCCCACTGGAGCTATAGGCAATTAAATTTAAAGCTTCTTTTTCATACTCAATATCCTCTTCCTGACAAATATATTTAAGGCGGCCGGCAATCTCCTGCTGGGTTAAAAGTGAAAAATCAAAGCGCTGACAGCGGGATAGAATCGTCGGTATAACCTTATGGGGCTCAGTTGTAGCCAGAATAAAGATAACATTCTCAGGGGGCTCCTCTAAAGTCTTTAAGAGGGCATTAAAGGCCTGATTGGTAAGCATATGAACCTCATCAATAATATAAATCTTATAGCGGCCTTCACCAGGATAAAATTTAACCTTCTCCCTTAATTCTCTAATGGCTTCAATACCCCGATTGGAGGCTGCATCAATCTCAATTAAATCCATGGACTGATCATTATCAATTCTCTTGCAGTTCTCACAGTGACCGCAGGGCTCAATCCCATCATCTTCCAGGCAGTTTAAAGCCCTGGCATAAACCTTGGCAGTCGAAGTCTTCCCGGTACCCCTGGGACCTGCAAATAGGTAGGCATGAGAAATTCGCTCAAACTTAATAGAATTTTTTAAAGTTTGAACGACCTGTTCCTGACCTACAAGATCTGAAAACTTTTTAGGTCGATATTTTCGATAAAGTGAGAGAAAAGCCATTTTTCTCCTCCCTAATTTTAAAAAAATAGGCCGTACACCGGCTTTGAACTTCTCCCCCAGGGCGTTACCCTGACAGTTAGCTCGAACCAGGCACCCTCACGGCACATGAAGACATTTGCTTACCGCTGCTTCCTCCCGGACCTGACGGGGTTCGCAAAGCTTCATTGCGTGAGACCCAATTGTCAACACCACTTATCAGGGCCAGACCCCCAAAGGCGAAGCCCTCAGCACGGCCATCGATCCTGCTATAGCGGCTTGCAGGTTACAGGGTACCGCTACCACCCCATCTAGTACGGCCAAACTTAATAAGCAAAATTGCAAAATATATAATGGCGGAGAGGGAGGGATTCGAACCCTCGGTAGACGTAAGCCTACACTCGCTTTCCAGGCGAGCCCCTTAAGCCAGACTCGGACACCTCTCCGTCTATAGCTTAATTAATGATTTATTCTCTTATGGCGGAAGGAGAGGGATTCGAACCCTCGAGACACTGTTAAGTGCCTACTCGATTTCGAGTCGAGCGGTTTCAGCCAGACTCACCCATCCTTCCCCAATCGTAATTGGCGAAAAAATTTTTTTAAAAGTCGACTGGACTCTTCGGCTCTAACACCGGTTACCAGTTCAACCTGATGGTTAAATCTATCATCTTCAAGTAAGTTATAGAACGTTCCTGCAGCACCAGCTTTCGGGTCTGCAGCCCCGTAAACAACTCTCTTTATTCTAGCCTGAAGGATTGCACCTGCACACATGGGGCAGGGCTCCAGGGTTACATACAAATCAGCTTCTTCTAAACGCCAGGAGCCAATCTCATCAGCGGCAGCTTTAATTGCTATTATCTCTGCATGGCTAATCGGATCCTGGGTAGTTTCTCTGAGATTATGGCCCCGACCAATAACCTGGCCTGACTGAACCACGACAGCTCCAACTGGAACTTCCAGCTTCCTGGCTGCCTTTTCAGCTTCTTTAAGGGCAATATCCATATAATAATTATCTGGCTGATTCATCTTTTCAACATCCTAAATCAATTTCTTTCTTAAGACGCAATAAACATTATATCATCAACTGCCCCATCCTGCAAGGCCTATTTCAAAATAAATAATGAATAAAATTAACTGAAAAAAACCCTTGTAAAAGACTTAGTATTTATGGTAATATGATTAAGGATTATGAAAAATCCAATTATTTTATTATTATTTAATACTTTACATTACTAAAATATTATTCTTAAGGAGGATTAATATGTCTAATCAAAGTCCACAGGAAAGCTCTGGCCTGGCAGATGCTTTTCTAGACAGGATTGAACGGGTAGGAAACCGGTTACCCCATCCAATGATCTTATTCTTTATAATGGCTCTAATAGTAATTATAGTCTCAGCTATTGTTTCTGAATTGGGTATCCAGGTAGAACATCCTACCAGTGGAGAGACGATTGAAGCTTTCAATTTACTCTCTGCAGAAGGGTTCCAGCGCATACTTACAGAAGCTGTTGAAAACTTTACTGGTTTTGCACCTTTAGGAGTTGTTCTTGTTGCAATGTTAGGGGTTGGTGTCGCTGATAAAGGTGGTTTAATTTCGGCAACCCTCAAGAAATTCGTTATGGGTACACCAGATAAGTATATCACCTCTGCTGTCGTTTTTGCAGGAGTCATGTCTAATGTTGCTTCTGATGCAGGTTATGTTGTGCTTGTGCCATTAGGGGCTATCATCTTCTCAGCCAGGGGTCGGCATCCAATAGTCGGTCTGGCAGCAGCCTTTGCCGGGGTCTCAGGTGGTTTCAGTGCCAACCTATTATTATCAACCCTGGACCCAATGATGGCTGGTATTTCCCAGGAGGCAGCCCAATTAATTGATTCAGGTTATATGGTAGACCCATCAGTTAATTATTATTTCATGATCGTTTCTACTTTCTTAATTACAGTTGTCGGTACCTGGGTTACTGAAAAAATTGTAGCCCCCCGCTTTGGAGAATATACCGGTGATTATACTGAAAGTATGGAAGAGGTTACAGCTAAGGAAAGAAAGGGCTTAAAAGCCGCCGGCTTAGCCTTATTGGTTTTTATTGTTATCCTACTTATTATGACAGTTCCTGAAAGCGGGATTCTAAGAAGTGCAGATGGAGAATTAATCGGTGGATCCTCACCATTTGTTGGCGGTATGGTCCCATTAATTGCCCTCTTATTTATAATCCCTGGAATTGCTTATGGTAAAAGCGCAGGCACCATCGAATCAAGTGATGATATTGCTGAGTTCATGGAAGAATCAATGAATGATATGGGTGCCTATGTGGCACTTGCCTTCGCCGCCGGTCAATTTGTTGCCTATTTTGAATGGACAAATATCGGTACCATCCTGGCAATCAGCGGTGCTGAATTCCTGGAGACAATCGGCTTTACCGGCCTACCATTTGTAATTGTCTTTATTCTAGTTTCAGGATTTATCAATCTCTTTGTTGGTAGTGCTTCAGCCAAATGGGCAATTATGGCCCCGGTCTTTGTTCCACTAATGATGCAATTAGATTATGCTCCAGAATTTGCCCAGATGGCATATAGAATTGGTGATTCAACTACCAATATTATTACACCGTTAATGCCTTATTTTGCAATCATTATTGCCTTTGCTCAAAAATGGGATGAAGATATCGGTCTAGGAACACTGATATCAACTATGGTTCCCTATTCAATTGCATTTATGATTGCCTGGACATTCCTATTGATTATCTGGTTCATCTTTGGTCTGCCACTAGGACCAGCAGGCTCCATTTTCTTATAAAAATAAATACCCTACCATAAATTAATTGCCCCATCAGAGCTGCTGATTTCACAGCAATCCTCTGGTGGGGTTTTCTATTTATTTAATTCTAATTATTATATTTTTTCTATCCATCTATTTTCTAACTAACCTATTTCTTTAACCTCTCAATTATATAATTTTTAGCCTGAATAAAATCGCTGAATACATAATGTTCAAAATCATTATCCTGACAGTATTTTTCTAAAAATGTTCCCTGTTTTGTTAAAATATAATCGGCCCTGCCGATAGCATGACGGTCTGTCCTGCCGTCTCCAAGATAAAAAATCGGCAGCCCCTCTTTTTTATACTGATTAATAATCATCCCCTTAGGAGTGGGAACCGGCCCAAATTCTGATAAAGACTCCTCTGGAGGATAAGCAAACTCAGCTCTAATATAATCATCTTCAGAATTTTTATCCTCTGGAAAAACTAATTTATTTGCATAAATTAAAAAGTCTTCTTCAATACCATAATGCTCTAATAAAATATTTATGTAATCCCTGAACCCGCCACTTAGAACAGCAAAAGTAAAATTATTTTTCCTGACGAATTTTAAAAACTCAAAAAAGGTCGGCTCAATTGCTATTTCATTTATAACAAATTCTTTTAACTCCTGCCTGGTAATCTCAAGATTTTTATATTGTTCAGCCAGGAGCCATCTGATCCCGAGTTCATCATGATTTTCACGATAATGAGCAACTATCTCTTCTGATTCTTTTTGATTGAAATTAGCAAAAATAGCATTATTAGTATCATCAACGGTGATTGTCCCATCGAAATCACTTAAAATTATTGCATCCTTTAAATCTGACATATTTATATCCACCTCATTTACATATTTCAATATCTATCTTATTATAAAAAGCAGCTCTTGTAAAATCAATTGCTTTTTCATCAGAAATAACTTCTAATGGAAAGTATTTCTAAGTGATTGAGGTAGAGGTATGGTAGAGATGTAGTAGGGATAGACTATAAAAGCTATAATAAACATAAAAAATAATATTGAAGATTTACTGCAATCAAGTTATACTGAATGGAGGAGGCAGTCTTGAACATGTTAGAAAAAGTTTCTAAACTTAAAGATAACTTACAATGGAAATTATTATTTATTCTTTCTACTGGCTATATAGGTGCCTTTATCAATATCCAGGGAATCCAGGCTTTAATGCCCTTTATCCAGGACGATTTTGGCATCTCCAGGACTGAAGCCGGTTTATATTCAACCTTTTTATTCTTATCAGCCACAGTAGTCGCTGTTTTCAGCGGTAATATTGTTGATAAGATAGGCTCCAAAAAGACATTGCTATTTGGTATTTTTAGTATCGGATTTTTAATGCTGGCCCACATAATTTCACCGGTATACAGTATTATTTTAATTTTAGCCTTTATAACCGGAATTGGCTTTAGCATAATCACACCGGCTGTTAATAAGTCAATCATGGATGAAGTTTCCCCTGAAAACAGGGGTGTCTCAATGGGTTTAATGCATTCAGGTAGCGGTATCGGTGGTTTCGCAGGAGCTACCCTCCTGCCGATTTTAGCAGGGAACCTTGGCTGGAGAGGTGCAATTCTAGTATCAAGTCTTTTAACAATAATTTTAGGTATCTATGTTAAAAAAGCCTATAATCCTGATAAGGCTCTTGCTAATAATAATGATGATTCAAATAATAACTTTAAAGATAATATTATAGACTTATTAAAAAACAAACAGTTAATACTGGCCTGTTCCCTGGGCTTGATTTTTGGACTGGCTGTCGGCTCAATCCCGGCCCATTATACCTTATTTTTAACAACAGATTTAGGCTACAGTTCAGCTTTAGCTGGCTTTGCCCTGGGAATTGTTCAAATTGGAGGCATCTTCGGAAGAACCTTCTGGGGGTGGGTCAGCGATTCAATCTTTAAGGGAGACAGAACTATTAGTTTTATTTTAATTATGATCGCTATAATTTTACTTAATTTAATCTATGGACTCGCTGGTGACTTCCTGGCCAGCAGTAATTTAATTATCTTAATTATTTCTTTTTTGCTTGGGCTTACCGCTTTTGGCTGGAGCGGCCTTTATTTTACTGTTGTTGGAGAAAGAGTAAGGCCTGAACAGACTGGCATAGCTTCAGGGCTATCCCTTGTTTTTTTAAGAACCGGGGTAGTTGTTGGCCCTCCTTTATTTGGACTTTTAGCTGATCATTATGACCATTATCATAATAGCTGGCTGATACTTGCTGGCTTAATATTTATCACCGGAATCATTTACTATTATCTCCAGACTAAGGAAGATAAAAAATCACCTGGCCATAATTAGGCCAGGTAAGAGCTCTTACTCAAAATATTTTTCAGCTGCCTGTTTATAGACTTCAAAATCCGATTCATTAAATAGCACAAATCTAAGCTTTTGCAAATAATTTATTTTATCAAGATATTCTTTGATAGCTTTCATCGAAACTTTAGCTGCAGGTTCAAGCGGATAGCCGAATGCCCCTGTTGAAATTGCTGGAAAACCAATAGATTTTAATCTACTATCCTCTGCCACTCTCAGGCTATTTTGATAACAGTCTTTAAGTAATTTAGCCTCTGGCTTATCTCTGCCATATACTGGTCCTAGCGTATGAATAATATAGTCATTATCGAGATTATGTCCGCCGGTAATCACAGCCTGACCAGGCTGGATCGGAGCTAAGGACCTTGTCTCTTCAGTTAATTCTGGCCCGGCTGCCCTATGGACTGCACCTGCAACTCCGCCCCCGATTTTCAATTCTGCATTAGCTGCATTAACTATTGCATCAAGGTCAGGCTGTTTGACAATATTACCTTTAACTATTTCCAGAGTTATACCATTAATTTTAGTCTTATACATAGGAAGCACCTCCTATCTATATTCTATCAATTATAATCTATTTTTAAAAATATAATTTATATATTACAACCTAATAAACTTACCTGGCCTTACCTTATCAATAAATTCGTTATTCTGATATCTATTCATACTATTTTTATGAATTGTTTTAGCAAAAAGTTTTTTCCTGTTCCACTTTCTCCACCAATCATGACAGAAGAACTGCTACAGGCTACTTTTATCCTCTTGTTCAAGTTTGATTGTATTTTTATTTGCAAATATCATTTAAATCCTCCTGCTTCATTTACCTCCAGTTAAAAGACTGCTCACTAAGCTAATTACAATAGAACCAAAGATTGCAGCCATTATACCTGAAACATAAAACCCAGGAACAAAATAAGCTGCCAGCATAAGCATGAGTCCATTAAGCACTAATAAAAATAGACCTAAAGTCAGAATTGTTAATGGTAATGTTAGAATAGTGAAAATTGGTTTTACAATAATATTAATTAAACCTAAGATTAAAGCAGCCACAAAACCTGTTAATGGTGTGTTAATAGCTATACCAGGTATCACCCAGGCAGCAAACCAGATAGCAAACATTGTAATTATCAATTTTATAAGCAAGCATTTCACCTCCTAAAAGTCTAAATACAAAAATATTCTAATATTAATATATATTATACCGCAAATTCTACTCAAATGATATATAAGCTATTATTATAATATCAAGATAATAAAATCATGATTTTGCTATCATAATTTTATCAAAAACAACTGTTATCATTTTACTTAGTACAATTGAAAATCACAACTCAATTTTTTTAGGAGGTATTAATTTTATTCATGAAATTTAGAAGTTTAATTGCTGTTATTGTTGGTTTAGCTCTCGTTTTTGGTGTCGGTGCTGGTGTCTCTGCTCAGGAAATGAACGTTGGCGAAATTCAGTTACAAACTGTTGTCCAGCAGCATCCAGAAGCAATGGAATATCAATCTGAAATTCAGGAAGAAATGGCGTCTCTTCAAGAAGATTTTGAAGAAGAATCTTCTGATTTAGATCCTGAAGAAGATGCAGAAGAACTCCAGGAGTTACAAAAGGAATTTGAAGAAGAAGCTGCTAGTTATCAGGAAAATTTTCAGGATGATTTAATGGAAATATTAGATCCAGAACTTGAAGAATTCATGGAAGAAGAAGGTTATGATATGATTGTAATGGAAGATGGAATAGTCAGTTCTAATACAGAGGTTAATACTGAAGATGTAACTGAAAAATTTGTAGAGTTTTCTGGTGGAGAAGCAGAAGGCTCAGAAGACATTGACTTAGATGTCGAAGATGATGAATAATTAAAATCAATAATAAAACTACTTAAAGTTTTTAAAGCACCGGAAATATTTCCGGTGCTTTTTTTATTAACAAATATCAAATTTTATTCTTATATTAATTTTAAACTATTCTCTTTTTCACCCTCTTCTATCCTGGCTATCTCTTTGCATTTACCGATACAACTTTCATTACAATTAGGATCCTCAGGTTGCTCTCCTAAAGGCGAATCTAACCAGACTATATAATCCTCACCACAGCACTGACATAAATATTTATACTTAGTCATGATAACCCCCATTTATTTATATATTATATATTTTAACCTGTAGTTTCGGCATAAAGTTTATCTAACTCAAAATCTTTTTCTTCTAAAAGACTTTCAGCAGCAGATTCCATTGGGCCTGGACCACACATGTAAATTTTATATTTATCAAGATTCATCTTATCCATGACATTTGTTACAAAGCCTTCTTCACCTTCCCATTCATCATCAAAAGCCACAACTGGTATAAATTCAAATACATCACTCTTTTCAGCCATATTTTCAAAGAAATCTCTATATAAGAATTGATCTTCTTTATTTACTCCATATACTAGCTTTACATTCTTAGTCTTTCCGGGATTTTCAACAATATCTTCTACTATTGGAACAAATGGTGTAATCCCAATACCTCCTGCTACCAGCAGTATATCTTCGGTATTTTTATCAATGATCAATTCATGTCCCATTGGACCTTTTAGTTCTATTTCCATACCTTCCTCAAACTCTTCAAACATAATACTGGTACCATAACCCTGGGTCACCTTCATAACAGATATTTTAATTAAACTACCACCATCTTCAATTCCAGCAATTGAATAGGCCTTAAACATATCATGTTTATCAGATACTTTAACTAGAATAAACTGTCCTGGCTCTGCATCTATATTGGCTGGTGATTTGAGTCTAAATGAAAACTCTTTAATTCCATCTCTTAATTCTTTTATTTTTTCAATTTTTGTTGCCAGAACTTCTTTATTATAATAATCAAGGTCTTTTTCTTCAACAGATTCAAGTGTAGGTTCTGCATTCTGCAGGGATAAAATTCCTGCTGGACAATTCTCAACACAGGTTCTACAGCGTATACAATTTTGATTATCTAATTGATTTGAATCATTTTCTTGAAATTCCATATAGGGCTTTATTTGCATAGGACATACCCTTGCACAGTTTCCACATTCATGACAAAGATCGGTAGATTCAATTGTAATCTTTTCTTCATATTTATCTGCTACGCCTGTAGCTTTACCTAACTTATGGCTCATTTTTTCTAATGATCCCATTGGGCAGAACTGACACCAGGTTCTTGGAGCTACCAATAACGATAATCCTCCTCCTACAATTAAAACCATCAAATATGTCCTAGAAAAAATCATGCCTAAGGATACTGGCAAAGGTCTAACACCTAAGTTCTGAAATATTTTATAAAGACTTGTCCCAATTCGATATGAGAAAAAAACAAAAGCAAATATAATAACAGGCTTTGTCTTTAATATATCTGGAATAAATTTATTTCTACTAACTGGCATCATTACCTGATCAAAAAAACTGCCATGGGGACAAAAATTACCACACCAGTAACGTCCTTTAAAAAACGCCATTGTTGTAAGTGCAACAATAATAGGAGGTACTAATAAGCCAAGATAAGGAAAAAATAATCCACCAACTCCAACTGCTAGGGTTACTATCCAGGCATACTTTCTTATAAATGTAAAAGTTCTTTCTGTCTTAATATTAAATGCAACATTTTCCATTAAACTAACACTCCTTTTAAATTTGTCTTTCTAAAATTTGTTTTGATCTTGAGATCATCTGGTCCAACTGTTCGTACATTAAAGCCCTCATGGTATCACAGGCATCAATAAATTTCTTATTACTTATCTTATAAAAAACATTCAAACCATCTTTCCTGCTAGTTACCACCCCATTATCCTTTAATAATGATAAGTGCTGAGATATACTAGCTTTGCTGGCTCCTATCTTATCAGCCAGATTATTTACATTCATTTCACCTTTTTTTAGTATATAAATTATTTCTAATCTTGTTGCATTAGCTAACACCTTACATATATCTGCCTGTTTTTCAAAAATTATCTTATTATTATCTATCACACTCACCCCCCTGGGTATTGAATATTCAAATTGTATAAATATTTAACTAATTAATAAATACATTAACTACTTAATAATATTATACTAATCTCAGACTAAATGTCAAGGAAAAATTAAATTTAAAATTTTTGGAGGAGATTTTAAAACGAATATTGAATATTAAAATAACCTAAATAAAAGGAATGGTATTTATGAATGAAGAAAAAGTAATTAAAAATAGTGATTTTCCTGTTACAAAAAACAGATTAATCGAAGATTTAAATTTTGGAGGGTTAAAAGCAGGAGATACAATTATCGTTCATTCATCATTAAGTTCCCTTGGCTGGGTATGTGGGGGGCCAGTTACATTAATTCAAGCTTTAATAGATATAGTAACTGAAAAAGGAGATATTGTTATGCCTGCTCACAGCGAAGATTATACTGAACCTTCTTACTGGAGGAATCCCCCGGTCGATGAAAGTTGGTGGGATATTATCAGAGAAGAAATGCCTGCCTATCAACAAGAAATTACACCCTGTAGAGGTATTGGCATTGTTCCAGAAACATTTAGGAAGTTTCCAAATGTTAAAAGGAGTTCCCATCCTGCTGTATCTTTTACAGCCTGGGGGAAAAACAGTAACTATATAACATCAGAGCATAGCCTGGAATATTCTTTAGGTGAAAATTCACCTTTAGGCAAAATATATAATTTAAAAGGAAAAGTTTTATTAATTGGAGTTAACCATGACCGTAATACATCACTCCACCTAGCGGAACATAAAGCAAATTTCCAGAAAGAAAAAGAAATTCAAGGTGCCCCAATTATACAAGATGGCAAAAGAATTTGGATAGAATATGAAGACTTAAAATATAACGACTCAGATTTTATAGATGCAGGCGAAGCTTTTGAAAAGAAAATAAACTATCAGGAATTTAATATTGGGCATACAACTGCCAGGATAATACCCCAGAAACCTTTAGTAAATTTCGCAGCTAAATGGTTTAGTAAAAACAGAAAATAGTCTATAGAATTGCACAGGGAACACCAACAGTACATTTTCCGCAGACATCAGCTGAGCTATTAAATCTTGCTGCATTTTTTCTGAGAATAGAATAGCATAAATGCCGATCAAAACTATTTTCTTTTAAAGCTCCAAAAACACAACTTTTAATACATTCTTTGCAGCTGCCATCTTTATAATAAAGACAAAACTCCTGGTCAGGTCTTTTAGTTACCGGTAATTTAAAATCAACAGCAAGACTCCCTATTCTGCCTGCACTACCTTTTTCTGTAATCAACATTTTATGGAGTCCAAATCTTCCAAGACCTGCTATCCAGGCTGCATGTTTATGAGACCAGTAACTAATTAAATCTTCTTTAGAAAAATTATCTGTAGCTGCCGGAGCAGCAGAATTATATCCCTTATCTTCAATCTTTTGCTGAAGATTTTGATTAATAATTGATATTAATCTATTAGTTTCAATGTAAGCCCTGGCCCAGACCAAGGATGCATCTCTGCCTGCTTCATTAGACTTAGGTATCTCTTCAGCAAATGGCAGAAAATAAGTAATAACTGATTTTGCACCAGGCAATAATTCATCAGGAGTTTTATGCTGCTTACTGATTATTTCTTTAAGTTTTGCAAAATAAGGGTCATCTGCAGAAGCTATCGCAAGTAAAGGATCTTTCCATTCAGAAATAATATTACAGTTATCTGTGAAATCTTTAATTGTTTCGTTTATAATATACTTAATATCTTTTATCGACAATACCATTTGTATCATCCCCTTATTATATATTTCTTTATAGTCTAAATAATCCCTGCAATAACTTATATTATTTGAAAGGAGTAATAAAATGA
Organism: uncultured Halanaerobiaceae bacterium; assembly: GCA_964558325.1. Classification (GTDB taxonomy): domain Bacteria; phylum Bacillota; class Halanaerobiia; order Halanaerobiales; family Halarsenatibacteraceae; genus Halonatronomonas. The sequence continues at coordinate 31,759 of CAZLCX010000001.1, read as the reverse complement.
GTCTGATAAAAAATAATTTAATGAAAATAAGAGAAGACAATAAAATTAGTCGACAGTTTATTCAAGCTTTAAAAAACCAGGATCTTGATAAACTAAAAACTATACCTAAAGGAGACTTACATAACCATGCCTTATTAGGTATGAGGTTTACAAAATTTAATAATTATTTTAATGGCCAGGTAAAACCCCCGCCGGCCAAAATGAATGGACTTAAAGAAATGGCAGCTTATCTAGATAACGAAACTATAAAATTTATAAAATCTAAAAAAGAAATTGAAGATTTACTTAAACTAGCTTTAGAAGAAGCCATTAATGATGGGGTAATTTTATTAGAAGCCAGCCTTGATGCCAGCTTTATTTCATATTATGAAAACAATGCTGAATATTTTTCTATGATCGAAAATCTTCAAAACTTATACTCAAAAAAATTACATTTCAAACCAGAATTAGGGGCTGCAAGAGTATTACCAGAAGACAAATGGGATGAATGGATAAGACCTGCTATTAAAAGTGGAGTCTTTTATTCAATTGACCTCTATGATTTAGAGTCAGTAAATAAAATAGATCTCTATAGTAAATATTATAAAATAGCTAGAAATAACGGCCTAAAAATAAAAGCCCATGTTGGAGAGTTCTGTGGTCCTGAGCAGATAATTGAGACTATTAAAATTTTAAATCCTGAAGCCATTCAACATGGAATTCAGGCTATTAACAGTCCAGAGGCTATAAAGATAATTAAAGATAGAAATATAACTTTAAATATATGCCCTACTAGCAATATTAAACTTGGGGCAATAGATAATATAGCTAACCACCCTGCTCCTGATTTATTTAAAAAAGATATTAATATAACTATTAATACAGATGATTTACTTCTATTTGATAGCTCAGTATCAGAAGAGTATTTGAAATTATATAAAAATGGCCTATTTTCAGAAGAAGAGTTAAATACCATCAGAATAAATTCTTTAATATAATTAGTAATAAAGTAGGGAAGACTTATAAAAAATATTGTTTTATAATAAAACCAAGAATATTTATAAGAATTTTCAAAAATTATAAAGGGGGTAATTTTTGTGGCAGAGAATAGAGAAGTTGAAGTGGCTGAGGCTTTTGGAAGAAAATTTGTCAAAGGTAATATCCCTGAAATCAATGAATTAAGATGTATGGGTTGTGGCCACTGTGTTAGTCTCTGTAAAAAATTAGGGCCAAATGTTTTAGAATTAGTTGATGGTACCGCCAAAGTAGTTCGCCCTGATGACTGTATTGGTGATGGAGCCTGTCTAACCACCTGCCCAACAACAGCACTCTTTATCATGAGCAGCCATGATCCAGACGACCCTCCTGATGCTCCATAGGCATAAAATATCAATTATTCAATTTATACCAGCACCTTAAGGTGCTGGTATTTCATTTTTATCCTTCTATTATATGAAATATATAATAAAAATATAATTAAAGCTTGCTTCAGTTCAATAAAGATTATATACTAATATGGAGCAAAGATTAATATATTTCTAAAATAATTTGGGGGAATTAGAATGATTGGAACCTTTGTCAATGTACTGGCAATCATTGCAGGAAGCTTTTTAGGAGTTCTTTTTAAAGGTAATTTCACTGAAAACATTCAAAAAGTTGTAATGCAGGGAATTTCTCTAGCTGTTTTATTGATTGGTTTTGATATGGCCTTATCATTAGAAGGTTCAAATGAATTATTAATAGTTATATTTAGTCTGGTAATAGGTGGAATCTGTGGAGAGTTATTAAAAATAGAAACCCATTTAGAAGGTTTTGGTGAAAAGATCAAAAGCAAATTTAAAGGCCAAAATGATCTTTTTGTCGAAGGTTTTGTCCAGGCCAGCCTTATTTATTGTGTTGGTGCTATGGCAATTATGGGGGCTATTCAGGAAGGAATCCAGGGAGATCCCTCACTGCTCTTTACTAAATCCTTATTAGATGGAACAACTGCCATAGCTTTTGCCTCAACTGCTGGAATTGGGGTAATGTTTTCAGCTATTCCAGTTTTAATTTACCAGGGGACCATTACTTTATTTGCCTCCCAGGTGGAACTTATTTTAACCCAGGAAGTCATTGCTCAAATAACTGCAACAGGAGGTCTTTTAATAGTCGGTATCGGATTAAATATTTTAGAAGTAGCCAAAATAAAAGTTGGAAATCTACTTCCATCTATCTTAGTTGTTGTTATTCTTTCCTTTCTGATTTTATAAAAAAACCCGAAATTAATCGGGCTGATTTTAATTATAATTAATCATCAAGCTCTGTCAAGGTTAGACCAAGAAGACCTGGCCCTGCATGAACCACCATCACCGGACTTATCTCACCAATAAAAATATCTGTAATTGATGGGATATCTTTAAATTTATCTAAAAGACTCTGAGCCTCTTCAGGGGCTGCCGCATTCATTATATCAAGACAATATTTCTTACCATCTTTTAATCTATCTTTAATTAAAGAATACATCTTTTTAATCGATTTTTTTCGACCTCTGACTTTTGTAAAGGTATAATATTCACCATCATCATCGATTGATATAATTGGCTTAATATTTAATAGCTCGCCAATTGTACCTGAAACCTTACCAATTCGGCCACCTTTTTTAAGATATTTTAATGTCTCAACTACAAAAAAGATTTCAATCTTATCTTTTTTTGCTTCAATTTTATCAATAATCTCATCAAAAGTTAATTCTGCAGAAGCCACCAAATCTTTGGCATAAAGCACCAGTCGACCTAAACCCATTGAAAGCATTTGAGAATCTATAACTTCAACATTTATATTCTCCATTTGTTCTGCAACCATCCTGCAGTTACTGTAAGTTGCAGAAAGGCCGCTGGAAATATGAATAGAAATAATATGGGTATATCCTTCCTCTTTAAGTTCAGTATAGAGATCTTCTATCTCCTGGGGTGAAGGCATTGAAGTCGTTGGTATTTCATCTTCCATTCTCTCATAAACTTCGGCAGGAGTGATATCAACCCTGTCCTGATACTGTCTATCCTTATAAATAACCTTTAAGGGCAATGATTTAATCCCATACTTATCAAGATCTTCTTTCTTCAAATCCGAAGTGCTATCTGTTACAATTGCAATTTTTTCATTCATAATTTTTCTCCTTATGAAAAATATTTTAAGATTAAATTCAGATAAATAAATTATACCATTTTTATCGCAATTATCAAATTATTTTAATCATTCTTTTTATATATAATCTGACCAGCAGCTGGAACAGTCACTTCTAAAAAATAGTTTTCTGGATCCAATACCTGAACTTTTGAAATAAAATCAATTAAATCCTCATTAGAAGAATAAATACAGATAAACTCTTCGCCTGGTTCCTGAAGATCACTATCAACCATAATCTTTACAGTTAAAGCCTCTTCAAGATTGCAATTAATAGCCAGCAGATATTCTTCCTGACTAAAAATCCTGGACCAGCCAATAACTTCATTACATCGCCCATCACCAGAATCTGGTAGATGAAAGTCATCATCCCCTCTGGCAATTTCTCTTAAATATTGTCGTCCTGTCTCTAAAGGAGTATGCTCCTGTCTTAATCCAGTTAAGCTACTCATTGTCTTATAAACATGATGTTCCTGATCAAAAAAACTTCTATTCTGAGTTCTAAAAGCTCCAAAGTCGCCACCAAACATAGCCTCTCTTACATAATGAACATCATCACCATTACCGTCAAAAGCCTGCTCAGTTCCATAATACATGCAGGGGATCCCTGCAGTAAAGAGGTTCAAAAATATTGCATTCTCAAGAAGAATATCTGTTGATTTATCAGCAGCAAACCTCTCTTTATGGCTCTCCTGATATACCATATCATGATCATCAAACATGGTTATTACATTATCCTGATACCATTTATATTCACCATCACCTAAAAGCTCAAAATTAGTAAAAATCGAAAAATAATCACTGGCTGATCTATAACCCTTGGCAACTTCCTCTAAATATTTTGGTATCTCATTTATTCCCAGGGCAGCGCTAAGTCCCGTCTCTTCCATCAAATCCCTGGCAAACTCCATACCACCGGTAATTTCCCCAATAATATAGAAATTTTTCTTGCCAAGGGTATAGGCAAATTCCTTAATCTCGGTTGCAAAATATCTGGTAGCCCCTGGATACATATGCTTAACTGTGTCTAACCTAAAACCATCAATATCTGCATAGGCAATCCAGTATTTATAGGCTTCAGTTATAATCCGCAGAGCATCTGAGGCCCTAAAGTCATCAATATTGCCAGCCCCTGTATCAATATTTTTTAATGAAAAGAAATCTCCCTCTATATATTCAGGAAAGTTATCCCAGTCTTGGATGTAGCCTTTTCGGCTAAAGGTAGTGAGCCCAAAAAGTTCTTCAGGCCAGATACCTCCATCCGGCCAGGCCAGGTCTTTATCTGGATTCTCCGGGTCTATTTCAGGTTCTCCCTGTTGATTTCTAAAACCCTTTACTTCATGAATTTTATCTTCATAAGCAGGTTCTTCTCCTTCATAGGCAAAAACATCAGCTGCATGATTAACTATAACATCAAGAATAATATAAATATCTCTGGCATGGGCTTCGTCAACAAGCTTTTTCAGATCTTCTTTGCTGCCAAAATGGGGATCAATCTCCAGGAAATTTTGAATACCATAACCATGATAACTGTCAGCAAAGACAGCCTGTTTAAAAATTGGGCTTATCCAGATAGCTGTAATACCTAATTCTTTTAAATAATCTAATTTATTAATTAAACCGCCTAAATTCCCACCATTCCAGCTATAACTGGCTTTTTGCCATGCTTTTTCTTTCTCTTCAGTCTCTAAAGCATTTTCATAATCCTCTTCAGGATTGTAGAGGGGATAATTCTCCCCATTGGCAAACCGATCAAGTACCAGAAAATAAAGTACCTGCTCCTCCCAGGCCTCTGGTGATTTCGTATACTCTCTAGCTGCAGTCAATTCCTTTAAATTAACATCTTGAATAGATTTCATAAAAATCTCCTCACATATAAGTTAATTAGCCACCGAGCATTATCCCGGTGGCCTTAATTCAATAATTAAACCAGATTTTAGTCATTCATTAATAATCCATTTCTCTCTGATCTATTTCTGCAAAGAGCAGTTCAGTCTGGCCCTGTCTTTTGACTCTAATCATAATCTCTTCTCCAATTTCTTTTTCACCAATTATTTTTGCCAGATCACCCATCTCTTCAATCTTTTCCTGATCAATTTCTAAAATAACATCATAGGGCTGTAAACCTGCCTCTTCAGCTGGACTATTTCTAACAACATCAAGTACAACTACACCTTCCTGACTTTCAAGATCTAAATGGTCTTGAATATCCTGTGTAATTTCTCGATAATAAACACCGAGCCATGGTCTTTGAACAACACCATGTTCTTCAAGGTCATCAATAGCAAACTTGACCTCATTTACTGGAATAGCAAAACCAATGCCCTGGGCTCTAGCGGCAATAGCAGTATTGATTCCAATAACTTCTCCATCAATATTTAGTAATGGCCCTCCACTATTACCAGGATTAATGGCTGCATCAGTCTGGATTAAATTCCTGTAACTTCTAACACCCTCCTGGGTTGGTACCTGAATCGGCCTCCCCAGGGCGCTTACAACTCCAGTGGTTACGGTGTGATCAAAACCCAGGGGATTACCGATCGCAATTGCCCATTCACCCTGGCGAATTTCATCAGAATCTGCCAGTGGAATAGGATTAAATTCAATATCTTCATCAACCTGAATTATAGCTAAATCAAGGCCCTGATCTGCCCAGAGAACCTCTGCCTCAAATGGTTCTTCGTGGCCTTTAATAGTTACATAAATTCTATCAGAACCCTGTATCACATGCTGATTGGTAACTATATATCCATCTTCTGAGACAACAAAACCTGAACCGAAACCTTCTCTTACTTCAGGCTCCTGATCTTCCTGATTTTCCTGATCTTCCTGAAATTCATCAGGGAAGAAATAACGGAAGAACGGGTCATCATAAAATGGATGACTCCTGTCCATAGAAACTTCTCTCTCAGTCGAAATCATCACAACACTCTCATCAACCTCACTGGCAATATCAGCAATTACATTATTACTGCCAGGAACAACATCATCCTGGGCTGCCACTGCACCTGCAAAAACAAAGGTAAAAATCAGAGCAGAAACAAAAGTGAGTTTAATCAGCTTTTTAAATTTCATTACTACCACTCCTTTATTTTATATTACCCAATTCAGACTCTATTTCAATTATATTATATCCAAAAAATCAAGTCAACCAGTTAACAACTCAAAGTAATATTTATAACTAAAGCTATTCATTAATTTCACTCTCCTGGACTTTTAGCTGTTTAATCGATAAATCCGCCAGCTGGTGATTGGGATAATAAATTGTTTCTTCTGTAGTCTCAATCACTGTTACAAAGGTTTTAATAGTCCTAATCCTCCCCTTATTATTCTCAAAATTAATTAACATACCTGGATGGAGATAAGTTTTAAGTGAATGCCTGGCTATATATGCTGAAATTAAAGGCCTCCCACAGATCAAGACAATTACAAATAGAGATACTAAAATACTCCCACCGATAATTAAAAAACCTGCCAGCGAGATAAAGGGTACAATATTAAAATAATCAACAATTGCCAGTAAAGTAATTATAACTATAATAATTTTAATAAAAACAGCAATTTCATGGCTATGCTGAACTCCAATAGAAAGAGTAAAATTCTCACTTAACCGGGCTGCTCTCCTGGCTATATAAATGCCTAAAGAAAAAATTACTAAAGCAACTAAAAACTGAGGAATATAAGCAATAAAGGTCTCTAAAAGGTTAGATGCTGCTGCCAGGCCTAAAGTCTTGGCAGATAACATTAAAGCCGTTATAATTATCAACCAGTAAACTGACTGTCCCAGAAGTTGAGACGGTTTCCAGCCCCGTTCTCTTAACTGCCTTTCCTCTGGATTTAATTTTCCATACCAGAGCCGATTAAAAGCAATATCTATACCTGCTAGCCTGATTCCTAACTTAACTAACTTTCTAATAAAAAGAGCAACCAGCCAGCCAACTATAAAAATTGCCAGGCCGGTAAAAAGGATCGGTAGATAATTTAATAATGAAAACCAGTAATCTGTTAACTGCTGATAAAAATCTGCAAACATCTATTATTCCTCCTCTTCTCCAACTCGATTAAGCCAGTCAATCAATTTAAAAATCTTATTAATTAAGATCCCCTGGGTTTCTTCAGCTCTATCAATAATTGAGTCCAGCTGTCTTTCAAACCTATTAGCCTTCTTACCAGCTCGATACCAGATATAACGGCCCTTACGAAAGACTATATCCAGCTGGGATTCCCATTGAAATAATCCCTTTGAGACTGTCAGGTTAACGTTTTCAAGAGACTGAAAGCCAAGTCCTGCTACCTGTTGAACTGATCTAAAGGGATGGAAAACAGCCCTGCTCCGGTCTAATATTTCCTGAATAGTCATCTGTCTTTCGATCTCTACCTGGGCCAAAAGCCCAAGGCTTAAGACCCTTAAAAAGACTGCCAGCAGAAACAGAAAATGCAGGCCTTCAAGCTCAACAAAATTAACTGTCAGCCTTAAATCAGCAGTTAACCCGGCTATTAAACCACCAATAATCGGAGCAATAGCAGCTGCCAGTCCAGTTCCTGCTGCAAATAAGCCGTAATAGGCAATCCGATATCTCTCCCTGGCAAGTTGCATTAATAATAATGAAGTGGCCAGCCCAATCCCTGACCAGAAAATCCCGGTCAGCAGGTTGATTATCCAGAGTAGATTATAATTATCTACTGAAGTAAAGATCCAGATTACGGGCAATAACCCTGCCCCTAATGAGGAAAAATATAAGAGAGATTTACTCCCAATCCGATCAACAAACTGCCCCCAGTATTTCATTCCAATGATATTGGTGGCGGCGGCAACCAGGCCAAATAAAGATATCAAAGTAAAGGGAAGTTCTAAGGTATTTATCATATAAACTGAGAAAAAGGGACTGGCCAGCCCTACAGCAAAAGCCCAGGCCATACTAAAAATTATTAACAATCTAAAGTTCTTATCCTGGAGAGGTATTTTTAAATTTTCAAAAAGTGTGGTTGGATCTGCCTTCTCGGTTTCGCCGCCAGACGATATTTTAACCATTAAAAACCAGGAAATAATTCCTGAAAAGATTGTCATGACAAATAAAATTGAATAACCTGTTAAAGGCCATTCTGGAAACCTACTCTGCCAAAAATCTATCCAGAAACCGGCTAAAAGCCCTGCTGCCATTGCTGAAAACCCGGCATACATATTCCGCCTACCAAAAAATTTTCCTCTGGAATTTGGGGGTATGATCAATGAGATCCAGCCCATCCAGGAGACATTACTAAAGGCAGCTGCCAGACTGGCCAGCAACAGCAGAAAGAAGAAAATTAAGATAACTAATTCTCTGCTTAAACCAAAATAGAGATATAGTGGAACAACAGCTATTAACAGCCAAAAAAACCTGTATAGCCCGGCACTAATCAGACAGGCCTGTTTCTCGCTGCCAACTTTATTAATAAATAAAGGACCAAATATCTGGGCCAGATTAGCAATAGCCGGTAGAGAAGCCAAAAGACCAATCAAATATTTAGAAATACCTAACTCCAGAGCAAAACCTGTCAGGTAAACCCCGGCAAAGATAGTAGTCATCACGTTGCTAAAGAGACCATCTTTAATCGAATATGAGATATCTTTTTTTATCACAGCTTCATGATTTAGATCCATCTAACCACCCTTTAATTCTCTATCAGAAAA
>CAZLCX010000001.1:0-22847 GCA_964558325.1 uncultured Halanaerobiaceae bacterium | reverse complement strand
CTGATAAAATCATTGTCCCAGAGAGGCAGGCGAATATTTGGATCAAAGGTAACAAAAACTCCAGCGGCAGCAGCTAATTCTAAAAGATAGTAGGTGGCAGCTCTAACTGGCTGGTCTGTCAATGATATCGTCCCAAAATGAAAGATTTTTGTCCCGGCAAGACAGTCTGAATCTAACTCAGACTTATCCAAAAGCATATCGGCCCCTGGCTTTCTATAAAAGGCAAAATCCCGTTCCCCTTCTCCAGTCAGGGAAACAAAGGCCAGAGTGGTCATTGCCCTTTCAGTCCTCAGCAGGTACTCAAGCCCAACCCCATGCTCTCTTAAAGTATCTTCAAGAAAATCACCAAAGGCATCACTGCCAATTTTACCAATAAAACCGACATCCTCACCGATTTTCCCCAGGGCAGCAGCTACATTAGCTGGAGCCCCACCGGCAGCTTTCTTAAAGCTATTGACATCCTTTAATTTACAATCCCTCTCTTCTGGAATAAAATCAATTAGTAACTCTCCCATAGTTATAATTTCCGGCATTATTTGACCTCCACTTATATTGCCATTAATCTTAATACTTTCCAGATAATTCAGCAAGCTACTTCTACTTATAAAGCTAGCTCCTATAATATAATTCAAGCTCCAGAAACTTTATCCTGCAGCTAATTAATATTTAATTAGACATTCCAGTAATTATTTTATAAAATTAAACTGTGAAAAGATTACTTAGAAGGAGGGTTATGATGGCTGATTGCCAAAATATTGAAACAAATAAGGATATCTGTAACTGTACCTATGACTGTCCCAGAAAGGGTCTCTGCTGTGAATGCCTCCATTATCATAGAGAAAAGGGCCAGCTACCTGCCTGCTATTTCGATAAAGAAGCCGAAAAGACATACGACCGAAGCATCGAATATTTTATTAGTTTAAATCAGTAATTAAATTATACCAAAAAATTTCAGAAAGACAATTAGTTAATTTTGCAAACTGCCGGCCGGTTACCTGATGGTTACCTGCCGGTATCTTTTGCTAAATTTCACAAAGTCTCAAAGTAACTTTTTTATTTAAAAATTAATTATTTAAACCACTATCCCCCCAGTACCTCCCCAGTATCTCCCCAGTACCACCCCAGACCTGATATTACTCTATTAATATTATTATATTTTTACCCTTCTCAAGTATAATAAACATCAATTTCTATAATAAATAACATAACGGGACTGAAATGGGACCGGCCAAAATAACAAAGCCATTAAAAAAGTAAATGGCTACGAGTGGCATAAAAAAAGCCCTCCATCGGGAAAATGGAAGGTCCTGTAATCATTGATATTAGAATAAGAAAGAATGGTGCGCCCGGGAGAACTCGAATCCCCAGCCTACTGATCCGTAATCAGTCGCTCTATCCAATTGAGCTACGGGCGCATATCTCCAACAATATGTATAATAACATATGGCAGCTAAAAAAGCAAGGGGTGAAAAAATAAAAAGTTATCTAATTAATAGAGATAATCAATCAATTCTGATATTATTAAAATAGTAGAGCAAATACGGAGGTTAAAATAATGAGCAAACCAGTCATCGGAGTTACCCTGTTTAGACGGGAAAAAAATAAATCTAATTCAAAATATGGTACTATCAGTTGTAATTATGTAAAGGCCGTAGTTGAAGCAGGCGGCTTGCCACTTTTAGTTCCAATTGTCAATCAGCCCCAGGATATCAAGCATTACATGGGTCTAATAGATGGTCTTTTATTAAGCGGCGGCCAGGATGTTTCACCAGAATTTTACAATGAAAGGCCAATCGAAGAACTCGGTGAAATAGACCCTGATAGAGATAACTGGGAACTCAAGCTCTTTCAGGAGGCCTACAGGCAAAAACTGCCTGTACTGGGAATCTGCCGGGGAATGCAGCTAATCAATGTTGGGCTTGGCGGCAGCCTTTATCAGGATATATACAGTCAACTCAATAATAGCCTGCAGCATACCTCAAAAAAAGAAGAAACCTGTGCCTACCATAAAATCTTAATTGAAGCTGGCAGCCAGTTAGAGGAAATCCTCTGCTGTCTTGACAGCCTCTTTGTTAACTCCTACCATCATCAGGCTATAAAGGAAATAGCCAGTAACTTAAAAATTGTTGCCCGTTCTGATGAAGGTGTGATTGAAGCCGTTGAAGCAGAAGACTCAGACCAGCGATTTTTAGTCGGCGTTCAATGGCATCCTGAAGATTTAGCCGGTGTTGATGATAATAGTCTCAATCACAACTGCTTCCAGCAGCTTTTTAAGGCTTTAATTACTGCTGCAGAAAATGGTTCTTAAAATACCAGAATAAAATATAATCATAACCGGCATGAGCTATTGCTGCTGCTATAATCCCGGCCTGCTGATAAACAAGTCCCAGCCAGGCTCCGGCCAGTAAATAAAAGAATCCAAATAAAATTTTATCAGTTACTTTTTTCTGCTTAAACCAGAACCCGAAATGGGCCAGCATAAAAGCAATTGAGGCCGGCCATAAGCCTACAATTTCCTGGAGGAATGCCCGAAAGAGTAGCTCCTCGCTGATCCCTGCCAGAACACTCATAAAGGCCAATTTAAGCAGGGAAAGCTTGCAGATAGATAATATCTCCTCAAGACCATCTTCAACCAATTCTGGCCTATATTTGATTGCTATAAAAGCAGGTAAAGATAGAACTACTATTCCTATTATTCCAAACAGCGGCTGCAGGTAAAGAGGGCGGCCAACCTTTAATAATTGAAGCGGTGTCATATCTGCAAAGACTCTAATTAAGATGATAGCTGCTGCAATCATTAAAAGCATCATTTTAACTACCTGTTGATACAACTTTTTGATATTAATATCTATTTCCATCTCAGATACTCCTTTATATTTAGATAAAAGGCTCTGGAGAACAATAGCCTCCAGAGCCTTTTAGACATATCTATTTATTTATCTTTTACTCTTCATCATCTTCTGGTGCATAGGTCTCTTCAAGCCGTTTATAAGTCTTGTATTTCTTATCGGCCTGTTTTTGGGCATATTCAAAGAGTTCTTCTGCTACTTCAGGGAAGGTCTTTTGCAGTGATGCAAACCGGACCTCACTCTCCATAAACTCTCTCATAGTTCCAGTCGGTTCTTTAGAGTCCATACTAAATGGATTCTTGCCCTCTTCTTCTAGTTCAGGATTAAATCTGAAGAGATGCCAGTAACCTGTCTCAACAGCTCTTCCTTCCTGATTAACAGATTTATTCATACCCTCTTTTAAGCCATGGGCAATACATGGAGCATAAGCTATAACGATTGATGGTCCATCATAGGCTTCAGCTTCAGCAATTGCCTTAACAGCCTGATTCATATCTGCACCGATAGCTACCTGGGCAACATAAACATTACCGTAGGTCATAGCCATCTGGGCTAAGTCTTTTTTAGCTGTCCGCTTACCAGAAGCAGCAAACTTGGCTACAGCTGATACTGGAGTAGCCTTTGAGGACTGACCACCGGTATTGGAATAAACCTCAGTATCAAAGATCAGGACATTTACATCTTCACCAGAGGCAATTACGTGATCTAAGCCACCATAACCGATATCATAGGCCCAGCCGTCTCCACCGAAGATCCACTGTGATTTCTTGGTGAGATATTTTTTCAGACTGGCAATCTTGGCAACGGCTCCGTTATCGCTATTTTCATCGAGAAGCGGCTTAATCTTTTCAGCGACTTCCTTGGAAGCCTCGCCATCATCTTTAACTTCTAACCATTCTTTTAGAAGTTCTTCTAATTCAGATGAAACCCCTGACTCAATGGCTTCTTTGGCTAAATTAACCAGACGCCCTCTGAGCTGCTCATTGCCAAGATGCATACCGTAACCATACTCGGCATTATCTTCAAATAGTGAGTTGGCCCAGGCAGGACCTTCACCAGCTTCATTGGTTGTGTAAACTGGAGTAGGTGCTGTACCGCCCCAGATTGAAGAACAACCGGTAGCATTGGCTATAATCATTCTATCGCCAAATAACTGAGTTACTAACTTGGCATAGGCAGTCTCGCCACAACCGGCACAGGCTCCATGGAACTCAAGGAGTGGCTGATTGAACTGACTTCCCTTAATTGAAGCATCTTTCATTAATCCGCTCTTATAGGTTACATTTTCACTGACATAATCCCAGTTGTCAGCTTCCTGTTCGACCATTTCATCAAAGTCTTCCATTTTAAGTGCTTTTTCAGGTGCCGGGCAGGTCTCTACACAGACGCCGCAGCCGGTACAGTCTAGAGGACTGACCTGAATTCTATAATTAAGACCTTTAAGCTGTTTACCCATTGCATCTAGTGTTTCCATACCTTCAGGTGCATTTTCTAGTTCCTCATCATCTAGAAGGAATGGTCTGATAACTGCATGAGGACAGACAAAGGCACACTGGTTACACTGAATACAGTTGTCTTCTATCCAGTTAGGCACATGGACAGCGATTCCCCGCTTTTCATACTGGGACATTCCAGGTGGGAATGAGCCATCTTCTCTACCCATAAAGGTACTTACAGGCAGGTCATCACCTTCCTGGCGGTTAACAACATCAAGAACATTCTTTACAAATTCTGGTCTATCATCGTCTGCTTCAGTCTCATCACTGGCTTCAGCAGCTGACCATTCAGCAGGTACATCTACATCAACTAAAGCATCAAGGGCCCTATCAACAGCTTTATTATTCATTTCAACGACCTTATCGCCTTTATGGCCATAGGTCTTTTCAATTGCTTCTTTTAGATAAGTAATAGCTTCATCTATTGGAATAATATCAGCCAGCTTAAAGAATACAGTCTGCATAACCATATTAATTCTCTGGCCAAGTCCTACTTCTTCAGCAATCTCAACAGCATTAATGATATGGAAATCAATATCATTGTCTGCAATATAGGCTTTAACCTTAGCCGGTAGACGTTCATCCAGTTCATCTTCTGTCATGGTTGTATTAAGCACAAAGGTTCCACCTGGCTTTAAGTCACTTATCATATCAAACTGACCGATATATGATTCTTTATGACAGGCAACAAAATCTGCCTTATCAATTAAATAGGTCGATTTAATCGGCTCATCACTGAATCTTAAGTGGGATACAGTAACTCCCCCTGATTTTTTGGAATCATAGGAGAAATAACCCTGGGCAAATTTATCAGTATTGTCACCGATAATCTTAATCGCATTTTTGTTGGCTCCAACAGTACCATCAGAACCAAAGCCCCAGAACTTACAGGCAGTTGTGCTCTCTGGAGTAGTATTAATTTTCTCTTCAACAGGCAGTGAGGTAAAGGTTACATCATCAACGATACCGATAGTAAAGCCATCTTTAGCTTCAGCCTGTTTTAAGTTCTCATAAACTGCATTAATATGAGATGGGTTAGTCTCTTTTGAACTTAGACCATATCTTCCGCCGACTACAACCGGTCTCTGGTCACGGTCATAGAATAATGAGCGGATATCTTCATATAAAGGTTCTCCAACTGCTCCAGGTTCTTTAGTTCTATCTAGAACAGCAATCTTTTTAACTGATTCAGGCAGAACATCGAAGAAATACTTGCTGGAGAATGGTCTGTATAGATGAACTTTAATTAGACCAACTTTTTCTCCCTGCTCTACTAAATGATCGACAGTTTCTTCAATTGTCTGAGTAACTGAACCCATTGCAACAATAATATGCTCAGCATCTTCTGCACCATAATAAACAAATGGCTTGTATTCTCTACCAGTTAGCTCACTGATTTTATCCATATAATCAGCAACTACATCTGGAGTTCTATCATAAAATTTATTACAGGCCTCTCTTGCCTGGAAGAAGATATCCGGGTTCTGAGCAGTACCCTTGGTAACTGGATTTTCAGGATTTAAAGCTTTACTCCTGAAGGTCTCTAAAGCATCTTCATTGACAAACTGAGCCAACTCGTCATAATCCATAACTTCAATCTTTTGAATCTCATGAGATGTTCTAAAACCATCAAAAAAGTGAATAAAAGGCAAATTAGAATCTATCGCAGATAAATGTGCCACCCCGGCCAAATCCATAACTTCCTGGACACTGCCAGAAGCAATCATTGCTGCTCCAGCCTGGCGACAGGCCATTACATCAGAATGATCTCCAAAAATTGAAAGTGCCTGAGTTGCCACTGAACGGGCACTTACATGGAAAACACCTGGTAACAATTCACCGGCAATTTTATAAATATTAGGTAACATAAGTAAAAGACCCTGTGAAGCTGTAAAGGTCGTTGTCAAAGCACCAGTTGCTAATGAACCATGCACAGCTCCAGCTGCTCCACCTTCAGACTGCAATTCGGACAGTTTAACCTGTTGACCAAAAATATTCTCTCTACCATGGGCGCTCCACTCATCTACCATTTCGGCCATCGGAGATGATGGAGTGATTGGATAAATTGCTGCTACATCTGTAAAAGCATAAGCTACGTGTGCGGCAGCAGTATTACCATCCATGGACTGCATTTTTTTAGGCATTTAAAATAACCCCCCATAAATATTAATTTTCACATTCAACTTCAGTATAACTAAATAAGTTGAAACTGTCAAATAATAAATTAATAATTTTTTTAGCTATTCTTCTTGATTTTTTAGGGATAAGCAGAGTATAATGAAGGTGCATTGTTTTATTTTTCTAACAATTATATGGAGGTGGCTTAATAGTATATGGTAAATAAAGCAGAACCCTTTAAGATTAAAATGGTAGAAAGAATCAAACAGATACCAAAACAGGAACGAAAAAAAGCTCTAAAGAAGGCAGGCTATAATCTATTTTCCTTAAATTCAGACCAGGTCTATATAGATCTTCTAACTGACAGCGGCACCGGAGCAATGAGCGATAATCAGTGGGCAGGGATTATGTTAGGTGATGAATCATATGCCGGAAGTCGAAATTTCAGAAATTTAGAAGAAATTGCTAAAGAAATCTTTGGTTATGAATATATCCTGCCAGCCCATCAGGGCCGGGGAGCAGAAAAAGTTCTCTTCCCTCAATTAATTAAAAATAACCAGTATGTTTTAAATAACATGCATTTTGATACAACCAAGGCCCATGTTGAGCTGGCCGGAGGTAATGCAGTTAACTTAGTCATTCCAGAAGCCTATGATACTGGATTAAATCATCCATTTAAAGGTAATTTCGATCTAGAAGCCCTGGAGGAATTTTTAGCATCCCATCCCAGAGAGGAGATCGGCTTTTTAATTATTACTGTAACCTGTAATAGTGCTGGAGGCCAGCCAATTTCAATGGCCAATATTAAAGCTGCCAGCAAGATTGCCAAAAAATATGAACTGCCAGTTATCTTTGATGCTGCCAGATTTGCTGAAAATGCCTATTTTATTAAAGAACGGGAAGATGGTTATCAGGATAAATCTATCAAAGAAATCGTTGCTGAAATGTTCAGCTATGGCGACGGCTTTACCATGAGTGCCAAAAAAGATGCTATCGTTAATATGGGCGGCCTAATTGGAATTAAAGACGACGAAGAACTTTATAATACTGTTAGATCAAGCCTGGTCCCCTATGAGGGCTTCCCTACATATGGCGGTCTCTCTGGCCGGGATATGGAGGCTCTGGCCAGAGGCTTAAAAGAGGGAATCGATTACGATTATCTAAAATATCGGATTGGCCAGGTAAAGTATTTAGGAGATCGACTGTTAGAGGGGGGAGTCCCTATCCAGGAACCGACTGGCGGCCATGCTGTCTTTGTTGATGCAGCAAAAATGCTGCCCCATATCCCCTATCATCAATTCCCGGCCCAGGCCCTGGCAAATGCCCTTTATCTGGAAGCTGGAGTTCGAGGTGTAGAAATCGGTTCATTTTTATTAGGACGGGATCCTAAGACTGGGGAACAGCTAGAATCTCCTCTGGAGCTTCTCAGACTAACTATTCCCCGTCGGGTCTATACCGACAATCATCTCGATCTTGTCGCTGATAGTTTAATTAAGATTTTAGATTATAAAGATGAACTGGTCGGACTTGAATTTGAATATGAACCTGAAGTCTTAAGACATTTCACAGCAAAATTAAAGCCTGTTGAGGAGGATTAAGTTTATGCATTATAGAAAAATGGGAAATATTGATGAAGAACTCTCGGCCCTGGGTTTTGGGGCCATGCGCTTTCCAACTCTTGACGATGACAATGAAATAATTGATACAGAAAAAGCCACAGAGATGCTTGATTATGCCTTAAACCATGGGGTTAATTATATAGATACCGCCTGGCCCTATCACGGCGGAAATAGCGAAGAATTTGTCGGTGATTATTTAACTGGCCTTGAAAAAAGGGCTGACAGCCCTGAGCTTAACCGGGAAGATCTCTATATAGCCACCAAATTGCCTGTCTGGCTGGTTGAATCCCAGGAGGATGCTGATAAATATCTTGAAAAACAGTTAAATAATCTCCAGACAGATTATATTGATTTCTTTTTACTCCATGCCCTAAGTTATGACCGCTGGGCTGACATGAAAAAAATAAATATCATTGAATGGTTAAAAGAAAAGAAAGCTGAGGGCAAAGTTAGATATATCGGGTTTTCTTTCCACGATGAACTTAAATTATTTAAAGAGATAGTCGATTATTCTGATGCCTGGGATTTCTGCCAGATTCAGTATAATTATATTGACCTTGAATATCAGGCCGGACAGGAAGGCCTCCATTATGCCGCCGATCGAGGTTTAGGAGTTATTGTAATGGAACCCCTCCGGGGCGGACTCCTGGCCAGAAAGCCTCCTGAAGAAATTTTAGAAATCTGGGAGGAAAGCAAGCAGGATGTCTCCCCTGCTGCCAGAGCATTGCAGTGGCTCTGGGATCAAGAAGATGTCGGGATAGTTCTAAGCGGCATGAATGAACTTAGCGATGTCAAAGATAATATTAAAACAGCTGCAAAGGCAGGAATAGGAGCACTCCCTAAAAAGGAAATTGACCTGGTTGAAAAAGCAGGAAGAATCTATAAAGATTTAGCCCCTGTTGACTGTACCGGCTGTAATTACTGCATGCCCTGTCCAGAATCAGTCTGGATCCCAAGGGTCTTTGACTATTACAATCAGGCCCACATCTATGATAATTATAAGGAAATGTCTGAAAAATATTTCAATCTTAAAGAAGAAAATAGGGCCGATAACTGTATAGCCTGCCTGGTCTGCGAGGATAAATGTCCTCAGGATTTACCTATCTCTGAACTGATGACAGAGATAGATCAGTATTTTTCTAAGGCTAAATAAGAGAATCTTGCTAACTTTTACAGGCTGATAATTAATACCGGCTGCCATAAAAAGCAGCCGGTACTTTTATCCATATTTAATTTATAACAAATTAGACAACTACCAGAGTAATAGCCATTATTAACATCCCAAAAATAAAAGCATAAATTTCACGATGACCTTCACCATATTTTTTTGAGGCCGGCAGTAATTCATCAACTGAAATAAAGACCATAATCCCGGCAACAAGAGCAAAGATAATCCCAAAAACAAGATCATCAAAAAATGATCTAAAGAAGAAATAACCTACCAGAGCCCCTACTGGTTCAGCCAGGCCAGCGGCAAAGGAATAACTTATCGCCTTAAGACGGCTTCCTGAAGAATAATAAATAGGAATTGCTGCTGCCACTCCTTCTGGAATATTATGAAGAGCTATCGCAATCGCAATTGAAATCCCTAGAGCTGGATCATGTAAAGCTGAAACAAAGGTAACCAGCCCCTCAGGGAAATTATGAATGGCAATCGCCAGAGTCGACATCAGACCTACTCGATGTAGTTCCTGTCTCTCTTCTGCTTCAAGTCTTTTCTTGGCTTCCTCAGGACTTTCATTTGCAATTGCCTCAACATTCTCTTCTTTCCAGCCATGATGAGGGTTGTCAGGATCAGGGACAAATTTATCTATTAATAAAATCAATAAAATCCCTGCAAAAAATGCAATAATAGTAACCACATTGCCCAGGTTACCACCAAAATATTCTATTAACTCTGAGGAAGCTTTACTATAAATCTCAACAAAGGAAATATAGATCATAACTCCAGCAGAAAAACTTAAAGCTGAGGATAAAAATTTAAAATCAGTCTTTTTTGTAAAGAAAGCAAAAATGCCTCCCAGACCTGTAGAAAGACCGGCAAAGGCTGTAAGCCCTAAGGCAAACCAGAATCCTTCCTGCATATAAAAACCTCCTTCTCAAATAATGAATCCCCTTATAAATTTTTATTATTAAATTACCTTTTATTTTAAATTACCAGAAATAATTATTGCTTACTAAATAAGTTTCTAGATTACTTAATAAACTCCTGCAAATTTGTCTAATTAGTTTATGTTTTATTTCCTTCTATAATTTATTTGTAATTTGATAATATTTATCTCAACAAAAAGAAGGGATTGGACAACTTATCTATAAATTATATAATTGAGTATATAAATATAAAAATTAAATTATAAATTTAAACTTTAAGAAAGGCTGATTCTTTTTATGCAGGATTATAGTTTCAAAGGGTTTTTCCTCCGCTATAAAAAACGCTATCTACTGGGCATAATCTGGCTGGCCCTGGTCGATATCTTGCAGTTGATTATCCCCCAGATATTAAGGGATTTCACAGATAATCTCCAGGCCGGTTTAGTTGGCGGTCCTGAACTAATCCGTTATGCCGGCCTGATTGTACTGGTTGCCGGGGGTACTGCCCTTTTCCGTTTCCTCTGGAGACTTTATATTAATGGCACTGCCAGAAGGCTGGAAAGAAACCTCCGAAATGATCTTTATGAGCATTTCCAGCGACTATCACCAAATTATTTTCAACAGCAGAAAACCGGCGACCTGATGGCCCATGCCACCAATGATATAAATGCAATTCGGAGGGCTACTGGCCCAGGGGTTGTTATGCTGGCTGATGCAATCTTACTGACAATAGCCACAATCTCGATTCTTATCTTTACAATTGATATCAGATTAACATTAATCGCCCTCATTCCCCTGCCATTTATAACTTTAATTTCCTTAAAGTTTGGACAGATTATCCATAAAAAATTCAAGAAAGTTCAGGAAGCCTTTTCAAATCTCAGTGACAAAGCCCAGGAGAACTTCTCTGGAATTAGGGTTGTCAAAGCCTTTGCCCGGGAAGAAAAAGAAATTGAAAGATTTCAGGTAAGTAATGAAAATAACTATAAAAGAAATGTTGACCTTGTTAAAAGCTGGGGACTCTTTAGACCACTGGTCCAGTTTTTCTCAGGAATGAGTTTCTTAATAGTTATCTGGCTTGGAGGTCGGATGGTTATAGAAGAAGTTATTTCCCTTGGTGATTTTGTTGCTTTTATCAGCTATTTAGGAATGTTAACCTGGCCGATGATGGCCTTAGGTTTTGTTATTAACCATATTCAGCGGGGAAGGGCTTCACTGGACCGGTTAAATAGTATTTTAGATGAAGAACCTGATATCTATAATTATCCTGATACCAATTATAAGATAGACCAACTTAAAGGCAAAATTGAATTTAATAATTTAACCTTTAGCTATCCTGATGAAGAGGAGCCAGTCTTAAAGGATATCAGCTTTAAAATTGAATCTGGCCAGACAGTCGCCTTTATCGGCCGAACCGGTTCTGGAAAATCAACTATTGCCAGGCTCATTCTGAGATTGTTTAATTCTGAACGGGAAAGCCTTTTTCTTGATGGTCATGATATTAATAAGATACCTTTAGAGACAATTCGAGAAAATACAGCCTTTGTGCCCCAGGATAATTTTTTATTTTCAACTACTATCGGTAAAAATATTGCCTTCCATGATCCAGAAACTGATCTTGAATTGATCAAAGAGGCTGCCAGAGAAGCTGCCGTTTATGATAATATCAATGAGTTTCCAGAAGGATTTGATACAATTTTAGGAGAAAGAGGTGTAACCCTCTCCGGCGGCCAGCAGCAGCGAGTAGCCCTGGCCAGGGCTCTGATCAAGAGGCCTGATATTTTAATCCTGGATGATAGCCTTTCAGCTGTTGATACCAGGACCGAAGAAACGATCTTGAGTAATTTAGAAGATATCATGGCTGAAAGAACAACAATTTTAATAGCCCATCGAATCTCAACTATTAAAAATGCTGACAAAATTTTTGTGTTAGATGAAGGCAGAATAATCGAAGAAGGGGACCATGAAAGTCTCCTGGATAATCATGGGCTCTATTATGATCTCTACCAGAAACAGCTCTTAGAAGAAAAACTGGAAAACAAGTAAGGAGGTGCAGAAATGAGAGATTTTCGTAAAGAAGAAGAACTGGGAAAGGCCTATGATTCAAAATTAATGAAACGTTTACTAAGATATGCCCAGCCCTACTGGAAAGTTTTATTGCTCTGTATCATTCTGCTCCTCTTTGTTACAGCAGTTGAACTGGCCAGGCCCTATCTTATCCGAACAGCAATAGATGAGCATATAAATATAATGAATCATGCCCAGGTGGTTATGGACGAACCTCCGACTGAAGATGTTGAATATGTTGAGTTTAGAGACAATTACCTGGTCCGGGAACGGTTGTTAGAAGCCGACTATTCTGACTCTGAACGCTGGCAGATTATCAGAGCTGACGGCCAATCTTATCTCATGGAAGATTTTCACCAGACACCTTCAGATATTGAAGTTGATGAAGATGGAACCGGTTATTATGCCGAGTTTAATGGCCAGACCAGAAGGCTTATCCAGCTTTCTGAAGAGGAATATAACAGATTCAGAGTACAGGATTATACCGGCCTGACTGGAATCGCCTTATTTCTTTTATCAATTATGATTGTTGGCTTTTTCTTGAATTATCTCCAGGTCTATATCTTAAATAAGACCAGTCAGCGGATAATCTTTAATATGCGCCATGAGATATTTACCCATTTACAGAAGATGTCCCTGTCATATTTCGATAACAATCCAGTCGGTCGCCTTGTTACCAGGGTGACCAATGATACTGAAACCTTAAATGAAATGTATACTGGGGTATTAGTCAATCTTTTCAAGGACCTATTTATGCTCCTGGGTATTATAATAATAATGTTTTCTTTAAATACACAACTGGCCCTATCAACCTTTGCTGTCCTGCCTTTAGTTATTGTGGTGGCGGCATTCTTTAGAAAATATGCCAGAGAGGCTTACCGAAAAGTCCGGGTTAAGCTGGCCAGAATTAATGCCACTATTTCAGAAAACCTTTCTGGAATGAAAATAATCCAGCTCTTTAATCAACAGCAGAGAAAACTTGACGAATTTAAAAAGATTAATAATGAATATTTCGATGCAACCATGCGCCATATTTTTGTTTATGCCATCTTTAGACCATCAATGGATCTACTCTATTCCCTGGCCCTGGCAATTTTAATCTGGTATGGTGGTGGTCGGGTTGTTAACTCTGCCCTGGAATTTGGTATTCTTTATGCCTTTACAGATTATATCAGACGGTTTTTCCAGCCGATTAATGATTTAACTGAGAAATACAATATACTCCAGTCGGCCATGGCTTCTTCAGAGCGGATTTTTAAGATATTAGATACTGAAGAAGATATCTCTGATCCAGCCAAACCTGTAAAACTACCAGATAGATTGGAAGGCCGGATTGAATTTGCTAATGTCGACTTCTCCTATGATGGCAAGGAATGGGTCCTTAAAGATATTAATTTAGAAATTGAGCCTGGCGAGACTATAGCTTTAGTTGGTGCCACCGGTGCCGGCAAGTCTTCAATCATCAAATTATTGAGCCGGTTTTATGATATCCAGAAGGGCAGTATTAAGATAGATGGTACTGATATTAGAAATTATCCCAGGCATCAGCTGAGAAAACATATTGGCGTCGTGCTCCAGGAAGTCTTCCTCTTTACCGGGACTATCGCCGATAATATAACCCTTCACCGGGATGATATTTCCCAGGAGGAAATAGTTGAAGCTGCTGAATATGTTAATGCCGATAAATTTATCAATAAACTCAGAAATGGTTATCAGCATAAAGTTACTGAAAGAGGCTCCACTTTCTCAGCAGGTGAAAAACAGTTGATCGCCTTTGCCAGAACCCTGGCCTATGACCCAGATATCCTGGTTTTAGATGAGGCTACTGCCAATATCGATACTGAAACGGAGTTATTGATTCAGGATGCCCTCTATAAACTAACGGAAAATAGAACAACCATTGTTATTGCCCACAGATTATCAACTATCCAGCATGCCGATAGAATAGTTGTTATGCACAAGGGTAGGGTTCGAGAAATTGGCGATCACCAGGAATTACTGGACCAGGAGGGAATCTATTACGATCTTTATCAGCTCCAGTACAAAGACCAGCTTCTGCAAAATAGAGAAGATCTAAAAAAGAGAAGTTCTTAAACCAGCAACCTAAATAGTAATAGCTAAAATTAGCAGCAGGTATTTACCTGCTGCTTTTTTAATCTTTAGCTCTATTTTCTCTCTTTATTTTTAACTGCTGCCAGAGTCTGGCTGCAATCTCAACTTCTTGATCATCAACTTCTTCTTTATACCTGGCCTTTTCATAGATAGAAATTAGATTATCTAATTCAGGCTGCTCCTCCTGCCAGCCAGCATTATAGATTAATTCATCTTTATAATCTCTGGCTGATAGATTCTTCTCTTTTATTAGATCCTGTGCCGCCAGCTGACTGAATTTATAATAATAATAGCGGACTGCCTGACAGGGCTGATTCAGATCATACTGGGCCTTTTTGTTCCGCCCCAGACCAGCTGTCACTTTATTCCAGAGATTACCCAGGTCATTGATAAACATCTTAGGTGCTGAAAGACTTTCTCTCTCTTCTGAAAGATAATTATCATCATCTGTTCCGCTTTTAGTTAACCTTTTAATCAGATAAATCCCTATAATTATCAGGATAATAACTGTTACAATTTCAGCCAGTGGCAAATCAGGGCTTTCAATTGCCTTCTGTAAATATTTTGCATTATCCTCAGGTGTCCTGGGATCAGACTGGGCTTCAGTTTCCTGACCTTCAGAAATGAAATTAGAAAAGATCCAGCGGATAAATAGCATTACAGGGTAAAAAAGATAAAATATAGCCATTGTGAAATAATATAAGACTGGACGAATAAGTTGATAAATCTGACCAGCTATAGACCCTGCCACTGCTAAAAGTGGCAGCTGAAAAGGAATAGCAAAGATTATTGCAGCAAAGAGCATTATAAGAAAAAATATGATTATAGGACCATAACTGGCAGTAAAACCTTTCCCTAATTGCTGCTTATCAATCTTAATTGTTACAGCCTGAGTAAGTATTAAAATAAAGAATAATAAGATCTGCCAGATTAAGACCTGCCCCTGAAAATTATATGAGACCAGAATTGAAAATAAATAGATTAATGTAAGTCTGGGAATATCGGAGCTATAATCTACCCTATTGCCATAAAAGGCCTGTCTTAAAGAGACTACTGTTAATAGAATTGCCAGGGGTATGAATAATTCCAGATGCCAGTTTAAAAAATAGGCAACTGCTGAACCGGCTGTTATTAAAAACAAATAACCCAGGCCAACAATTGAACCCTGATCAAAATATATTTCTCTGGAAATCACAGCCCAGAGCCCGGCTATAAATAGAAAGGCCACCAGCCAGCTTTCAACCTGAAGGTTAAAACTGAAATCTAAAATATCCCGGGCATAGATAGCAGCTGGCTCCCTTAAAATCAAGTACCAGATACCGGCATTAAACAGTATATTTAATAGCTTATAGCGGTTTAAATTTAAATTTTTGATCCCTTTCACCTCCTATTAAACTGGCTGACCAACCTGGTAATTGGAGTGTGCTGTTAGCTTCAGTCTGATTCATTTTGCCAACAATAATCTGCCAGCTCTTACCCTGGCCTTTGCTTGAAAAGTAGCGGTTTAGCTCAAGTCCCTGAGGGTAGGTAGTGATAATTAGTTTATCTGCCCCCTGCTGCAATTTATAGGCATATTCTGAAACTGACCTCCGAAAGACCGGTTTAAGATAGGCCAGAGCAGTTAAGATCTCTTCTAATTGGCCAGGATGTTTGGCTGGTTCAATTCTTGAACCTTCACCAATTTGGGTCTGTCCATTACTGAGAAAACCGACCTCAATTCCTTTACTTAAAAACTGCCTGGCCAGTGAACCAGCCAGTGAATAGGCAATCTCCAGTTGCTCTTTATCTATTCCCTCCCAGCTCCTATCAGCTGTCCTGATATCTAAAATAATTTCTATCTCTCCAGCTTTTGAAGGATGATAGATATCAGATTTAAGCTGTTGGTGCCTGGCTGATACTTTCCAGTTAATCTGTTTTCGCTGATCAGAAGGCTGATAATCCCTAACTCCGGCCCGATTTATTGGATCGACCATTATCCAGCCATCGGTCATTTTTTCACCTCTGGCAAAAAGTCTGGTTATTACCTGGTCATCCACTGGATAAATCTGGGGATAGACCAATAACTCAAGAGATTTAGAAAGGCTCTGTTGCTGACTGAAAAGACCGATAAACCCTTCTGATTCAATCAGTCCCTGGCCAAGATGATAGGCCCCCCTTGCTTCAGGCTTAACCCTGTAATGGCGGTTTAATTTCTGATAAAGACTTAGATTGAATTTATCAAAGAAAAGATCTCTATTACCTGGTAATGAGCTTGATTTTTTACCGCCGATCAGGTTCATTCCTTTGCGAAAATGAAACTGGACAGTTAACCAGAAGACAGGCAGTATCTTGGCATTAATTAGATGGAGATTAAATTCTGTCTCCTCGCCGGCAAAGATTTTTTTATCTGTTAGATCTATCTCAACTGATAATTTAGCCAGGGAAAAATGATTCCACTGATAGGCAATAAAGATTAAACTTGCTGCCAGGAGAGCTGCCGAAATCAAAGCTGTACTGCCAACTCTAATGCCGTAAACCGTCATCGCAAGAAATATTAAAATCCAGAAGATGAGGCGGTTCTTCACATTATTCCTCTCCTTCGACTGGAACTGCAATTTCCTGGAGAACCTCTCTGATAATTCTCTCTGCTTTTAATCCTCTGAGATTGGCCTGCTCTTTAAGCAGGATCCTGTGACCTGCTGCCGGTGGAAAGACTGCCTGGATATCATCAGGAATCACAAAATCTCGATCCTGGATTAAGGCCCTGGCCATACTTGACCGCATTATAGCAAGGGAAGCCCTGGGACTAAGACCTAATTCAACATTTTCCTTCTTTCTGGTTGCTCTAACTAGAGCTGTTATATATTTTTTCATATCTGAAGATATTTTGACATCTTTAACCTGCTGCTGGAGTTCAACTATTGTCTCCTTCTCAATTACAGGTTCCAGGCTGAAAAAAGGATCCTCCTGCTGGTATTTATCCAGGATCTCAACCTCTACCTCTTTTGAGGGATAACCGACCTTTAGTTTAAAGAGAAAGCGATCAAGCTGGGCTTCAGGTAAGGGAAAGGTCCCCTCCAGTTCTACCGGGTTCTGGGTGGCAACTACCAGGAATGGTTCTTCTAATTCTCTGGTTGTACCCTCAACAGTAACCTGCCTCTCTTCCATGACTTCCAGGAGGCTGGACTGGGTCCTGGGGACAGCTCTATTGATCTCATCTGCCAGTAAAATATTTGTTTCGATAGGACCTGGCCGAAAAGAAAATTCATTTTCTTTTTGATTATAGAAATAGAGACCGGTCACATCTGCTGGCTGGAGGTCCGGGGTGAACTGGATCCTTGAAAATTTGACACCCAGAGAACGGGCCAGGGAATTGGCCAGTCTGGTCTTCCCGATCCCAGGAACATCATCAAAGAGAATATGACCCTGGGCTAAGATTGCCACTAACATCATTTCCACAACATCTTCCTTACCAAAAATTACCTTGCCAATATTGTCACTGATTTTTTTAATTTCTGTATGCATAATCGTCTCCTTATATTAGTTTTCTTCAAATGAGATCTTTTTAATAAAAAAGAGGCTGTCAACGACCAGTTTTCCTGAGATCTCTTCTTCAAGAAGGCCAGGCTGGGTATAGATGGTAATCCCTTCTTCCTTGAAAGTTTCCAAATCATCAAGGTTTTCTTCAGCTATATTTTTGATTAACTGAACCTGAACCGGGGTCCTGGCATTTTTAGGACCAACAGTTCTTGATAGACAGCAGGCTGTTATCTTGCCCCGATAAAGCACTATTGCCTCCCCATTTTCTTTTAGATACTCCTTTGCCTCCTGGGTAATTTCAATTTCCATCTTATAAACCCCCTTAATCTAATCCTCTGGGACTTGCAGAATCTTTGAAAATAAGTTAAAATTAAATAAGTAAAGATAGAAAGAGGTGAAATCAAAATGTATCATTTAAAGACATTTCTATTAATGGCAATCTTAACAGTTGTGCTTATTGTATTTGGTGGAGTGCTCGGCGGTGAATCTGGTCTAATTATGGCCTTTGGCTTTGCACTTATCTTAAATTTCTTTAGTTACTGGTTCAGCGACAAACTGGCTATCAAAATGACCAAATCCCGGCCACTAACCGAAGAGGAAGCCCCTAAACTTCATAAAATTATAAAAGATTTAAGTGACAAAGCCGGGCTGCCAATGCCGAAGGTTTATGTTACCCCTTCCAGTCAGCCGAATGCTTTTGCCACTGGTCGAAACCCTAAAAATTCAGCTATTGCTTTAACTGAGGGTATTATTAAATTGCTGGATAAAGATGAACTTGAGGGCGTTATTGCCCATGAGCTTTCCCATATTAAAAATAGAGATACCTTAATCAGTACTTTAGCTGCTGTGATGGCTGGTGCTCTGGCTTTTATGGCCAGAATTGGCCGGTTCAGAATGATTTTTGGTGGCCGGAGAAACAGTTCAGGTGGTGGACTTGCCATGCTGGTTCAACTGCTGGCAATCATCTTTGCACCACTGGCCGCTTTAGTTGTAAAAATGGCAATCTCAAGAACCAGGGAATATAAAGCAGATGAATCTGCTGCTGGAATTACCGGTAACCCAGATGGCCTGGCCAACGCCTTAAGAAAGATGGAACGACAGGCTAAAGGTAATCCTATGGAAGTAAATGAAGCTACTTCCCATATGTTTATTATCAATCCACTCTCTGGTGAGGGTATGACTAAATTATTTAGTACCCATCCGACCACTGAAGACAGAATCGCCAAATTAGAAGGTTTAAAGAGCTAAATTATGATTTTAATTATTAAATCTGAATAGATAAAAAAGACCCTCTGGTATTATAATACCAGAGGGTTTTAAATTTCTTAAAGATAATTTTGGCGGGAATGTGTGGGAATCGAACCCACCACAGACCGGCTACCCGGCCCGCCAGCGGATTTGAAGTCCGTGGAGTCCACCATGGACCCAGCCATTCCCGCTAACCTCTTATATTATAATATATTAAGCTATGATTGTAAAGCTTCTGGATTATAAATTCCTTAAGTTCTGATTTAAAAGCTTCTGACTTATAAAACTCCTGCTAGCTCATAAAAGTTATTTTAGATATCTTTTATCGCCTTCTCGATAGGTTAAACCCTGCTCATCAAAATATTCCAGCAAAGGCAGGGCATATTTCCTGCTGCTACCAATTATATCTCTAAACTGGCTTAACTCAAGGCTTTCATTTTGCAAAAAGAATTCCTTTATCATTTTTTCTGCTTCAGCAACTGCCTCTTCTGTGAAATAAAGGTCTTCTGTCAATCGGATTAAAATGCCCTCTTCCTCTAAAGCTCCAATAACTTCTCTGATTAATTTTTGATCATTTTCATTTAAAGCTTCAGCCAGGTCTGGAACCTCCGGTGGGCTAAACTTATTTTCGGCAAAAAGTTTAAGAGCACCTTCCTTTATCTCAGCTGCCCTGCCAGTAAATTCAACCTGAAAACCTGCCTCTTTGATATACTTCTGAGAAAGTTCAAGTTTCCCTGCTTCTTCCAGTTCCTCTGCCAGTTGATTAAATTCATTTGTATTAAGCTCAACTGAAAGGCTGGATCTCAATTCCGCCCTGCTGATCCCTGGCCGTAATGGCTGTTTCTGATGATATTTTTTTGTTATCTCTACCATTTCATTTAAGACAGCCTCTTTTGGTTCTGCTGCCAGGTAACCTGGCTTTTGATATTTTGCAAGTTCATATACCTGACCTGATGCGATTAATTCTTGCAGTAAATTATTGATCTCTGCTTCTGAAAGTCCTGTCTTCTCTATTAAATCATCAATCCTTAGAGGTCTGCCAGCCAGTCTTAAGGTAAGTTCTACTCTTTCAGCTGGAGTCCCGCTCTCTTTAATTTTTAGCTCTTCAATAGCTGCAGAATCATGGTGCTTTCGTCTCGGCGGTGAGTTTTCCAGAACTTTACCTCCGCCAATAGTTATCATCGGTGAATACCGCCTGATTACAAAGTTTTCTTTAAACCGGGAGACGATTGTCTCCTCTAAGCGGAACTGGACCAGCCCTGATTCTCCTGGCAGGATTTCTTCTTTATCAATCAAATAGGCTCTGCCCAATACCTCTCTGGCCCCAATATGAAAGCGAATTCTGGTGTCATTTTCAAGAACCATCGGTGATGATGGCAGCAGTTTAACCCGGCCATCGAGCCTGGAGGTTGCAATTAGACTGCCTGGGGTGGCCAGGACATCGCCTCGCTCAATATCTTCCTTATCAATACCTGCCAGGTTAACCCCGGTTCTTTCCCCAGGATAGGCAGCCTCAACCTTTTCATTATGGACCTGGATACTTCTAATTCTGGCTTCATCTTTATCCGGGTAGATTAACATCTGGCTGCCTGTTTCCAGGGTGCCGCTAACCAGGGTTCCGGTAATAACCGTTCCAAAGCCTGACATTGTAAAGACCCGGTCTATCGGTAGATAGACATTACTTGATTCATCTTTGCCAGGTATTTTTTTGGCCTCTTCTAGGAGGGCTTCTTCTAATTTATCAAGTCCGGTACCTACAATTGCCGAAACTGGAACAAAAGGGGCGTCTTTTAGGAAACTATCGCCTAGCTGCTCTCTGGCATCTTCAACTACCAGTTCCAGCCAGTCTGATTCGACTTTATCGGCCTTGGTGATTGCAACTACGCCGTATTTCACCTGGAGGAGCTCCAGGATGGCCAGATGTTCTCTGGTCTGGGGCATGATCCCTTCGTCTGCTGCAATAACTAACAGGGCCAGGTCTACTCCAGCCGCTCCGGCCAGCATATTCTTGATAAATTTCTCATGGCCAGGTACATCTATGATTCCGGCATGGATCTCATCTGAGAGATCAAACCCGGTAAAACCGAGATCAATGGAAATCCCTCTCTCTTTTTCTTCTTTCAACCGATCAGTATCGGCACCGGTTAAGGCTCCGATTAATGTTGTCTTGCCATGGTCAATATGACCTGCTGTACCAACAATAATGTTTTTCTGTTTCATATTAACTGACCTCCAGCTCTTTAAAGGCATCGATAATGATTTCCTGGTCGCCTTCCTGTAATGTTCTTAAATCAATGATCAACTTCTCATCTCTGATTCTGGTAAAAACTGGAGGATAATGGGCTCTAAGAGCTGAAGCCAGCTCTGAAGCTCCAACTTCAGGCCAGGCTACTGTCACTGTTAGGGTTGGCAGCTCAGATAAAGGATAGGCTCCTCCGCCAACTCGAGAGATATCTTCTTCAATCTGACAGTCTGTTCTCTGGGGGAGAATCTCTTCCAGGGACGCCTGCAGCTTTTCTGCCGGCTCTTTTAAGTCATCCTGATCAAGGCTTAACATATTCAGGGTTGGAATTTTTTCGATTACAGTCTCTGGCCTGAGATAGGCTTTAAGGGTTCCCTCCAGGGCAGCTAGTGTATATTTATCAACCCGGACAGCTCTGGTCAATGGATGTTTTTTCATCTTTTCAATTAGTTCTTTCCGGCCGACAATAATTCCAGCCTGGGGACCTCCTAGAATCTTATCTCCGCTGAAAGTTACAATATCACCGCCGGCTTTGACTCTTTCAGCAACAGTTGGCTCTCTTTCTAAACCAAATTCTGTCATATCAAGAAAGACTCCGCTGCCAAGATCATCAAGTACCGGGATATCATGCTTATGGCCTAACTGGACTAATTCATCCAGGCCAACTTCTTCAGTAAAACCAACTACTTTATAATTGCTGGTATGAACTTTAAGTAACATCCCGGTATTTTCGTTGATCTCCCTGGCATAATCATCAAGATAAACTTTATTGGTGGTGCCTACTTCCACTAAATCGGCTCCTCCCTGCTCCATAACTGATGGAATTCTAAAGGATCCGCCGATTTCAATCAGCTCGCCTCTGGAAATAATAATCTCCCTGCCTGAGGCAAAGGTTGAGATGGCAAGGAGGACTGCTGCAGCGTTATTATTGACAACAAAGGCTGCTTCAGCTCCAGTCAGCCGGCAGATTAGCTCTTCTACATTATCATAACGGGAACCTCTCTCTCCGGTATTTCTATCTATCTCTAAGGTATTATAATGGCTGGCCACCATCTCAACCATCTCTCTGGCTTCCTTTGACAGGAGAGAGCGGCCCAGGTTGGTATGGACTATAACTCCAGTTGCATTAACTACTGGAGCCAGCTGGGGTCTAAATTCTTTCTCTAAGTTACTGGCTATATTAGCAAGAAGTTTTTCTACAGTTAGGGATTTAACTTCTGCTTCAGCCTGCTGAAACTGCTCCCTGGCAATCAATTTTAAAAGGTTACGGCGCTGATATTCCAGTTCATCCCGAATGCCCTGGATTATGAGATCACGATTATATTCTTCTGTTAATTGATCTGCTTTTTGATGTTTAATTATATCGTTTACCGCCGGTAAACGGCGTAAAAGTTGGTTTTTATTCATAGCTAATTCTCCTTTCACTGCTTATATTATTCTCGATATTTAGATTAACTCCTGCTAATTAATAAGACTTATTTGTTTT